>CAZPIO010000185.1:0-12559 GCA_964586235.1 uncultured Planctomycetales bacterium
GGGGCACTGGGGTTAAGTCAGGAAGAAAAAGAAAAAAGAGTTGAAGAAGTTTTAACAATATTTGATAATCTAAAAGGACTCTTAGACAGGAGAGTTGGGCTTATTTCAGGAGGCGAGCGTCAGGCCCTGGCATTGGCTATGATTTTAATCAAGAAGCCACAGGTTTTGTTACTTGACGAGCCATCAGCCGGCCTTTCCCCTCGCTATGTCAAGGATACGATGGAAAAAATCAGGGAGATTAACGCGGCCTGGAAAACGACTGTCCTCCTGGTCGAACAGAACGTAGGCGCGGCGTTAAAAATAGCTGAAAAGACTATTATCATGTCTGGCGGGAAAATAGAATTTTCTTCCGATAATTCCATTGATTTATTAAAAGAAAGGGTTCTCGAAAGTGCATTTTTCGGTTCAAATATTAGTTAATCATATTAAAAACCTAGATATCTGGAGTGTCTGATGAGGAAACTTAAAAATATCTTTAGTCTCGTTATTATGCTTTTGTTAATTGCTGGCTCGCAAATATTTTGTAAGGCTGCTAAGGAGACCCAGGTCATGGAGATAGGTGCCATACTACCGCTTACCGGCACCGGATCGGAAATTGGGCAGCAACATAAAATGGGACTTGATCTGGCTGTGGAAGAAATCAACAACTCTGGGGGCATAAATAATAAGTCACTCATCATAAAATATGAAGACGATAAGAATGATCAAAAATTGACAGTAACAGCCTTTAACAAACTTGCCGATATTGATAAAGTCCCTCTAATACTGACAGTAATGAGTGGACCGAGCATGGCCATTTATCCTTTATCAATCCAAAAAGAGGTTGTTCTTTTCGCTAACTGTGGCCATCCGGAAATAACATCTTTAAGTAACTGGGTCTTCCGCAATTTTCCGACAAGTAAGCATGAAGCTGAAACTATGGTCAAATTTGCAAAAAATAAGTTAGGTTTGTCGAGTCTTGCAATTCTTTATGTTAATGATGCGTTTGGTGAAGCGGCCATGAGAACCATGCGGCAAAAGTTTCAAGAATATGGTGGGGTTATATCAGTGGTTGAATCTTTCGAAAAAGACGGCGCAGACTTTAGATCTTCTATAACAAAAATACTGCAAGCTAATCCCCAAGCAATTTATGTGTATGGTTATGGAAAATCTAATGGTTTGATAGTGAAGCAACTAAGGGAATCTGGCTATAATAAATATATTTTGGGGAGTTATAACTTTTCTGTTGAACCAACTATAAGTATTGCCAGAGACGCTTTGGAAGGCAGTTTTTTCACAGAACCATCTTTTAATCCCCAATCATCAGATCCAAAAACAGTCGCATTTGTTTCTGCTTTTAGACGCAAATTTAATACGGAGCCGGTATGGAATGCGGTTCTTGAATATGACGCACTAAACATAATAAAAAAGGCTTTAGAAAGAGATTCTTCCTCGGGTCCAGTAATAAAGGCTACTTTGGAACAGGTTGGTGATTATGAAGGTATAGCTGGCAAATATACTTATTCTGATCATGGGGAATGGGTCGTTGATCTTAAAGTAGAGACTATTAGGGACGGAAAGATTGTAAATGTTGAATGGTAAGATATGAACCAACCTGTTTACAATGATTTTATTTCTGGGTTTAATGATATAAAAAGCCAGTCTGCGAATATCTTTCCAGCTGGTAGATTTAAAGAGCAGTTCTTACAAAGCGTCTATCTTTTCGAAGAGTATGTCAAAAGATTCGACAAAAAAATGATATTAGCTGATCTCTTTGCAGGAATTGGAACCTACTCCATTTTTTTTTCTACTTATTATAGGCTGATTATCAAAAAGATCTATGCGACAGAAAAAGATGAGGAAAGTTATAAATTGCTAAAGGACATGATTAACAAACATGGCTGCTCAGATATGGTTATCCCTTGCAAGGTTGATAAAAGGGCCGGCTTCAATCCTTACAGCACGAAGAAATTAAAACGAATCAAGTTTAATAATGTTATAGCGAATCCCCCGTATGTCCCCATTCCTCCTGGGAAAAGATATTATAGCTGGGCAAACGGAGGAGAATTGGGGATATCAGGAATAACAGAGCTGCTAAAAGGTTTGGATGATTATGCATTGCCAAAGTCTATATTTGGCTTTCTTTCCTATTCTATCGGTTGTTCTTATCCTGAAAAAGGGTCGTTAATAATAGGGAATATAAGCCAGAAACTTAATACAAAATTGAATGACGACTACAAAAATTATTTAGAATTGCTCAACAAGATTAATGAAAAGTGGAAACTAAGATTTTTTGTTTTGAATCCGCCTGCCTGGGTAGGATATAAAAAGGATATTTCTAAAGAGATCATCGCCTTAAAGGATTATTACAAGCTGATCTTTCCTAGGTCTGATGGGGAAATAAAAAAGTATCTAGATGTTTTCAAGCCCAGAAATAGATATATTTCTAACATATTTGTTATTGGAACACCAGGAGATAATGCGAACAAAATAAAGAGGGTCATTATAAAAAACATCGGCACAAAGTACATAGAAAAAGTTATGGAAGTTGAAAAGGCTTGCTGGCCACATTATCTTCAGGCTTCAAGAAGCAATCTTTACTCGAGATTAAGATATTTTAGTGCTGGTTGCGTTGGAGCCTTTGATATAAATGGGAAAATGTTAGGATTTGCGACTTCTCAGGTTGTCAATTTTACCCCTTATCCTGATGTAAGGATTCGCCCACTTGAAAATTGGATGAAACTGGATAATTTTCCTCGTGCTGATATTAGAACGACTTCTGATAAAAAAGGGAATGCTTTACATTTAGTATCAGGATGTGTGCTGTCCGAGTACAGGAATAATGGAATCTGGAAAGACATGATTATTTACAGACTCAGGCTGGCCAAGTTTTTGGGCTTAAAATATGTGGTGATATTATCCAGACTTAACAAAATTGAGTCTGGTAGAGATACTAACAATATCATGAATTATATTGAAAGAGGTGTTGATCCAAACCTAAGATGCCTGGAAAACTTTGGTTTTGAAGTTAATAGTCTCATTCCAAAGCCTTTAGACAGTGAATCTGGCGGTTATTGGGTAGTCATGTGTAAGAAATTAGAGGGAAAATACGAAAATGAACAATAATACTAAAAAAGTTAATCTTTTTTTGATCATGTGCGGATCAAAAATATCTTGGTCAAATTACACCATTGAGCCACCTCTAGGGCTAATTGCTCTTGCTTCATACATAAAAAATAATGACGACTTCAAAGACTCGGTAGAGGTTTATATTTGCGATTTGAATATAAAAGAAGGAAGAAACTATTATGAGAAAAAGTTAGACGCCATTAAAAATGATAATCAAGCTGAGACTATTTTTGGTTTCTCTGTAAATATGTTTAATATCGAAGATTCACTGGCTCGTGCACGTGAGATGAAATATAAATTTCCCAATGCTAAAGTTATTATGGGGGGGCACTATGTAACCACCTATTTAGAACGATATGATAAATATAAAGAGCTACTATCTGAGTATAATATCGACTGCTTCATACCTTTTAGAGGGGAGAAAGGCTTGACCCAGGTTGTGAGTTGTATGCATAACAACAGTTCGTTTAGCGATTTAATCGAAGAGGAGTCTCATAAATATAATGATAAAAATAATCTGCCAATTCAAATAGAGGATTATCAACTTCAATATTCTCTATTAGAATATTTGGATGCATATCAAGAACCACAATATGTTAGCTTGCAAAGCGGGCAAGGCACTAACAAGGGACTAATTCATTTGCCTTATATATCATCCTTTGGATGTCCGCATAGGGCGGGGCATTTTAATCAACAAGACTGGTGTCGATTTTGTTCATTATGGGATAAGCAATATAGGACTCGAAGTGTGAAATTTGTTACAAGCGAGGTGATGAAGGTATTAGAAAAGTTGATTTCAAAGGATGATTTGAAAGGAAGGCCAATCTTGCTGAGAGATGTATCAGATTACCCAAATCCTGAAGCCGCAAGAGAGATAAAAAAAGCCTATAATGATCAATTAAAAAATCTCAATAGTAGCACCGACCTAAGCATTCTTGCCTACTTTAGAGCAGACAAAGGCTTTATTGAGAGTAATATCGAACCTTTCGATACTCTTTTCATAGGTACTGAAAGCGGTTCCGATGAAATTCTTAAAGGCTGTAATAAGGAAATAGCACCTAATGATTTGGAAGAGGCTTTTAAGTTAGCTAAAGAGAAAGGAAAGAAGCTGATAACAAGCTTTATCCTGGGCCTTAAGGAAGAAAGCTACGGGACGATAGATGAGACTATTAAATTTATTGATAAAAATATTGATCCGAAGTTATTTTTATCTGCAGGTGTCAATGTATTTGTACCTTTTCCCGGCTCACCCTTTTTTGATGAACTCATTAAGAGAATTGGTACCACATTTAAGGTAGAAGGCATTAAAGATTTAGTTGAATTACAAAGAAGATGGGTGCAGGAATTTACCCATTTAAGCTATTATGAGATAAACTTCTATAAGCTGAAGGTGCAAGACAAATTAAAGGAAAAGCTTCTATCATCGTCCCAATATTTTGATTTTGGCTTGAACAAAAGGCTAGCCTACGACGAGGAAGAAACTCAGCCTGAGCTCAGGCAAATATTTAATGATTATTTTGAAAATCTAGTTGCCCTATCGGAATACAAAGGTCTATCGGGAAATTATTGGGGAACAATTTCGATTAGAGAACCTTTGCTCAAGAAGGTTTATAGTATCAAAGAGGCACTGCTTAATAAAAACTTTTTTGTTGGCGATAGTGATGAGAATTTTGAAAAACAAAAAGAAAACTTTCAGCATCTTAACCAGCTTTGTTTTTCAGGAGAAAACTCATTTCTTAATAAAAACATCCTAGCTGCGAAATTGCCTACAATATCAGATATCTTGCCACAGATAAATAAAAGTCTTTTGATTACTAGAGAACTAAAGCCAGGATGGTCTGACATAGAGACCCTTTTCGATTATCACCAAGTAGTTACCTTCGACGATTTAAGCGCTTTAGACATACCCGATAATTGTGATGGCATAGTTAATTATGCTGAGTCAAGGCGGTACGGCGTAATAGATAAAATGGCCAATGATTATGAGAGTTTAGTGGCAACCGGACCTGCTAATAAAAAGTTTGATAGGGACAAAATAAGAGCTTCTTTTAATCAGATCTTTGCTATGTATGAGTTACATCTGAGATTGGGCTATGACATTTTTATATATTATCCTATGAAAATATCTGAAAAAGGAGAAATTGCTTTTACTCTCGGCCTGAAATTTGAGAATTTTAAGAACTTTGACGCATTTAATTCGTTCTTTTCTCGATATTTGAAAATAATTAATTTCGTATTTTCGAAGACACTTTTTCAAGGTATATTGAACGAAAATACAAATAATGCTTTAAGAGCTGCGTTAGCTGCGATTATGAGTAGGAATATGTCCCATAACATTGGAAGTCATATATTAGCTAACGCTGGAACTACAAGCCAGATTTTGAAACAAATAGATATGCAAGTTTTAAATAGATATATACAGCTCAGAATGGATTTTATAGCTCAGATATCTACAGAGTCTCCTCAATGGTCTTATCCATGCTGGTTTTATAAAGACTTAATGAGGCAATTTTATATGCAAAAACTTCTCTTAACCTATATTTCATCAAGCGAAGGCTTGAGTGCCTATGAATATGATAACCCGGTCAGGAACAAGGTAAATAAAAAATTAGAAGTTATCTTTGAGAACGTAAAAAACAGTGCTGGCTTTGATGGCAATGCAGAACAGAAAAAAGACTCCCTGGTCGCAATCCCAGGAGGGATAATTGGCCAGCAGGCTTTTTACATAATTTTAGAAGATATCATAAGAAATAGTGCTAAGCATAATTGGGCATGCCTTCAGGACCCGGAAAAAGATATAAAGAACTTAAAAATAACTGTAAGGTTAGAGGACAAACCAGAAAATGAATTTGTAAAGGTTTGCATCCATGACAATATTTCCAGAATAAGTAAGGATGTTAATGAAAAGTTACCTAGCAAAGAAAAGGCAGGACAGGAATTGCCGCTTCACCAGAAAATGAATTTGATATTTATAAGTCCGCTAATAGATATAGAAACAGGCAGATTAAAAAAAGAAAACTGGGGTATGGCTGAGATGAGAATCTGCGCTGGTTATCTTCAGAAAAGAACGATAGAAGAAATAGGCAAAGGTGGCGAATCAACCCTTGATAATATAATAAAAGCTGTCACTGTGAAGGATAGTATTGATGGTGACTATCATCTTGGATACGAATTTAAAATCTATAAGCCAAAAGAAGTCTTAATTGTTGGTCATTTACCGATACCTGATGGAGTAGACAAAAATGAGTTAAAAAAGTTTAGTGTTTATTTAATGGACGAATTGCCTGAAGAAGTTGATTATGAATTTATAGTCTTTTATGATGATAAAAATAATGAATTCATTAAAAAATTGAAAAATAAACAAACTAACAATTCAAATATCGGAAAAGCAAATAGGGCAAATGGTTGCAATGAGGCAGATATATATGAAGATATAGAAAATCTTCCTTATAGGTTGTTTGTTATTACAGACGACCAAGATGTCAAACGGTCAATAGATAATGATGTTTTCTTAAAAAAGAGAATTGTGTTATTAAGCAATAATGACTTCAATAAACTTGGAAGCAGTGATTGTCAGAATGACAAACAAAAACAGTGTGAATCATTTAAGATCAATCTTTATAATAAGTGGTGTGATTACTTGATTGGATGGCGAAATAGTTCTAAATCTCAAGAGCTCAAAGTAATTATGAAAATCTATGGTGCAGATGCTTCTAATGACCGAGGATCTGATGAAATAAACAGTATTTTAAGCAGCTGCAAAGACTGTAATGAAAAAGAAAATATTAAAAAAGGGATTTTTAAAACTTTTGGCCTAGATCAGAATTATGAACCGTCGACACTGCCTTTAGATTTGAGAGCAGGTTGGTCAAATCAAAATTTTAATAGCAGTTATAATGAACCATGGAAAGAGTTTGACCAAGACGCATACAGTCTGGGATACAACCTTGAATGTCCGGCTCCTAATGATACAGTTGATATACGGCAACGCGATGCTATTATATATGCGCGACACAGAGAGTGGACAAAAGGCTGTAATGCTATATATTTTGAAAGCTTATCAGGTGTTGCCCAGCATTTTCTTTTATTAGCAAAACCGCCCAATGATGATTATATGAGAAAGAAAATATTTTTACAGGCTATTGAAAATGGTTTGTTAAGAATTGGGATTGTTGACGAAAGGGTTGCACAGTCTTCGATTTTGACTGATTATTACAACTATATAGATGCTGGTCAGATTTTTATATTTAAAAAATTTTTAAATTATGAAATTCCCAATGTAAGAACTAAACGGCACGGGGAAATATCATTTGAAAATGAAATTAAAATCACCAAAAGTATTAATGCTTCAAGAAATTGTGAAGAATGTGATCTGGACTTCCTTATAATTCACCAGGGCATCCTTGATAAGGTGTGTAAAAATAAAGAAAAAGCCGAGGAGCTTATAAAAAAACTGAAAACAAAGGTACCATTCATTGTAGTCACTTCAGGTAGAGGTGAGCCCTCTAACATCCCGGAAAATGTTAAGTTCTTGCCTTTTGCCAATATTGAGTCAACTATCGGAATAAAGCCACACAGTAAATTTATACTAACCCAGATTTTGATGAATTTGATAAAAAGAAAGGGGAAAAATTAAAAGCTATGAAAAGAATAATATTGTTCACGAAGTTAAAGGATGATACCGAATGGACGGAATGGAGTAAAATAGCTGACGAAAAAAAATTAAAGATAGAGGACGATAAGATAGAATTTAATGATGATATTAATCTTGTAGTTATAAAAGGTGATAAAAAGCTTAATAATTTTACTGATGATGCAGGTGAGATCGATAATGACACTTTCAAACAGTTTTTGTATAAATTGTGTAACGAGTTAAAAAACCATAAAGTTGACGAAGATACTATTGTAGCTATTCACTTTGGTGGAGGAAGACCTTTTGAAGAGATGGTGATTCAACCGATCAGGGATGATGTAAATGAATTCGGAAATTGCGAAGAAGCAAAATATTTGTTAAATAATTTTAATGAATATTGCCAGCCGATTTTAACTTCCTATAGTACATCTGGCTCTCCTGGGGACTTTATAAATGAGACGCTCACTAATTTGGGGAAATTTTACGATGAGTTAAAAAAAAACGTCCCTGATTATATGTCCTTGCTAAAACACCGTATTGTTGACCTATTTTTGCCACTTGAAATAGATTTGCAGGGAATGTCAGAGTGTCTTTCTAAAGTAGGATCAGGGGAATCAGAAAACGAAAACAATGCAATCCAATATTTAAAAGAAGTGTTGGAAGAAAAAGCCGTTGATGGTGAAGGATGTAGTTATTACAGGAAAAGGCTTTCTGATTTGCAATTTATGATAGTTGGCTCTGATAACTTTGAGAAAAGAGGATCAAATCTGGAGTGCAATAAGAAATGGACAAAACATGGAGGAGGTTTGGTCAAAACAAATCTATCATCTAATGATCTGCCCGGCGGATATGGCGTCCTTCAATTAATCGTTGATAAAGAAAATAATATGGTTAGACGTTTGTGGCAAACTTTGTTAACTTTATGTGGCTTAATGGTTCAAGAACAGGTGGATGAAGTCATGATATTTAGTCAAGACAAATTGATAAGCGACAATAATGCTCCCATATTTGGTTATATGTGTCTTTTAGACTGTAAAACTCAAAAAATAAAAGAGAAAAAGGAGCTTAACAGATCAGACATGAATGAAATACTTCACTTTAGGGATATAGATATCATGTTAAAAAAGTTACTAGCTGATTATCCGATACATATTGATTCTGATATATCTTTTCATAACTGGTTTATTTTTCTTAATTTTTGCCTGGATAAGTTGTGGCAAGAGTGTCGAAAATAAGTATGAAATATTCGGCAACCACCAATGAGGGTATAATAGGGAATAGAACAAGTAGTGGGGATGCATAGCTGGGCATATTTGTTGCGGTTAATTTCTTTGGGAAATCCAGGAACAATTTAGGAGATATATCATGAATAAGGCGCAGGTTAAAGCTTTTTCGCTCAATAAGACAGAGCTTGAATTATCAATAAGGCGCTTTGTTAACTATGTATATAGCTCAAATAACAATGACGACGCAGAGCTCTACGTAGTTGATGAATATGCTCCCGATGATACCATTAAAAATTTATGGACTAACCTCAAAAATTCAAGTATGATACCACCTGTCTTATTTATAACCTTTGCTGATTCAAAAACTCATGGCATAATAGAGTTCCTAAAGACAGGATTATCCACCTGGCAAATTTGGAATCCCCGAAATAGTAGCCTGGGATCAGTGCTAAAATATTTAATTAATAAAAATGAACAGAAGAAAGGTAGTGACCTAAAATTAATTGAAGAAAAATTTAAGGAAATAAAGGGTTGGTTTAATGAAAGGACTTTCAAAGAAAATGATTTATTTGATTTCCTTCAAGACGTCTATAAGGGTGAGAACTTAAAGCGTAGTAAGGAGGTTTTAGGACATGAGGGAGAATTTACAGAAAATATCCGGCTTCAAATTTGGGACTTGTTGCAAGCTATTTGGCTTAGAAAAGATAAGCCATTAAATATACTTCTGATAGAAAATAATCCTAAAAGACCACTCCTCCAAATTGACAAAAGATTTGAGGAAGTTCTTTCTGACAAGGAGTTGACACTTGTAGATGTCTTGACCAGTACTTTCAAAAATGTAGGAAATTCTTCAGTCTATATTTGTACCAAAGGTTTTGTTGACCTTTATAATCAACTTGTTAGAGCAAAACAAGAAAAGTTAAATAAAATAAAAGTTGAATGCAAGGTTCCTGGTGATAGGAATGAAAGGTTGATATCAATAGACCTATTTAATATGGACTTGGTATTCGTTGACATTTTTCTTAACTCGGAGGTTGACGGTGTCGATTTTGTTAATGTCCTACGTGAGGTGGTGCCCCGTATTCCGACATTTATTTTGAGCATTTCTAATGATTTTAGAGTTATTCAACAGGCGTTTGCCAGAGGGGCAGATTTTTACATAATGAAGAACCAGTTATTTTCAGTTCCTTTTCTTTATGATACATATATTAATGAAATAGGGGAGCTAATAAAATTTATAAACGATAAGAAATTGCAAAAATCACTTCTGGGTAATATCAGGTATTGGAGGTACAAAAAGAACTATTTATCATTTGGAGATAAATGTTTTCACATGATAGATCATAGTTATGATCATATAGCTGACAATTGGGAGACTACTAATCAAATTCTTATCCCTCTTTTAAGGACAGATTTATTACAGGCTGAATATAAATTTGGAGAAAAAAAGATAACAAGAGATGAACTAATTTACGCTTTTTGCATGGCGATATGGCTTCATGATATCGGCCACAAGGGTACCCATAGATATGGTGAGCCACATATGATAAGAGAGACCCACGGGATTATCTCAGCTGAAATATTAATTTCCTTACCTGAGTCTTTTGGAATAGCTACCTGTGAACATGATTCTATTTATAAGGGGCTTGTTTTCCCCGTTGGGGCTGAAAAAAAGCCAGTTACTCAGTTAATATTGGAAGCAGCGACAAAGGAAAAAATGCTCTCTATTCTTGAAATGATAGCTCTTTTTTCGATTTATCATAAAAGCAATAGCCCGCTAAATGAAAAAGAATATTATGAAATGATTGATAAAAGCATATTTATTCCTAATGACTTCTTTGAAAATTGCCAATATGGTAAACCTATAATCCATCTTAGCAGAATTTTAGAAAAGCTTGATAACTCTGATTTTACTAAGGATTTTTTATCACTCGTAGCCCTATTTCGGTTTATTGATGCTTTGGATATAAGAATCAGTCGTGTGGGCGACCCTAAAGAAGAAACTATGAAAAAATGGGTAATAAGGAATGACCTGAAGTATAATTTAGGAAGACTGAAGAACCTGGTAGAAAGATTATCAGAGAGATATTCCGATGATCCTTTAGAGAAAGCTTCTTTTGTGAAGAATTTTTTGTTAGATGTACAATCTAAGATATTAGATCAAGAGTCTATTCAAATAAATGCCCTTGCCTCGCAACTGAGTCAGTTTAAAGAATGGGAAGAATACCGAGTACTGTTATCTTTTTGTTACTTTATTGGCGCTCAAGAAGGGCATTTTGATCTCCATTCGTCTATATCTAAGATAGATATTGAAAATATAGGTGGGAGAAATTTTAAAATTACATTGTGGACGGAAAAGAACGAAAAGTATTTAAGGGATAAAAAGATTTTCGAAGTTGGGAAAGGGACAGAAACTATTTTTGATCGTTTGATAGGCAAGGATTGTTATATTTTTAGAGAGTTGAATTCTGGGAAGAAGAACTTAAGCAATATATTCGATCTGGTAACGATCGAATTAAGAAGCTTGGTAGAAATGAAACCTATTGAAAAACCGATGATATGGCCTTGAAGATAAGTTGTCGAGGAGTTCAATGAGGGGCGAATATGATATCGCAATTGTCTAAGAAAGGGGAAAAAGAAATCATTAGATGATCATCAGTTTAATAGTATCAACACGGTACAGTCTTAAAAGAAAATTAGAGGATAGTATGAAGATTCAAATGATCCTTGAATCCTATGAAGAGTGTCTTTCTATTGAAAGATACATTCGATATCTCCTGGATGAGTCTGATCTAGAATTTCGGTTCTACGAATTTAAAGATTTTATAAAGCGGGTTCCGAGAGAATTTGTTGAACAAAGCTTTGATCTGACCCTGGGCAGCCATTATGAAGATGAACAGAGTGGGAAGACTTTTATTAGACCTTTTGGATTTGAGCTTCTTGAATTATTAAGTCGAAGGCAACTTCCAGTATTAATACTCTATGAAAGGCATAATGGCCAACTGCCTACACAATTATTGTTCATTTTTGAAATTTTAAGCAATGCTGAAGGTTTGAATCAGCGAATCAGGAAAGTTCTAAAGGAAAAGGTTATACCTAGCAAAGATCAATTGGATATTTTAAAAAAAATATATCCTCCGCAAAAATATGACGACCATCACCATTAGAACCTTGCCACAATGGATAAATTGGTAGTTGAATGATGTATAAGATGGCAGGCAAGCAAATAATCGCGGCTACTTCATTTTTACTCTTAACAAGAGCGATTTTTTTACAACATTTTTGCTGGAGTGCTATGTTCATATATGGGTATAATTTCAAAAAAATAACAATTGGGTCATTTCATTACGAATTTCAGGCGGTAAAATTTGCGCTTGCCGATCTTGAGAATCTGCTCGGGTTTGCTCCCATCGAGCCTGTACTCGATGTCATCAACCCGCTGGCCGTCAAGATAAACTCCGCCCTGCCTGATCAGGCGTTTGGCTTCTCCGCGTGAGGGGACAATTCCCAGGTTGACGAGCACATCAACCAGCCCGACCGTCACTCCCTGCTGCTCACCCTTCGCCGTCTTCTTCGCCTTTTCTCCTGAATC
>CAZPIO010000186.1:0-12555 GCA_964586235.1 uncultured Planctomycetales bacterium
GATCGAGTATCGGGCGGAACGCGGGCTGTTGGACTTCAGCGAGGAAATGGGGATCATCATCCAGCCGGTCATCGGCACCCGCGTGGGAGACCACTTCCTTCCCGCGTTCGCGGGCGTTGCCTTCAGCCGCAATGAGTTCCCGTGGTCGCCGCGCATCCGCCGCGAGGATGGGTTGCTCCGGATGGTCCCCGGTCTCGGTACGCGGGCCGTCGACCGCGTGAGCAACGACTACCCCATCCTGGTCGCACCCGGACAGCCGGGGCTGCGCGTCAATGTCGCGGAGGAGGAGGTGCTGTACTACGCTCCCAGGAAGCTCGACGCCATCAATCTGAAAACCAACACCTTTGAGACGATCGAAGCCCGCGACCTGCTCCGCGCCTGCGGCGCCGAGCTGCCGTTGGTCCACCGCCTGGTTTCGATCCACGACGGCGGCCGCCTGCGAACGCCCATCGGGATGAACATCGATTTCGAACGCGACGATCTGGTCTTCACCTTCGACGGCCTGATCCACGAGACGCCGCTGGTGAGCGAGCTTCACGCCCTTCTCAAGCTGCTCGAGGGAGAGCTCGGAGCGCCCGTCGACCTCGAATTCGCCCACGACGGCAAGGATTTGTACCTGCTCCAATGCCGGCCGCAGAGCTACTCGCCGGCCAGTTCGCCCGCGCCGATTCCCAAGGACCTCCCCGCCGAGAACGTCGTTTTCTCGGCGAACCGGTATGTCTCAAACGGTTGCCTGCCTGCCATCACCCATCTCGTCTACATCGATCCGCTCAAGTATAGCGAGCTTCCCGAGCGCGACGACCTGATCGCCGTGGGACGTGCGGTCAGCCACCTCAATAAGCTGCTGCCGAAGCGGCAATTCATTCTCATGGGCCCCGGTCGCTGGGGAAGTCGGGGAGACATGAAACTCGGCGTGAGGGTCACCTACTCCGACATCAACAACACGGCGGCCCTGATCGAGATCGCGCGCCAGAAGGGCAATTACATGCCCGATGTCTCCTTCGGCACCCATTTCTTTCAGGACCTGGTGGAAGCCCGGATCTGCTACCTCCCCCTCTTTCCCGACGAGCCGGCCGTCGCGTTCAACGAACGGTTCCTCCTTGGTGCGACGAATCTGCTTCCCACGATGCTGCCCGAGTTCGCCGGCCTGGCCGACGTGGTCCGAGTCATTGACGTCTCTCGGGCTGCCGACGGCAAGGTACTACAGCTTCTGATGAACGCTGACCTAGCCGAGGCCGTCGCCGTGCTGGCCGAGCAGGCGTCGGTCGAGCAACTCGCCGAGCCCGGAGCCGACGTCGCGTCCCGCGTCCCCGACCGTTTCTGGCTCTGGCGGCTCCGCATCGCCGAGCACATCGCCTCGCAACTCGATCCGGAGCGATTCGGGGTGGTCGCTTTCTACGTCTTCGGCAGCACGGAGAACGCGACCGCTGGCCTCGGCAGTGACATCGACCTCCTCGTGCACGTTCGCGGCGACCCGCGGCAACGCAACGACCTCCTGTTGTGGTTTGAAGGCTGGAGCCTCTGCCTCGATGAAATGAATTACCTGCGGACGGGGTACCGGACGGGCGGTCTCCTCGATGTGCATCTGGTAACCGACGAGGAGGTTGCTAAGCGGACCGGCTTCGCGGCCAGGATCGATGCCATTACCGATGCAGCACGCCGGCTGCCGCTCATGAAACGCGGCTAAGCAGTTCCACATCCATAAACGGTTTGGCCAGGTATTCCTCCGCCCCTGTCTTGACCGCTTCACCGGCTCCCTCAATGGAAGGATAGCCCGTCACCATGATGACTTCCGTGTCCCGGTGGTTCGCGCGAACGTGCCGCACCAGGTCAATACCGCTGATTCTCGGCATCTTCCAGTCCGTGATGACCAGGTCGATCGGAGTCGTATCGAGAATCTGGATCGCCTCGGAAACGCCGAACGCCGTGAAGACGGCGTATCCCGCCGCCGTCAGGTTCCGCTGCAGGACCTCGACCGTGTTCGGCACGTCGTCCACGACGAGGATCGATGGTTTCTTACCGGCCGCTTTCATCCGTCCGGTCTCCGTCTGTCCCGTCCTCGGCGTTGACTGGAAGCTCGATGTCAAACCGGGCACCCTGGCCCGGAGCGCTCTGGACGCGAATCGTGCCGCCATGAGAGGTCACGATGCCGTGAACCACGGGCAGGCCCAGACCCGTGCCTTCGTTCACATCCTTGGTCGTGAAGAACGGGACGAAGATCTTTTCGAGAATCTCCTGGCTCATCCCGATGCCGTTGTCCTGGACGGTGAGCATCACGCGATCACCCGAGCGGCACGTCGCCACCTCCAGTACGCCGCCGTCAGGCATGGCGTGTACGGCGTTGACCGCCAGGTCGACGAGCACCTGACGCAATTGCGAGGCGTCGGCGGTAATGTCCGGCAGATCCGGAGAGAGACGAGGCGTAATGATGATGCCGTTCTTAGTGCACCGTTGCCCCAGCAGGGCCATCGCTTCCTCAACCACGACGTTGAGGTTTAACTTGGCTTTCTGCGGGGGCATCTGACGCGAGAACAACAGCAGGCTGTGGATGATCTGCCGGGCGTGAAGGCACGTGGCCACGATCTTCGCCAGGTCCTGCCCGATGTCCTTGGGAAGGTCGCGGTGCTTCTGTGCCAACTGGGCGAAGCCGAGGATGTTGCCGAGCGGTTCGTTGAGTTCGTGCGCGACACCGGCCGCCAACTGCCCGATTGTGGCGAGACGATCGGCGTGACGGAGTTGGTCCTGGAGGCGGAGCCGGTCCTCCTCCGCCTGCCGTCGCTCGATAATGAGCGCGATCTGACGGGCCACCGCGTTGATCAGGTGGCGCTCCTCTTTCAGGAATGGCCCCTCATGCGCCGGCGGCATCTCCTTGATGTAGGCGACGTCGACGCGGCCTCTCGGTTTGCCGTTCAACACGATGGGAGCCGACTGCATCTGGCAGCCTTCCTTAAAACTGGCAGTCACATGAGACTGCCCGTCAAAGTCAATCCTTCCCGCGGCCAGCTCCGGATACTGCCAGGCGGGCGGCAACAGCTCAACCGTGCCTTGCAGGATTCCCGCCAGTGATATGCCGGAGCGTTCGGCAAGCTGCGCCAGGCTGTACAGGCACGTCAACTCCTTCACTCGCTCACGCAGGGCAGCGTTTTGTGTCCGCTCGGTATCCATCCTCGTCTCGTCTTGGCCCGCACACCCTGGGCACACCCTGGCCCAAGCCATCGGGTTCTCGGCCCAGAAATGTTACTCGATTTCGGCTGAGACTTCACGCTCCTGCCGCCCTCAGTCTGCCATGATTGACGCGTCCCGACACAGTCGGCCCGGTCGCCCATCGGAGCACGCTCACCGCGTCGGCACGCTACTTCGGCCCCTCGCTGATGCAGTACAGGCGTTTCGATGCGCGGAGAAAGAGCTCTCGACCGGCCACGGCGATGGATGACAACACATGGCCGTCGTCCAACTGGTTTTCGCTGAGGATCTTGAATTCCGCTCCGGTGGCCAGAACCGTGGTGCGCGCGTTCTCGCTGGTGACATAGAGCCGTCCGTCGGCAAGCAGCGGCGAGGCACTGTAAGGGCCGCCGGGGAGCCGCTGCTTGAGGTAGAGGGCGTTGCCGGTATCGGCGTCGAGGCAGGTCAACATGCCCGTCGCACCCATGTCGTGGAGTACATAGACGTACTTGCCATCGCAAACCGGGGTCGGCACATCCGGAGCGGCCGGGCTGGCCCATGCCAGATGAGTGGCGGTCACGTTCCCCTGCCCGCCGCCCTTGCAGGCAACCAGCGGCCCCTTTCGCGCGGACACGAACACCATCCCATGAGCCACCAGGGGCGAGCAGACCGTGCGATACCGCGGATCCCGGTCGGGATTGAGGCCCCCGCACCGCCAGATCTCCTTCCCGCTGTCCGGATCGTGGCCGGTCAGATAGTCCCCGCCGGCAATGATCAACTCGCACCGGCCCCCATATCGCATCAGCGTCGGGCTGGTATACGCCTGCATCGACTCTTCAAGCGCATCGGTGTGACGATCGACCTTCCAGACGGTCTTGCCCGTACGTCCGTCGAAGGCCGCCAGGTACGACAGGTTCTTGTCCTCCTTCCCGTGCAAGACCTGAACGATCAGCCGCTGATCAGAAAGCAGCGGCGAGGAGGCATAACCGTAATCGACGTTGAATTTGCCGTAGTCTTTCTGGATCTCGCGGCGCCAGACGACGTTACCCTCCATGTCCAGGGCGGTCAGAACCCCGTTGCCGGTCAAGGCCCATACATGTTTGCCGTCCGTGACGGGAGAAGGCGATGCCATGTTCTGCTTCTGGTAGTGGGCGTTGCCCTCGTCCAGCTTGCGCTGCCACAGAATCGAGCCGTCTTTCCTGGAGACGCAGATCAGGAGCAGGTCCGTGCCCTCCCGCTGGCGCCCGCCGCTGCCGCCCTTTCTGGTAGGAGCCTGATTTGCGCCGTCGGCGGACGAGCCGGACATGACGAAGATGCGATCGCCCCAGATGGCGGGCGTCGCGGCGCTCCAGGAGGGCAGCGGCGTCTTCCAGCGGATGTTCTTGCTTTCCGACCAGGACAGCGGCAGGTTCTTCGAGTCACTGCTTCCGTCCAGGGCCGGTCCACGCCACTGAGGCCAGTTCTCCCCGGCCGTAAGATCGGTGGCGAACACGGCGAGGAACACGAAACCGAACGTCGTCCTGGTCATGCAGACGGCAACCCTCCATGCAGCAGGTAATCCCCGCGATCGACGCTTGATTATCCTTCAATCCGGGCGACCACGCTACGGGCAAACGCCCCAACGCGGACTGTGCACCGCGGCTCAATCCCGCCGGTCATCAGCCTTCGATCTCGAAGAGCATCAGGTCAGACTTGTCCTTGATCAGCAACAATCTGCCGACCAGGGCAGGGTGGGCCCACGTCGGGGTATCGGCAACCTTGTACTTGGCGACGGGCTCGAAGGCCTTCGCGTCGCTCCTGAGCACGATGAGGTCGGCATCGGTGGTGAGCAGCAGGATGAAGGCTCCGGCCCGGATGAATGCCACGTTGTCGCCCATGCGATGCGGGCTGGTCCACAGCGTGCGGCCGGTGTCGGCGTCGAAACAATACACCTGGCCGCTCGCCCGATGCGTCATGCCGAAGAGCCTCGCGCCGGCCAGCACCGGCGAGCTCATGTGCATCGGCACGTCCGGATTGTTCCAGACCTCCTTCGGCACGAGCTTGCCATCCTCTTGAACGAGGCGGATGGCGGCCGTCGGCTTGCTGTGGCCGGAATAGATCAGCGTGTCCTTGTACGGCAGAAGCGTGACCGCATTCTCGCTGTAGGCGACGCAGAATGGGATCTTCCACAGCGGCTCGCCGTTTTCGAACGCCAGGCCCATGACGAAGTTCTGCGTCATGGTGACGAGTTGCCTGCGCCCTGCCAGGCTGACCAGGATCGGCGAGCTGTACGCCGGACCATCCTTGTCGAAGGCCCACTTCACGCTGCCGTCGCGGACATCGAATGCGGTCAGAGCGCCCTGGTCGTTTCCACCGACGTGAGCGATGCACACGCCCTCGACCACGAGCGGCGACATGGCCGTCCCGTAGAGAGGCGACGTCCTGGAAAACTGCTTGTCGAACTCCTTGCGCCAGATAACGTCGCCCTTAACGGCATCGAAGCACGACAGGACACCGTGAATGGAGAACGTGAAAAGCCGACCGTCGCTCAATGTGGGCGTTGATTTGGGCCCTTTCCCGTGCGCGGTCGCGCCCGAGTGCATGGTATAAGGCGCCGGATATC
This sequence comes from uncultured Planctomycetales bacterium, assembly GCA_964586235.1. Classification (GTDB taxonomy): domain Bacteria; phylum Planctomycetota; class Phycisphaerae; order UBA1845; family PWPN01; genus JAUCQB01. The sequence goes on from CAZPIO010000186.1 coordinate 5,765, forward strand.
GCGACTGCCACTTTTCGTCGCCTGTTCGCAGGTCAAGACAACGGATGATCTCCTCGTCTTTTTCTCGGGCCTGGATGTAGACCCGATCGCCGGCCACGACCGGCGACGAGTGCCCTTCGCCCACCCGCACCTTCCACCGGCGGGTCAGATCCTTCGGCCAGGCCTTCGGGCCGACCCATTTCGCAAGATTCCCGTCGCGATGAGGCCCCCGCCACTGCGGCCAGTCGGCGGCCAAGGCCGGCCCCACAATGACCAAGACCATCAGGGCCATCCACCTCACCTTCCACGTCTGCAATACTGTCGACATGACCACCTCCGTTCGTCAGTTGCCCTATATGGTAATCTGCCCTGCAAGAGCGGTCGAACGGGCCACGCTGCTGGATGAGTTGGGCAACCCGGCCGCGGATCTGGCGGAACATCATGTCCAGGTTGCGCCGGACGCCTGGCCAGCGGTCCATCGCTCGCCGTTCGATGAGGGCATCCTCGATCACGTTGAGCAGGCCCTCGTAACCGGGGTGCTTCTTGGCGAACTGCTCGGCCACGCGGAAATCCGAGAAGGCCACATGGCCCAGCTCGTGATCCAAATAGCCAATCAGGCACTTCTCAAGATCCTCATCCAGAGGCTCGGGAACCGACGGCAGCACGATCTGTGTGCCGTCGGTCCAGGCATTGTCGCCCTGGCAGACGACCTTCACACCGAACTGCTCGGTGAGTGTTCTCGCCAGCCGTTCAAGCTGGCTTTCGAATAGGTTTGCATGCATGGCATGCTCCTTTCTGCGATGCTCATGAAAGAAGGCCACGCCCGCCGGCATCGCGAGGGGTGGGGTGTGGCCTGTATTGGACGCGAATAGCAGCAGCCTTGTAGGTGAAACCTTATCAAAGGCGGCGTAGCGAATATCAATTTGCAGAGTTGGCTGACAGTGCAACGCCAGACGCATGAGCTTGGACCGGTTCGGTATTGACCGTCCCGAGCAGAACCAGCCAAAGTCTTGCCTATGACGGCAACACACAGCATCAGGCTGACAACTGCTTGACATCTGGGACAGTCTGGAATTATCATCCGATCCTATGAAGCAGTATGTCATTCTCGGCGCTAATGATGGTGCGGATGGATCGCGTGATTCTGCAGGAGGTGAAGTCATGATTGCTCGTTCCTTGATTTGTGCCATGGCCGTTGCGTCCATGGCATTGAACACTGCAAATGCGGCGCCGATTCTCCTGGCATCACATTCTTCAGATGTGGCGGGAGGAGGAGCGCCAGAGAGTGAACCGCAGGTCGAGTTCATTCTCCAACTACCCGGTTCGCTCGAAGACAAGTACGGTCTAGGCGTTGGGGCCTTCTGGGAGGCGCCAGGCCAACTGGACTTTACCAATGCCGGCGATCCTGGCTTTGCGATCTTCGCTTTGTCGGCAACAAATGGAATCGCGGAGGAGTTCCGGTTTTGGGATCTGTTCCCCTCTGGAGGCGGCCACATTAGCCCGCCTGCTCCGGAGTCACTGTTGTTCGGCGTCTCACCAGACCTCTTCGGCTACGAGCTTACACAAGTGCGGCTCATCGTGGAGAATCTCGCCTTCCAGCCATGGACACCTGACCCGCTGAACAACCCGGATCTTCAGGGATTCACGTATTCTGCGGAGATCACCTACGAGTTTTACGGCCTGCCGGTTCCCGAGCCCTCTTCATTGGCTGTGCTTGCGGTTCCGGCCGTGATCGCAGCTTTCGTGAATAATCGTCGAAGAGTGTGGCGGAGGAGACAATGAGCTTGCCTAAACACTGTCTCGCGATTCTGGTTCTGACATTCCTGTACCCAATACCTCAGGTCGCGATCGGCGAATGCACGACCGGAGGGACATACACCGTGCCAGGATTGGGTGGAGGATACACCAACGTACACCCCTTATCGAACCAATGTCTGGCCCGTGTTGGTACGAATGTCACGATCACCATCAGTGCCATTGCCGACCTGGGCTGCAACTCCTGGGACTCGACGCATGATCTTGGCGATTGTGATACCTGCTCCAACATCCCTTGCTGCGACACGGACCCGGAGGCGAAGTACCTTACCGTGACTGCCAACAACAATGCGCTGGATCCGGGTGTCACCGATAGCACCAACATGCCTGCCGAGGGCAAGTTTTTCAAGGAGTGGAACCTAGACTGCACTGGAGCCGATCCGACGTGCGCGGAGGCGGGGAGATCACCTTGTGATGGCACATCGCCGCTTTCAGCAAATCGCCGTGTCGTGACCATTCCGGCCGAAACGTGGAATAGCTGGCTCGGGGCGAGCGGTAACACGATGACCATTCGTGTTACCTCGACTATGGCCATGAATTCGTCTCTTGCGGCCTACTGTGCGGGTCTGGGGTTCGCTTCCTGTCCGTACGGCGGAAGCTGTGACGGACCCTGCGGGCCGGACACCTACTCGTCGGTGTCGATCAGCTATTTGGCTCCCGCCAAGCCCAGCATCGGCAGCTTGTCCGATAGCCCGGACCCGGTTGCCCAGGGCAGCAACCTGACCCTGACCGCCAACAACGTGACCGACGCCGACGGTTACGTGACCGCAGTTGAGTTCTATCGCGACACGAACGGCAATGGAACCATCGAGCCCGGCACGGACGTGCTGCTGGGCATCGACAGCAGTCTGGCCGGCGGGTGGACCTGGACGGGTTCCACGGCATCCTTCCCGGTGGAAACCAATCGTTATCTCGCCCGGGCCAAGGATGACATGGACCAGTGGGGCAATACGGCCAGCACCACCGGAAGCGTTGAGATTGCCGAAGCCTGTTGCAGGACCGACTTCTCCTGTCAGGACCTCTTGCCCACGGTGTGTGCGGCCAATGGCGGGACTCCCGCCGGGACGGGAACATCTTGCGGGACGGCCGACTCGGACGGCGATGGGATACTGGATACCTGCGACAACTGCCCGGATGACTCAAACCCGAATCAGTCGGACCACGATAATGACGGTATCGGCGATGCCTGCGAGAACGTGATCTACGTCAAACCCCAAGGCTCGGGCAACGGAACAACCTGGGAGAATGCCACCACGTTGCAGACCGCGTTGACCGCGGCCCAGACCCACGACGACATCTGGGTGGCCGCGTCCCCGAGCCCGACGGACTACTACAAGCCCAGTGTGCCGAGTGGGCGGGCGGCGACGTTCACGTTGAGAGACAATGTGTCGGTCTACGGCGGATTCGCCGGTATCGAGGCTGAAACCCCGGCCACGTTCAACCTCGCCGATCGCGACTTCACTACGAACCAGACAGTCCTCAGCGGCGACCTTCTCGGAGATGACCAGCCCAGCTTCGTCAACTATGCCGACAACTCCTACCACGTGGTCACCGGCAGCGGGAGGAACAGTACAGCTCTACTGGATGGGTTCACGGTCACGGCCGGCAATGCGAACACGACCGACAGTACGTATTACTATCATCACGGCGGCGGACTGTTTATCCAGTCCGGCAGTCCGACGATCCGCAACTGCGTGTTTCAAGGCAATCGTGCGGTGTGGGGCGGGGCCCTCAGCCACCGGCTCGCGAGCAGCCCCATGGTCATCAACTGTCAGTTTCTGGGCAACACTTCAACGCAGGGCGGCGGGGCTGTGTCAAACGGAAACGACGCTACCGGTACGCCATCGTTTGTCAACTGCCTGTTCGCAAGCAATAGAGCAGACGGCGACGGGTACGGCGGAGCGGTATACGATGCGAACTCAGGCGGAAGCCAGGGATTCGTCAATTGCACCGTCGTCGCCAACTCCAGCGCCGGCTCGGCCGACAAAGCGGATGGGATCCACCACAACTCGACCGGCACGCTAACGTTGAAGAACTGCATCCTTTGGGAGAACAGGGCATCCCCCCAAGACACCCCGGAGAAGGATGACCAGTATAAGCTGCAGCGAGGGACGGAGGACATTCATGCCTGCGACATTCAGGGTATGACCCCCGATCTGGTCAGGCACATCATCAACGACGATCCACTGTTCGCCGATCCTGATGGCCAGGACAACGTACCTGGGACGATAGATGACAACTTTCGCTTGTCAGTCAATTCCCCCTGCATCGACAACGGAGACAACACCCTGGTTCCGGCCGACACGACCGACCTCGACGGCGACGGTAACACAAGCGAGCCGGTTCCGTTCGATCTCGACGGCAACCCACGAATGGTCGCCGAGGTGTGCTCCGCGCTGGAGGCCAAGGTCAACATGGGAGCCTACGAGGGCGCCGACGTTGACCACAACAAGATTGCCGATGCGTGTGCGCGTGAGTCGATCGACTGCGATGGGAACGAGCAGAACGATCGATCTGAAGGATTCCGCCAGCCACGGTACGACTGGGACCAGGATTGCGATATCGATCAGGTTGATTTCGCACGCTGGCAGTACTGCCTCGGCCGACGGGAGCCGCCGCAGTCGCTGTGGGATGAGTACTTGTGCGTCGAGCTTGACAGTAACGACGACCAGATGATCAGTCTGGAGGATTGGGACGCCTTCCAGGCCAGTGCGACGGGACCAGGGATCAGCTACAATCCAAAACCGCCTCCAGCGTCATCACCTCCGCTGGATCCGTGCGAAACACCTGAGAACTACTTCACCATCACCGCCTGGCGGAGCGTCCGTACTCATGGCACGGTTGGACCACTCGGGATTACCCTGGACCCGGACGCGGCGCCTGATAGTGCGGTGATCGAACCGCGCCAGGGCGACGTCCAGATCATCGAAGTGGACTTGGCCCAGCCGGCCTATCCGTGGACCGACCTTGGCTTTGTGTACGTCACCGGCAGCGATGCCAGCCAGCCGTTGCCTATGTCTTATGATTTCATCAACAACGATCAGACCTTCCGACTCTTCTTCGACGCGACTGACCCGGACAATCGCCTCAACGATCAGGTGTGCTACACGATCGACCTGTCCGAGGCCCTGATCAGCCTGAACTGGACGGAGCTTGAGTGCGACGCCGATTGCTCGATTCGCATGCTGGCGGCGGACGTGGACGGCGACGGCATCGTGGAAGAGACCGACGACGAAGGGGCTATCGAGGCCGCCAACGGCCAGACCGCCGGTGAATCCAACATGCGTCTGGATATCGACACCGACGGCACGATCACCGGCACCGAGAGCACTGGTGCTGACTGGACCATTGTACATGCACTTCTCGACAATACGGTTGTTTGCTCGGGTGGCAGCATGATGATGGGGATGAGCCAGTCGATGAGCATGGCCGAAAGCGGTGATCAGACACAGGAATTGACCTTGCGGGCACTTCTACAACAGCAGCAGGCCGCGGGTCTTCTCAGCCCGACGGCAAACGTCTCGGCTCAGTGGGTGGTCCACGGAACGGGAGCAACATCGGTGACACTGCCGACTGGCGGTGGGACGGTTGCGGTTGACCTGGTAGTCGCGACGGATGCGCCCATTTGGGGCTTTGAGGGCAAGCCGGCCGTCGATGCAGCCAATGTGGTCTCGATCAATTCGGCCGACTGGACGGAGTTGGACAACGTCCTCTTCTCCCACGACGTGGACGGCCACACCCAGAGCAGCTACTACGACCTGACGGTGATGGACTGGCTCTGGGTCCGGTTGACACTCGACGGCAGCGATGTCATTGACTCGGGAACCGACGTGGAGGCCTTGCTGGCGCCCGACCCGCCGACAGCGTGGACACTGACGAACAGCTTGGCCGCGGTTGATGGGCCAATCGCCACCCCGGCCGGCAACGTGTTCGCAACCACCGTCAGCATCGGTGGAGCAACCCAGCAACTGCTGCCGGTTGGCCAAACCGCTGTGGCGACACTTTCGCTGACGATCAGCGGAACGCCCGGTACCTACCACCTGACGCTGAGTGACGGGTCGTTCATCAATGAGGCCATGGCGAGTGTCCCGATGATTGGTGGACCTGAACTCGAAATCGTTGTGGGGCAGTAGTAACGGCACAAGACGGCAGTCCTGTGAAGAACTGGGCCGCCGCTTGTTCGGTGTGATCGTGCCAAAGGCATGAAGAGCGGAGGGAGCAATTGCCCAGAGTGCTCCCTCCGCATCATTCCCGTTCACGCCTAGCTCTGCGCCGACGCTCCCACATGGTGTTGGAATGTTTCTTCTATCACCTTCCGATCTTCGGCCGGAACCTTGTTCAGAACGCAGACGGCAAGGGCCCGCGAAAACACGTTGCGGCGTTCCAGTCTCGCGCAGAGGGCCAGCAGCCGCCGAGTGGTAAGCACCGTAGTCAACTCCTCACTCGCGTGGGCTTTCCGCAGGTCGCCGGCGGCCTTGACCATGCACTTGAGCAGGTCCTTCTTGACAGCCGGGTAGCGGCTGTGCAGCAGGCGCACCTCGTCATCGGCGGGCAGGTAGTCGATGTGGACGACCACGTCCCAGCGGTCCAGCCAACTGAAGTTCAGGACGCGCGTGCCGCTGGCGTAAAGGCCGGAGTCCGAGCCGAAGCCCAGGGTGTTGGCCGTGGCCACGAGCCGGAAGTCCGGGTGCGGGGTGATGTCCTCGCCGGTGTCGGTCAGCAGCAGATGGCCGTGGGGCTCGAGGATCTGCTGCAGGATGAAGCCGACCTCGGGCTGCATGGCATCGACCTCGTCCATCTGCAGGATGTGGCCCTCCTGCATGGCCTGGGGCAGGATGCCCTTGACGAAGACGGTCTCCTTGTTGCCGTTGACCGTCCAGTGGCCGATGAAGTCGGCGACGGAGGTCTCGCCGTTGAGCGAGACGCGGCGGACCGGGCGCCGGACCACGGCGGCGATCTGGCGGACGAGGGCGCTCTTGCCCGTGCCGCTGGGGCCG
>CAZPIO010000187.1:0-12351 GCA_964586235.1 uncultured Planctomycetales bacterium
TTTGCACACAGTAACGTTGCAGCCGATTTAAAATCACTATCACTTCCGTAGCGTATCCGTCCACCTACAATAGCAATCTTTTTAGAGCTGAAAAGCTTACACTCATCAATCATTCCCTGCAAATATGATTCAACAGTACTGCTATCATCCTTTGGTGGATATTCCAGTACAAAGCGTATAAAAATGCGTTTTGCCTCAAATTCTTCTTCTTTTGCTTTTATTGCTTCCCAAAATGAGCGTTCAAAGCCACCAACAATATGTATAAACGTATATGCTGCCGAATCGGGGTTATAATGATTTTTTAGTGCATCAATAGCAGTCAGGAATGATGCAACGCTTGCACCTGGTGCAATAGTTGAAAAGCTGTATCGGTCGCCTTTTACAAAACAATCTTCAGTACCGGTAAAGCTGATGCTAACACCGCACGAAAGTATAATTGGAGTGCTTGCTGGTGGTGTTATAAATACATCTGACCAGTTAATTCCACCATCATCACTCCATCGAAAGGTTGCAACCTCAAAGGTACCGTCTGCAACAATATCAATAACAAAATTGCGTGCACCCATTACTGTCCCTGCAGCCTGCATGGTTGCAGTTCCCGTACCGGTATGAGTAATGGTACCAATGCTACCGCTTATATCATTGTCAGGACGCATTGCCAAACATTTTAAACCGCCTTCATCAAAGTGACGGGTGAGGCTATCAACGAGAGCACCCTTCCCAAAATATGCTACTGCCATGCGCTTACTTCCAACATCATACATCGTATTAGCTGCGCCTCCCTCAGCAATACCAAGCTTTGCATGCAAGCCATCAATACCAATCAGTCCATATCCCAATCCACCATCAGCAATATTCAATGTAACAGGTTGTATCATCGTTTACCTCCTTTATTTTGGCACTGCGCCAGTAAATTGTTTCACCGCTTTAGCAAAATCGTTAGCATTCACCATGCCATTATACGGCACTCGCATGAGTGTTCGTACCGCCCGTGCAACAGCAGGTGATAATTTGTGCTCAATGACCAGTTCGTCAAAACTCTTCTTTATAGTTTTAAGTTCTGGTTTCTTTTCAATGGGTAAGCTTATTTCTTTCTCACTCATATACTCCTCCTTCATCAAATTGTATTGTTGTGATGCGTGGTACTATCGTAGTACCATACACAGCATCTTCAATGGTTACCTGACAAAATGCTTTGTAAGGACCTTGCTCAATAAGTTCAGGCTCATCTAAAAGTCCAAAAGCACCAATATGTATCATGATTATCCTGCCATCATTACATAGATAGTAAGGCTTCTTGGTAACTTCCCGAATAAACTGTGTTAGTATATTGTTATCATCAATAAAATCATTTATCGTTTTGCTGTAAAAATCTATCTGGTAGGGATGTGTGGTTTGTATCATTTCACGGGTAAGGGTAATATCCGTATCAGTAACCTTGCTTGTATCAATACCGCCTGTTTGCTTTGCCGTGCCAATTCTATGTCCAATCACCGCACAGGGCAGCGACGCAATGAACGTCGAAGGCTCTGGATATAGTTCATATAATTTACCCTGCAATATAGGCTTATCATCAACCAGTATGGATTGCTCAATAATATTTTTAAAATAGGTAATATGATCCATAATCATGGCTTTAACCCGTCAAAAAGGTGTGCAAGCGCTTCCTGCAAGGTGGTAATAACTTCATCCACGCTATCAAGCATGGCAGGGGCAACATGAGGTCTTGCAGGCAACCCACGTGGCTCATATCCAAATTCAAGTGCTCGTGATTGCGGATGATTGCTGCCAATATGCACTTCATCCCAGTTGATTTTTTTTGTAGCAAATGATGATAAATAATCACCCTCGGCAATAAGTATAAGAGGTGATAAGCCCTTCTTTTGCTTATATTCTTTTGTACGCTGTGCAAGTGGTGCATATGAATATTTTTGATCACGTATTCCTTTAATAACAGCAGCCCGTATATTCTCTGCGCTTACCTCAAGAGCATTGCCCATCGTTTCCTGTATGGATGAACCAATATTTTTTGTCCTATCAAAAAAATTCCAGTCGCCATCTAATGTTAATCCCATTGCATCTTCTCCAGAATTATCTTTACAATAACCGTACCATCAATCCATGTATCCTTGCTTATATCTTTGATGGTATATTCTGTACCGCTGGTAACCACGCCGTTATCTATAATGCCACCAATATTTATCCTATCGGTTGGTGCTACAGCATATGCTTCAAAGTGTTCTGTAATCATATAAATGGTAGCATCACCTTCATGGACAACACCTGCTGGTGACTGTTTCATTGCATCATGAATATATATATCACCTGTAGCAATAACTGGTGTATAATTAGTTTGCCGGGCTATATTCAGTGTGCCAGATTGTGTAATAGTGCGCTTCAATATGATAAATTCATGCTGCGCCAATGCTGTAAATGTTTCGGCAATTGTTTTTGCAATGTAATCTTTCATCAGTAGCATATATAATCCTCTACCATCCGGTACGCTTCATCAAGGTAATGCTGTATCAATGTTTTAAACTCAGATTCGCTTATAGTTGACAGGGTAACACTCATACCACTTGGCAATGTTGCTGTCTTCACTTTACCCATACCAGCATCACGCCATAGTTTATGTAAGCAGGATACATGAAAAAGCTGTATTTCTGCATCCTTTAAAGCTTGTGCCCGCAGTGGGTCGGCAGGAATTTCAAGCATTGCATCGTTATATGCTTCCTGCCCAACCCAATGAATTAAACGGCGCTTTACATACATGTCTTCATGGTTGATGAAAGTTGCATACGCAGTATCATCAAAATTAAGCGCCGCTGCAGGCCAGTGTAATGCTATAGTAGCAATAGTGGTAAGCATTACTTCGTCCTGATAACAATGGTTGAATCGTTACGTTCAACAGCAACAATGTCCTTGTTATCAATAGCTTTCATAATTACCTTATCCGAATAAACAAGCTCTAACAGGTCACTATCACTCATACCCTTAACAATGGGCATTTTTTTTACTACCCTGTCATTTACATATACTGTATAGTCTATAGCTTCTTGCTTGCGTGATACTACAATAAGCTCACCCGTTGCTATCTTACTGCGAATAAACGGCGTCTCTACCACTTCAATGACATCACCAGCCTTTTTTGATACAATCTTCTGCTTGCCGGCAATATCAAAAAATCTTCCACCCCGTTTAACTATATCTTCCCGTACTTTAACCTGTATAGTATCCATGTAACCTCCTTATATTGACAGCATCTTACTTGCACCGGTAAAAAGCTTTGCGTAACCACTCACCTCGCTTACCACTGCATTTTCTATTTGCTGAGTAATAATCTTGTCATATTCCACAAGGCTTGCACCCTTTTCGTATACCTCTTCCAGTGCTGCACGGTTATCCAGAGCAATGATACATCCAGCAGGTACCGCAGCGCATTTTTTGGGCGGTTCCATCATTGCGGGTCCGTTTGCATCTTTATATTCTGATAAATTACGGTAAGCCACACGCATTGCTTTGCCTGATATAAGGATATTGGGCGCAAAATCATCAAAGGATTCTTCCAGATTAACAATATCAGCATAGGCAAGTGTGCCTGAAGTCATGGGATCAATTGTTTCAATAGGATTACCATTGCCATCACCGTTAATAAGCACATCAACAGCAACCGCAATCTTACTCTGTGCTAAATTTCTGCCTATAACCTTCATTGCTGTACCAAATACATTGGTGCGCATCCTCCGTATTGCTTCATACGTGCCTTCAATCTGATACCCTATCTTATACAGCGTAATGGCCTTATCCTTAAAGTTAATGGTAACCCTGGGAAAGGTACCGCGTTCGCCAACACGCATAGCTGTTGCTCTGGAATTTTCTAAATCAACCTCTACTGCCTGATATACACTCCCAACAATCCCAGTACTGGTAGCAATCACATCCTTCAATGATGCAAAACTTTCCAGTTGCTCATTCATCCCAATTCTAACAAATTCATTAATGGTCTCAACAAATAATACCCTGCTATCATTGGTCTTAAAAAAGTCCTCAACAAGGCTTGCATGAGCACCTGATAGTTTCAAATCACGTGCTGCTAACTGCTGTGCAAACGCATCCATACCCTTTAATGCAAGCTCATCGCTAAACTTACCATGCTTCTTTGCTTCACGTTCAACAATTTCTTTAAAAGAAATACCGGTCTCTTTAGCCTCTACAAACATATCTTTCGATAATGCTATTGTTTCAATCTTCATGTGTTCCTCCTCTTATCCTAACCTAAAGGTTACCGTTTTAGCAGTTGTATCAACATCAACAATACGGTACTTTCTCCCTGTTTCTTCTTCTCCCGGTATCTTTACACCACCACTTCCATCAGCAACCAGTTCCTTATCGTCGCCAACCTGGGGTGCAGTCCCGGTATAGGGAAGGGTAACATACCCTGTTTCCTTAACCACACCGTATTCATTTCCTGTATCAATGGTAACAAGTACCCCGCTAAAAATATCCCCTGAGCTGCACAAACTAACCGTTTTTGCTGCACTTACTTTTACAGGATAGTTTTCATGCGTTCCTCGTACTATACCGCTTCCCAGATGAAATGTTGCATAATCATCAATGCCGTTAAATGATAGTCCAAATTCCATATATGCCTCCTATTTTATGGTATACTCTTCCGGATTCAATGTAGTGTCTGCTTCCCCACCTATGACTGCACTTGCCCGCTGCATCGTGCTGCCACATGAGGGACATGTATACGGATAGAGCTTCTCGGCTTTAATTCTATAAGCATCTCTAAGCTGTAATGCCTGATTATAATCAGCTAAAAGTATGGTGTTCTTAATAGCATCAGGCAGGCTTTCACCTTCAATAAGTTGTGCAAATTTCAGTGCCTCGTTTCGCACATCTTCAACAATATGACCGGATAGCTCAACATCCTTCTTTAACTGCGCTACTGTAGCATCATCAGGTTCAACTCCTAATGAAGTAAACAAGCCATGCAGCTTTTTTACCTCATCACTCAATGATGTTACCCGCCTGGTGATATCTTGCAGTAATACATTTACCTGTGCATCGCCAAGCTCTATTGTTTCGCCATTACCATAGTTTGCTGCTTCAAGCCCAATGTTACTTATCCATTGCCGTGTAATCTTCATTGTTTCATCTCCTTCATTCCTTTTTCCAGGCGTTTTGCCCCCTGCAATAGCCTGTATATCAACTCGCTTTGCCAAACTGTCGGCCCCTTGCCACACTAATGACAATTCACCAAAGCTTATAATATTGGTTGCAATAACCCGTACAACCTGTCCGTCTACTTCCTCACCTTGCAAATACCAAAAATCATCAAGATCCGGATGCGACTTTTCATACTGAAATACTACATCACAACTTGCACTGTGAATAGCGCCTTCCTTAATACCAGCAATAACCTTCTGATTAAACTCTTTGGTTAATTTTAACCGTGCGTTTATTCCGGGTATTACACTTTCATCATATTTGCTCTGGGCTACAACCCCAAGCCAGTTTTCAACCCGCGTATCATGATTGCTGTATACCGTTTGCCCTTTCAAAAGACGGTACCCCTTTTTTAAAACACCTTCTTTTGAAAAATCCAGCATCATCCCTCGCCATGGAAACTGCGTTGCCGATAATGCCCTGAAACTTACATATAAATATGTGTCATCTTCAGTAAGCGAATCACCATCATAAAGTGGATCATCGGTGTCATCAAACCGTGCATGAAAAAATCGGCTTGCCAGCTTGCATTGCACAATCATCCGCTTTTCATCAATTCTCCCACCATGCCTCTCTAACTCGGCAAAAAATTGTTCCAAACGCTCCATGTCATCCTCCGCCAATAAAAAAACCGATATACGAACATTGTCGCATATCGGTTATAGGTTTTTGTATCTGTGGTATAAATCTAAAATGCTTCCAGTTGCGTCAAAAGGTGTTTAAAATTGTTTAAAAATAATAACCCATCCTTGTCTATACCCCCTTGCAAAAAGGCTTAAAAAATAGCCTGCTATTAGCTACATCCAGTCCCCATTGAAACGTCCCTTGCTGGCTCATGCCATTACCCTGTAGTACAACTTCTGGGCTCTATCCCGTACATGCTCAGGCAGCTTTTCCAGCGGATACTGCCCCTTTACAATCTCCGCAATGTGCCAGTACCATTCTTCGTGATTTTCTACATACATATATTCTTCATTCACCCATTCTGCAAAGAATGCACCATTTGTAATATAGCGTATATCCTGCTCCTTTACTACATCTGTGTTTTCTAAATCATCACGTATCATAGGCCATTGCCTTATATAGCTTGGTTCATGGTCACCATCAGGGTCTTCTACATTATCCATAATGTTAATTAAATATTCTAAATCTGTCATAATATTTCAAGGTATCCTTTATTATTATCAATATCTTTCGTTAATTTATACATCGTTAATATTGTGCCGGTACGCTCTTCTATAATTGCTAACCCTCTATATGCATTGTTGTAAAATGCCCACTTTATTCGCTTGCCTTCCTTAAAGGTATATACATTGTCAAAATTTTTCAACACATTTTTAGTAATTTCTTCATAGCTTTCATCATAACTGCTAAATTCATTCCCATGCTTAGTAATGTGTTGTTGCAAACGTTTATCATCATCCTTACTGTCCCAATATGCATTGGTTCTTTGTTGCTCAACCTTGGCAAGCAGTTCCTGCTGTGTTAAGCTTGCTATCTGCTTCCTTCGTACCTTCTTCGATGCCGGCTCCTTACCCTGTGCCGGCTCAACAACACCCTGCAATGTTCCGCTGCTCTTTTTTACCACAATATTTTTTGTAATGACCGTTGTAGTCCGGCACCGGCCATGGTATGGCGGTAACTTGCAGCTAATGCTATCCATAATCTGTTTGGTGCTCAACCCCTCATAGCTGCGTACCTGCTCCGGCGTTGGCCATGCAAACTTTTCTTTTAGCTCATCCATCGGTGTTTGCAAAACCTCACGTACATGGTCTGCAAGCATTTGTACTTCAATGCGCCTGCCATTCATCTCCCTGCATATAGCACTGGTTTTATTATCAAGTATCGCTACAATTTCAACCATTGCAATCCCAAGCCGCTCATATTGAAATATCCTGCCATAGTTGCGTGCTTTGTTGACAGCGTTGCGCATGCATAAATCATAGTAATCGGTAATATGGGGATGCTCAAATGCTTCCCCCAGTGCCTTCCTTACCTTTGTTACTACCTCTTTGCTGTAGGCACGCTTACCCTGTAACTCATCTACCACTACCTGCCGTAATACATCAGAATAATTTTCAAACTGCTTCCCAAAAAAATGTTGATCATGCCTGGTAAAAAATTCTATAGCATTGGTATCCTCAACCTTCCACTGATCATCATCCCATATCCTCCCCAGCCCCAGACGGTATGCTGTACCCGTCCACTTTTGTATGGTATCAGTACATTCTCCGGGCAGCTCATCTTGCATTTTCTGCTGCAAAATAGCCATAATATCATCAGCATCACATTCTATCACTATACCGGCTATACCCTCATGGTATTTTACCGTATAAATGTCAAAGAACTCAGTAGCATACCCTTTTTCTACATCGGTTATGCTATCACCAAGCTTTTTTTTTTAGCTAACTGCACAATAATACGTTCCTTTTCAAGCTCGTATATACCCCGTGCTTTATTGTAACTCAATACCGCAGTGGTTTCATCGCTTTGCCGGTATGCCTGTGCATAGCCCAGCTCATGAGCTAATGTGTCATTGTCAATAATACCTGCATCCCTCCGCTCAATTGCCATTTGCTGCTTAATCTGGTCAGCCTGTACCTTCTCTAAACGCTTTAAACTGTACATATCATTAAATACAATATGTGCTGTTGCCGGTATTTGCTTCATCGTTAAATGCATATTGTATATACGCTCGTTTGCACGCTTAATCATACGCCGTATATTATCAATCTTGCCCAGCAGCGTTTCATAACATACCGTTGCATACGTTTCCGTTGTGCTATACGTCCTGCCAAGCATGGCAGGGTCTATATCAAGCCCGCTTGCTACCTGCTGCTCGGTTGCCTCAATGATATTGTTTACATCACCAGCAGCTTTGCTGACATTGTGATGTTGCATATCAATGTCGGTACCCGTAATGGCAATACCCTTTTTCATATTCTTTTTAAACATGCTAAAGTAGCGCTCTAACTTTAGTTGCAACCTGTGCTCGTATTCATGTGGAGCTTCGTTAAACCCACGGGTATCGCTTACCTTAAGCCATGTAATACCCATGAGCCCCCAGAGCTGCATTAAACTGTCAATATTACGCCATTGCTCATATTGCCTCATAAGGCTTTGCAACGCTGCTAAAAACGGTGGTATGGCATACGGGCTATCTTCTTCGGTCAAAAGCGCAATGTAGGTAAATGTCATGGTATTCAGATTGATAGTTTTCCCTACAATATGCTGTACCGGCATGTAGCGGTTATTGCGTAACATAAACCGTATCGTCTTTACCGGAACCTGATAAACAAATGCAACACCATCAAAATTATTACCTATAACCATCTCCTGACATAAAGCGCCGTTAATACATATCTGCCGTATCTGCTGGTTAATATATCCGTCAAGCCCCGCATCGTTAGGGAATATGTTCTTTGCTATATAATTAAGCTCCTGTAATGCATTGGTTACAGCACGACTGCTGCCTTCAATCTCTACCGTGTGCCCTGTATTGCCAAGCATGGTAATCTTTTGAATGGTTTGGCTTACATCAGGATTAATTACCGCTAACTTGCGTATAATATCAATAAATTCAATAGGAAACGATGGACTTACTTCTCCAATCTCGTCATCAAACCTGGTATAGTCAAAATACGGACTGCGTGATGCCGATTCCGTTGCAATGGATATCTGCCTTGGCTTCAATAATCGCTGTAATAATCCTTTTATCATCCAAATACCGGTTCCACTCTGGGAGTAAAATTGCCTCTTCCTATCTGAAAGGCTATAAATGCACTGTTCAATGCCATGCCAAAGTGATTGGCAACATTCTTTTTATACTCAACCTTTTCATACCCTTTGGCATCAACTACCTTTTCCTTCTCTAAGTTTTTAAGCTGAAACCTAAACTTTTCAAATACCTCTAACTCGTGCACATCCAGCTTTTTGGGGTTTGGTAATATAAAAAAACCCTCCTGCAACAAACTTACCATGTCTTCTATGCTTGTGGTACGGTCATGTTTTACCACCGGAATGTCAACATCACCATCATGCTCGTTTTTGGTTATCAGTTCCTGTGCATTGAAATATTGCATGGCACCCCAGCCATAATATTTTTTACATAAATATTTTGCCAGCGGTTTGTAGGGCATTGCATCAATAACAAAAAAACCATTGTATGCCTCTATAATCTGCTCAAAACGCTCTTTATTGGTGGCAAGTACTTCTTCTAACCACAATACCTGCAATCGGTTCTTTGCCCATCCCAATACAACAACATGACATATATCACCAACATCTATTCCTATAAAACTGCTGTATGCCTTATGAACAAAACCATCAGTGCCAGTGCATGCATCCAATACTGCATCAGTTACCGGACACATCTGCGGATCATGATAGGGTATACCAACAATGCTATTCCATACATTCTTCTTCTCGCTTGTTAATACGGCACCGGTAAACTTTTTATAGATAAAGGTTGCATCAACCGTACTGGAAAAAAGCTGGCTAACCAGGTAACCTCTACAATCTTTTCTGTCCAAATATGTTGCTACCCATTGCCCATGGTGTACATCCAATCGTTTTTTGCATCTGGTGCAGCCAATCCATGCCTGCACAGTGTCACCCTTACCCTTGCTAAACAAATTTTTGGGGAAACTATCAACAATATTATTCCACCTTCCGCACCCTTTACACTTAACCATCCAATACCGCATATCACTTTTTTTAAAACTGCGGTTAATGCCAAAATCAGGCCGTGAAGGCTGCGATAATTCAATAATCCATTTAAACGGTGAATGCAACAGCCTGTCTTCAGCAAAAATTAAATTTTCCTGATCCGCTTCATCAACCTCATCTTTCACTATCATATCAGCATCAATACTTTTTACCTTGCGTTTAGAAAATACCCCCCTAAAATAGATGCTTGAAGCGCCAATCTGCTTCAGCCCCAGGTTGTCCGCTTTATCATATACCATCTTTTGCGATAGATAGGTGGAATTATCAATCATCACATTTGCCCTGTCCTGCGCAAAATCCCGTACATCCTCATCAGTCGGGAAATAATACACAACCTTAATAGCCTGCCTATCTGCCCTGTAGAGCGTCTTAATAAGAGCATACGTGCTTATTGCCATCTGCCCTGCTTTCTGGTATACCTCACGCTGTACATCCGGCATGGTATATAGCTCGCGTAAATATTCGTGTCCTTCAAGCGAAAACGGACGTACCATGCCACCAACGGTAAGCTGAATATATTCATACGCCCACTCAAGTAAATCCTTTTCTTTAAACCGCTTCAGCTCTTTGGCAGCAATAGTAAATACATTACCGTCCATTTTTATCCTTCAGCATCTGCTTTGCCTTAGCCTCAAACCGTGCATATATATCTTCCCAGTGTTTTGAAAGAGCATTAGCTACATCAGGTATCTCCTGCATGGCATCAAATAGCATCGATACCTGATCTTCAATGGTAATCCGTTTAGTTTCATCTTTTATGTGCTTCTGCCATTTTTCAATAGCTAAAAATGCATATACCGCTTCGGCTTTGGTTTTAAATTGTAACCTGTTGCCTTCAAGATCAGTTAAAATTTTATCTTTAATATCCTCGGTACGCGTCAAAACATCCTTATGTTGCCGTGCAATACTGGTTTCTTCAAGAACCTGGATATTCCTGGTAACCGTGCTTTTACGGTTACTCCACGTTTGCCCATGCATATCAGGAGTCTCAGCCCATTTTTTAATGGTTGCATGTGTCAAAGATTCACAGCCTGGATGTGATTGCAGTACTTCTGCAATCTTACGAAAGCTTAATCCCTGACAAAATAGTATGAACGCTTCTGACTTAACTATATCACTGTACATCTTTTAGCTTTTCATTGGAATAGTAGTTAATCCCAAATGCAGCGTTGCACCCAAAAATAAACGACCCAAGCAATGTATTAAATGGAATTACCTGCGCCATACATAGAATACAATACACCAGTGCCAGCACAGCAAACACACTAAAGAAAAATGCTCGCTTACTAAATACACCACCCTTGCCACAAATAAAATACTTCCATGAAAAAAAAGATGGCTTTGCATCAAACTCAGGAAGTTTTGTTACAGTAGCATTAAGAATCTCTGTTTTTAGTCTTTTTCTCATGATATATACTCCTTGTATCAAATAAATCCTGTACGGGCTCTATCTTAAATTTTTCAAGCAACCGCACCATATTGGCATGCAAAATGTCTAATTTGTGGTCGGTTATACACCGCTGACTTTCTAACTCGCCAATCCGTATATCATGCTCTGCCAATACATCATTATGCGTTTTAATCTTGTCACGCATACGCATGATGCTCCGTACTATAGCTATAAGAGCACCACCACCTATTACTGCAACATACACAATATCTTTAAATTGCTCCATGGTACCTCGTTCATACAAGGATGCAGATGCACCACTGTGACCGGTGCACCTGCACAAATACAAAACCTATAACCGATATAATGACTATACCCATAGAGTGCATCCCTGTCTACAGGCAAATACATGCAAATACTGGCAAATGCTAACATTTGCTTGCAAAAAAATTTTTTATGGTTAAAAATTTTTGTTAATTAAGGTATGAAATGTAACGCCCGTTATCCTGACAGCGTAATAAATAATCTTCTAATTGCGAATGCAAAATTAAATATCGCCCGGTTGGCGTCTTCAATGCAGGTAATATGCCAATATCAATCCACCGCCAGATGGTGCTGATATGACAATGAAGTATATGTGCAACTTCACTTGGTTTATACTTTTTTTCCTCAAGCATGCCGTAAAAATTCCTTTATTATTATGGTATCCTTCTTACGCCAGATAGATACCATAATAACAATTTTAAAACTTTCTAATTATTTATTTAACTTTTCGTTAACTGATATATTCAATATGTTACATAAAGTCAAGAACTTTCTTATATTGCTTACATCATTTGCCAATTCTTTCATTATCCTTCCGTATTTTATTATCAAGCTCTTCTTTAAAATGTTCTAACCTAAAAAAATTATAAACAAGATAAAAAAGTATATACATCAATGCTATCCCACAAAAAACATTTGGATACAATAAAAATAGGCCGGCTGCAAACCTATAATCA
>CAZPIO010000188.1:0-12125 GCA_964586235.1 uncultured Planctomycetales bacterium
CCGTGCGGTTCCCGGAAATCAAGGCCCACACCGTCGGCGAGTTCATCTACATGTATGAGGCGATGATTCCGATCATGGGCAAGCTGTACGGCATCAATCCGTACGATCAGCCGGCCGTGGAACTCGGCAAGGTCCTGACGTTCCACTTCATGGGCCGTCACGGGTACGAGAAACCGGCGATTGATCTCTAAGCTGTCAGCTATTAGCTTTTAGCTCTTAGCCATCAGCCTGCGGTCTTCATCTGTCGGTTTCCGACCGAGGCTCTGTGGCTTCGGCTGAGGCCCTGGACTGTTGTTAACTCGTGTCTTTGTCTTCTCTGGCTAATAGCTAACAGCTAATAGCTAAGAGCTTTTTTGGATCGCCGCATGTACCACGCGGTCATCATGGCAGGCGGATCGGGCACGCGGCTCTGGCCGCTCAGCCGTCGCAGCCATCCCAAGCAGTTGCTCCGCATCTTTGAGGGCAAGTCGCTGTTGCGCCGGTCGTTCGAGCGGCTGGCCGGCTTGCTGCCGCCCGAGCAGATCTACGTCATCACCGGCCGGGACTACATCCAGCCCATGGCCGCCGAACTGCCCGAGCTGCCCCGCAACAACCTCATGGGCGAGCCGTGCCCGCGTGACACGGCCAACGCGGTCGGCCTGGCCGCCCATCTGCTGGCCTTGCGAGACCCTGAGGCGACGATGGGCATTTTCACCGCCGACCACATCATCACGCCCGTTGAGGTATTTTGCGCGACCGTCCGCAAGGGCTTTGAGGCCGCGGAGACGAATCCCGACGCACTGGTTACTTTCGGGATCAAGCCGCTGACCCCGCACACCGGTTACGGCTATGTCCATCGCGGCCGTGAGTTGGAGTCCGGCGTCTACGAAGTCGCCGCATTCAAGGAGAAGCCCGACCTGGAGACCGCCAGGCGCTACCTTGCCTCCGGCGAGTACTACTGGAACAGCGGCATGTTCGCGTGGCGGCTGTCGGCCATCATCGAGCAGATCCGCAAGCACCAGCCGGCCATTGACGCCGGCCTGCGCGAAGTGGCCGCCGGCTTTGATGACCCGGCGAAGGCAGAAGCGATCCTGGCGAGGTTTTCATCGCTGCCGAAGATTTCGATCGACTTTGCGGTCATGGAAAAGGCCGACCGTGTGCTGACCGTCGAGATGCCTTGCGAGTGGCTCGACGTCGGCTCGTGGACCTCGCTGGCCGAGGTGTTCAAGCCCGACGAATCCGGCAACACCCACGCCGCCCCCAACGTGGTGACCCTCGACGCTCGCGGCAACATCCTGGTCAGCGAATCCGACCACTTTATCGCCGCCATCGGCGTCAGCGACCTGATCGTCATCCACTCCGACGACGCCACCCTCATCTGCCGCAAGCAGGACGCACAGCGGATCAAGGACCTCGTCGAACACGCCCGCAAGGCCACGGGCGAGCGATACATGTAACCACTATTACCTCCCCAACTGCATATTCCCCAGGGTAATGGGGCTGTAGATATGCGATCGGCAGGCGGTCCAGGCGGAGTACTCTCCGCGGCGGGCGTCGAAGCGTGCGAAGTTGGCTCCGATCACGTCACCGCGTTTGCCCAGGGTGGAAAGCGGGATGCGAACCTCGACCGTCCAGCAGTCCGGGCGTGCCTGGTCATCGACGGCCGCCGTGATCGCCGCCGCCCAGCCCGCCGTCGGGGCGACACGATCCAGACACTGGACCCCCTTCTCCGCGATCACCGCCCCGTTGGCCTTCACAATGACGTGGTACAGATCGCCGGGGCCCACCGCTTGGCCCGTCGGATCGAGAACCATCTCCACCAGGTCCTCGCCCATCGGCCAGCAGTCGTCGTAGCGAACGTAGTTGCTTCGCGTGATCCGCCGGCCGGCCAGGTCGCTCTCGGCGCAGTTGAAGGCAAAGTAGATCGCCTCCTCGTCGTGGCAGGCAAAAACCGTGGTCAACTGCGACGCCCGGTCCGGACTCGGCCGTCCCACCTTGGGCACCTCGCCGGCCCCCACGAGCAGGAAGTCGCTGGCCGCGTTCGTCGCCAGAGGCCAGTCCTCGAGCCGGCCGTCGATCACCACCGGCTTGCCGATCCGCTGTGACATCAGCACACACAGCCGCCCTTTGAAGATCACGGGTTCTCTGTGCTGCTCCTGGAGAGCGATCTGAACCGGCACGAGCCCGTCCGTGTTCGGGCGTATGACGGCAGCGTTGGCCCGAATCACGCTTCTGGCACCACGGGTCGGCTGGATCGGTCCGACCGCCCGGGCTGCCTCCTGCGGCTTCCAGCCCTCCGGCAACGACACCCATGAGAGCTGCCCCTCGAACGGCTGGGGCGTCGCATTGAAGAAGGAGAGCGTCGCCTCGACGCGCACGGGGGCGGCCACATCTTGAGGCTCGAACCGCGCCTTCACCCCCTCGATCACCACCTGCGTGCGTCGAACGACGTCAACCAGCCGGGTCCACTCCAACTGGTCCTCGAGCCTGACCGTCTCCTGCGACCCTCCCTGCTCCTGCCCTCCGCCCTGCTGTCCGATGGCGAGCTGCAGTTCACGAGCCATCAGGTGCCGTGCCATCCCCCAGGCCCTCGCATCGGTGACCCAGCCCGGCCCACGGCTATCCAGGAAATGCTCGTTGTAGCAATCGGTCCCGCCGTAGCGAAACAGGTCGGCCGACAGCAGTCTTGCCGCGGCCGGGCGCCGGTTGCGTTCCAGCAACCAGAGATATTCGTAGTCCTGTGCGCTGCGCAGCAGCCGTTTGAGACGGATCGAAGGCACGGGACCACCCAGGCCGTAAGCCTTCCCCGGCCAGAGCAGTTGCGACTCGCTGTTGGACACCCGCGGCGATCCATCGGTGGGCCACTCGTTCACGAGCGGCAGGCAGACCCCGTCGTACCCGAAGCGATAAGCCTGCCAGGCCATGCTCTCAGCATCAACGGGCGAGGCGATGAGCGACATGGAGCCGGTGTACGGGGGCTTGCCCGGCTCAAGCCAAGTCTGTTTGCCTGCCGCCCGCTGGCGACGCACCGCCGCCTGATCGATCTCGTCCGACGGCGGATACCAGACGCCCACCAGGGCCGACACATCCATGAACGGATCGTTGGAATAGCCATACGGTTCGAGGGAGATCGGGCTCAGAGGACAGACCAGTCTCAGACGAGGATCCACTCCTTTGACCAACCTCCCCATCCGCTCGAACACCCGGTAGCGATCCGCCCGCGAACCGTCGGATACGGGCATCCAGACGAAATGCCGATTCAGCCAGCCCTGTTGCTCGAAATGGGCGACGCATTTTCGCAGGTAATCGCTGATGAATCGCTCGTAGTTCGGCGATTCCAGTCCGCCCAGTGAATCGGGCGAGGGGTCTCGCTGGTCAAACGGCAAGGGCCACGCGGAAGCCGCTGCCCGATCCTCGAACGCCGACCCGTCCAGGACCCCGCTGACCAGGCGGTCGTAATCGGACCAGTCGAGGTCGACCATACCGTCCGGGGTCACCTTCGTTGCCGGCCGCAGGTTCCAGAGCACCGGACTGGTCCGATGCTCGTGCAGAATGCGCACAGCCTCGTCAATGAGAGCGGCGGCTTGTTCGAAGAACGGGTCCTCTTTGGACAATCGGCTCGGAGTATAGGGACGTCCATCGACCGACAGGTGGTGCCGAAGCAGGGCGGCGGTGTCCAAACCTGCGATTACCGGCAGGTGTCGCGTCTGGGGAATGGCGAAGGGCCAGACGGTAAGCCTTATCGCCAGCGTTTCCGTCGCTCCCCCGGTTGTGCGTAACCGGACGCTGCTGGAGTAGGTCCCCGATTCCGTGCCCGGCGGTATGTGGACTTCTACCCAGACGGCTTCCGTCCTCGCCATGGGCAGGTCAAGGGGCAATGCCCCGCGAGGCGCTGCGATCGGGACCAGGACTTCTGGATATTCACGCTTCTGCCTGAGGTAAGGAGTGAGCCGGAGATACCACGCCGGGTAGTCATCCACGGTCACGCACAGCTCACGGTAGATCCGCACCCGCTCCGCTCGAATCGTCGCCTGGCTCTGTCGAAAGTCCGCCACCTCCACGCTTCCGACGACCGCCGCCCTATTCGTCGCCGTCCTCATTGCCAACTGAAAGGCCACAACCTCGTTAATGGCACCCTCAAGCCGGATGACCTTCTCGCTGTCGCTGAAAACCTCAAGATGGGTGGCCGGCGGGGAGTCCGGGAAAACAGGGATATTGGCAGGAACCGCCCAAACCCGCACTGCACCGGGACCGCTGAGACTCTGGCCCGCGCATCCTGCGACAAGCACGAGACTTCCCGCCGCAATGATCCTGAAGACCGCCAGCAACTCACAGCCCCCTTTGTGGAGAAGCCGAGCCTCGCGGAAATGCGGCCCCGGCAATCGCGCTCGTCGCGAGGACCGCTGGCAAGGTGCCCGCCGGTTCTGACTGACGAGGAGCCATTTTAGGAATGCTCGACGGTTTTTCCAGAATGTCGTTCAATCCGGTGGGCCTCCCGGACCGAAATTGAATAACGACCGAGCTGTACGTGGCGCAGGAACCGACCCTTCGGAGACTGGGATTGACCGGCAGGAACCGATAGCGAATGCCGGGGCAGCTCGCGGGAGCGTTGCGTTTGTCCTCCCATGGCCTCGAGGGAAGCCGCCAACAACGTCCGAAAAAAAACATCTTTTCGGCGCAGAAACAGTGACGACCGGAAAGATGCTGCCTATAAAAGTGTATCGATCGGTGAGGAAAGCGAGTCCGTACTGTTGCGAACCCGCTACAAGTGTCAATGCGGGTGGGTCTTGCGCGGAGGAAATCGACATGGTTACACAGTTGCCTGATGGCTTTGTCGAATTCCGGTTCTATCGCCCGGGGGCTCGCCAGGTGACGCTGGCCGGTGAGTTCAACGGGTGGCACGAAACCAGTCTGCCCATGCACTTGGACAAGGACGGCTGGTGGCGGTATCAGTTGCGTCTCGCTCCGGGATACTATCAGTTTCGGTACGTCGCGGACGGAGAATGGCATACCGATTATGCCGCATTTGGAGTCGAACCCGGGCCATTTGGCCTGAACTCCGTGGTTAAAGTGGAGGCGGGCCCGCGGGGCCAGGGGGTTCCCACGCGTCCACCTGTCTTGCGGTTCCTGAACAGCCAAACCTCGACGGCGGGCCTGCTCGAAGAGCCGGTCCCCCCGGACAGTGAGTGGTCCGTGGATGAGACGGAAGAGGAACTGGCGGCCGCAAGCGTCTGACTACTTCGATCGAAGCGAGCTTACAGGCCCCTCACGCCAGGCCAAGGCCGGTTGAGGGGCTTTTCGTTTCCCTTGACGCTCGCGCCAATGGGCTGTAGGCTGTCCACATGCGGATTGAAGGGCCCGCAGCGCCCGGAGTCCCGCACATACATCGAGCCCGGGTGGCGGAATTGGCAGACGCGCATGGTTGAGGGCCATGTCCCAGTAATGGGGTGGAGGTTCGAGCCCTCTCCCGGGCAGTTCCTGGTTACTGGTCTCCCCCTCGGCTGCCATCGGTCTTGGTTCACGAGTCCCTGACTCTTCCCAGCGAGTACCAAAGCCATACTGAATAATAACACTTCTTAGTGGAATATCGCATTGCCGCTTGTGCCCCGGCGAACCACTGGAGACGGGCCAGGACAACGCATGGGCTGCGCTGCAACGAGGATGCCTGCCGCGTCTGGCCTCACGCGGCAAACCATCCTGGAGGTTCCAGAACAGTTATCGGACTACTATCGTATAGGAATTCTGCGCGTCAAAAAATCAGGGTTTTCAGCAGATTATCCTTGATCCAGCCCTGCGAACAACTAAGATGAACGGAACGGTGGGGGAAATTCGTCTCACTGCGAACAACCCATTCCAGGATTCAATGCTGGCAGGATGCCGAGGCGGGGAGACTCTGTGAGAATCGTGCGTAGATCGTATAAGAAGAGAAAAATGGGGGTCCGGATGCACACGAAGCGTACCATGGCGTTGGCTGCAGTTCTTCTGCTCGGAACGACGGGAGCGGCCTTGGCGGAACCAATGCTCCAGCTATACCTGGAGGGCGGGAGCTATGACGTCGCGACGGAGACCTGGGTGGTCGATGCTGGAGGCAGTCCGCTCAGGCTGTGGGTAATCGGCAACACATCGTCGCCCCGAGGCAATATCATCGAGGATGTGAAACTCTCGATCGCCTATGCGTCAGGTGAGACGCCGAGCTTCACGCTGACCGGATCGACCACCGGCGACTACGGCAGCTTCAGCGATCCGTCGACTGCCGCGGATCCCACCTACCTCCGCACGGTGACGGACGGCAGTGTTCCGCTGCTTTCGGATGGGACCCCGCTGGCACCTCACGGGGTCTTCGGCGAGGGTACGGCATGGCAGGAGTTCTCGCTCGGTGACTTCACGCTTCAGGACTCGCCGATCGCCGACTTCATCGATGCATTCCCCAGCCCGACCGCGAAGATGGGTCAGATCAACGTCTACGAGATCCTCGTTGAAGGGGCATCCGTCGTCCACTTCGATACATACAACCACATTCAAGGTGCAAACTCCGCGCTGTTTGCGCCGTTCTCGCACGACGGTGGCACCGGCGCCGTTCCGGCACCAGCGGCCGTCCTGCTGGCCCTGATCGGCATCGGCGCGACCAGCCTGCTGCGTCGTTATTTCAGGTAGTTGAGCGCAGGCGATCCGCAGCACTAACGGCTCCGCACCACCCCGAGCGATCGGGGTGGTTCTTTTTCATCTTCTGGCACCTCGCGTGTACCGCGCCCCAGTAGCATGACAGAGTGCCAGGCCCTTATTGGATTGGGAACCTCGGGGTCCTTCGCTAAACCGGCCGCCATTGCACGCAGAACGCCGGTCGGACCGCCGTCCAGAAGGAGCAATCCGCTCCGTCCGACCCCGAGACCACGTCAGGCCGTCCTTTATCACACGAAAGATGAACCTACTGGTGTGAATAGACGTTTTTCGGCGCCTGCCTGTGAGTTCTTGTTGACATCCAAAAGGGCCGGCCTACGATTCCACCGAAAGAGGGCAGGCACTTCCGTTCGTTTATCGGGGATTCTCGAGCCGGGAATCCGGCTATGACACGCATTGGTCCAGGCTGCTGAATAAGACGGAATCTGACGCTTTTGGCCTTTCAGGCAGAAGGAGAGTGCCCTATGACTGTGCGATACAAGGTAGGTCTTGCGGCGACAATTCTGTTGGTCGTGACCGCGACGGCAAGCGCGGAACCCGTGCTCCAGCTTTACCTGGAGGGCGGCACCTACGACCCGACGTCCGAGAGTTGGGTGGTGCAGGGTTCCGGCGAGTCCGTGCGGCTCTGGGTGATCGGCCAAAGTCCGATCAGCAACGTGAAGCTATCGGTTGCCTATTCCGCTTCGGAGACGCCTGCCATTTCGCTGGCAGGTTCGACAACCGGCGGCTTCGGCGGCTTCACCGACCCGTCCGCGGCCGCAGATCCTACCCTCATTCAGACTGTCACCGATGGCAGTTCTCCCCTGCTCTCTGGTGGATCGAGTCTACCCAGCCACGGCGTCTATGGAGATGGTGTCGCCTGGCAGGAGTTCGCCCTTGGCGACTTCACGTTGAACGACTCGCCCATTGCCGACTTCATCGACTCACTGCCGGCTCCGGGCAACAAGACCGGCCAGATTAACGTGTATGAAGTGACTGTGTCGGGCGCGGTCCCGATCCACTTCGATGTTTACAACGGCATCGCGGGTGCCAGGGGCGGCGTTTTTGCCCCATTCTCTCATGACGCGGGCACAGGGGCTGTGCCGGCACCGGCGGCCGTCCTGTTGGCTCTGATCGGCATGGGAGCCACAAGCCTGCTGCGCCGCTACCTTGTCTAGGTGAGAGCGGGCCGGCAACAGCAGCGATGAATCCGAACCACCTCGAGCGATCGGGGTGGTTTTTTTGTCTTATCTCCGCACGGGGCGAGAACCGTCTGTCTCAGAACTGTCTGCGCTGACGCGCGGTCGGGATGTGCAATTGCTGGCGGTATTTCGCGATCGTTCTTCGCGAGACATTGATGCCTTTGGCCTGCAGCCTGGCGGCGATCACGTCGTCGCTGAGCGGATCGCGCTTGTCTTCCTTGTCGATGATCTCCTTGACCTGGGCGCGAACGCTGTCCCAGCTTGTCTCCTCGCCATTCTGCGTTTCCGTACCGCCGGTGAAGAAATACCGCAGCGGGAAGATGCCCCGAGGCGTCTGAAGGTACTTATCCGCCACGGTCCGGCTGATGGTCGACGGGTCGCAACCGAGCTTCGCGGCCAGGTCGCTCATGCGCATGATCTTCATCCCGGCCGGGCCTTTCTCGAAGAAATCGCGCTGGCGGTTCACCACCTCCTCGGCCACCTCCTGCAGCCGGTTGCGGCGGTAATGGATAGCGTCGATGAGTGCCCCGGCCGACTCGAGGTTTTTGCGAATGAAATCGCGGGTATCCTTCTCGTTGCGATCGTCGGCCAGCATCCGGCGATACGTCTCAGAGATGCGCAGTCGCGGGCTGTTGCCGCGAGCCAATCGAACGGTGTAGCTGTCCGTCTCCTCGGCGTACTCGACGATCACGTCGGGGGTGATCGGGGGCACTTCGCGATCTACTACCAGCGCCCCAGGGTGAGGATACAACCGGCCGAGGTTCTTGACCGCCGCTTTGATGTCCTCGATCGTCCGTCCAGTCGCCCTGGCGACTTCGGGGAAACGATTTTTCTCGATGTCGGTGAGGTGCCGTTCGACCAGGGTGCGCTCGAGTTCGTGGTTGCCTTCGAGGCTGTCCAGTTGCAGAAGCAGGCACTCACGGAGATCCCTGGCCGCGATCCCGGGCGGGTCCAGGGTCTGGACCCAGCTCAGGGCCTCGGCCATCTCCTGCGGCGTGAAGGGCGGCAAGTGTTGTTCGGCGATTTCCTCCAGGGGCGTCCGCAGGTAGCCGTCGTCCTCGATGTAGTTGATGATCAGCTCACCGGCCTGCCGCGTGCGAACGTCAATCTCGACGAAGGCCCACTGCTGCCGGAGGTATTCATTGAGCGAGATCGACCGGCTGGCGGTGTTGGCCATCGCGTCCAGTTTGGCATCGCGCTCGCCGTCGAAACGTCTGGCCAGACGGCCGAACGAGCGGTCGCTGTCGTCAAAATCGTATTCGCGGGACAGGCGTTCGAGCTGGCTGAAGCTCTCGGCCTGACGCCGTCGCTCGGCATCGAGCTCCGTGCCCTCGTCGAGGGAGGGCTCGGCCGGGGCCGGCTGGTCGGCCTCCGGGGCATACTGTGCTTCGGCTTCTTCCAGGGCGGGGTTGCGCTCCATCTCTTCCCGGATCTTGGCCTCCAGGGCCATCATGGGAAGCTGGAGAATATTCATCGACTGGATCAACTGCGGCGTCAGCCGCTGCTCCTGCCGAAGCCCCAGGCTCAGACTTTGTGACATAAACTGCGACATCACCTGTTATTATACACTCCTTTCGCCCGCGCTACAGCATGCGACGACCACAAACGCGGACAGATGGCGTGACCAGACCGGCCCCATGAGCCAAGACGTCCCCGTGATGACCGCTGAGACTACGGCCGCCCGCTGAGCAGAAGCGTTTGGGATGCAGCGCCTAAACTGGCTCTTTACACGATCTTAGGGCCGGTCAAGGTTTGGTGGGAGCGCGGTCGTCGAGAACCTGACAATCGATTCGCGCGATTCACATCGGCGGCCAAGCCGGTGAGCACGGCGAGGCCGCTATTGGTGGAGCAACTGACTGTGTCCGGGGTCGCCATTCCGTTGGCCGGCGATGTGTCAACCGGGGCATCACCGACGATGCAAGAGGTTGCGAGGTCGACGCTCACCTGCGTGACGGTCGTGCCGGCGGCGTCGGCGCGACACGGCCATGAACCGTGAGTCGCGCGCCGAGCTAATTCACCGGACGACGACGCAGGACCACCAGGCCTCCGAGCGTCAGCAGCAGTGCGGTCACCGGCTCGGGCACGAGGTCGGCGGACATGCTCATCTCGATAACAGGTGCGGCCAGGATCTGGTTGCCGGGCAGCCGGTTCATTCCGAGCAGCAGCCGGACTGAGCCATCGCCCAGAACCGCTGCGCTGGCGCTTTCAAACCCGAACGGCTGCGCGGATGCGATGTCGCCGCGCCATGCGTGCCGGTGAACGATGCCATCGTCCAACAGTATGTCGAAAGCAAGATCAAAGGAGGCTGTGTTGAAGTGAAAGTCCTGCATCACGGCTCCTTGACGTACGGAGCCATCTCCAAAAGCTTCGATCAGCAAGTCCACCGCAAGGTTGGACTCTGCGGGGTCGGCCACCGAGAAATCCAGGGAGGCGAGTGCACCGTTATTGCCGCCCAGAAGGCCGGCGGCCGCGACTTGGCCGTCGGCGAGCACATTGTCCAGCCCGATCTTGATCAGCGACCGCTGAACGGCGGGAAGAAAGGCCTCGCCCACGCTGAACTCGACTCGGCTGCCGGTGGGATAAGGCGGGCCGGAAGCTGCTTCAAAGAGAGGGCTCCACGGGAGTGACCCCGCCGTTGCCGGGGCGGCCACGGCCCAAGACGCTGCAAGACAAACCACACACAAGAGGATCTGGTTTCGCATAGCTCTCCACCATTTCATCAGGAATTCTGAAAGCGACTGGTTAACCCATCGATACAGGCCAGGTAGACACACAAGCACCTGACCCACCTTGTTCTAATGAAGCAATCGCAGGCAGCCTGAACGATCTTTTCCGCACTTGCAGCCGCCGGCCTGGAAAAAACTCGCCATCGCTCATCAAGCGAATCCTCGACCGGGAGAGCCAACGCTGCTCTCCGATCCCACCGACTTTACGCTGTGGTACCCGTTCATGGGTAGAGCGAACCCTACTGATTCATGCTCACCATGATCAGGGCAGCCGCCCCGGGATCCAGGCTGAACGTGTCATAGCCGCCAAGCCCGTTGACGATCAGTGAGTCGTTGGCCACCTCCGAGTGCGCGATCTGCACCTGAGCCGCCAGACCAGCCACGACAACGGCGCCGGCATCGGGGAAGACACCGATCGAATCCGGGGCCGCCGTTCCGTTGACGGTAACCGCATCAGCCGACCCGTCTCCGCTGCTGCCCCCCAGAACGCCTGTGAGGTCGACGTTCACTTGGGTAACAGCCGTGCCGGCCAGGCTGTTCACGTTGACGGCGTCCGTACCGCCCAGGGCATTGAGGTCAACCTGCTCCACGCCGTCCACGTCCATCACGATGCTGCCCAGATTTCGAGTGAAGCGCAGCCGTGTGCCGTTCGCCAGCAGGTCGAAAATCTCGCTGCCATTGCTGCCGTTGAAGAGCAGTCGATCGGCTCCGGCCTGCCCCTCGATGGTGTCGCTGCCGTCGCCGGGATCCCACTGGAAAACATCGTCGCCTGCGCCCATGAAGGCCACGTCGCTGCCCTGCTGGCCGTCGATGAAGTCGTCGTCGTTACCCCCGATGAGGACATCGGCTCCGTTGCTGCCCAACAGAGTGTCCTCGCCGGACCCGCCGTCAAGTGTGATCGGGATCAGCAGGCCGGCCAGGTTCCCGGTGCAGCTCATCGCGTCCGGCCCGCCGAGGGCGTTGATCGTCAACGACAGTGCGCCGCTGAGGGCCACCGCAGCGGAAAAGCCGGTCGCGTCGACCCGCGCCTGTGTGCCGTTGGCAATGATGGTGATCGTGTCCGGGCCTGGTGAACCGTTTATGTTCACCGTGTCGCCACCCACGCCGTTCAGGACGACCTGGTCGCCGGTCTCGTAGCCCATCACCCGCACATCGGCGGCCAGATCGACGACCGTGAAACCGGAGTCTGCGGAGATGTTGAAGACGTCGGCGGCCGGCGAGCCAACAATGTTGACCGCATCGGCCTGGGCATCGCCGATGCCGCCAAAGGTTGACAGGTCGACGTTCACCTGCGTAACGGCGGTCCCGGCCAGACTGTTCACGTTAATGGAGTCCGTGCCACTCAGGGCGTTCACATCCACCTGCTCCACGCCGTCCACGTCCATCACGATGCTGCCCAGATTTCGAGTGAAGCGCAGCCGTGTGCCGTTCGCCAGCAGGTCGAAAATCTCGCTGCCATTGCTGCCGTTGAAGAGCAGTCGATCAGCTCCGGCCTGGCCTTCGATCGTGTCGCTGCCGTCGCCGGGGTCCCACTGGAAGACATCGTCGCCCGCCCCCATGA
>CAZPIO010000189.1:0-11796 GCA_964586235.1 uncultured Planctomycetales bacterium
CCTGCGAGAGCCGCTCAATCTGCCGGGCAATCTGGTCATTGCTCTGGACACCGGCGCGCGTATCTGCCAGGAGGCCGGTGAACTCTGGTCTTGCCGCCGGTGACATCGCCGTTGCGGGTGATGCTTGCGCGAGAACGGGCAATCTGCGGCGAACGAGCATGGCCAGGATGACGATGCTGATCGCCACCGCAGGCGGCCAGGGTGAACTGAGGAACGAAATCCCCCATTGGTGCATCGTGGCCGCGAATGACCCAGCCAGGGCCAGCGCGGTCACGGCAGAGATGGCGGTGCCCGCCCGGCCGGGAAACCGGTGTCGCAGAGTGGTATATGTGACAGCGAAGAACAGTATCAGCAGCAGGCCGAACTCGATGAGACTTTGATACTCAACCAGGAGATCATTGATATAATCGGTGTCAATCTGGGGAAGATTGCTCGTATCAATCACCTCCTCTTCGAGGCGACGGGCTGCGAAGGTCGAAGTTGATCAGGATGGTCTCGTGGATGCGGGCGAGGATGTCGTCGGGCAGGTCGATCTGGATTTCGCGCGTACGGCCATGGCGGCCGCGAGACTGGATCCGGGCCCGGATGAAGGAGTAAATGTCGAGCTCGTTGAGCAGGTCGCCGAAGGCTCGGGCAGTCAGCGGGCGCAGGCCGGTGCGGTCGCAGAATCGGCGGTAGGAGTCGTAGGCCTGGCCGGTGCCGACAGCCTGGTCCGGGGTCTTGCCGGCGGCATGGATCACCGCCGCCATGGCTGCCTGGAGCTGCACCGGGGCGGTGCGGATCATAGTGATATACTTGTCCTGTTCGATCTGGTCGGCGGACTGATCGACCAGGTCGAGGTTGATGGTGCTGCCGGCCTTCTCAGCCAAGTAGGCGCTGCGGGCGAGCAGGGCCACCGCCCGTCGGGCGTCGCCATGGTCGCGGCTGGCCAGGCCGGCGATCTTTTCGATCACCCCGGATTCCACCGCTCCCGGCCGAAGGGCCTTCTGGACGCGGATCTTGAGGATGTGCTGGAGATCGATAGCGTTGTAGGGCTTGAAGACCAGCTCGTTGAGTTTGAGGAACGATCGTACCCGCGGGTCGAGATTGTCGGACCAGTTCAGCCGATTCGAGGCGAATACGAGGACCAGCCGTGCCGGGATGCGCTGGGGGAGCCGGCGGACGAGGAACGAGAGGAACGTGTCCTTGTCACGCCGGACGTTGTCCACCTCGTCGACGAAGAGGACCATGTAGCCGCGGTAACTATCGAGCGATGCCTCGATTCGCAGCATTAGCTCCTCGAGGGATATGCCTTTCTTGTAGCGCTTGCTGGCGTTGAGCATGCAGGCCAGATCGTTGAGGGCCCGGAAGCACGGCCGGGGCGTGGACAGGTCGATGTGCTTATGTTGCAGCGCGACCTTTTTGCGCCGGCACATGTCGGCCAGCAGGTTGAGGAAGTAGATCATGGTCAGCGTCTTGCCCGTACCGGTCTTGCCCCAAAGAGCCAGGTGCACCGGGTGATCGCCTCGCAGGATCGGGGCAAAGTGCGAGCTGATCTCGCGGATCTCGGCATCGCGGACGTTGGCATTGAAGACTTCTTCAAGGACAGCGAGCTGCTCCGAGCGGATAAGCTGCTCGTCGTCCAGAAAACGCCGATCGGTGATGATCGCGTGGTCGAGCATGTGCTGGATCTGGTTGACGATCTTGTTGCGGACGACGACTGCTTCCATTGGAAAACCACTGAGACACGTGGGTTGGGGAGGTGGTGGTATATATACATTTCGATTTGGCGCGGGACGGTCGACGAGGCGCAGGTGGATTGGGGTTAGCATCGGCCCGCAAGCAACCCTTGAAGTGTTCGCGACCCCCGTTCGTGGGCTGATTGGCAGCGGATGGTTTTTCTCAGTGAGAGTAGTTTTCGAGTGGAACTCGTCGGTGTCTGTGTTCATGTCTGTTTCTGTCTGTTCTTTCTTTATCTATCTTATCTTTAGGTCTATTGGATGGGGATTTATAAGCGTCGTCCCGCGGGAGTGGTAAGGGAGACAGAAACAGATGATACCCTTATGCGAGGGTCGGCCGGTTGCAGTGGAAAACTACTCACACCGGCTGGTGCCCTGACGTCAGTCCACAAGCGTACCGAACGATGACGCTTGAACAAGGCGGTCTGTGCTGTTGACATGCACGGTCATGTCATGCTTCTACCGGCTGTGCCAGCTCCGAAGTACCGCCGAAGATAATTGATCGTTCCTTCCGCGAACTCATCGAACGGCTCTAGCCTCCCAGCCAATTCCGCATCTGGGCTGCTCGCTCCTGGGCTGGCCGTGATTTGAAGTCGCACAGCCTCGTCGGGCGCACTGGAGGGGCCACACCTATCGAAGCGGACGGCTGGATCTTCACTGGTGATGCCGGCATGCTCGCCGGGCGAAACTAACCATAGTTGCCGGACGACCTGTCGCTTCGTCCGGGTGTTCCGGATCTCCAGGTACTTCGAGGTCTGATTCCAATGCTGATCTTGGATCCTCAACGTGTACTTGCAGTCGAGGACAATCCCGTAGACTGGATTCCACTCGTCACCATCTCTTCGGAGGCACTCGATCAGGATATCGGGACACCATGCGACATCTGCCAAAGAGCCTCGGCAAAGAGTCTCGCCGGCCTGTGTCGCCGATCTCTCGCCGAGAATCCATGGCTCGTATCTGAGGCGCAGCCGCAACTCGGAGCTTAAGATGCCCTCGAACAGCAGGCCACGGTCAAAATCAAGGATGAACCTTGAGTGCACATTCTGGCGAAGTGCGTCATTCCATTCCCGCAGGTCAAGCCCGCATGTTCGAAACGCCTCCACGATCCGCAGGTACCCCCATTGCTCGAACAGACGGCTAGTCAGCTTCGTCACGGCTAACATGTCGTCCCCTTCGTACCAGACCGCGTTCGCGAGCAGAAACTTCCGGATGAGTGCCCATAAGACCCGATATTCGGGGCTTCTCTGAAACGCTCCGCCGCGAACCGCGGCCAACTCTGCTCTCACGTCCCGGAGGTATGGGAGCGTCTTCATGGCGGACGCAATCGAAACATACTGTCCCGCTCGTTTGATCGCCTCTTCCAGCTTCCTGACCCTTGGCAGATCGACGGACTCGTAGATTGTGGGGCCGTCTCTCAGTCGAACATGCCTGAGGTGCTGTTCCGAGGCGATCGCGCGGATGTGTCGTCGTGCCGCCTCGGCACAGTAGCTTGCCCGACGTATCAAGATGTCGAGGAAAGCTTGGATGACT
The DNA here is from genome assembly GCA_964586235.1 of uncultured Planctomycetales bacterium. GTDB lineage: Bacteria > Planctomycetota > Phycisphaerae > UBA1845 > PWPN01 > JAUCQB01. Next base: position 3,249 of record CAZPIO010000189.1, read on the forward strand.
CGGTGTTCCGAAATATCGAACGTCTCCATCCTTCGCAGACTGACAGTCGAGAATGGCCGTTCAGTTACCGCGGGGTGGACGCCTCGCATCGAAAGCCTCGCGATTGCCCGAGGATTCAACCTCTCGCTACCCCAGTAACTCCGTCGCTGTAGTACTGTGTCGACACGTGACGCCGGCCGCTGTCCGATCGCGGGCAAGAGCGCCCCCAGGCTGTCCAGAACCGCCGTAATCGAGTCCAGTTCCTGCTCTCTCGACTGACACGCCCTGCCCTCCCGGGCAAATCGCAGATCGTAGAGTCGTTGTGATTTACCGTAGAGGTCCACCAATAAGCTGCGGCTCAGATCCTGGAGGTCCTCGGCCATGCTCTGATAGCGGTCTTCCCCCAGTTTCGACGGCGAGACGTAAACGTTAACGGCAAGAGCGGTGATCCATTGTTCCGCCGGAGAGTCTGCCGGCTGCGCCTCAACGAGAATCCGGGTATATCCGCGCGCGCTTTCGAAGTAGGGAAGCTCTCTCCAGATGAGTTGCCCAGCGAGTTGGATGCCACAAGCGTCATCCGCATTCGGGACCAGGTCGGCAAGCGGCACGTCGCCGATGAATATGCGATGCTCTTGGCCTTCAGGAGGCGAGTACAGAACGAAGGTGACCCTGTCCGTTTCCCCGACAACCAACATGCCATCCTGCTGCGGGGCGCGTTCATGAAATGTCGCGTGCCCTGTATCGGTATCCCAGGTGCACAGGGCAGTCGGGCCTCGCTGTATGGCGAAGGTGGGCATCCAGATTCACTCCTCCTGCTCCCACCCGCCAGAGTTGGCCGAGTGCCGGATGTCCTCGAGTAGCGAGACTGTCTCATCGAAGGAGCAGACGCTGGTCTCATTCAGGAGCCGCAGAAGACCATCTAGAGCATCGAGTTGTCGTCGGGTGACCAAACTCCGCACCCTTGGAACAATACGCTGAGCGACTTGAACATCGAAGGCCTTGCCAACCGGCAGAACCGGTGGTGCAGAGCTGACGAATCGGCAAATGGCACGATAGACACGCGGAGAGAGCGGGCAGCCCATTCCGCTTAGCAGTGGCCGCATCTGGTCCAGCAAAGATCCGAGGTCGGTGGGCAGGGCGCTGTCGGCCCGCCACTTTTCAAAGTCGGACAGAGTCACCATGCGCCCCGCAGCCTTTGTGTGTGATCCGTTGCCGGACCGGGCAACCGCCGGCAAAGTACCGGAAGCGAGCCGGATCAGATTCACACGATCCAGAAAGCGGTCACTCAGCAGCCGCGTCGTTTCGTCGAAATTGACAGTCCCAACGAATCTCACCGCCGGGGACAGGAAGATCTTTCCCCACGGCCTGAAGCTGCACGAGGGCCCTGCGGCCTCAGGGGAGAAGCAGCGAATGACACGGCCGGCCCCTTCCCGCTCAAGCACCATCATGAAGTCGCTGAAGTAGTGCTCCACCTGTGACAGATTCATCTCGTCCATACAAGCCAGGTACAACCCTGTGGCTGGACCTCGGGCCTTGTGCTCTTCCTGTGCGTAGATCAGGTACTGGAACAGACCGGACTCTGCGGGGTAGAATCGGCCCTCGATCGTATTCATGTGACCCAGGAGGTCGCGGGTTTCCATCCAAGACGGATTGACGTTGACCATTAGGCATCCGGGGCGGTGCTCACCCGCCTGATCGCCAAGCAGCGCCTGCACGTAGAGTGCCGGCAGCGACGACTTCCCTGTCCCCGAAGGTCCGCCCAAGATGGTGATATCCTCGCATTTCACGCTGAGGTGGAACCGCTGCAGATCCAGTTGGCCGTACGTGAAGCCGCTATCCTCCACGAGCCGTCGGAATCGGTCAAAGAAAACCTCTTCCCCCATCGCCTCATCCACGGCCGTCGGCTCTTGCGTGACGAACGAGGGAATGTCGAATCGCGCAGAGGCAGGGTTGACATTCTCGGGGTCCTTGGCTTCACTCTTGGTGGTTGGTGTGTGATCATTGGCAAACCCCAGTGACTTCAGAAGCGGCGCGATGGTAAGAAAGCGGTTTACCACCTCGTCTCCGGCATCACGTAGTTCCTTTGTAACCCTCTCTAGATTCTGCTGCAGGAATTTTTGCTGACGGTCGAGTTCGACCTTCTGCTTATTGAATTCGTCCCGTTCGGAAACAAGAGCCTTTCTCGACTTGTCCCGCTCCGCTTCCAACTCTTGCTCCATCGCCGCTCGCCGTTGTGTCTCCTCCTTCTGGAGGCGCGACGCAGCGTCTCTCAGGGCAGCCTCGGAGGCTCTCAGTTCCTCACGCTTGGCCCTCACATTGCCTTCGATCTGGGCCTGAAGCTCTGCAGTTCGTTCCTGGACATGCCGTAAAGCGAAGTTCTTTTCTGCTTCCTTGATACGATCAGGGCCGAGCGCGCCTGACTGCAGCAGAGCCTTCGCGACAGCATCAAGTGCGGCGTCTTGCTCCTCCGTAATGCGCCTGATTCTGCGGACGTCGTCCACCAGTTCAGTCGTCCCCCCGGTCTCGCGTCCGGTGATCTCCAACTCATCCAGGAGCTGCCGTAAGTCCTGACGCTTCTTATTCGTCAGCACCTGTTTGGCAAAACGGAGCAGTTTTCGATCGACAGGCTCCAGAACGACTCTGCGCGGGTTCTGGGCCAGCAGTTGCTCATAGCCGGGACCGAGCAGCAGTTCGTGCCTTATGATGATGCGGGAGGCGCTTAGTTTCCGGTGATAATTATCTGTTGCCACTTCCTCCGCTACGTCGAGTCGCCAACGACCTGCACCTGACCGGAACGTCGTGTCATCAACCTCAAACACAGCCATATCCGTATGGGCAGGCACAAACTGAATTGCTGGTCTCTCATCCTGGCGTAGAGGCTCGTCCAAAGAGGCTTTGAACGGCCCGAAGACCTTGGCCCGCCAGCGCAGCATGACCACGGGAGTCGGGCGAAACGGCAATTCTAGATCCAGCTTGGTTGAAACCAGATCTCGCAGATCGCCGATCGAATCACCGGGAAGCGTGACCACCTCGACCCCGTCCTTGTCGCTCAGATGTTTCACCGAATCGCGTCTTACCTGATATCGCGACGCGTTCTGATCATGCCCATCAAAGCGCGTTGCGTCCTCGATGCTGCCGATGAGCAGGCGTCCCGGTTCGGCCAACTGCCCTGTCTGGGCGGTCAGCATCCACCAGATCTCGCCGTCGTTCATGAAATCGCTCGGATTTGGACGGACACCATCCACGTACACGACGGGGAGGAGCTTACAGAACTGGTTAAAATCGGTTTCAAACGGCTCTTGAGAAACCATCATGATTAGGCGGGTGTCATACGGCTTCGGCATCGACAAATCTCCCTCAGTAAGTCGGCGGCTCGCTTTGGCTCCTTGCTACCATCGTTGATGTCATCCGATGAAACCAGACCGTCGGAGAGGAAGACAACGCCACCCGGCTTCCTTCCCGGCCCTGTCGTAGTTCCCACAAAAACCGGCTAAGCTGTGACGTGAACTCGCGCTTGTCAAAGACGTTCCGGAGTCCGGCGATGCGGTCGGCTGAGGTGACCACTGTTCCGCCCGCCCGCCACGGCAGCACGGATCGTGAGAGCCCTGTTCTTTTGGTGAGGGCCTCCTGCTTCTTGCCGATCATCCGTCGATACTGCCGAACGTCAGCGCCGGTCATCAGCCACCCGTCCCTGGATCATACAACTTATCAACTGGTGGAAGCTTACGGCCGAGGTCAACCAAACGCAAGGGATTTCAGCACATACGCAACACACGTAATTGCTTACTTCTGAGCTTCCGAATTCGGGTTGGACGGTGACCTCCTAGCCGTCAGTCACCCATGAATCTACTGGTAGTTGCGCCTCGGTTGTTGTTCTTTCTAGCCCGACCTATTCGTCATTCCTTACAGGTCTGATTAGCTACACTGGGCTAACAGTCTGGGGAACGAAGATGCAGCTCCGCCGTGACCTCCGAGGGTGCCTGCCGGAAGGCCGTGATCGCTGTATACGCGGCCGTTGGCATCAACTGCATTTGGCCAGGAACCGTCAGTATCGGCACCCTGGAGCCCGTCGAGGGTCTGGACGACAATCGCTGGGACATTCCCATCGTGTCTGGCCGCGAGGTAATACCCTTGGAAAACTTGGAAGAACATCTGAGGGCGACAATTCGCTAAGGGGAGCAGGTAGCCGCAGCCCGCAAACAGGGCGTCAAGGGGCCTTTTAAGATCACGAGAGGCCGCTGGGAGTAATCCGAAGCCTTCTCCCGATGATGAGGAGCGTTGGCAGCGGTGAGACGATAGAATCGTTCCGCTGGAATTGAACCATGGGCTACCACAAGTGAGGTAACACGCGCGATGAGGATGAACGACTTCAATATGGGAGTAGTCCGAACTGTGGTCGACACACTCGGCGAGGCCTTCTATACCGCGGATGTCGCGGATCACCGGGACATGCTCGCAGCACACCCTGGTTCGGTGACGAACCGAAACTATCGGGCAACAGTGGGCAAGATCTTGAAACGACTCACTGATGGTCGTGGCCTCCCGCTTCTGACAGAGCTGCAGAAAGGCGGATCGCGAGGCTCGGAGTGGCGGAAGGGCGATTTCGTCAGCATGGAGAAACCGGTTAGATCATCGGTCCTTCAGGGCCATATGGTTCATGACCAACAGGAACGCGGGGCATCAACCCGTCAATTTGCTGGCGATGGAGTAATCCCGCAATCAGCGTCCGACACCACCACCAAGCATCCCGACATAGGGCCGCAATATGCCGGCGACTCAGCTTTCGCCGCTAGGATGCGCCGCCATCAGAGCTGGTACCGGGCCGCCATACTCAAGGTGCCCTACGGCACCGGCCCAGGCCCGAAGGCCGAGAGCCACTACGGCAACATGTTGCATCGCGAAGATGGCGAACTCGGCCTGAATTTCATCACTCCAGGCATCTTCGCAGTTGTGCGACGACGCATAGCGCAGCACTGCGGTGCCCTCGAGTCCTTCCGATTACTCCACAACATGCTCTCCAGCCAGCCGATGTGCTTCAACCTGTTCGGCCCGCTGGTCGAGGACTACCCCCTGGCAACACGCGTGTTCAGGCAAATCGTGCCGGACGTGGCCGAAGTGGTAGAGGTCGTTATCGAGTACGCCCCCACGCCAGCTGGGGAGTACCTCGCGGATCGGACGGCGTTCGATGCGTTCGTTGAGTTCGTCCAGGTGGATGGTCGCCCCGGGTTCGTCGGCATTGAGACAAAGCTCACCGAGCCGTTCTCCCAGAGGCTGTACGACACCCCAGCCTACCGCCGATGGTCAGATCGCCCAGAATCGCCGTGGCTGGCGGAGGCTCGTGATCGTCTCGCCGAAATCGGCCACAATCAACTCTGGCGCGATCATCTGCTTGCGATTGCGATGAGGTCTCACCCAAAATCACGATACGCGAGTGGATTCTTCATGTTGGTCCGACATCCCCAAGATCGCGAGTGCGCCTCGGTGGTTTCGGGGTATTCAGCTTTACTCAAGCCCTCCGACTGCTCATTCATTGACTGCCCGCTCGACAGGCTGGTCCGGGCGGTGGAATCTGCCGTGGAGACACCGGTTGACCGGGATTGGCTGAAGGAATTCCAGGACCGCTATCTCAATCTCGCCCTGAGCGGGACAACTTTTTGCATGAAGGACTGAATTCATGCCGATAAGAAACCGTGGCTGCCCAAGTTACACCTCTTTGTGGACTTCCAAGCACAAGGACGTGCACGATGGACAGTCACGGATGGCAACTTCACTATCAGACGATCAGGCGAGCTGCAAGCGCTATACCGCGTCCGCGCCGGCGGCCAGGAGACGCCCCATGTGGCTTGTGGCTAAATGCAGAAGGTTGGGGGGCGGAGGGTCGCGAGTCGGCGTTTGAAACGCCAGCTCGCATCAGTTGAGAGCCCTGTGCCTCTTGGTGGTCGGGTGAGATGCTCTCAATAAACGCTCGGCTTCGATCCGAGCGGCGGGTAGCAGAGTGGTCCCCACTCTTCTTCGGCTCCATGATTGATAATGGTCAGGATGAAGGTGGGCAGCAAGTGGCCGAGCATGGTCGAGCAGTTCTGCAGGGCCGTGCGGTTGAGTTTGCCACCACACGTGGCCGCCCCATGAACCAACTGGCACCGCAGCAAGTAGATCCGGTCGATGAGCTTCTCCAGAACAATCCCGAATCGCTGCTCGAAGTACCAGCTGGCGGCCTTGTGACGGACGGGACTGGAGCTCCGGCCTGCCTCCCAGAAGTAGTCCGCCAAGTAGTCGTCTCCGAAGATCGACAGGACCAGCTTTCGTTCTTCGTTCAGCACTCCCGCAATTTGACCCTCCGAATCCAGTTTCAGGATCCGAGAGAGAAACTCACGGATCGTCCCGGCGTCCGGTTCCGGCGCCCGTTCGGAACGACTCCATCGGCCGTAGAGGCTATTGAACGCGATCCACTGAAGCACAAGTCGTTGATCGAGATCCGTTTCTTCCAGGCCCTCAACGCGTTGCAGCCAGCTGCAGGCTCGGTGGATGCGAATGCAGATGGGCTGGTAACGTTCGTTGCTCTTGACCCGGTCCTTGAACGGCTTCCAGCGGCGGCGGAGTTGATGCACCGAGACGGGACTTTCTGCCATTGTCCGTTCTCCTTACAGCCACGCATCCACAGATGGGAGGGGCAGTGAATTCACTCGACAGGCCAACGGCTCAGCCAACCCGAATCGTGCCTGACCACAATGTCCGAATGATTGCCGGCTCAACTCCTCGATAATCGTCGGGTCAAATGGTATTTCGACAGGCGGCCGTTCTGCAACCTCCAGCGGCTGGACTTTGACCGGCAGAGCCCCGGCGGCCAGGTTGTACGCCGTTTCCATGAGCCACCGCAAGTTGACGGTGTCCTCGGCGTTATACCGAAGCAAGGCAGGCAGTGCCCGCTTGTCCCCTCGCCGGTGGGCACGCCAGAACCGGACGGCCATAAGACCATCTACTTCTTGGAGTCCTTCAGGGCGCTTCAGTCCCAGTTGCCGTTCGCAGCCTTTCAGCCCGCCTCGAAAGCCAAGTGACGCCAGCAGATACCGCAGGTCGATGTGGGCCTGGTCCAGCCTGAGACCGGAGAGCTTCGCCTCGATGAACGGCAGGTCGAAACACCGGCCGTTGTAAGTGACCAGCAACTGGTACCGGGCGAGATCCCAGGCAAGATCCCCGAGGTTCTGGCCGTTGACGTAGGTACGAACCTGCTCTCCGTCGTAGAGCACGACGGTCGTGATTTCGTCCCCGTGGAAGTCCAAGCCGGTCGTCTCGATGTCCAGGAACGCCACATTATTCCGGAAGGTCGGGTAGAGCCGCCAGCGGTGCTTTGTGGCCAGCCGCGAAGCGAAGTACCGGGCGTCATTGTTGTCGAGGCCCCGCCGCGACTCCTCAAGCTCCCTCGCCCACCGTTCCTGGCGATTCGGCCCGAACTCCGAGGGGAGCCCAGCAAGGGCTCGATCCCAGTCGAGCACGCCCGCGGCCCACAGCTTGCGTTCAGTGGCCGGGCCGATACCCGAAAGATGGACGAAGGTCTGTGTCAGCATCGTTATCCAGTCTGCTACGAGTCAAGTTCGATGACAAGCGCGGAATGGTCGGAAACGCCTTGCTCCCGCTCAGGATGCGAGTGGAAGGCATCCCACAGGTGCCTTGCTAATCCTCGCGACAGAAAAGCGTAGTCCAGCCTGAAGCCGTTCCCGGCACTGCTGTACCAAGTGAACTCGCGTTTCTCAGGGCCGTGTGTTTGCCGCCACGCGTCAACCCATCCGAGCTTGGTCAGGGCCTCCATGTATTCGCCGTAGATGAAAGGCTCGCCTTCCGCGTCAAGGGGGAGTCCCGTGTTGAAGTCGCCGATCAGCACGCAGCGATCATTGACTCGCGCCGCTGAGAACTCGACCACGAACGTCCAGAAGTCCTTCTTGCCCTGCTTATCAGCGGAGGTGGGGGTGTGAAGCCCTACCAGCCTCAGGTTCTGGTCGGGCAGGCAAACCTCAACCCAACGATGGGGAATTGGCATGTTAGCCTGACGGGGTTGCACTTCAATCGGAATGCGCGCTGCAACCAGAACTCCATTCGTTTTCGGGGGAGGCTCGGAGGAGACCTGATACGGCCAGCCTTCCTGGAGAAGTCCGGAACGGATAGCTTCCCCGCAGGTTGTCTGATACTCGGTCAGCACGATCACGTCGGCCTGGTGCCCGACCAGAGTACCAACGATGCCGCCAAGGCGAGCTTGAGATCCGCCGTGCCTGATGTTCCAGGTAACCACTCTCACATCAGGGTCCCCTCATGCCAGTGCCGACCAGCCAGGAGCCGGGCCCTGCCGAGACCCGGTGGCAACTGCCGTACACGCCGTATCCGCCAGTCTATATCGAAGGTATGACATCCGATGTCGGCCCCCATGCTTTTCTCACCCGCTATCTGTCGTTATTATCTGGCGAAACAGCACTTGCAGGCAAATCGGGAGGAGCTGTAATGGCCCGAGGAGAACAGATCCAACGCCAGTGGAACCTGCTGCGGATGCTCCAGACTCGCGGCGAGGGCATTCCGCTGG
>CAZPIO010000190.1:0-11534 GCA_964586235.1 uncultured Planctomycetales bacterium
GGCGGGACTCTCACCCGCAAGACTCCAACACCCTTCATCACGGCGCACGACGTAGGACGTTTTGGTACAATCCAACCAGCGAGTTTCTACGGACGTCACCCAGTCGTGGCGCCCCTGGCAGAAGACGATGACGTCGTTCTGCGAAGTTCCTGCGATTCGGAGGAGATCATGAAGAAGCGGTCCCTACGTTCCAGTTTCGGCCATGTGTTTTCTTCCGCGGTTCCGTGGTCTGTGGTCTTCTGGTGTTGTATCGCCTCGGCGGCCCTTGGCGGGCAGAAGGCTGAGGTTCGATCGTGCCTGCAATCGGCGGCGGACATGGCCGCCCAGGCGGGCGTATCGAGCCTGGACTGCAGCACGGGCGGCTGGGCGGGCGCGCTGCAAGCGGTCCTGGATCAGTTGGCCACCCAAGAGGTGCCGAACGAGCCGGGAATGAGCACGAGCCTGGCCGTCAACCCCGGGCTGGTTCAGGTCCTGGACGACGCGGACACGCCGGCCAACACCTGGGACAAGGTCTTGGTCTGGGATTACGCCGCCAGCGGCCGTACCGGCGCCGACGCGGACAAGAACCTGATCGTGCGGATTCGGCGTGGCCGGTATTACCCGGAGGCCGGCGAGGGGAGGAAGGTCTTCGAGTCGATGGAGCACGACGAGGCCACGAACACCGGCTGGGTGACGGCCAATCCGAACATCCCGGCCTTCGTGGCGGCCAACGCGGTGCTCGTCGAACTGGAGCGTCCGCGGGTGCGGGTGAACTCGGAGAAGTCCCCGGCTCGCGCGGTGTATCAGTCGGTGAAGGCGACGGCCCTGGCGGTGGCCGGGCCGGTGGACGAGGTGATGGTCGCCCCGTTCGCGATCCCCGTCTGTTCGCTGCTGGACGAGTATGGCGAGTTCCAGGGCCCGCGGATGGCCGGGATCGACCGCATCTTCACCGAAGCGGCCCGCTACTGCGCAGGGGAAGGACCCAACTGCAACAACTATCCCATGTGGCCGTACACGCCCTGCAGTTGCGCGTACGAGGCACGAGGCGACAAGTACTTGTGGAGTGAAGAGGATCCCGCAAGTCTTTTTGAAGGATCTATGACGAATTTCTACACGAGCTCGCCGCCTTATCTTGGCGGGTCCGACGCCAACCCGGACATCCCCTATTTCTGTTATCAGCGGCTTGGTTGGACGCGAGATTACATGCTCGACCAGCTCAGCCTTATTGTGAAGGACGGAGCCCTTGCATGGGTGTTGCCGCGAGAGGAATGGAGGCCGGCGGCAGATTACTTGCTTGGGTTGTATGGGAAGACGGAGCTCATGGCAAGTGACCATGCTGCGGTGGTTGGGTTGCCACAACGAGTCGGCGGCCTGGCCCCGAGCGAAGACCTAATCCTGGCCATTCTCGATCAGCCCGACGGGCTCGTCCCGGCCCGGCTCGGGGAGCGATTCAGCATCCTGCCGCAGGGATTGACGCACAACGGAGCCGCGGACACAGAAGACCGTGTCTGGCGTCAGATCACCGGTCAAAACGGTTCGCCCGAGACGCATCCGCCCATGGATCAGACCGACCTGGGTACGATTGAGAAGAACCACGTGGAAGTTACGATGAGCTCCTATTACTTTAATTTGGGGCTTCACTACTGGGTGAATACTGATAGTGATTACCCGGACGGGAGCTACTGCTGGGACTATGGGCTCTGCAGTGCCCGGCGAGTGAAGCTTCAGTGTTCGACCCGGGGCGATGACGCATCCATTACACCCCACGGCCAAAGGTTAGATATCGCGTACGGCGGCAAGGCACCGGAGGCCGGCAACCTGACGAAGTACTGGCACGAGAACGAGAGGCAGGCATATGGGATAGACCTTGATGGCGACATGCTCCCAGATGACTTTGATGGAGCGCCCCCCGCGGATTTGGGGTTTGAGAATCTGCTTGGGATCAGTAATGATGATGTGATTGCTCTGGATGTTGCACTCGGTTATGACGGGGGCCTCGTCGATTACGTGAACGCGATTAAGAGCTTATGGGATGAGCAGGGAGTGATGGCCCGGGTCTTTGTCGCTCCTGCGGACGGGGTAAACGACGACACGCCGGTGTGGAAGGTCAAGGTTCCGGTCATCGCCGTCCGCGGCGCCTCAGGGGCTTGCTGCCAGGATCTCAATGGCGCGACTGACGGCAATCCCGGACCGTTGTCGGACTGGGACCCTGTTGTTGATCCCAGTGCGATCTGGGAGATTATCGGCTTCGTGGACATGCTCGTTTACGATGTCTCCATGCGGGACACCTCGGGCTGGTTACCGCCCTTCAAGCAGGAAGAACTGTATGGCCTTTCGGTTTATGCGCCGTCGTATGTTGACAATACCGATGCAATAGGAATGGATGATGGGACGGGTGCAACCTATGGTCCCATGCCTTTTTACTTCTTCAAAGACGGAGATGTCAGGAACCTGCAACCCGCGAACGCGGTTCGTGCCCGCGTGACAACCGCCACGGACTTCATCCCGACCTCGGCCAACGAGGGATCGCGATCGCCCCAGCTTGTAAGGGGCTGGGGGCGCAAGTGAGCCTGTGAATGGAGCGATTTCGCGGAGTAACTGAAGCCATCATGGTTTTCAGCAGATTTGATGATTCGGAGGATATCATGAAGAAGCGTTTGGCGAGTCAAGGCAACGGCCGTGTGTCTCCGTCCGTAACTCTGTGGTTCGTCGTCTTCTGGTGTTGTTTCGCCTCGGCGGCCCTTGGTGGGCAGAAGGCTGAGGTTCGATCGTGCCTGCAATCGGCGGCGGACCTGGCCGCACAGGCGGGCGTATCGAGCCTGGACTGCAGCACGGGCGGCTGGGCGGGCGCGCTGCAAGCGGTCCTGGATCAGTTGGCCACCCAAGAGGTGCCGAACGAGCCGGGAATGAGCACGAGCCTGGCCGTCAACCCCGGGCTGGTTCAGGTCCTGGACGACGCGGACACGCCGGCCAACACCTGGGACAAGGTCTTGGTCTGGGATTACGCCGCCAGCGGCCGTACCGGCGCCGACGCGGACAAGAACCTGATCGTGCGGATTCGGCGTGGCCGGTATTACCCGGAGGCCGGCGAGGGGAGGAAGGTCTTCGAGTCGATGGAGCACGACGAGGCCACGAACACCGGCTGGGTGACGGCCAATCCGAACATCCCGGCCTTCGTGGCGGCCAACGCGGTGCTCGTCGAACTGGAGCGTCCGCGGGTGCGGGTGAACTCGGAGAAGTCCCCGGCTCGCGCGGTGTATCAGTCGGTGAAGGCGACGGCCCTGGCGGTGGCCGGGCCGGTGGACGAGGTGATGGTCGCCCCGTTCGCGATCCCCGTCTGTTCGCTGCTGGACGAGTATGGCGAGTTCCAGGGTGATAGTATGGCTGTCATCGACCGCATCTTCACCGAGGCGGCACGGTACTGCGAGGGCGAAGGCCCCAACTGCAACAATATGCCAACGTTTCCGTATACTCCATGCAGTCAGACCTATAAGGATAAGGATATCTATCTCTGGGAGTCTGGCAAAGTTGACGTTTTCTCGCAGTTGGGTGGGTATGGTACAGTTCAGAATATGTTTAGTGGAACCCTGGTCACGCCGGCACCAGCTCCAGACCCGGGATGTTTTTGCTATCACCGGATTTTTATGGATTCCTACAACAGAAGTGACGGCGCGTATCCCCTGTACCACGACAGCGACCCGGGTGATTCTCGTCGATTTGCAATGCCTCTTGCTGGCTGGTTCCCGGGAAATGCCAACACATTATACGACGATTACGAGTATGTCATGTTTGGCAAGACTCAGCTTATGGCAAGCGACCACGCCGCAGCTGTGGGTTTGCCCGCACGCGCGGTCGGTTACGAGCTGAATGAAGCAGCGGTGCTAGCTATCCTTGGCAGGGGCGGTGCGGGAACCGTGCCGGCTCGGATCGGGGAGAGCTTCCAGATCCTCGATACAGGACTGACTTCTCAGGAAGATGAGGTGTGGAATCGCATCACGGGGGCCTATGGCTCAGGACCAAGTGCCTCGAATCCCCCATACGGTTCCACCGAGCTTGGAACGATCGACAAGAACTATGTTGAGTTCACGATGCGTTCGTACAGCACGGAGGAACTCGCTGGGCACGCGAAAACGTTTTCGGGCCTTGACGTAGATCGCGATGGAGTTACGGGCCCTTCACCCGATCTGCCGAGCAACGACTACCACGGGCATTACCTCTGGGACCGCGGCATGTGCAGTTCGAGGAGGGTGAAGCTCCAGTGCGCAACAGATGGCCGGGATCACCTGTGCGCGCCTACCGGTGTAAGGGCGGATGTGCCATACGGCGAGCCGGCGCCCGAATCTGGTGATCTCGTTCAGTGGTGGTATGAAAACGAGCTCGCGGGGTACTGGGCTGATTATGACGGAGACGGGGTAAAGGATTCAGGCGCTGGCTCCAGCGGGGAAGAACTGTCCGAGTGGTGGCAGCTGTCGCAATGCGGGTGGAATGTGCGGTGCAAGAACGCGAAGTCGTATGCCGAGGGCATCAAGCTGTGGTGGGACATCATGGGAGTGCTGGGCCGGCTGTTCGTGGTGCCTGCGGACGGGGTGACCGACGACACACCCGTGTGGAAGGTGAAGGTGCCGATCATCGGGGTCAGAGGCACTGGTGGAGGCTGCTGCCAGGATGTCGATGGGGCGTTCGACTGCGACCCGGGACCCAGGTCGGACTGGGACCCCGTGGTCGATCCCGATGCGAGTTGGGAGATCATCGGTTTTGTGGACATGCTCATCTACGACTTGTCAATCAGGGACATGTCGGATTGGCTGCCGCCGTTCGAGCAGAAGACGCATTTCGGTCAAAGCCCTCTTCAAGGGGCAATCATCGGCAAGGACGACGGCACGGGCAGGACATATGGTCCGGGCGCATTCTACTTCCTCCGTGGGACCGACGCGGCCGGGAACCCGCTCTACGGCAAGGAAGACCGAGCAGCGAATCTGGACAAGTCGGCCAGCAACCAGCACATACGGTCGGCCAACCTGGTTCGCGCCCGCATCACGGTTGCCACGGATTTCATTCCAACCTCGGCCAACGAGGGGTCGCGCACGCCCCAGCTCGTGAAAGGCTGGGGGCGCAGGTGAGCCTGTGAATGAAGCGATTTCGCTGTGCAACTGAGACCAGCATGGTTTTCGATAGATGTCACCTACCGGAGGATATCATGAAGAGAACGGACAAGGGGACGTGACCGTTTTTCTCGACCCATCATCTACTATGCTACCGTCTCGCTCATGACTCGAACCCTGCGGGCCGCAACGGCATGACGCACAAAACGTTACGCCTCCCCTCGGCACGGCGGCTCGCCACGACGAAGCGAAACGCAGGCGGGAGCGTAGCGAAGACGGCGCGTCCCACCTGCAAACGCTAAATGAACCCAAGTTGCAGCTTCCCCTTAATCAAGCGCTTGCCGCCGGGCAGCGGTCTGCGATGAAAGACAGAGCCCGAGACCCAGCAGGACCAGAATCACCAGCAAACCGAAGATAGCCGAGCCCGAGTACCAGGCGCGGAAATCGAAGGTCATCGGGACGCCGGTGAGCAAGAAAGTCACCAGCAGACCGACCATGGCCGGGAGCAGCCCGACCCTCACCAGTGTGACGCCCATTGCGGCGGCGACGATGGCGTGGGCTATCCAGGCGATAGACGTGGTGGTCTCAAATACCAGTGCAGACAGGCCCGTGGCCACCACCAGAAAGGCGAGTCCGGCAAGCCACGAGATTCTCAGGACCATCCGCAACAACAGCATCAGCAGCAGGAAGACAAACCCGATCCAGAGCGCCGCGAGCAGGGAGATGACCAGCGTCTCGAGCTCGAACCGGCTTCCGGCCAGTTCGCCCAGATCATAGCTGAATCGCGGCAGGATCGGCAGCAATGGTGACAGCTCGCGCCAGGGGCGCAGCAGCACGCTTGCCTGCTGGAGCAGGACGATCCCCACCCCGACCAGAACGCCGGCCAGGATATCGGCGCCGACCAGCGGATCGCGGACTCGGCCGATCAGCAGCCGGCTCCAGGAGATGATCGACTGGGGCCACCACCGCCGGACATAGGGTTCCAGGGCGATGTAGCAGCACCAGATGATGAATGATGCGAAAACGGCGTATTGGAGGCCGGTCAGGAACAATTCAATCTCGGCCAGCAGATTAGGAGCGTGCCTTGCCCGGAGGACCCCGTGAGCCAGCGCGAGAAAGAACGCAAAAGCAGCCAGCCGCCATGCTCCGCGCCGGTCGCCCCGGCCCAGGCGGAGATTCCGCCACGCAAGCAGAAACCCCGCCATGATTGCGAGAAAGTACAACACATAGCGGCCGCGCGCGATCGTCTGCGTTCCCGCGACGGCTCGGGCAACCTCATCCTGCCGTGACGGCTGGTCCCATTCCTGGACGACCGCGAAAAACACAATCTGATCATCAACCGCGGCCCCCTCCACCGTGATCGGCTCACCCGCGTTTGCCGGACGGGGCCCCTGCCAGGCCAGGTTCACGTCGCCGAACAGCGGCGGCTGACGAAACGGCTGTTTCGCCTGGAAGTCTTCCATCCGCAGCCCCGCCAGACCGAAGGCCGCCGCCCAGTCCGGTGTTCGCCGGGCGGGAGTCTCGGCCAGCGGCCGTGCCAGGACCCGGCTGTAGGACAACAGCCGGCCTCGAGGATCGAGTCGCACAGTCGTCAGACCCGAAGGCGGATCAGGTTGAGCCTGGCGCCTCAGCCCGGACCGTTGCAGCGGGCCGCGCGGGTAACGGGTGTCGCCTCCTAACTGGTACTCGAAGTACAAAGGTGAGTTCTGCTGGTTTGAGAGTGTTTCACTCCACTGCCGACCGCGTCCCGCATGAGCACAGGTCCATTCAAGCCCGATCGGATCGACGAAAAAACCCTCGGAGCGGCCGGCGACATCCTGCACTCCCTGCAGACGCTGGATGACCTGCTCGGCCTTGTCCTTTAGGACCGCCGGGGCCCTGGTCATTCCCGCCTGGGGCAGGAAGAAGGTGCGGTTTGACAGAGCGACGATGGCCGCCAGGCCCAGGACGGCGCACACGGCCATGGTGATGGCCCGCGCGGGATGCCCGGACCGCGTCCGGGCCCCGGCCACCAGCTCCGGTGCGGGCAATTCGCCCGCGGCCAGCGCTGCGGCCAGCGGGTCGGTGCCTGGAATGGACAGAAGCACTTGGTTAACCGAGGACGGCCGCTCATGAGGGTCGGTACGCAGACACTGCACGATCAACTGCTCGAGCGCCGGGTCGATGTCCTCGACCAGCTTCGAGGGCAGGACCACCTCCGGGCGTTCCTCGCGGCGAAGAACGGCTTCGGCATCAAAGGCCTTCCTGCCGGTAGCCAGCTCGTACATCAAGGCGCCGAGACCGAAAACATCGGAAGCGACAGTCGCCGGACTGCCCACCAGCAGCTCAGGGGCCATGTATGGCGGCGTGCCGATCAGAACCGCTTCCTGGCTTCCGGGCTCGGCCAGGACGGCGATGCCGAAATCAGTGATCCGCACGTCGCCCCGGTTATCGAGCATGATGTTCTCGGGTTTGAGGTCGCGGTGCAGAATCCCGTGACGGTGGGCAGCCGCCAGTCCGAAGCAGGTCTGCCGCACGATCTGAACGGCCTTCTCCCGGGGCAGCCGCCCGATACGGCGCAGCAGCGAGGCGAGGTTTTCCCCGTCGATGTACTCCATGGAGATGAACACCTCGCCCTCGGCCTCCCCGATGTCGTAAACACGGCAGATGTTCGGGTGGGTGATCGTCAGAGAGAGGCGCACTTCATTGTGGAAGCGGGCCAGCCACGCGGGGTCGCCGGCCCGGCTTTGGGCGAGGAACTTCAGCGCCACCGCGCGGCGGAGCTTGAGATCATCGGCCCGGTAGACCTCGCCCATTCCGCCCCGCCCCAGCAGCCCGGCGATGCGGTATCGCCCGGCGATCACCGTACCGACCACGAGGCGGGGCTGGGCCTCAACAGCGATCGAGGGGGTCTCCGCGCTGGTCTGCTGGTCCGCCGGCGCTTGCGATGCCGGCGAGGGCCCGCATCCCGGCGACAATGGGTTCTCGATGATCGTCTCCGGACGATGATGGCGCAGCAGCGACTCGACCTCCTTGCGGAGTTCAGGGTCGTTTTTGCACGCCTCGTCCAGGGACCTGGAGCGTTCGGCTTCGTTCAGCTCGCACACGGCCAAGAACAGCGATTTCACCTGTTCGTGGCGCTGGGGCGTGATGCGTCAGTGCTCTCTTCAGTGAGTTCGCGGCGAAGCCACGCCCGAACCGCCGTCCATTCGCTCTCGACCGTCCGTTTGGAGACGCCCAGGACCTCCGCGACCTCGGTAACGTTCAAGCCCCCGAAAAAGCGAAGCTCTACGATCGTGGCCTGCCGGGGATCCACCTCGGTCAGCTTGACCAGGGCTTCATCCAGAGCCAGGAGATCTTCGTCCCTCTCCGGAGAGAGGGCGATCTGCTCGCTGAGCTGAATGCGAATCCGCCCGCCCCCGCGTTTGGCCCGCTGTTTGTAGCGGGCATGATCGACCAGAATTCGCCGCATGGCCTGGGCGCCGATCGCCAGGAAGTGGGTCCGGCCTTTCCACTCGACCCTGGTCTGATCAATGAGCTTCATGTAGGCCTCGTGGACCAGGTCCGTCGGCGAGAGCGTGTGATCACGCCTCTCTCCCTTGAGATATCGCGAGGCGAGGTCGCGCAGGGAGTTGTACACCACAGCAAAGAGACGATCGGCGGCCGAACGGTCGCCGGCGGCGATCGCGTTGACGATCTGCGTGGCCTCAGAAGAATCTGCGTCAGACATGCCTCTGGCATCCTCGGAATGAGAAGCGTTCCGGACACGTATATTGTATAGCCCGGCGGTCGACTGGCAAGGTGTCCGCGACAACGCCGGCACACTGTACAGCACGGGCCGCTTCTCGTAGGATCTCGCTGCTTTTAACACCAGAAATCAATCGCCGCGTGAGCGATAGCCTGTCATTTCGAGGAGCGATCATCAGATGCGACATTCCTGTTCACTTTCACTGCTGCCGGCATTCGGTCTTCTGAGCACGCTTTCGATGGTCCTGGCCGGCTGTCAGGCCCCGCGGGGCCTGCCCGAGGTAACGGTGCGGCCGGCTCCCGCGTTTCGATTCCCCGGCGTGCCGAGCAAAGAGAACCCCCAGGAGCGCGGGCACGTTGACTGCAACAGCCCGAGCCACTGGGACGGGGGAACGCTCTACATGTTCTTCTCGATGGGCCACGCATGGCGCAGCCAGGGCCCTGACCTGTTCAATCTGTCGGTGCCGTCGGTCAGGACCAGCTATGACAACGAGGAGGCATGGTCGCACTCGCAGCAGGGTTCGCGATGGGCGGAAGCGACGTACAAGGCTCCCGACGGCAAGTTGTACATGTGGTACCACAATGAGCCTCACCCCTCCTGCGGGAAGCCGAATCTGACGGCGCCGCGCATCGGGACCATGGTTTCGGAGGACAACGGCCTGCATTTCAAGGACCTCGGCCTGATCCTCGAAGCGCCGGCGGATTCGCTGGCGTGCGACACGCCCAACAAGTACTTCACGGGCGGCAACGGCGACTTCTGCGTCAACGTCGATCACCAACGCGAGTACATCTACTTCTTCATCAGCACCTACAACCGCGACAAGGCCGAACAGGGAGTGTCCGTCGCCCGGATGCGCTTCGCCGACCGGGACCGGCCGATCGCCAGGGTGTGGAAGTGGTACCAGGGCAAGTGGGCAGAGCCGGGCCTGGGCGGACACGTGTCGCCCATCTTTCCCGGCGACTGGCACCGCAAGGACGCCGACGCCTTCTGGGGACCCAGCGTTCACTGGAATCACTACCTTAGTATATGGGTAATGCTTCTTAACCGGGCGCTGGACAGCGACTGGAACCCCGAGGGCATCTACGTCAGCTTCAACCCGGACATCGGCAACCCGGCCGGCTGGAGCCCGGCCCGCAAGATCCTGGACAAGTCGGCGCTGGGGCACAAGCTCTGGTATCCCCAGGTCGTGGGGCTGGATGCCAGCAAACACGAGACCGACAAGCTGGCCGGCAAGGTCGCCCGCCTGTTCTTCGCCGGCGTTTCCGAGTGGGAGATCGAGTTCCACCGGCCGGGCGAACTGCGACCGACCGAACCTTGACCACGAACGGCTGCGGTTAGGAATCGACCTGTCCCAGGCCGTCTATGCAGTTCCTTCGTCGCACGGTCCGTCGGGATGCGGCGCGTTGCAGCTCCAGCAGACCTCGAACCCTTTCGGGACGTCTTCGCCGCAGGATGGACCGCTCCACGCCGTGTTTTCGCTCAGGACCGTCGCCAGGATGCGGCCACGTCACTCGCCTGCAAGCTGCGCCAGGCGTTGGCGCAGGGTCGGGGACACGAAGAACCTCAATTCAGTCACAATGGAGAGCACGAATCGGAGAGGAATCGCTGACAACTAGAACCGGCACTCACCACCGTCCGAGCTTCTTGAGGACTTCGACATCATGTTGGAGCATTTCTTCCGTGTATCGATATCGAGGGATTTCACGAAGCTGGAGTTGCACTTCGAATTCTGCTTCCGTCAGGCCGGCGAGGCGCGAAGCGTGTCCGATAGTGAGCTTGCCCGCGTCAAACAAACGGCAGGCGATCTCCACTTTCGCCTCCCGCTCATCCATGCCGGCAGCACGCAGGGTCTCATCCGGGATCACCAGTGGCATAACGCTGACCTCTGACATGATTATATCATGAGCAATCTGGTATGACAGATCGCGAAGATTGCCCGGCTTAATCTTGTGAACGGCCTGAATCGCCCGAGGGTCGTTCAAAGCTCTGTTGCCGGTCGGCTTACGGTGATTGAGCGGCTCATTGCCGACAACCGTGAAATGCGACAACCGGCGATGCGTTGCGACTAGGCGAGACGTTAATCCTTATCAGTCAAGCAGATACGTCCCATAATCCGCGGGACTGCGGACACGAACGAAGGTCGACACGCTTGGTGGGCTTTTTCGGGGCGGAAACCCCTTGAGCCCTGTTAATACTCGGGGTATACTTATGAGTCTGTGCAAATTTGCCCACCCTCGGGATCGGACGACCCGACAGAGGAAGGCAGACAGAGGTGATGCCATGATCGAGTACACCGTGAGGGTGATTCTCGAACTCAGGCCCGCCTGATCGACCGCTCATGACCGCGGCCGACTCAGGCCGCCGGTCGAGATTCCCCCTTTTGACAGGAAACCAACAGAGCCCTCGGGAAGGCTCAACATTGACGTGGTGAAATGCCCGTCCGTCGCCGGGCATGTCACCAGAGAAGAAATGAACGACTACACCGGCACGACGGAGACGACACGACAGGCACCCTAAGGGACAGACGGGAAACAACACAGCATGTATCGGTTGGCCAGACTCAGGAATATCGGGATCTCCGCTCACATCGACTCGGGCAAGACGACGCTCAGCGAGCGGATCCTCTACTACTGCGGCCGCATCCACAAAATGGGCGACGTCAAGGACGGGGCCGACGGGGCCACCATGGACCACATGGAGCTGGAGAAGGAGCGCGGCATCACCAT
>CAZPIO010000191.1:0-11441 GCA_964586235.1 uncultured Planctomycetales bacterium
GGAGGTCGACTGGGATCTGTGGCTGGGGCCTTGTCCGTGGCGGCCGTTCAACTCGTCATATGTCCGCGGCGGCTGGCGTGGTCATTACGACTTCCACACCAGTTGCATCGGCGAGTGGGGCGCCCACACTTTTGCCCAGGCTCAGGCCGGTCTCAACCTGCTCGACACCTCGCCGGTTGAGTATCAATACGTGAAGAACCCGACCGGGGACGGTATGGTCACGAAGTTCGCCAACGGCGCGAAGATGATCCTGCACCGCGAGGGGTGGTGGAAGGGCTCGTGCGGCATGCGGTTCGAGGGGCCCGAAGGATGGGTCTCTTCCGCTGACGGGTACAAGAAGCCGGAGGTGTCCAATCCGGCAATGCTTGGGGACTTCGACAAGATCGTGAAGGATTACATGGAGCGGACGGGCCGGCCGATGAACCACGCGCGGAACTTCCTCGATTGCGTGCGGTCGCGAAAGCCCACCGTGGCCAATGCCGAGGTCATGTTCCATTCGATGTCCACGGTGCACGCCGCGAACATCTGCATGTGGCTCAAGCGGGACATGAAATACGATCCCGCCAGGAAGGAGTTCGCCGACGCCGACGCGAACGGTTTCCGTTCACGGCCCATGCGGGCGCCCTGGGTGATTTGAGCAGCAAGTCGAGTTTTGACGCGGCGATCTCCCGCGCAGCCGAGCGTGGCAGGGACCTGAATGACCTGCCGAGCAGCCAAGGAAGTGGACGGCCAGCGGAAGGCCCACGTTGCATCGTGCCAGCTCGTCACGAGGTCTGTGCGGCCCGAGGCGTCGTGGACTCTGCCTCGCGGCGTACCGCATGCGGGGTGTCGATTGCCGCGGGGATTCTCCAGGAGATCCGGTCAGGTTTACTCCGGCAAAGGGAGTTCCTCCGGACAGTCCTGAACAAGTCGTACCTCCACGCGGCTCGTCAGGGGTTCGACAGCCTGCAGGGTCACGGCCTGGCTCGCGTTCATCCGGACCGTTTCCGCCACCGGGAGCTTTCGCCGCTCACCGGCTCGTGCCGGGATAATCTCCGGCTGCTCGTTCGGGAAGAAGACCAGCCGTTCTCCTTCGCGCAGGGTCGCGGGGAACTCGATCCGCTGCGTGCCGGCCTGCAATGCCGGACTTACAAGCCTGGCCTCATCCAATTCCGCCAGGGCCTTCACGCCATCGATCCAGCATGTCACCGTGGCGCCGGCCGGCAGACCGTTGTAGTAGAACATCAACTGCTCGACCTTGCGGTAGTCAATGGGTTGCGGCTGGGGTTTCGTGGGTCGCGGGAGCTGGAAATACCGCCATTCGCGGAAGTCGTTTTGGATATAGTAATCGGTGGCATGGACCTTATCGCGCAACTGCAGCTTGAAGGCCCCGCCATTGCCGTCACCGCGAAGCCAGAGACCGACGGCCTTGTGCCGGGACAAATCGAGCGGCGGATCGAATCGCTTGCCGACGACGCACCAGCCGCCCGCATCGGCGAGCGTGCTTGTGGCGGTGTACTTCCCGCATCTGGGACCTTGCGCCGGCTCATCGCCCACCGAGGTGAGTTGATGAGTCACGCCCTGCCTGGCGGAGGCCGTTTCCGCATAGGGATCAAGATCGTCAAAGGTTTCGAGGACGACTGCCGCCGGTGACTCGTATGCCTTGCCGGGTCGAACCAGCGGTCCGCAGCGGATCTGCACGCCGAGTCCGGCACCGCTCGCCGCGGGCTCGACGAGCCAGACGTTCTGCTTGCCGTCGAGTTCCCGGACCTCCTGCCACGGCCCGAACACGACGCGTCGGAGGCGCGGCGGACCTGGCCGCAGGCGGTATTCGCGACCCGGCTGTCGCAGGAGGTTCCGAATCGCCTCGGGTACCCTGCCGGACAAGCGAAGCTTCTCGTAGGCATTCACAAGATCGAAAATCGTGCCCATCTCCGGATGGCCCGCAAGCTGCCGGGGGTTGGTCTGCACTGAAATGGATGCGCCGAATCCGAGGCATTTCTGGAGGACGTACTCGAACTGGTCCGCCGTGACTTGCGGGTCGTACACGTAGTGCCAGCCGATATCCAGCGGCATCAGGTTCTGTTCGTAGTCGGCCAGCCAACTCAATCGCTTGTCGAGATACCCTTTGAGATCCCCGTGGCCGTCGGCCGAAGCCATCCGCGAGATCAGGTGCCACGAGTAGTGGCTGTAACTCGACCCCTGCAGGAGGGCGTTCTTGTTGGACAGCCGCCGGTAATACATATCCTGCAGCCTGGCGTTGTAATACCAGTGATCGCCCTGCAGCCGCTCTGAGCCGTCAAAGTAGAGCATGTCGGCATCAACGGCGTTGGCCACTCTGCAGACGTTGTTGACGACCTCTTCTGCAAGCGTGCTGTCCAGATCGAAGAGGAAATACCCATAGGAACGCAGGAGATGCTCGACCTTGTCGCCCTTTCGATGGGCCGCCGCCTTCGTGCCGCAGGCCCCTCGCCGGCAGCGGGCCAGGCCATGCGTTGGTTGTGTGCGAAGCTCGCCGTACTGGATCAGCTCGTCGCCGATCTGAATGAATGTGCCGTTTCCCGTGTAGCCACCATCCTCTGCCGGAAAGCCCTCTGGCAAGGTCGCCGTGGGAAGCAACTCCGCCTTATCGTCGATGTCCGCGGTCAACTCCGTTCGGGCGTCCTTGAAGAGCCGCGGGTCGGGTGTGGGTGTCACGTAGGGATCGTTCAGATAGACGGCCGCGCCGAGTAAATGCAGCCCCACACGGAAACCCGCATCACGGAGCTTGCCTACCGTCCGCTGGAGCGAGGGAAGACCGTCCGGGAAAAACTCGCGATTGATCTCGTAGTGACCATGGGTGCGGGCCCAACTGTCACCCAGAATCAGGATCATGTGGAATCCGCCGCGTCTGGCCCACGCGATCACCTCGTCCGTGTCCTTCTCACCGAAGCCGGTGATGAACAGGTAGCTCCGCTGCGTCCACGGCGAGCGTTTGCCCCAGGTGCCGCCGGGATGCGGATTGGGCAGTCCCGCCGCCTTCTCGAACGCATCCAGGACCGATTCGAAGGGCTTCCGCGGGCCGGCGACGATGCCGAAGCCGGCCGGCATCAGGCCATGCTGCCGCAAGACCTGGGCGCAAAGCATGAAACCCTTGCCATCCGCGCGTTTTTCGGGATAGGCACGCACGTTGACCTGTGTGGCCATCACTGCGGCGACAAAGCTGTCATCGTAGTACGCGTTGATCTGTGAGCCGACAGTGCGCAGGCCGCCCAGGTTCAGGTTCACGAGATCGACGGCAAGGATGCGCGCCGGATCGATGCCTTCGATCGCCGCCAGGGTCCAGATGGAGAACCCGTGCCCCGGCGCAACGCGATACGCCAGACTCGCCCCACCAGGAAAGCCGAATGTGACCCGGTCGCCGTCTCTGTGTACGGAGTTGGGAACAAGGACGGCCGAGTCGGACTGGATCCGGCAGAAAGGATCGCCCGGCAGGGCGTAGTTCCGGCCGGTGGCAGTATCCTCGAGGGCAACGACACGAGCGGTGTCATCAAGCCGCAGAACGGCCGTATCCCAGCGAAACTCAACGGCGCCGGCCGAGGCTCCCGCCACAGCTATCAGTGGACCCAGTATCCTTATCATTGGCTACCTTCCGGTGTTGGCGCATCATTGCCCGGGTGATAGTACCACAGGTTGACCCCGTCCCACAGCCGCGACGTTTGCGGAAGAGTCCGACACAGCAGAGATGTCGCGATGATGCAATGTGTGCAATATGGCCCGAGAGGGAATCGGGCAAGAGCTACCCATCATTTTGCTGCAGGGGCGAACCAAGCGGGTTGATCTCACGCGCGACGTTCAGGTGGCGTCCCTGCGATCCTTCAGGTTGGTGCTGTTTGCCGTCGGGATCGGGCTTGCCGGCTCGCGGGTCTCGTGGGCTGCGGAACCGGTCAACCTCGCTGCCAACGGCGATTTCTCCGAGGTTCAGAATGGCCGGCTACGGTCGTCCGCAGAACGGATGACGTTTTCAGCAGGTACCTGGGTTACGGGCGGGTGGTTGTTGCGGGGCGCCGGCGCGCCAGGGCGGCGATGATCTGCTCCGGCAGGGCGGCGCGGTAGAAGCCGATGTCGGCCAGGCGGCCACGGAAGTGGTCGTGCGAACCGACGCCGATCCGCAAGGGCGAGCCGTTGCTGAGGTCGAAATCTTCGGGCCCGAGGAGCTCGGAGCGAGAGACGGGAAGGCCATCGACGTGGAGACGAAGCTGGTTGTCATCGCGCACGGCGGCGACATGGTGCCAGCCGGGGGGCAACTCGTGATCGCAGGTGACGTTGCGGCCGGCTTCGAAGGACCAGACATGACCGGAGGGCATCGTGCCGGCAAAGAGCTTGCCCTTGAAGACTGCCATCGACCAGACGCGTCGATAACGGATGTCGGGCGTGAAATCGAGCCGGCCGACGTCGGTCCACGTCGTGCCGCCGTCGTAGCGGTAGACCTTGGCCAGCGGCAGCGAGCCGGCGTACAGTTTGCCGTTGTAGACGACCATGGCCATCGTCTCGTTCTCCTCGCCAAGCCGGCCCTGGTAAGCCCATTGGTCACGCTTGTCGAGGCAGTAGACAGTCGCCCTTGGCCAAGTAGCGAGCATAAGCCGGCCTTCGTACGGCATGAATCCGTAGGTCTGGCTCGTCTCGGGCGGGGCGCCAAGGTTCTGCCAGCCGCGGGCGGGATTCCAGCGGGCGACCCGGCCGGGGGAGTCGTAGGAGGTCGTGTAGAGGTCGCCGTTGTAGAGACCCAGAATGTTCACGCGGCAGCCTGGGTTGCCCATGTATCTCCAATCGGTCCCGCCCTGGTACTCGTAAAGCCCCTTGCCGGCGGTGTACATGCTGGAGGCATAGAGCTTGCCGCGGTAGACGGCCAGGCTGTGGACGGTGTCAGCCGTGCCGGTCTGAGGGTTCTCGAGTTGGCCGCAGTACGTCCACTTTGCGGGACCGTCGTACCGATAGACCTTGCCACCAGGATTCCTGTTCGGCGAGGCGGGCAGCGACGAACCGACGGAGTCGTAACAGGCCGTGCCGGCGTAGAGTCGGTTGTCGAAAACGGCGAGCGTTGTGACTGCGTTGGCCTTGTCGGGCGAGCCGCAGTCCTCCCATTTCGTGCCGCCAGCATAGCGGTAGACGTGACCCGCCTGGTCGGCGCCAAGCTCGAACGTGGCGGCGTAAAGGTCGTTGCGCCAGACACAGAAAGCCCAGAGCATCCTGCAATTGCCGGGTCGGCTGCGGTCCGTCCAGGGTTCGGTGATCTTCGCATCGTCGATACCGAATGCAAGGTTGCGCCAGTTGGGCTGGCCGGCGGTGACACCCGGGTAGTTCATGATGCTCAGCGTGAAGCCCTTGCGGGTCGCAGGATCGAACCTGCCGGCGATATCGCCGATGGCATCGTCGAGGTCTTTTTCGGTGTAGACCCAGACGGCGAGCGTGAAGGGGCCCTTTCCGGGCGCGAGGTCCGGATGATCGGGGATCTCGATGAAGCCGTCGCGGCCGTTGAATTCGGCGGAGCCGTCAGCGCTCCAAGTAATGTTGTGGGCAATGCCGTCGTGGCCCCGGCCGGTACTGTCACGGGCGTCGGCAGTGAGCGGCCAGTGGGCGACCGGCGCGGGCTGGGCCAGCAGTCTCGCCGCGGTCACCGCGGAGAGTGCGAGACCCGCGGCAATCGGGACGAGAGTCGTTCGGACGTGCATGGCACAACAGTAAATGCAGAACTGCAAGGACGTCAAGAGCCGGTGTACATCAGCGGCATACAAGCGTCTCGCTGAATACAGGTACTATTCGTGGCGGATCGGCTTGTCCCCGAGTCTTGGCGACTCAAGCGTGTCTGCGTAACATTGTTGGCATGGGCATGACTCCCGACCCAACGGAGCAGGTTGGCCGCCCCGCCGGGTTCGCTGCGGCGAAGGTAAGGCGGGACCGCATTGGGAGTTTCTGCGCTGCAGCGTATCGCAGCGTTCGTGCGGGGCTCTTGCCAGCTTTGATCTGGTCGGTGATCGGCTGTGGCGACAACCACATACTGATACCCGACCCCGACGTGCTTTATCTCGCGTTTGGTGATTCAGGGACATCCGGGGGGTCGGGCCGCAGCTATCCGGAGATCCTTTCCGAGCTGTTGGAACAGCCGCCGGGAATCATCGCCAACCAGGGTCGAGGCGGCGAAACGACGGGCGAAGGCCTGGATCGGCTGCGTCAACTCATAGAGTGGAGGATCTACCCGAACGCCCACACTCTACTGTACTGGGAGGGCGGCGGGGACATCATCGAGCTTATTGGGGAAGTCGATGGTCTGCTGCTGTTCTCGCCGACCGCGTCAGGCTACCCCTATTCCGGGCAACTGGTTGAGACCCTCGACCGCGTTCAGACGAACATCGAGACCGTCATCACCGAGGGACAGATGGCCGATCTCACGGTTTACGTCGCAACCTACTTCTCGCTGCGCGAAGCGACGGCCCCTTGCGAGCCCCTGGCTCTGCACGTGATATTGCCGTCTCAGGCTCAAAACGCCAATGGCTATGTATCGCTCCTGAATGAGCGTATCCGGCAGGCCGCCGTGAATAAAGGGGCGATTGTTGTCGACATCGCCTCGGCTGATGACCTTCTTCAGTCCGACGATTCGAACTTCGTCAACTGCAACCACCTGAGCGAGAAAGGCAACGAGATCGTTGCCCAGCTTTTTGCCGAAGCACTGGGCCCGTAAGTCGGCGGCCGCAGTGCCTCAGCCCAGGCTGCCCTCAAGCTGCATCGCACGGGGGAACAGGATATTGTTCTCCTTGTGAATGTGCTCGTGCAGGTCGGCCTCGAACCGGCGAAGACCATCGCACATCGCCCGCCACGAGTTGCACGCATCGGGCGGACACGCGTAGCCGTTCGTGAGTTGACGCAGACGGGCCAGCGCGTCACCCGCCTGGTCGTGCTCGTACTCCATCACGCGGATCGGGTTGGCGATGCTGCCGCAGTGGAACGTCGGCCGGGCGGCGGCGCGTTCCAGTTCTCGGATCAGCGGGAACAGGATCTGCTCTTCCTTCATCATGTGGGCTTCGAGCTCGGCGGTCAGGCCGGCAAAGACGTTGACCACGTCCGCCAACTCGGCGTGTCGAGGCCCGTGCACCTCGGCGACCTTGGCGGTCAACCCGGACAAATGAGGTATCTCGGACCGCAGGTACGCGTGGTGGGTGGCCTCGATATGGTTGGCCAGCTCGGTCAAGGACGCGTCGGCCCAGTTGCACTGGTCCTCGCCGGCGGGTTGGCGAAGAAGACTCTCGATCACCGTTTCCGTGACGAGTCCCTTGTCGCGACAGGCTTCGGCCAGCGGCTTCCCGCCGCCACAGCAGTAGTCGATCCCGAGCTCTTCGAAAACTCGCGAGCGGCGCGGCTGATCGACCACCCACTCGGCTACGGTGCTGTCCTGATCCAGTTTGAGTGTCTGCATGTGCGGATTCCTTTCATTCCTGTGAGTCATGTTCGTGTTCACCATCACCCGCGGGACGGCCGGACTCGGCGACGTCATTGTCTCCGACGGGGCGGCCCGCAACCGCCCGAATGCGAGCGCCGGTAGTCGAGTTCGCCACGGCCGTCTCACTTTTAAGCCACGCGAGCAGCCCGGCGCCGGTTTTGCCGGGGAACGGATTGCCTGTGGTGCGGCAGCTCGCAATCCGGCAATACCTGGGCATTCGTGCCCGGATCTCCTGTTGACTCTTCACCATAGGCGCCGTAAAATTGGATGTCAACATCCAGATGTCCGATTATTTGCCCGACGTGCCCGAAGATGGCCTGAGCAGGTGATCGGGGCGCCTGGACAGGAAGGAGACAGCCGTGAT
Organism: uncultured Planctomycetales bacterium; assembly: GCA_964586235.1. Lineage (GTDB taxonomy): Bacteria > Planctomycetota > Phycisphaerae > UBA1845 > PWPN01 > JAUCQB01. Next base: position 7,818 of record CAZPIO010000191.1, read on the forward strand.
CTCACGCACTGCCGAATACGCCCTGAGAGCCGTCGTTTGTCTGGCGCAGAAGAAGGACCAGCCTCTGACCACGCAGCAGATTGCCGAGACGACGCGCGTTCCCGCGGGTTACCTTTCGAAGGTGCTGCAGGCCCTGAGCCGGGCCGATCTAGTTGTTTCGCAGCGCGGCATTCACGGCGGGTTCACCTTGGGGCGTGATCCAGACGAGATCACCGTGCTGGACGTGGTCAATATGGTCGATCCGATCCGTCGCATTCACACCTGCCCGCTGGGGCTCAAGTCACACGGCAAGCAGTTGTGCCCCCTTCACCGGCGGCTGGACGACGCGATGGAAATGGTCGAGCACGGGTTTTCCGAGACGACCATCGCCGAGATGCTGGCCGACCCGAGCAGGAGCCGGCCGTTGTGCGACGCGCATACCAGGTGAGAGACGGGGTCAGCGAATGCAGGAGAGCAGCCCTCATGATTCGGAGCGCTGACGATGCCCTCCACGGCGTCGATACGCAGATCAATGCCAGCACGATGATCCCCGACCTGCTGAAGCGATATCCGCAGGCGCGATCGGTCTTCGACCGCTACGGTCTGAACGGGTGCGGCGGTCGCCTGGGGCCGGTCGAGCCGATCGGGTTTTTCGCTCGCACGCACGGGGTCGACGAGCATCGGCTGCTCACGGAGCTTCGCGAGGCCGCGTCTGCAGCCGGTACCGCTGAAGTCGATGCTTCGCCGGCCGGGCCGGGCGTGGCTGATGCAATCTACCGACGGTTCTTCACGGCCGGGATTGCCGTGGTGCTCACCGTAGGCGCGACCTGGGGCGCGTGGCTGCTCTGGCGAATCGGCATCAATCACGCGTTTTTCTCGGTTTCACTGTTTCAGGTGAACGCTCACGGGCACGCGCAGATCTTCGGCTGGGTCGGGCTGTTCATCATGGGATTTGCATACCAGGCATTCCCGCGGATGTGGCACACGCCGCTGGCCGGGCCGCGCTGGGCGGCGGCCGCATTTATCCTGATGCTGGCCGGACTGTGCATGCAGGTCACGGCGATGGCGCTGACGGAGTCATGGTCGAATGCGGTGCCTGCGGCGGTCATCGGGAATCTGCTGCAGATCCTGGCGATCGTCATTTTCGCGATTCAACTGCTGTTCACCTACGCACGAAGCGGAAAGCCGTTTGATCCCTACGTCGGATTCGCGTTCGCCGCTGTCGGCTGGTTCATCGCCATGAGCGCGATGACGCTCTGGCATACGTATCACACGATGGCCGCGAGGTCGTTCATGGAACTCGTGTGGTACGTCTCAGCCTACCAAGCTCCGCTTCGCGACATGCAGGTACACGGCCTGGCGTTGATGATGATACTGGGTGTCTCACTTCGCCTGCTGCCGGGGTTGTTCGACCTGCCGGCCATCGCGCCGCGGCGGGCATGGACGGGTCTGGCGATGCTGAACATGGCCGTCGTCGCCGAGATTGCCCTCTTCATCGCTCGCCGATGGACAGGCAACCACGCGCTGGCGGCCGTCATGTGGGTGAGTTGGATTCTGCTCGCTGCGGGCGTGGCGATGGTGGTGTGGCCGTGGCGGCTGTGGCGGCGCTTTCCGACACCCGAGGCGCGCCTCGACCGGTCAGCGAAGTTTATCCGCACCGCGTATGGGTGGCTTGCGGTGTCTTTGGCCATGCTGCTCCTGCTGCCAGCCTACCGGGCGGCGAGCGGCATCCCGTTCAGCCATGCCTACTACGGGGCGATTCGCCATGCGATCACCGTGGGGTTCATCTCGATGATGATCATGGGCATCGCGTCGAAGGTTGTGCCCACGCTGAACGGCATTGACCCGCGCACGCTGCCGCGATTATGGGTGCCGTTCGCGCTCGTCAACATCGGCTGCTTCCTGCGGGTGAGCACGCAGACACTGACCGACTGGCATCCCGGGCCTTACGCGATCATCGGCCTGAGCGGCTCGCTGGAGGTGGCCGGCCTGGCATGGTGGGGCATCGGCCTGATTCGGCTCATGGCGCGCGGCAAGCGCGAGATGGCCGAGGAGCGCATGATCGGCGAACGGCCCGCGGCCATCGAGCCCTCACATCGCGTCGCCGACGTGCTGGACTGGTATCCGCAGACGGAACGCGTTTTCATCGATCATGGCTTCTCGGCGATCAAGCATGCCGTGTTTCGTCGGACGCTGGCCAGACAGGTAAGTCTCGAGCAGGCGTGCAGGATGCATGGTGTCTCGATCGCCGATCTGGTGGCGGATCTGAATGCGGCCGCGCGGCCGTCCTTGCAGGCGGAGCAGCCCGCAGGGCCGCGGGATGAACTCGTGCCATTGAGCATTCGCGTCTCGCAGGCATCGTGAGCCGAGCGGGAAAGACCCGCCATGACGCCTCTCGAAGGTATCCGCGGGCGTTCACGACGGTGCAAGTGGATCTGCGCTCCAGGCCGTGGCCGGGGACAGCCCGCGGCGTTCCGCCATCTCTGCGCCGAGTTGGGCAAGCTGATCACGGCTCAGGACTTCGCCGGCCAGCGGGAAGATCACCCGGTCCTCCACGTCGATGTGTCGCCGGTAGATCTCCTGCAACGCACGCAGGGCGTGCTCCACTTCTCGTTGCTCGGGGCTGGCCAGGGTCCCCAGTTCCAGCCACTTGCGGAACCAGTTCCGCACCTGGCCGTGCAGGAGGCCGGCGGCAGCGTGGTCGGCCTCGAGTTCGGCAAGGCTCCGGATTGCGTCTGGTGCTCCGGCCGGGTTCAGCCCGCGAAGCCGTGGAAAGAGCGATCGCTCTTCGTCGTCGGTATGCCAGGGGGCGGCCGTGTCGAAGTACTTCAGTGACGCCTCGACGGCCCGGCGTTGTTCGTCGGTCAAGGCTCCGCCACGGCGATCCTCGCTGACCTTGACGAGAATACCCAGAAAATGCTCGATCCGCCGATGGCAGTCGGACATGAGCCCCAAGGGTTCATCGAAGCCGTGTTCGGCCGGCGCTCCCAGTGTCACGGGCACGATTGCACCTCACTTTGTGTAGTTGACCTGACGGAGTATAGGCCTCTGGCGCCTGTGCGAACCAGTGGAGTCAGCGAAGTTCGGGTCGTTTATGCCGAAGTCGGGCGGGGCGAGGACCTTGCCGGCCGGGTCGTACCAGGTGCAGGGAACGGCGGGCGCGCGGGGTGGGCGCTGGACAGGCGAAATAGCACCTGTTTTATACCTTATTTAACGGGTTTATACTACTTCAGGCCACTTGCGTACAGGTACGGCAGGTGGCCGGACCTCCTGGCCGGCGGGTTTCGGGGGGCGGGCGGTGGGTTCGTTTGGCGCGGAGCCCTTCGGGGCTTCGCGAGGGGCGAGAGAAGAGAAGGATGAAGGCGGAAGGCTGAGGGCTGAGTCAAGGCCGGACGGTGCTGGGTCGTCACTGGGGTTGGAGTTCTCCAGGTTCTTGTTGGGTTTGTTCGGCGCGGAGCCCTTTGGGGCTTCGCGAGGGGCGAGGGACGCGGGGCGGGGGTTCAGGGTTCCCGCCTTCGCCGGGCTACGGCGTGGCGAGCAGGGTTCAGGGTTCAGGGGTTGGGGTTCCGGCCGTCGCTCCGCTTCGGCGGGGTGAGCAGGGGTCAGAGGATCTGAGATTTGAGGATTCGAGATTTCAGAGACGGC
>CAZPIO010000192.1:0-11435 GCA_964586235.1 uncultured Planctomycetales bacterium
GAGTGGTACGTCGCCTTCCCCGACCTGCCGACCTGGCAGCAGTGGGCGGGCCAGATTCCGGCGCCGCCGGGTGTCTGCCTTGAGAGCGGCCGTAGCCTCCTGCAAATCACCGGGCCGGTCTCAGGCGATGTCCTGGGGCTGAGCGATCCGCTCAGCGCCCTGGCCGGGGCCGTGAACGTGCCAGCCGGTGATGTGTTCACCACCACCGGCGCGCTCAGCGGCCTGCTCAAGATCCCGCTCCCGGCCGGTCAACTGTCGGTTGTCACGCTGACCTTGCAGGTGTCAGGAACGCCGGGCACCTACACGCTCGGTGTCACCGAAGCAACCGCTTTCACCGCGGAAGGCGAAGAGCTGGAGTTGGGCATGAGCGCCCCGCTCGTGATTACGGTCCAGGGGCAATAGCGCAATCCCCCTGGTGCTTGATCGAAAAGGGAGCAGGCCTCATTGCCTGCTCCCTTCTCTTCTCGGCTGGTCGCTTCCAATGCTCGCGTCTCCCTCCAGCCCGCCTGTTCGCCCATTCCCCTGTTCTTCGGGGCGCCCTGCCGCGTTATGACCGCGATGGGACGGGCGGAGGCGCTGCGCGCAGACCGCCCGCTGGGTTCGCCCAAGACCAGAACCGGGAGCGAATGGCTGACCGGTCGTTTTACGAAACGAACCCATTGTGGATAACTTCGTAACCGACTGGCAAAACAGGGCTTACGGCGAAAACAAGGTGTTTTTGAGAGTTGCGTGAGGGGCAGGAGCCGGCCTGGCTCGTAGCCAAGCCCGCGACGAAACGGTGTAATCTGCCTGTTGAGGGATGGCCCAGGCTCAATCACGCATGCCCCTCGCTTGGGGGGCTGACACGCGGATCGGAAACCGAGAAGGGCACGCCGTGCCCGCGCAAGGACGAGGTCAATCCATGGGGCTGCTGAAGTTCGATCCGAAATCCGATCGAATCTCGCTTGCTTGTCGAAGGCTCGCGGATGCCTACGCCCGACGGCCGGGCGCCGAGGTTCCCATCGTCGAGCCCGGCGTGTACGAGTCGCTGCTGACGACGCAGGAAACCGTCGCCGATCTCGACTTGCGGCTCGCGCACGTGGTGAACTGGGCAAACAACCTCGCGGCCACGGACAATGACTGGCCTCCGGTCATCCTCGGCTACTGCAGCGTGGTAATGGTCCCCGAGGCGTTCGGCTGCGAAGTCGTGTTCATGCCCGACCAGAGCCCCTGGGCCCGGCACGCGCTGGCCGATATCTCTGGCGTGTGGCACCTCAGGCCGCAGCCGGTGGGGCAGTCGCCGATGATCCGGCGGCATTTCGAATGGCTCGATTACGCCCAGCGACGGCTGGGCACCGACGTCCCGATGTGGACGCTCGACATCCAGTCCCCGTTCAGCACCGCCGCCCAGATCGTCGAGCCGCAGGAACTCCTTGCTGCCTGCTACACTGATCCCAAGGCGGTGCACCACCTCTGCGGTTTGATCACCGACTACTGGATCGAGTTCATGCAGGAGGTCCTGCGCAGGACCGAGCACCCGGGCTTTCCAGGGGCCAATTTCCCGTGCATCTCCGAGAACATCGGCCTTGTCATGGCCGACGACACGCCGCTGATCATGCTCAGCCCCGAGATGTATCGCGAATTTGCCCTGCCCTACAATTGTCGAATCGGCGAGGCTTTCGGCCGCCTGCACATTCACTCTTGCGGCGACTACCGGCACAACCTGGACAACCTGATGAGCATCACGGGCGCGGCCTCGATCCAGGTGCATGCCGGCCCCGGCGAGTTCCCGCTGCCGGCCACGACCGAGGAGGATTGCCCGTTTAACAGGGCCCGCAACCGGATGACTCTCTTCGTGGACACCAACGACGTTGCCCGCGGCGACCCGTATCGCGCCCGGTACCGGGAGCATTATGCGGAATACGTTCTGCCTCGCCTGTGTGCGAGTAGCTTGGACGGCGTGATTCTCCAGGCTTGCGGCTGCCCGCCGGGAAGCGGGCTGGCCGAGCACAACGAAGCATTGAGGTGGACGCGGCACGAGCTGGCTCGACAATCGAGCAGAGCGCCGACGGCCTCCTGATGCGATCATCGTGGAGGTGGGTAGTAATAAAGAAGTATGTGCTTCTCGATCTTGCGGCCCCATCGCCCGGACCATCGGAAAAGCAGACAGCCATAGCTTCGCCGCCGCGGCCGATTTCAGCTCGGCTGCTGCGCTCCTGTGGAAGGTACTGATTCCCGATTGGCTTCATCCGGCGCCGCCGCTTGGGTCCTCAGCGCACGCGCCCAGAATCTCCTTCCTTCGCAGGACCCTCTCGGCGCCTGTCAGACTGATCGCCTTCATCTCTGCGGCGCTGAGCGCTCGCCCGAGCACAAGGACGTCATCCACGCTGCCGCGAAGCTGCTCTTCGCGACCGTGATCTGCATCCTCGCCCACGAACAGGTTGCGAACCATCGACACCGGCTCTCCGGGCGGCACGCGGCCTGTGCCGACCGAGGCGCCGTCCAGATAGAGGGTTACTTGGCCGTCATCATAGGTGGCCGCGAGATGATGATACTTGCCGTCCGCGAAGCTCAGCGGCTTGGACTCGACCGAAATACCCTTGCAGATCAGCCGCAGACCCGGAACGACCCAGCCTCTGGGATCGCAGTCGAACACCAGTTCGGTCGTTTTCACGGGGCCGTGGTCGTCAGTCGAACTGAACAACCGGGCGAAGCGGTTCTCCTTGTTGCGGGCCATCAGCGCCAGCGTGAACCGGTTGCCCAACTCACCGGTGCCTTTGATCTCGATGGTGTTGAGCGGCGAGTATTGCGACCCGATAGGAGCGCCGCAGGAGCCAAATGCCGCGAGTTCCTTATCCGCTTTGATTCGAATCTCGCCGTGCGCGACTGCCCGTTGGGCCCCGTCTTCCTCGAGCGAGTCGGCCCACCCGTTCTCGAACGTGTAGAGTGCGGCCAGCATCGGCCCCGGCGGTTCCTCGATGACCTTGAGTTGCCCTCCGGCCGCGAAGGAAAACACAGACGCGTTTTCCATGACAAATCGCAAGCGAATCAGCAGGCTGCCTGCGGGCAGCTTGTCACGTTTGGCCCAGGTCACGGCCTGGTCGAGGCTGTCGCCGGTCAATGCTTTGCAGTCATCCCGGCCGTAACCGGGGATGACCTTGCCGTTTGCGTCAAGCACTTCCACCCGCAGCGAACCGCCTGGCGCGGCACGATAGTTGACCCGCAACGGCCCGGCTGCCCTGGAGAGCCTCTTGGTCAGGATCGTGCCCGTCTTGGCGCCTGCGTCAAGGGAGGCGAAACCATCCTTGCGCAGCGTTGCCAGTCCGATCGAGCCGTGCCAGGGCGGTGGGGCGGCGTGGGTGCAGTCAAAGCCGCCGTAGTAGAGCCATAGCTTGCCATCGACCACCAGCGGGTGCTGCGGTGTGTAGTGCATGCCGTCGTCCCACGTGCCGTCCTCGCCCAGTTCCAGAATCGGGGGACGTTCGCCCTGTTCGCGAAACCAGCGCATCCCGTCACGGCTGGTGACCAGTTCGAGATGGACCGTTCCGTCGAAGTAGCCTTCTGAATCGTCATCGGCCCGCAAGACCCAGAGGAAACCAAGGTACATCGATTCGTAGGCGAACGCGGAAAGGCCGTAGAAGCTGGTGCGGCGGATGCCCTTGGCCCAGCGGTCATCCAACGTGTCCGGCGCCAGAACCAGTTGCGGGTCGGGCCAGGTCGCGATGTCATTCGAGGCGATGCGTCCCACCGCCCTGCGCCGCATGCCGCTGACATTGGCCGTGTTCTTGACGAAGCCCAGGTATTGGCCGGTGTGAAAGTCCCACATGAACTGGCCCACGTCTCCGCCCTTGTTGAACACGGGCTTCCTGGCGACGTCCGCCCAGTGGAGGCCGTCGGCCGAATAGGCGCTGACATAACCGCCCGCGTCGCCGTCGAAGTTGATCATCTGGTAGCGGCGGTTGGGGTCCTTCTCCCAGGGAGCGTGAATGACCGAGAGAATGTGGTCGCGCCTCCCGCGGCGGATGAAGATGTTGTTGTCCTTCGAGCCCTTGTACTCGACCATGCCCAGGTTCGGCTTGCTCCAATGGATGCCGTCCTCACTGGTTGCGTAGAGCAGCCGATAGGCGTCGTCGTCGCCGGGCAGAGCGTGGTACCACATCCGGTAGCCGCGACCGGATTCGTTCGGCAGCACGGTGCCGTACAGGTATACGTTCGTGCCCTCCCACGGCCGGTCGTAGGTGAGCACAGGGTTGCCCGGATGCTTCTCGAACGGATGATAGGCCCGCACCACGTCCGTCTTGCTCGCCACGCAGTAGTCGTCAACGAAGAGCTGCCAGGGGCCGGTCAGATCGTTCAGCGAACGAACCTCAGCGCCGAACGAGTTGGCGGCGGCGAAAAACGCGACGCAGACTGCCGAGAGTATCCAGAGAAAGGGCATAATCGGCTCCTCTAAATGGGTCCGGCGCAATTCTAAGAACGAGCCTGTGGCGCGGCAAGATACGCCCGCGATTCGAAGTGCCGGCTCTGTCTCGTGGTGCGGCCGAAAATCGATTATGATCTCCAGTGGATCTGGAGTTACCATCTCTGTCTGACCGGAGGACCAGACCGTGCAATCGCTCAGAAGCTGCGTGAGAAGCTCTTCGCACCCTGGGTGGCATGGCCAGGCCCCGGCTTGCCGGGGCGCCGCCATGTCTGTTGCCGTAGGAAACATGCCGGCGCTCGCCACGGCGAACTTGGCCACCCCGCGGGAACAGGCTGCGGTTTTCATGCCCGCTCTCAGGATTCTGTGTCTCGCGATGGTTCTGGTCACACTGAGCCTCGGTTGTTCGATGATCGGCAGGCCGGTTCGCGAGGTTCCCGACCGGGCAAAGCCGTTGCGAGGTTGTTTCGGCACCTACGACGGCGAACCTCGTTTGCCGAACGGCAGGATGGACATCGATCGCCTTGTGAACGAGTTGATCGAGATCCGGGTCAACACCTACAACTTCCTGCTGGCTCACGCGGCCACGGACTGGGACGACCTTCAACTGTTCCTGCCGCGAGCGCGAGGTCAGGGGATCCGTGTGTGGGTGACTCTCTTGCCTCCTTCCGAGTCGCCGCCGCGCACCAAACACTACTCTGAGCCCTTCCGCATGGACTACGAGCGATGGGGAGCGGAGATCGCCCGCCTAAGCCTCAAAGAGCCCAACCTGGTGGCCTGGAGCATCGACGACTTCGTCCACAACCTCGCCGTCTACACCCCGGACCAGATGCGACGTATCATCGAGCAAAGCCGGGCCATCAATCCAAAGCTGGCCTTCGTGCCGTGCTGCTACTTCAAGCAGACGTCGCCCAAGTTCGCGGCTGATTATGCCGGTCTCTTCGACGGCGTGCTCTTTCCGTACCGGCATGAATCAGGCGGCGCCAACCTGACCGATCCCTCGCTGGTTGAGTCGGAAGTGGCCAGGCTCAAGGAGCTGTTCGGGCCGAACGTCCCGATCATCGTGGACGTCTACGCCACCCGGCACAGTCGCCTGGGCGACTCGACACCCGAATACGTCCGGCAGGTCATGACGGCGGCCAGGCGATCGGCCGACGGCGTTCTCATCTACTGTCACCAGGACAAAGCACGCAGCCCGCAAAAGTATCAGATCATCAAGGAGCTGTTTCACGGCTGGCGTTAGGACTGGGGCACGGGCACGCCGGTTATGCAGACAGCGGGACGACACCTGCGATCACGGTAGCTGGCATGCCATTCTGATGTTACTGAATGGTTGGCCTGCCCGCATAACCGGACGGTGTGTTCCTCCGGCCCCACAAACCTCTTGCCGTCCAACCGATAGGATGTCCCTGAGCATATCAGACAGACAGTCGCCTTGACAGTCGGCGTATCCACCGCTTCGTTGGGTCCTGCAACGCCCGCGTGTTCGAGACGCTGCTCTATAAGATGGCCGTGCCCTATGTAACCGTCTACCCATACGGTCATCGAAGGATCGCGACCGATCTGGCCCTTTGATTGCGGCATCCGCGGCCGTGTTGTGTATCATTCAGTGAGGGGCCCAAGCCCGATCCCGGGGGACGTCCTTTCTGCGGTCATGGGACGTATCTCTTGTCCGGAGCGGCCTTTGGGTGTAACCTAACAGGCCTGCAACCGGGGTGATCCCCGCGATCGCTGAGACGAATGGCCGGCGAAGATGGTTCTGAATCAGAATGGAGATGAATTCGATGACCACTCCCCTGACACGACGACAGTTCCTTGGTAACAGTGGCAAGACCGTGGCCGGTGTGGCCGCCGGTTTGGGCCTTCATTCCGTCCTCTCCTCCGCTAGGGCCGCCGATGCCAACGAGCGGTTCACCATGGCCCTGATCGGCTGCGGGGGCATGGGCCGCTTCAAGCTCAACAACTTCATGGATACCAAGCAGGTTGATGTCGCGGCGATCTGCGACGTGCACGATGATCAACTGGATGGCGCCGAGCAGGATGTGGTCAAGAAACTGAACAAGAAGCCCCAGCGATTCAAGGAGTTCCGCAAGATCATCGACATGAAGGACGTCGATCTTGTGCTGATCGCCACGCCCGATCACTGGCACGCGATCCCCATGATCCTGGCCTGCCAGGCGAAGAAGGACATCTACGTCGAGAAACCCTGTTGCCACAACATTCGCGAAGGCCGGGCCATGCTCAAAGCGGCGACCGACCATAAGTGCGTGGTTCAGGTCGGTACCCATCAACGCAGCTATGAGCACATCCAGGCGGCCCGCGACTTTGTCCGCAGCGGCGAGCTCGGCCGGATCAGCGCGACCAACACCTATACATATGGCAACGAGTTCCCCAAGGGCATGGGTAACGCCCCGGACGAGCCGGTGCCGGCCGGCCTGGACTACGACACCTGGCTCGGCCCTGCGCCGGTGCGCCCGTTCAATAAGAGGCGATTCCACAGCAGTTGGCGATGGTACTTCGACTACGGCTGCGGCATGGTCGGCGACTGGAACGTCCATCTGCAGGACATCGTCATGTGGACCATGGAGTCGCTCCATCCCGTGTCGGTCTGCTCGATGGGCGGGCATCTGATGCTGGAGGACGACCGCGACACGCCCGACACCATGGTGACCGTCTACGAGTTCCCCGCGTCCAAGCTCGCGCCGAAAGGGCACGTGCACACCTACACCCTCCGGAAGGCCGGCGGCAAGCCGTGGCACAAGGGTGGCATCGGCATGGACTTCCACGGGACCAACGGCTACCTGCACATGACTCGCGGCGGCTGGGAAGTCACGCCGGATCTGGAGGACTGGAACAGGCCGGGTTCTGAGGAGCGTATCGACCCGGTCAACCAGATGGGCGAGTATCACAAGAAGGACACGGAAGGGCACGCCGCCCATGTCGAGAACTTCCTCGAGTGTGTCAGGAGCCGCGGCAAGCCGATCGCATCCATCGACCAGCACTACACGTCCGTGGTGGCCTGCCACCTCGCAAACGTGTCCCTCAGGGCCGGCCGGCAGATCTACTGGAATCACGAGAAGGAGCTGTGTTTCAAAGACCGTGCGATGACCGTCGAGGATAAGGAGGCGAACGCCTTCCTGGCTCGCGAGTATCGCAAGGGCTTCGAGCTGCCGCAGGTCTGAGCCGATCGCGCGGACAGGCATGGGGCTCCGATAAAACGGTCTGGTCACGCCCGCACGCCCGCGGGCTTTTGGCCGATGCCGCTGTCGAAGATGACCTTGTCCTTCGTCACGCCCGCACGCCCGCGGGCTTTTGTGGTTTATCTCGCTGGCATGCCGATGTGCGGTCAGTCTGTGCGTTTCAGCCCCGCGGGCGCGGGTGCCGGGGGAGAGCCATTGACCCGCGACCACCGCCGTGCAGCGCCGCCGACGTCCGAGAAATCCCGGCCTGAATTGAGCGAAACCGCACCCGAACGGCAAGTTCAATCGCTGTCGCATCTTCGGACAGACATGTCTCAAGGCAAATACCTGATGTGACGAATCTAGGACGGGAGCATTCTGCCGGTTGCGTGTGCAAATGGTCGACCAGAGATCGCCGAGCAATGTCACGAACAAGCAGGGAGGCTGGGAGGACGTGTGCGCCGAGCCGTTGTTACCCCCGAACGAATTGTCCGGATTGATGGAGACGAACGCGACTGCATCGGACGGCGCTCGCCGCGTGCTGGTGGTGGACGACGAACCCTCCACCCGCAAGGTGCTCCACGGATTGCTCAGCCAGGCGGGATACGAGGTGTCCTGCGCGAGCAACGGCCTGGAGGCGGTGCGTATTCTCAACAACGTCGGTCCGCACATCGTGATCACCGACTGGGAAATGCCAGTCATGGACGGTCTGCAGTTGTGCCGCGAGATACGGCATTCCGATACCGTCGGTTTCGTTTATGCGATCATTCTGACATCTCACACGGACCGCGTGGTGGAGGCTTTCGATGCGGGGGCGGATGATTTCCTGCCCAAGCCGCCGAAGAAGGCCGAATTGCTGGCGAGGTTGAAGGCCGCGGTCCGCATCATTGACCTCGAAGCCCACCTTGCCCGGCAGAACCGGGAGATCCACAAGGTCAACGCCGAGCTGACCCTCCTGAACCGCAGGCTCAAGGAGATGGCCATTACCGACGAGCTGACCGGCCTTGCCAACCGCCGGGTCATGCTCGAGCGGCTCAAGAGCTGCTGGGAATCAGCCATGCGGCGAGATCAGCCGTTGGTGTGCTTGGTGATGGACCTTGACCATTTCAAACGCTTCAATGACAACTACGGCCACGAAGTGGGCGATGTTGTGCTCAAGTGCATCGCGGAAACCTTGAGCAGGAACGCTCGCTCCATCGAACCCGTGTACCGCTGCGGCGGGGAAGAATTCGTGGTCCTTTGCCCGGACACAACCGCCGAGCAGGCGACGGTGGCCGCCGAACGCCTGCGCCGTGCCGTCGAGAAGGCCGAAATCCGGCACGGCGGCCACGTGCTCAAGGCTACGGTCAGCATAGGGGTGGCGCAGCGGGATCCTGGCTCGACCAGCGCGGATGATTTGCTCAGGCTGGCTGACGCGGCACTCTACAAGGCCAAAGCGGAAGGCCGCAATTGCGTCAGGATCTCGCAGCCAGGCGATCAAGCCGGTGTTACCTGTGAGCCCGCCTCACGACTTGAGGCACGGGGCCCGGCCTCGAGCGCTACACCGCCGGCCTCCAGTTCCGGACAGTGAACGAACAGGACGGGCGGGCTATCGGTCCTCCAGTCGCAGGCGCAACTCGACTATCGTTTAACAGGAAGAAGCGCCTTGTCCGACGGTCCCGTGGACTCAGCCACGCCGGTCTTGACGTGGTGCCGGCGCTTGGTGCCGTTGTCCCATCACCGGGGAGACAGCTCGCTGATGCCCAGCCCGGGCAGGTCGGTCAGCGTCAATCGTCCGCCCGCCCCGCCCAGGCCCGTGAAGGGATCATCCGCCAGCAGCAGGTGTCCGTCGAGGTCAAGGTAGTCGACCATCGGGCCGAGTTGCGCGGCGGCAGCGATGCCCACCGAGGTCTCGGTCATGCACCCGAGCATGATCTTGAGACCTGCGGCCCGGGCCACGTGAATCATCTTGACCGCTTGGCGGATGCCGCCGCATTTGCTGAGCTTGATGTTGATCCCGTCAAAGTAGCCCACGCACTTGAGGATGCCATCGATCCCCACGCAGCTCTCGTCAGCCAGGAGTGGGCCGAGGCTGGCCTTGCGGATCTCGGGCAGCACTGCCCAATCGCCGGGTTTGGTCGGTTCCTCGACGAACTCGACGCCGAAATCTCGCATTCGCTTGCACCGCTCGAGAGCAATACCTGACGTCCAGCCGCAGTTGGCGTCGACACGAACGGTTTTCTTCGGGGCTTCGCGGCGAATGACCTTTAGAATGGCGTCATCGTCGGGGGTGCCCACCTTGATCTTCAGGATTGGGAACTCGGCGGCCTCGCGGACCTTCGCGGCCATGACTTCCGGCTCGTCGATGCCGATGGTCATGGAGGTCAGCGGCATTCGTGAGCGGTCAAGTCCGAACATCTTCCAGATCGGGAGGCCCACGAGTTTGCCGATGAGGTCGTGCAGGGCCCCGTCAACGGCGGCGACGGCCGCGGATTCCCCGGGGAACTTCTTTCGGAGCGAATCGAGGATTGCGTCCAGCGCGAAGGGGTCGTTGCCGAGCATCGGGCCCATCTGCGCGATGGCGGCCTCGGAGGAATCGAGTGACTGCTTGTAGTAGGAGATGGGAGCCGCTTCGCCCCGGCCGGTCTTGCCGTCGTGCTCGATCTCCACGAGCAACACCGTTTTGCCTGTGTCTTTGGTGATCGGCATCCGGGCAATGTTGAAGGGGTGGCGGAGCTTGAGTTGTCGGCGATGCCAGGTGAGTCTCACGTTCGGGTCTCCGATTGGGGGCCGCGCAGCTCCCCATAGACGCTGTCAAAGGCGTTATACGCCCGCTCGTCAAACAGCACGAATATGACCTTATCGAGTTCGCGATCGTGGTTCAGGAAGGCGATCACCTCGCCGAGGGCGACTCGGGCCGCCTCCGCGAGCGGATAGCCGTAGACCCCGCAACTGATCGCTGGGAAGGCGATGGTCCTGCAGCCGTTGTCGACGGCCAGCTTCATAGCCGTTCGGTAGCACCCGGCCAGCAGTTCCGGTTCCCCCGATCTGCCCCCGTGATAGAACGGCCCAACCGCGTGGATCACGTACTTGGCGGGAAGCCTGTAGCCGCGGGTGATCTTGGCGGACCCGGTCCGGCAACCGCCCAGTGTCCGGCACTCGGCCAGCAACTCAGGCCCTGCCGCCCGGTGGATCGCCCCGTCCACCCCACCCCCGCCCAGAAGCGAGCTGTTGGCCGCGTTGACGATCGCATCCACCGCAACCTTGGTGATGTCGCCTCGCTGAAGGACGATACGTGAGCTGAGCGAGCCTTCCATAATCCGGCACTATAGAAGCGGGCCCTCCCGGCCGTCAATGGCTGAGCGTCAAACAGGCCATCTGAGCGGCGGCCTTCCTCCGCTCACCCTGTCCGTGGGTGCATCCGTACAGTCGACAGGCTTCGATAATCGGCTCGCCTCTCGTGGCAAACACATGGGGCTGGTGAAAGCCACCAGCCCCACGCGAATGCTGTTTTCCCCGACACCAAGAAGACCGAACTGCGGATCCTCTCGGCGTCAAGATGCTATTCTCGAAATACAAGCCGCCAACAACGAGGCCGCCGGGGAAACGCTCCCCGGCGGCAAAGGTATCCACTCCGTTACCCTACGGACACGTTACCACCGTACCAATCAGCGTCTTAACCTGGCTGGCATCGCCAGAGACGATCGTCCCACCGCAGTTTATATCGTACTTGCAGGTTGTGGCATCCACCGGCTTGCCGATCTGGGCCTTGGTCGCCGTCCGGTCACCGCTGAGAACCTGCTTGGGAACTGACGTCGCGCTACTGGTGACATCGCCGCCGAGCACCGCTACCGTGCAGGTCGCATCCGCGCCCGCCA
>CAZPIO010000193.1:0-11261 GCA_964586235.1 uncultured Planctomycetales bacterium
CAGGCCGGCATCGACTTTGCCAACAGCAAGTATCCGCTATGGTGCGCGAACAACGCCGGGCGCAGCAACCTGCGCGACGGCATAGCCCCGCCGGACTCCAGCCACCCGAAGTTCAACAAGTGTCCGAACGACATCGACTACCAGATCGAGGCCGACTATTCGGGGCTGATCGCGCCCGGTCTGCCGAACGTGGCCATCAGGCTGGGCGAGAAGTTCGGCCGGCTTATGAACTACGGCGACGGTGTCTACGGCGGGCAGTTCATGGGCGGCATGTACGCGGAGGCGTTCTTCGAGAGCGATCCGGTCAAGATCGTCGAGGCGGGTCTCAAATGCATTCCCGCCAAGAGCCAGTACGCGGAGATGGTCCGCGACATGCTGGCGTGGTACCGCGAGGATCCCGGCGACTGGCAGAAGGCCTGGCAGAAGTGCCAGAAGAAGTACCGCGAAGATCCGGAGTACCAGAAGGCGTCCAACGGCGGCATCGATGTGAAGATCAACGGAGCGTACGTGCTCATGGGCCTGCTGTTCGGCAACCGCGACCTCGCCAAGACGATTGTCATCTCCTGCCGCTCCGGCCAGGACTCGGACTGCAACCCGTCGAGCTCGGGCGGTGTGTTGTTCACGACGATCGGTTTCTCGAAGCTCCCGCCCCGCTTCACCGAGAAGCTTGACGAGACGAAGGTTTTCAGCCACACGGCCTACAACTTCCCCGGCCTGCTGGACGTTTGCGAGAAGCTCGCACGGCAGGCGCTGGTCCAGGCCGGCGGTCGAATTGAGAAGGACGCTGCCGGCGAAGATGTCTTCGTTATCCCGGTGCAGGCGCCCAAGCCCAGCCCGCTGGAGTTGAGCTGGGAGCCCGGCCCGGCCGCTGGAAGCATGTTTACCGTGGAGGAAATGGCCAGGGTTACCGAGTTGGGTCCCATGCGGGCGTTCGAGAAGTTTGCCCCCGGTTGGAAGATCCGCAACTACGGTCGGCAGTTCGGGCCGGCTCTGCACCTCGAAGATCACGGCAGGAAGAACGTTTACCTCACCCACCCGCTCGACAAGACGACCGGCTGCAGCCTCTATCGCTCCGTCGACATCCCCGCTGACAAGAAGACCACGCTGCACCTGGTGGTCGCCCACCAGAACGGCGGCGACTGGACACTGATCGTTAAGGCTGACGGCGACACGCTATTGGAGAGGCCGATCGGCAAGGAGACCTCAATCGACACCTGGGTGACTGTGGACGTCGATCTCAGCCGGCACGCAGGCAGGACGATTGACCTGGAGCTGACCAACCAGCCCAACGGCTGGGAGAAGGAAGGCGCGTTCTGGGGGGAGATAGAGATCCGGTCGCAATGACGAGTTGTCAGTCGTCAGCAAAAGACGGCACGTCTCGGTCGCTGCGGCGACCCCGCCTGCGGCGAGGCAGGCCCGACGCTGCCTTGCCGCCCGGCCTCGTTGCTTTTCACGCGCTCTGAGGTCGGGGAGCAACGATCTTCTGGTTTGAAGGGCATAGAGATGACGCGGACGATATCGAAAGGTGCGTTTGGGGCGGGCCTGTTCCTCTCCCTGTGCGGTGGATGGCAGGTTGTGCTGGCAACCTCGCCGGCTGGGGCTCTTCCGCACCGGTCGTGGCAGTTTCAGTCGGCCGACTGGAACTACCTGCAGAAAGCCATTCCGCTGGCGAAGTCGGCCGGGATGAACCGCATCCAGCTTTCTCACAACATCGTTATGAACGCCGAGGAGCTTTGGGAGGGCAAGGGCAGCGCGGCGAAGCTGGAACTGGTCCGAAAGGCGGCGGCCCTGGCCCACAAGCGGGATCTGAAGGTGGACATCTGGACACATGAGTTGTCCGGCCTGCCCAAGGACCGCTTCCGCGACCCGTCGGGCAAGAAGGTAGTCCTGTCTCCGGAGCTGTGGAAATGGGTCGAGGAGAAGTACGAACGGCTCTTCAAGCTGGTGCCCGACATCGATGGCCTGGTTCTGACCTTCGCGGAAACGGACTACAGCGTCTACAGCGACAGCGTCGTATCCGGGGAAGCGCCGCCGCAGCGAGTGGCCCGGTTGATCAAGGTGATGGCCGACGTCTGCTCGCGAAGGGAAAAGCTGCTGATCGTTCGGACCTTCGTTTACGAGCCGCGGGAAATCGAGTTCATGCACGAGGCCCTGCAAGCGGTCGCGCAGCAGGTGGGTGCGAACGTCGTGGTGATGACCAAGTGCGTGCCCCACGACTGGACGCCGTATTACCCCTTCGATCCCCTGCTGGGCAACGTGTCCGGCCTGCGGCAGGTTGTTGAGATCGATCTTGGCGAGGAGTTCACCGGTCAGAGCAGGCTGCTGCATTGCGAGGTGGACTACGTCAAATGCGTGATGGACTACGCTCGCGAGCGGGACGTCATCGGGGCGGTTGCACGGGTCGAGCGGCTCGAGAACCACGCCCTGGGCACGCCGAACGAGGTCAACATCCACGCGTTCAGCCGCCTGACTCAGGACGAGGGGCTCTCTGCGGATGAATTGTGGCGCGAGTGGTCGGTGAAGCGGTACGGAGCGAGGCCGGCCCCGCACGTTGTCCGGGCCTTGCGGCGGACCTACGAGATCACCAATCTGACTTACTTTCCGCTGGAGTACTGGATCGCCGACCACAGCCAGGTGCCGACCTGGGCTTATGCGGTCAGCCACATCAGCAGCCGTCAGAACGCCAAGTGGATCCCGAGCCCCAAACAGATCCTGGCCCGCGACGAACTGCTTGCGCCCACCGGTGACACACTGGTGAAGATCGACAACGAGAAGGATCTGGCCCAGAAAATGCTCGAGATGTCGAGAAAGGACCTTGGCCTGGGGTATACGGAGGGACTGGCGAACGCGGAGTATGACAGGCTCCGCAGATATTTCGATCTGGCTGAGGAAAACATCGAAGTCTTCCGCTACCATAACCTGTCGCTGTTTTCGGCCCTGAGATACCGGGCGGGCGCCGTTCGGGGCGATGTGCCGCCCGAGGATCCCGAGACAGTGCTGCAACAGACGCTGTTATACGTCGCCAAGCTGCGGCAGCAGGCGGATCGGATCGAATCGCGATTCGGGCCGAACGTCTGGCCGGGCACGCCGTCGCGAGTCCGGCAGTTCGCCGATGAGGTCGAGGCGCAGGTCAGGATGCGCCGGGTGACGACAGGTGGCAGATGAACGAACCGGTGGTCCTGGACAACATCGCGTTTCAACCGGAGCCGGAGGCCGTGCTGGATCGCCTGCACCTTCGCGGGCTCGCTGAATATGAGCCACGGGCGCTGGAACTCGCCCGTGAGGCGGCTGCCGTTGCCCGGCTGCGAGCCGTATATCGTACCGCTTATATCGAGAGCCGTACGGAGAACACCGTCGTCATCGATGGCATCACGCTGACCAGCCGCGTGCTGACGGTAAATCTGAATGGGACTCATCGTGTGTTCCCCTTCGTGGCGACCTGCGGGCGCGAGATGGAGGCCTGGGCGGCCCCGATCCAGGACATGCTCGAGCGGTTCTGGGCCGAGTCGCTGATGGAGATGGCCGTTCACGCGGCGTTCGGGTTTGCCCAGCGGCATGTCTCCGACCGCGTGGTCTTCGGGCCGATCGGCGCGATGGACCCCGGCTCGCTTCAGGACTGGCCCCTGGAGCAGCAACGGGAGCTGTTTGCCCTGCTGGGCGACGCCAAAGGGCTGGTCGGCGTTGAGTTGACCGACAGTTGCCTGATGGTGCCGGTCAAGAGCGTTTCCGGTATCTTCTTCCCTTCGGAGACGCATTATGAGAACTGTCAGCTCTGCCCGCGCGAGACGTGCCCGGGACGGCGGGCTCCGTACGACTCGGAGCTGTATGCCAGCCGGTACGCTCAGCATTGATCGTCCGGCCTGCATCAGGAACCTGGCTGCATGAGGATGAGCCTGCCTCGATTCGCGATCTTTCTGGCAATCGTGCTGGCGATCTGGTTCTGGCCGTCGATTTTTGGCGGCAAGGTGCTGCTGCCGACGGACCTCACGTGGCAATACCCTCCGCAGACGCCGCCGGCGGGGGTGACCGGCGTGCACAACTCCCTCATCGGCGACATGCTCTTTGAGAACTTCGCCTGGAAGACGCTGCAGCGGCGTTGCATCGCCGAGGGCGAGTGGCCGTTGTGGGATCCCTACTCGTTCTGCGGGCATCCGCTCTACACCACGGGCCAGGCATCGACGTTCTACCCGTTGAATCTGATTTTCCTGCTCGTCCCGCTGCCGCAGGCCTACGTGGTCTACACGGCGCTGCATTTGTGGCTGGCCGGCGTGTTTCAATACCTGTTCCTGCGGCGGATCGAGGTGAGTGCGTTCGGCTCGGCTGTCGGGGGCATTGTGTTTGCCTTGTGCGGCTTCCTGGCCATGCAGTTGATCTGGCCGATGCTGCTCGGCTCGGCGATCTGGCTGCCGCTGATGCTGCTGTGGATCGTGCGTCTCGGGGACTGTCCCCATTTTGCGCGGACGGAAGACAGGTCTCAATCGCAAAAAGACTCACCAGCTCGACGACCCACAAAATGGGGACTGTCCCCTTTTTCTCATATCGCGGTTGGGGCGATTATCTTCGCGATGCCGGTCCTATCGGGCTTCTTCGAAATAGCGTTTTATGCCTGGTTCACGGCCGGCTTGTTTACCCTGGCCTGCTGCTGGCGGTTGTGGCGGGAACGGCGGTCCGCCCGGTCTTGTCTGAAGCTGTGCGCGGCCGCGTTGTCCATGGCTGTCCTGGCCGTTCTGCTCACCGGCCCGCAGCTCCTGCCGTTCCTTGAGGTCAAGAACATGACCATTCGCGCAGGCCAGGCCGACTATGATCGAATGGTCTCTCGGGCTTTGCGGCCGGAGCATCTGCTGGAGATGCTGGTGCCGGACATCTTCGGCAACCCGGCGAAGCACGAGGCGTTCGACCTCCGTACGCGCAGTTTCCAGCCGATCGAGGCCCGGCGAGGGGCGGACTTCTATGCCTACGGAACCAAGAACTACAACGAAAACGGGTTCTATCTCGGTCTTCTGCCGTTAGGACTCATGGTAGTGGGGTTCTTTGTTCGCGGCCGCTACCGCTGGTTCCTGATCGGCCTGCTGGTGTTCTCTCTCATGCTGGCCTTTGGAACGCGGATCTACGCGGTTTTCTACCACACCGTCCCGGGTTTTGAGCAGGTTCGCACGCCGTTCCGGTGGATGTACTTGGCCACGTTTGCGATCTGCTGCCTGGCGGCAATGGGGGCGCAGCGATGGTGGGAGAGATTGGAGCGACTGACGCAGGACGGGGGGCGAGGGGCGAGGCGCGAGGGGCGGGGGGCGACGGCGGACGCGGAAGACCCTGGCGCCAAAGCGGGCGGAGCCGCATCAGGCGATGATCAGCTTCTCAGTAAGACCACGGGGATAAACCCCGTGGCTCGTCAAGGCGGCAAAACGAAACGCAGGGGACCACTCATCGAGATCTTGCTGCTGACAGCTATCATGGTTGTCGTGGGGCTGATAATGCTTGCATTGTCGGTGTTTCTGACGACACCGCAGGCAGCACACGATCTGGCAGCCAGGGCAATAGAGAGGATCCCCAGACTCTCACAGAACGCGGGATTCCGCGATTCTTGGGACTTGGCCGGGTTCATGTGGGCCAATGCCATGCGATTTGCCTTCTTCCTGGCGGGGGCCACTGCGATTCTGATACTGCCCTCTTCGCTGCGATACCCCAGCAGGCGCAAGGTCAAGATAGCCGCCCTGGTTTGCCTCGTACTGGCAACCATCGACCCGCTTCAGGCCAACGGGCCATTCATGACCCAGGCCGATCCCGCATGGCTCGATCGTGTGCCACCGGCGGTTGAGTTCCTCCGTTCCGACTCCGGGCAGTTCCGCATCGGCCGTTTTGGACGCCAGATGGTGTTGCACCCCAACCTGCCGATGCTTTACGGTCTGTATGACACGGGCGGCTATGATTCGGTGATTCTCGAGCGTTACGCCCGGTATGTGGAGACTATCGAGCCGCAGCGTGCGTTGTGGTCCAACCAGATCGTCGGGTTCCAGGACCCCGACTCGCTCGACTCGCCGCTTCTGCCGTTGCTGAACATTCGCTACCTTCTCGCCGACTCGCGGACCACGCTCGACCATCCGGACTGGGAGCTGGTCTTTACGGAGGGTGCGAACGTCTATCGGACCCGTCGCGAGCACCCGCGGGCTTTCATGGTTCACCAGGTTGAGACGGCAGGTTCTTTCGAGGAGGCTATTGAGCGGCTGGATGGCGGCCGATTGGACACACGCCGCTCGGCCGTGGTGGTGGATCCTCCGGCGGGACTGAGCGTCCTGCCCGCTGAGGCCCCGCCCGAGCCCGGCCGAGTCAGCGTGGCGCGGTACGCTCACACGGGCGTGGAAATGACCAGTTCGTCAGCGGCTGCCGGTGTTGTCGTGCTCTGCGATATGATGTACCCCGGCTGGCGGGCCTACGTGGATGGGCGTCCTGCCGATATACTGGAGGTGAACGGGATCTTCCGTGGGGTGTGCGTGCCGGCCGGCGAGCATCTGGTCTCTTTCCGTTTCGAGCCGGTTAGCCTCCGCAACGGTCTGATCCTGTTGTGCCTCGGCCTGCTGGCCATGGGGGGATGTGTGGTGGCCTCGTGCCTGCCTCCCCGCAAGAGGACTCCGCAAGTGTCAGAAGGTGCTTGAACCTGCCGCGACGGCCCGGCGTGGTTTGTCAGCGGCTCGGAGACGGCGAGTCGATCTGCATGGTCGTTGGTTTGAACAACAGCACGCGACGGCAAGATCCTGATATCGCCGCGCGCTGGGTTTCAGTCGTCGACGAAACCGACCGCTCCATCTCGCTGGTGATCCCCGCCTATGACGAGGAGGCATGCATCGGCCAGTCCGTCCGCGAGGTCATGGACTATGCCGCTGCCCATCCGGCCATCCGCGAGGTGATCGTTGT
Organism: uncultured Planctomycetales bacterium; assembly: GCA_964586235.1. Classification (GTDB taxonomy): domain Bacteria; phylum Planctomycetota; class Phycisphaerae; order UBA1845; family PWPN01; genus JAUCQB01. The sequence continues at coordinate 6,910 of CAZPIO010000193.1, forward strand.
CGATGACGGCTCGGCCGATCGGACGGCCGCGATCGTTGAAGAGTGCCGTCGGCAGCGGGCCTCGGACGCTGCCCGCCTGGTGCTGCTTCGCCACGAACGGAATCGCGGCAAAGGGGCGGCGGTCCGCACCGGTCTGTCGCACGCGACCGGCGACGTCGTCGCCTTCACCGACGCCGACCTCTCGTCGCCGATGGCCGAGGTGCCCGCGCTGGTCGGGCCGATCCTCGCGGGGGAGTGCGACATTGTCGTCGGCTCGCGAGCGCTCGATCGAAGCCTGATCGCCACCCGCCAGTCGCGTTTTCGCGAGACGGCCGGCAAGATCTTCAATGTGCTCGTCAGGGCCCTGACCGGCCTGCCGATCTACGACACCCAGTGCGGGTTCAAGGCTTTCCGCCGCGAAGCCATCGGGCCGATTCTTAAGTTGCAGCGGGTCGAGACCTTTGCCTTCGACGTCGAGATGCTCTACCTGGCCTCGCGAATGGGGCTGACCATCCGCGAGATCCCGGTCCACTGGAGCCACGTCCACCATACCAAGGTCAAGCTGTTTCGCGATTCGTTCCGGATGTTTCTCGACGTACTCGGTATCCGGTTCAACGAGCTCCGCGGGTGGTACCGCTGGAACAGCAGCCGCAACACGAAATGAGACCCCGGCGGCCGGCCTGAACTGTCGATCACAAGGCGACCTCACGCATGTGGGTGGCACGTCGGCGCGCTCCGGGCTTCATCCCCTGCGCGCGGCGGTCACTTCATCCTTGATCCGCTTGACGTGACCGCGGCCGAGGCCCTTCACCTCGCAACCCAGCTCGAAGTAACGGCGGATCCGGTTGTCGTCCAGGATACCGAAACAGTCGATGATGCACGTCGGCCGGCCGGTCATTCGCACGACCTCGTCCGGCGAGAGGTCCAGGTACGGCTTGTGGCGGACGGCGAGGATCACCGCGTCGGCCCCCTTGAGGGCCTCGGCGAGATCCTGCTGAACTCGCGCCCCTTTCAGGCGATCCTGGTTGCGGAAGAAACGAGCCCAGCTATGACCGGGTGAGGGGTACGTGTCCTGGGCCTCGAGCTCCCACCAGTGCTGCACATATGGGTCGTGGATGCGCATCTCGGCTCCCATCTCGGTGAGCTTGCGGACAAGCAGTTCGCTGCCGCTGTAACGTGTATCGCCGACGTCCTCGCGGCAGGCCGCACCGAGCAGCGTGATGCGGGCCGCCGCCACGATCTTGCCCATGTTGCGGAGGGCGTCGCGGGTGAGCTCGGCAACGTGCAGGGCCCGGGTGTCGTTCACGTTGATGGCGGTCGGCGTGATCTTGAAGATGTCGTCCTCGAAGCCCATGAGGTGCCGGTAGGCCCACATGCCCAGGCCGCCGTCCTTTGGAAGGCAGTAGCCGCCGATGCCGGGCCCTGGGAAGATCATGTTGTTGTGCGTCGGGCGGACCTTGATCGCATTGACGACCTTGATCAGGTCGACACCGTTGCGTTCGGCGAAGAGGCTCCATTCGTCAAGGAAGGCGAGCATCGTGGCCCGGAAGCTGTTCTCGACGATCTTGGTGGTCTCGCTCTCGATGGGCCTGTCGAGGACCGTGAGCGGGAACTTTTCGACGTTGAGCACTTCGGAGAGGAACTTGGTGACGCGGCGGCGGCTTTCCTCAGTCACGCCGCTGCAGACGCGCCAGAAGTCGCGGATGCTGGCGACGTAGTTCCGGCCGGGCATGACCCGCTCGAAGCTATGGGCGAGCAGGGGCTCCGACTCGATCTTCCTTTCCTCGAACGCTCGCTTGAGGATGGGGAACGCGACGTATTCGGTGGTTCCCGGCGCGACGGTCGTCTCGATCAGGACGAGGCAGCTCGGCGGGATGTAGCGCCCGATGACCTCGAAGCTCTTTTCCAGAGCGGCCATGTCCGTGTGGCCGGTGACCAGATTGCCCAGGTCCTTCTTGATGTAGTCGCACTGCACGTCCACGACCACAACGTCGGCCAGCTTGAGCGCCTCGTTGGTGTACGTAGCGATCAGCGTGCCCTTGTCTTTGACGCAGCGCGGGATGATGGCGTCGACCTCCGGGTCTTCGGCCTTCACCGGAGGGATGCCGCGGTTGAGGTAGCCGATCTTCCAGAAGCTCCGCGGGCTCGGGCGCTGCATGCCGATGACAAACTTGCTCGGCTTGCCGGTCGCCTTGTCGACCGTATCGGCAACGACGGCGGCCATGACGGCGCCGACAAATCCAACGCCCACCACGACGACGATCTCCCGGCCCTGCTGACGTTGCTCGGCCACGACCTTCTGCAGCCGTTCGAACTCCGCCGCGTAGTCGGCCTCGCCGGGTAATGGGAACTGTTCGCCGTCGGGGCTGATCGAATACTCCATGGTGACCTCCTGGCACGCGCTGCGGCCAATTTGACTGGAGCAAGAGGGTACGCACTCAGACGCGGACGGTCAATCATCGCTTTGCGAGCGTCCGGGTGTCGCTACTATTCCAGGCAATCGGCGTCTGCTGGTATTCCAGGACCGCTGGCGCATGTTTCGAAAAGGGCAAGATCCTTGCGATCTATCCGGGCGTCGCCGTTGAGGTTCGCGTTCTCGCAGGCTGGGGGGACGGGATCACGGCCGGAAAGGCACGCCTGCACGTGGGCGAAATCGGCCTGGTCCACGTCCTGGTCTCCGTCAAAGTCGGGTATAAGGACCAAGAAGTCCTCCCAGGCCCCCATGTCCACAATCGGGGGTGTTCCCGCACCAGTGTCCTCGGTGGCCGGGTCATCGGCGAAGCGCTTCCTGCCGCCCACGTCGAAGGGTAACGGCTCGGTCGTGTTGAGGTCACCGTCCAGGTCGGCGGCGTCGGCCGGCACGGCCGTGTTATCCCCGGCATCGACGCAGGGTGAGCCGGGCTGCAGACGCAGGTCGCCGTAATCGTCATCGGCCGTACCCCACAGGCTGTCCGGGCCCGGGTCTGCCGGCCGCACAAACAGCGGGTCGGCGGAGATGTTGCCGTAGGTTCCCGTCGGGTCGGGTGTCCACGAGTAGTTGTACACGGTGTTCAAGTAGACGCAGTTGTACCGCAGGGTCGAGCCGGGGTCAGTGGTGTTGTATACGCCGCCGGAGGAGTTGAAGGCGACGATCGTGTTCGCGATCTTCGGGGAGGGAGAGTTGCTGTAGTAGGCTCCGCCACCGTAGTTTGCGGTGTTCCACGTGATTGTGCTGTTCGCAACCGTCGGGGAGGAGCCGCTACAGTAGAATCCGCCGCCGGTGCCTGCGGTGTTTCCCGTGATCGCGTTGTCCGCGACCGTGGGGGAGGAAGAGACAGTGCAGCAGATCCCGCCGCCATAGCTGGATGCTGCGTTCCCCGTAATTGTGTTGGCCGTGGCTGTCGGGGAGGAGGAGTAGCAGTAGATTCCGCCGCCGGAATAAGATGCCGTATTCCCCTTGATCGTGTTGTTGGCGATGATTGGGAAGGAGGACCGGCAGGCGATCCCGCCACCGCCGTAGCCGGCGCTGTTTCCGACAATCGTGTTGTTCGCGATGGTCGGGGAGGAAGAAGAGCAGTAGATCCCACCGCCATAAGTGTACGAGGGGTCCGCCGTTCCACTGCCGTTGCGGATGGTAAAGCCATCGATGCGGGTGGTTGCGATAGCACCTGGGGGGGAAGTGACGACGCTGCCGGCCTGGTTGCCGTCGAGGATGGTCTCGTTGGTCAGGAGAAGCCGGTTCGCCATGTCAAATGTAGCCGGCTTTTCGACGCCGGCCAGGCCGCCGTAGAGTGCCACGCCCGGCTTGAGCGTGATTTTTTCCACGTATGTCCCGGCCATGACCCAAACCTGGTCGCCTGATGACGCCGCGTTGAGGCCTGTTTGTACTGTCTGCTTGGCCGCTGCCCAAGCCAGACCGTCGTTTAGATCGTTGCCCGCCTTGGACACATAGATCGTTTTGGCGTAGGCCGGCCCGACAGTCGCTGATACCCAGACAAGTACGATCCAACAAGCTTTGGAATGTGCCCGTGTTCTCATGGTCTGCTCCTCCGTCTGCTCTTTTCATCGGACCCCGGCGGGCGGAAAGCTTAATTGTGCAGTCAGTCGAACACGGCCGCGTGGCCGCGACCTTCAAACCTGGTCTGCGTGTTCCTGATGTGCCGGGTCAACGTCTGAGAAGGCGGGGGGCCACCGGCCAGCCCGGAAGTAAATGGCCGAGCGCTACGATTCGGGGCGCGTGTGGAAACGCGGTGAACACTGAAAACGGGCCGGAAGCCGGGGATGTCATATCCGCTTGCGGTCCGCCGAATTGCGATTCTGTCTTCAATACCTCTTTATTCCAGAAAAGGGTGAGCGAGGGGACTCGAACCCCCGACCCCGAGGACCACAACCTC
>CAZPIO010000194.1:0-11085 GCA_964586235.1 uncultured Planctomycetales bacterium
GCACGTGGACGGTGTTGCCGAAGAGCGTCGCGTCGCGGATGGCCGGAATCCGGCGTGCCCGGGCCAGGGCCGCGGGCGGGTCGGCGCAGGACATCTCGTAGCGACGCGTGCCGGCCGGCGTTACGTTCGGCGAGCGTTTCAGCTCGTCCGGCGTACCCAGGGCGATCAGCCGCGACATGTAAATGTAGCCCACGTGCGTGCAACGCTCAGCCTCGTCCATGTAGTGCGTGGTCACGAACATAGTGACGCCCTGGTGGGCGAGCACAAACAGCAGATCCCACAGGTCGCGGCGGGCGACCGGGTCGATCCCGGCGGTGGGCTCGTCGAGGAAAATGGCCTCCGGCTCGTGAACAAGCGATGCGGCCAGCGCCAGGCGCTGTTTCCACCCACCGGACAGGGCCCCGGCCAGACGATCCGCGAACTCGCCCACGCCGGTGAGCGCGAAGACCGCCTCCTCTCGCTCGCGTTGGCGCCGGCGCGACAGGCCGTAGATCCGGCCGTAGAACTCCAGGTTCTCGCGGACGCTCAGATCCGAGTACAGGCTGAATTTCTGGGACATGTAGCCGATGCGGCGCTTGACCGCCTCGGGGTTCTCGCGGATGTCGATCCCGAGCACGGATCCGGTGCCGGCCGTCGGCCGCAGCACACCGCAGAGCATGCGAATGAGCGTCGATTTGCCCGAGCCGTTCGGTCCCAGCAGGCCGAAGATGGCGGCACGCGGCACATCCAGCGTCAGGTCGCGCAGAGCGAAGAACTCGCCGAACTTCCGCGTCAACCCGCGGGCTCGAATGACTGGCTCGTTGATCGCTGTGGCCACTGCGCGCTCCGACTACGTCTGAAACCCGAATGACGAAATCCGAATGACGAATCAAATCCGAAACCCGAATGACGAAGCGCAGAGGTGGTTCTCGTCGGTCATTCGGATTTCGTCATTCGGGCTTCTTTCGTCATTCTGGTTTCGTCATTCGGACTTCATTCGACATTCTGGTTTCGTCATTCGTCATTTCTGCCGGGCCTCGTCAAACATCACATCCGCCACCATCCCCACCCGCAGCCGCTGCTTACCCGGCGCTTCCATCGTCACCTTCACGCGAAACACCTGCTTGCTGCGTTCCTCGGGGGTCTGGATGTTGCGCGGGGTGAACTCGGCCTGCTCGGCGATGTAGGTAATCCGGCCGTCGAAACGCTCGTTGGGGAAACTATCCACCCGCACCGGCACAACCTCTCCCAGCCGCACTTCGCCGAGCCGGGCCTCCGGCACGTACGAACGCACCCACAGGCGCGCCGTATCCAGCAGTGAGACAGACGGAGCGTTGGCCGCCACCAGGTCACCGGGGCGCAGATCGATCGCCTCGACCACGCAATCCGTCGGGGCCTTGACGGCGAGTTCATTCATGCGGATCTCGATAGCGGCGACCTGGGCCTCGGCGGCGGCGACCTGAGCCTGGGCCCGTGCAATATCCTCCGAGCGATAGCCGCTCGCGGCCAGTTTGAGGGCCGCCTCCGCCTCGGCCAGCGCCGCCCGCGCCTGGGCGATGTCCTCCTTGCGCGTGCCCTCCTCGAGCAAGGCGACCTCCTGCTGGGCTGCGGCCACCTCGGCCTGCGCGGCCTTGTGTTCGCGAACAGCCCGATCGTATTCGGCCGTAGCGGCCTGGTTCTGCTCGCGCAGCTTGGAGATCCGCTCGTGCTCGGTGCGGGCCAGTTCGAGGCCGGCCTGAGCCGCTTTGAGCCGCTCCCGAGCGATGTCGATCTCGCCGGTGCGGGGCCCGGCCACCGCCTTGTCGAGTGCCGCGGCCGCCTGGTCTCGCTTGGCCCGAGCCTGCTCGATTTCCTCCTTGCGGAAGCCCGCTTTCAGGCGCGTCAGATCGGCGTGGTAGCCGGCCAGCTCGGCCTGTGCCTGGGCGAGTTGCTCTTTGAGGTCGAACGGGTCGATCCTGAACAGCGGCTCGCCCTGGCGCACCAGCTGCCCCTCCTGCACGAACACCTCGGCCACCCGGCCGCCGACCCGCGAGCCGACGCGGATCTGATCGGCCTCCACGAAGCCGGAGACAATCAGCGGCACGGGCCGAGTCTGCCGCCAGTACAGCCACCCGACCACCACGCAGGCGAGCACAATCGATATGACCACCACCTTGCGCATGAAGGCAGCCTAACACACCCAGGCCTGAGCCGTCTACCCAGCCGTCGCCGGAACCGGCAGGGTCCGTGACAGTTTAGGCGGCTCCTTCAGAAAGGCAGACCGGCAAGATGCCGGTCCCACACGTACCAATCGTTTGTAGGAGGGCTCTCTGAGCCCGATCCGGAGCAGAATCGCGGTCGGAGACCGCTCCTACAAGACCCCGCCTAAACTGTCACGGACCCGAACCGGCATGAGTATATCCCGTTCCGCTGGCACGACCACCGACCGAACAGTAGACTGGGTACCCGACTGCCACGTGCATTTCCGCGTCCAGGGTGGGAGTTCGAGTCATGAGAACCACCCGCAAGGTCATGGCAAGTGAGTTGCTGGGTTTGCCGATGCCGGCGCGCGCGGCCGTTGCCCAGCCGCCCGGTGGTCCCGCCCGGGAGCTTTCCGCATCGCGGCCTTTTCAGACGGTCTCACCGGCCGTCTGCCGATTCGACATTCCCGACAGAGATGAGGAGGTCAACCAGCCATGCAATTCGTCGTACAGGAACATCACGATCCCGCACGTCATTTCGACTTTCATCTCGAGAAGGACGGCGTTTATAAGAGTTGGACCTCGCACAAATGGCTGCCCGACCGCCCCGGCGTCGAGCGAGTCGTTGTCCAGGACGAGGACCACGACCTGATATTCGGCAGCTTTGAAGGCACCATCCCCGAGGGCCAGGACGGCGCAGGGCGGTTCCAGATCTGGGACCAGGGTGATTATGTCTGCCGGGCGTGGGATGAGACCGAGATTCTCGTTGCTCTTAAGGGAAAGAAGCTCAATGGCGAGTACAGGCTGATCCGCGCACCCCATCTCGGACAACGCTACTGGCTGATCGAGAAACTCGGCGATGTCCGCGAAGGCTCGCAGTGAGCCCGACCGCGCCCTTCAACTGTTCGCCGCCGAAGAAGATCAAGGGGATCCTTTCTCGAATTCGAACGTCCACTTCTGTTTTTCCATCAGATCGGCCAGGCCGCACTTCTTCTTGAACCCCTCCCATACAGCCTGAGGACCGCCGGCCGAGGCGTTCACCTGGATGTGCTTCCAATGCGTTTCCGCCGCCGGTTCAATTGCCTCCCGGAACCAGGTCCAGCACTTGTAGTCGAAACGCTTGCCCGGCATGTAGTACGAGGTCTGGTACTCGGGCCTGCCTGCGATTCTCTCGTGCGCGGCCTTAACCTTTCGAACCGCCGCGATCAGCCGCAGCAGCTTTTCTTCCGACGAGCCCGCCGCCCGCTTGGCCTCGAAGGCCTCCGCCACCGCCATTGAGAAGTCGAAACCGGGCTTGATCCATAGGATGCGGTCCCGCTCAATCCCCTCACGGGCCTTCTGCAAGGCCTCATCAAGATGCCTCTGGGCCTCACGGAGAACACTCACGTCGGCCATCGCCTCCTCGAAGGAGAGAACCTCCAGGCCCTCAAGCCAGCGCCCCGTCCGAGGCCTGGTCCAGTACCGTTCGCACGCGTCATGGTAGGCCCGCATGTGCACCGCCACGCTCCCGAAACAGTCGCGATAAAACTCGTCCAGCAGCCGGTCGACGTCCTCTTCCACGTTCCATTGCAGCCGCGTGGCCACGTAGTGCATCGGCCCGCACCATGCCCAGAACGGAGACGCCTCGCAAGTGATCGCCCGAACGCCGTTCCGCGCGGCGAACCGAAGGTCCTCAGCCACCAGCGTCGGCGACGTGCGGGGCGTGAACCATCCCAGCCCGTAGTACACATAGCCATGCAGCCGCTTGACACGTCTCGACCACTCACGGATCAGCTCGCGGTCCCTGTCCCGGTAAGCCGGGTCGTAATGCTGGAGGACATCGAGGGTGGTCGCCACCACGACGTTGTCCGGGAGCTTCTCGCGATGACGCGGCGGGAGCTCCACGGCCCAGTAGGCATACACACCGATGGTTCGGCCGGGATGCGACTGGCCGATCGCGTCGGCCACCCTCGACACGAATTCGAAGTAGCTCTCGGAGTACTGGCGTCCCACCGGCTCCTCGCGATACGGCTTGTCCATGGCCGCGCACTTCTCGCATTCGCAGAAGAACGGGTTATCGTTGCAGCCGAGCGAGTACATGTCCTTCTCGGGATTCCTGTCGAAAAACTCCCGGGCGGCTTCGATCGCCAGCCGCAGGACGTCGGGGTTCGTGAAGCACGGCTGCGGTGTATCGCCGACGTGCTTGCCTCGGGCCCGGCGGGCGCCGTCGCGAAAGGCGAAGTACTCCGGGTGCTCCTGGCCGTACTTGGCCGCCGGGATGATGTTGCTCAAGTTGTGCCCGAATCCGCAGTACGGGATCGGCATCTCCCGGTTGGTCAGGCGGTTGCGCCGACAATACCCTGCTGTATCCTGCCCCATCCCCGCCTTGGGGCCCCAGACGCGGTACTCGAACGCGGGCCGAACGGTCCGCGAGCGGATCTTGATGCTGCTCGTCTTCGGTACGACCACGAAGAGCGCATCCGGGTAATACATCCTTGCTCCCAGGTCTTCGAGCAGCACGGTAGCCACACCATTAGCGGTGCCGGCCGGGGTCGGTCCGATGATGTCAATAGCGTCGGCCGTCGCCCGCACGACCGCCCCGTCGTACGGCAGACCGGCAACCTCGGCCGGACGCTCCTTTTCCGGGATGGCTGACGCGCCGATCCGGATGGGAACCAGCCCCCGCGGCGGCGCCTGGCTCTCAAACCACTCCATCTGGGCCCCGGTCGCCTGCTGCACGGTCCGACGAAGGTCCTCGGCCGCCTCCTTCTCGATCGCGTGGACATCGCGGCTCAGCACGACGCACGCCGTCACCCGCCGCCCCCGGACAATCTCGGCTTCCCCCGAATACGACGGCGCCGCGAGCGCACACACGGACAGAAGCGCAAGAAAAAACAACACTGGACTTCGATGAGAGTGACTTGTGTGTCTTGGCATCGGGTAACCTTCCTGTGCGGGCCACTTCCTTGCGAAGATCCGGCGCGCCATGATACCCGACGCCCCGCGTCCCCGCAGCACCCAACGCCTCGACGCCCGCATACCCGGTCCGTGACACTTCAGGCGACTCATTCAGGACCCCGAGCGTAACAAGCTTTTGCATCACGGAGGCTTCAGATGCAAGAAGAGCCGGTCACGTTCAGCCCCGTTCCACGGGGCTTTCCCGCCGAAGGCGGGCTGATAGGCCAGCCGTTATACGGCTGGTTTGGAGCGGCCGCTTCATCTCTCTCTTATCTTCTGTTCCCGGCCGGCTTTAGCCGGCCGAGCCAGACGCTTGATGCAAAAGGTTGGTAAGCGAGGGGCCAGGCCGCAAGGCGGCCGCACCACACGGGGGCCCGCTCCCTTACGGTCGCCACGGCGAACCAGGGTCGCGGTTCTGAAAGAACCACAGCGTCTCCCCCGCCGAAAGTGTCATGGACCCCGGCATGCCCGTCAGTTGGCTGCAAACCCGCCGAAGGCGACACACTCCCCGTCGGACGAGAAAACGGGACACCCATTAGCCCCCGTGTTGTCAAGCGAAAAAACTCCCTTGGCGAATCTTTTTTTTCAAAACGAACGCCTGAAGCCGCCGAAGGCCTGTCTCTGCCCAACAGTCGAACTCAGGCTCGAAGAGAGCTCATGGCCGAGGGCAGACCCGAAGGGAGCTTGTCGAGGGCCGCGTTCATCATTTCCCTGCCCCCACGCCCGGCCCCGTCAACCGCATTCCCGCAGCCAGACAGACAGCTACATCCCCGTTACGACTTCAAGAAGGCCCAAGAATCGCAGAGAACGAGACTACCCGCCTCCATCTGCATTAAATGGCTTCCGCCCCTTTCCCGGGCGGGCAGGTGGACAGGCGATTCCTTTTGTGGTAGAAGGACAACCATGGCAAAGCTCTCCGTCACGGAAATACGGGATCTCGCTCGGAAGACCGTCGCCGCGAACCCAGGCGGCATTCGGTATAGTGTGTTGGTCCGGCAGATCGCCGACGCGAATCCCGAGACGCCTAAGAATACCATACACGGTTCAGTCTGGGATCTGGCCTCCCGCTTCCCGACGGAGATTGCCAAGCCAAGCCGAGGTCTGTTCATGCCTGCGGGTCCGGGCGTGGAGAAGGTGGCACCTCTGCCCGTGATTTCGCCCAAGATCCAGGAGGAAGACTTCTACGAGCCCTTTGCTGACTGGTTGAAGAACGAACTCGATGAGGCAACTGTCGCGATCCCTCTGGGCGGTGCCGGATTTCAGAAGAAATGGGGTACCCCCGACGTCGTCGGTGTCTATAAACCCTTGGCTTCGCACCGGATCAAGTTCGACATCGAAATCATTTCCGCTGAGATCAAGATTGACCCCCAACAGCCTGTGGTCGCGTTTGGACAAGCGGCCGCCTATCGCCTCTTCTCGGCGAAATCTTATGTTGTCATGCCGACGGCCATCTCGGAAGAGGACTACAGCCGGCTAGAAGCGCTCTGCATCCTCTTTGGGATAGGGCTGGTCCTGTTCGAGGTCAATCCGGACGATCCCGACTTCCAGATAAGGGTTCGGGCCCAGCGGTTCTCTCCTGACATGTTCTACGTCAACGAATTCGCGGAACGTATATTCCAGATCGAACCCGCGACATTCAATCAGCTATTCGGGTAAGACACCCACAAAAGGGTCGCACACACACAGAAGGGGTACACAAAAGGGGGCAGAAGCCATTGTCGCGCTTCCTGCACCTTTTCGCCCGTCTGCCCGGCCAGAGCCTGCGCCCCGGCCCGAGCCTTACCGCCGTTCGCCTGATGCCGGCGTCATCACTCTATAGCCGGCGCCGACGCGCGAGGCGTCAGGACGGAACCTGCGTTTTCTATTGTCACCGCCGCGTGAGCAGCAAACCGGCGAGGGCCAGGAGCAGGAGAGAGGCGGGCTCGGGGACCTGGACGACGCGGAAGCCTACGGGCCACTGCTCGATCGAGGGGACGCTACCGTTATACGAAAACGACGCGTGCAGGTACTCGCCGTGAGGGTCGTAGTTGTCGTAGTCGTAGATGAATGAACCGCCTCGGATGCCACGATACTGCCCCCAATAATTGGATTCATTGTACTCCCAAACATTCCCACCCTGATCAAAGGTGCCATAGGGCCCGGGGTAGGCATAGGAGCCTGCATCAGTCGTGTGTCCAACAGACATGCCGTAGTTTGCCATGCTGGTGCTGATGCCGTCACTGCTGGTCGGATAGTCCCAGTACCCAGCATCGGTCGAGCCGCCCTTGTAGTACGCTGCCTTGTACCACTCGTTCTCGCCAGGAATCGCCCACTTCGCATCGGGGTTGCGCTGAATGGTGAAGCCAGCATCGCCGTTGTAGCCGTTGAGCGTGTACGCCCCCGTCTCGGTAGTGCCCAGACCCTGCTCACCCGTCGGCTGGCCGTTGTGAAGCCAGTTCACAAACCGGCAGGCATCCCAATAGCTCACGAAGTTCACTGGGCGATTGGCATAGGTGGCGGCTACGGTGTACGTGTAGCCGCCCGATGTGACGCTCCGCTGGATCTTGCAGCCATAATCACCACCGGGATGAGGCTCCCACATGTACGTGTTGTACAGCCCGTAAGTGTCGGTCTTGGCCATCGCGTTCAAGAACTCGCAGTACTGGCCCGCCGTCACCTCGTACTTGCCGATGTTATACGGGTGGGATACCGAGCCGAAGCTAGAGAACTCCCTAGCGGGATACCGCGTGTCACCCACGTTTCCCGGATTGCCTACCGTAACGGTTTCCAGGCTGGTCAGGCCGGTTGGCATGTTGAAGACGTCAGCGCGTGCCGATCCCGCCGACAGGAGGACTGCCGCTAGAACCGCTGAAAGCATCGTGGCACCGAGGCGCCGACGCCGCATCACCGCCGGCCCGCCGACGGCCAGGAGCAGGAGCGTGGCGGGCTCGGGGACCTGGGCGATGCGAAAGCCGATGTCACTGTCGTCCCACATCGGGGGCATACTGGCGCGAGTCGACGCGTCCCAGAGGCTCGAGTACGACGCACCAGAAATGCCGCGACTTGAACCGTCGAACAACATAGTTTCATTCCATTCCCACACGTTTCCGCTCTGATCGAACGTACCGTAGGGGCTTTCGGAGTTCTGAAACTCGCCGACGAGCGTAGTGGAGTACGGCGGGTCGATGGGCCAAGCATACGGGGGCACGGGCAAATTGGCGCTGTTACCCGACACATCGGCTAGGTCCTGTCCCGGAACCATGTCGTTACCGGTTGCATAGTCGAAATAGTTGCCCGTCACGCCGTCGTTTTTGTGATACGCCGCCTTGTACCACTCATCTTCTGTGGGAATCACGTACCGCGCATTCAGGTTCCTCGTCACAGCCATCAGAGCTGCATCGGTATTCACGCCGTCAATGGTGTACGCACCGTCCTCAGTGGTGGAAGCGTCTTGCATTCCTGTCGGTTGGCCATTGTGCAGCCAGTTGGCGAACCGGGCCGCATCGCCCCAAGTCACGTAGTTCACTGGCCGATTGGCGAAGTCCGGCGCCACCGAGTAGGTGTAAGGATTGCTGATCCTTCCGCCGCCGCTCTGCGAGATTCCGCTACCATAATAATTGTTCTCCATTGAGGGGTGATATAACATATACGTGTCGACCCCAGCGACCTTGTTCAGGAACTCGCAATACTGCCCGGCCGTCACCTCGTACTTGCCGATGTTGTACGTATAGGACACAGCCCCACAAATCCGATCAGCACCCTGCCCGCCTGCGCCCTCACCGGACAGTTCACCCGCGTTCCCCGGATTCCCCACGGTGACCATCTCCAGGCTGGTCATGCCCGCGGGCATGTCGAAGACGTTGGCTCGCGCGGATGTCGCCGACAAGAGCCAGGTGACGAGGACGACTGGTATCACCGCACCGGCGATACGCCGAACACGCCGCCGCCGGGTCACCGCCATCCCACCCAGGCCCAGGAGCAGGAGCGTGGCGGGCTCGGGGATCGTCAAGAGGAAGCTATGGCGAGTACCTGAGCTGTCATTAAAAACACCAACGATGTTGTTGCCGGAGATGCCGGTTAGCCACACATTTGATCCGCCAGGATAATCCACTGTTGTCCAGACGGTGCCGTCATAGAGGGCTCCATGCCAGTTGTTCGAGTCATCCCTGTACGCTCCAACTACATGGTTACCGGAAACGTCTTGCACGTAGGTAGCGCTTGCGCCGGGATAGTCCAGTGTTGTCCAGATCGTCCCGTCATAAAGAAAACCGTGGTTCGGTCCAGAGGTGATATAGACTCCGACAATTCTGTTACCGGAAATGCCCTCAGGGCTGGTTCTACTTGCGCCGGGATAATCAAGCGTCATCCAGGTTGTACCGTCGTAAGCGAAGCCCCGATAACTGTTATACGTACCAACAAAAACACTTCCGGAAACGTCAAACAACCTCGTGGCGTACGCTCCGGGAAAGTCGAGCGTAGACCAGATTGTACCGTTATAGACTATTCCGTGGTCAGCACTGCTGCTAAGATCAGTTCCGACTATCGTATTGCCGGAAACGCCGGTAAGGTAATAGCTCGTTGCTCCAGGATAATCCAACGTGCGCCAGGTCGTACCATCGTAGACGAATCCGTGGCCCGCGCCACCAGCATTACCCTCTGAACCGACTATGGTGTTACCATCAATGGCCTGTGCCGAAGTGCCGATTGCCCCAGGGTAGTCGAGCGTCACCCACGTCCACGTGCCGTGTGTTGGCGAACCAAGTACCGTGACCAACACACAAACCGTCAACCATGTTCTGGAAGTGTTCATGCTTTTCCTCCTCACCACGGATCCGTGGCGCATGAAAAAAGAGAGCCCGCCTTTCGACGTCTCTCTCATCCCTGCAGCCATTCAGAATTGTGGCGGTCGGATCAGAACTGCGAGCTACCCAACCGTAGGACCGTATTATCCTCGAAACGGGGTACCGGAGTCAAGCCGGATCGCAAGCCATTTTCTGCCACCCGTTGACAATCGCGAGACGGGCTTCCCACAATGCGGTTCATGCCCGACGCCCCCGCCGTTCCCGTTCCCAGCGTGGCCGACATGGCCCTTGGCGACCTGATCAACGAGTCGCTGAAGCTGTTCTTCCCGGTGGACACCATTCCCAACGTGCTGCCCAACAGCAAGTACTGCGGCGTGATGCACGCCAAGCTGTGCCGGATGAAGTTTCTCGGCCTGAGCGACCGCTCATGGCTGAGTGACCTTCCCCACGGATGGTGGGCGCGCCTGGAGCCGGGTAGACTTCCCGGCCAGGAGTGTTCATCATGGCGAGAAAGCGGTTCACACCCTCGCCTCAATTCCCCGCCGCCCAAAATCTGCGCAATCTGCGAAATCTGCGGACACACCCTTCCCCCCAGGCTTGACTCATCCTTCCGCCTTCTCTGGCCCGAGCCTGTCGAAGGCAGCCTTCCACCTTCATCTATCGGTCCACCCCTGCCCGGGCCTCTTTCGTGTGATTCGTGGTCCCCGCGGCGTAGCCTTGGCGAAGCCGGGTATTGGTCATTACGCCTTGTTCCGTACCAGCCGCCGTTCCTGGAGCACCCGCCGTGTTATGAGCGTATCGGGACCAGCGGACAGACTGCGCGCCGCACGCCTGCCCGCGCCCCACGCTCTTTGACAACTGAGATCTCCAGATCGGCCCTATTTGGCTGAAAGCTGAGAGCTGATGGCTGACAGCTCCTCTTGCGGAACGAACCCAACGTCAAAATGGAGAACCTTTGTCCCCGTCGAATCGCCGCCCGGTTCTGCAGTCTGCGATCCTGCCAGTCCCCGCGTCTTCTTCCGCCCCCGCCCCGCGCCCCTCGCCCCACGCCCCCGCGCGGCCCTGCCGCGCCAAACGAACCCACCTGCGCCAGTTGGCCCCGAGGGCCGACGAGGGCGTCGGCCCCACCTGCACGCTCCCGCCCCACGCCCCCCGCCCCACGCCCCCGCGCGGCCCTGCCGCGCCAAACGAACCCACCTGCGCCAGTT
>CAZPIO010000195.1:0-11059 GCA_964586235.1 uncultured Planctomycetales bacterium
GCCCGGAAAAAGGCCCGATTTCTGCCGTAGGGCATGTTCGCCCGGCGGATTACGAAGTTATCCACAATGGGTTCGTTTGGTAAAACGACCGGTGAGCCATTCGCTCCCGGTTCTCGTCTTGGGCGAACCCAGCGGGCGGTCTGCGCGCAGCGCCTCCGCCCGTGTCGGCCAGCGTTGCGGAAGTCACTGGCATGCGAGCCCTTTGACTTGGGCTTGGGATGCCGGGATCCGGCCAAAATGTCGCGAGCCTGTGCAGCCAGGATGGCCACACTACAAGCTGCCAGCGGAGCCCGCCGGAGGCAGACCGCTTTTCTTGCGAGACGCAAACAGAGAGCACCGCGGTCCAGAGCCATGCGCAGAAACCGTGCCCATCCCGAACGATAGGGCTCTCACCGGCGGCGACGCTCAACGGTAGCCCCAAATAACGTGGTTTTATTGGGCTTTGGCGCCGCACCGAGGAGTGCTTCGCCGTTTGCGCCGGCTTTGTGAAACCTGTGTAAGAACCGCAATTCAAGTGAATTAGACCACGGGCCGACTCCAGACAAGGCGGTACCGCGCGCCGGGGACCTCTGCGCCCCCGTGTGGGCGGGTCCGCCGGTCATCCGGGACCCGTGCCTTGGCCGAACGTGATGGCCGAAGCGGGCACCAGATCAACGATCGTAGCTTTACCCCCGTGAAGCCGGCGGCGCTGCCGCGGAACACGGGCGACGGCTACGGGGAAAATGGGTTTGTGACGTTCAGACCCCATCAGTGGTATGCCACTGCCGTGTCGGCCGTGCCCCTAGCGCGGGCGGCGCGTTCTTCCGGGCCGCACTGCTGACACAGCAGTGGCACACAGGTGTGGGCATCTGAGCGGTTACGTGGGTTTTTGTCTCTATGCCGATCCTCGTTCATGTCGACGAGTTGAGACCGGGCATGCGCCTGAAAAGGGCTGTTCTGCGCGACAGGCGGCTCATGCTCTCATGCGAGAAGCCGCTCGAGGACTGGCAGATCAACTCGCTTCGACGCCACTTCCCCAACCTGGTCGTGCAGATCTGCGATCCGGTCCTGGACGAGTTCGTCGAGTTCCAGGACGATTCGCCGGACCACGAAATTTCCGCCACAGTCAACCGCCACATGGCCAGGCTGATGGCGAAGGTACGCGAGATACTCAGCACCAAGACCGCCCTTGAAGGTCCGGACATCGCCGGCCTCCAGCGGGCCGTCTCCGAGGCCATGCAGTACATGACCGAGAACCCCGCCACCGCCGCAGTGCTGACCCGGTTCGGCGATGCGGGCGAATACCTCCAGGGGCACGTCGGCAACGTGTTCTATATCAGCCTGCTCGTCGGCAACACCATTCGCGATTACATCTTCCGCGAGCGGCAGCGCGCGATCTGGACCGACGTCGTGTCCATCCGCTACAGCATGAACCTCACCCCGCTGGCCCTCGGCTGCCTCTTCCACGATCTTGGGATGCTGCCTATCGAGTACCTCTATGAGAAGAGGGAACCGTTGACCGACGACGAACGCGAACTGATCCAGGAGCACCCCAACGTGGGGGTGAAGATGCTGCCCAAGGAACTCGACGCCGTCGCGAAGATGGTCGTCCGCACCCATCATGAGAACATGGACGGCTCGGGGTACCCGCAGGGCATCCCCATGGAAAGCCTGCATGTCTTCTCGCGGG
The DNA here is from genome assembly GCA_964586235.1 of uncultured Planctomycetales bacterium. Classification (GTDB taxonomy): domain Bacteria; phylum Planctomycetota; class Phycisphaerae; order UBA1845; family PWPN01; genus JAUCQB01. The sequence goes on from CAZPIO010000195.1 coordinate 1,670, forward strand.
TGATCCGGGCAGCCGACGCCCTGGACGCGGGGACCAGCCGTCACGTCTACAAGCAAGCCAAGTCCGCCGCCCGCGTGCTCTGGGAAATGTCCTGCGGGCCATTCCGCGAACACTACGACCCGCCGATGGTCAAGATCCTCATGGCCCTGGTCCAGCCGTTTCCGATCGGGGCCAAGATCAAGCTCGGCTGCGGCCGCTACGGCATCGTCGTGCGACACAACCGCAAGCATCCCTTCCGACCCACGATCGTGATCGCGTTCGACGAGCTGGGGCACAAGCTGAAAAGGAAGGACCTGGAGCCACCCATCGATCTCTCGAAGACCGACAGCGTCCAACTTGTGGAATTCGACGGCGATGACCTCACCTTCCTGGCGCAGGAGACCGAGGCGGCCGTCTGGGGCACACCCCAGGTCACCAGACAGGATGTGGAAGGGTTGTTCGCTTACGCCTATCCGTAATCGCAACTGTACGCCGGTCAGCGGGGGGCAGTGGCCGTGGCGGGGGCGGCACCGCTCGCCGGGCGCATGAGCACACGTCTGTCGGAAACCCGATCGAACCCGTTGGCCTCGGTCAGATCCAGCAGCGGTCCGCCCTTGCCGGGGTTGAGCGTCGCCTCGAAATGCCCGACGGCAATCGCCACCGGCGCCCGCGGCAACACCGGCCCCCACCCGCTCAGCACGGAAAACTGCTGCTGCCGAATCCAGATGTGAAAACGGCCCTTCAAACGGTTGTCCGCCGAACGCTCGATCACCGCCACGCCGGAGGAGGATTGGGCCCGACGATGATTCCCGGCGAAGGACTGGCACTGGCGAACGGTTCGCGGGTTGACCCGGTAAAGCTTCTCGCTGCCAGCCGGCATGTCTTCGAGAACAAACGACATCACCCAGGTGAAGTCCAGATTGCTGTTGAAGATGGAGCGATCGCGGCGGGCCAGAACGATGTTGAGCTTGCCGTCCGGGCCCTGCCAGTACCACGCCTCTCGGGGCTCGATCGACGCGATCAGGCGTTCGCGGGGGCGGATATCCTCGCGCGTCCAGGGAACGATCTGAACCTGCCCGACGGAACACCCGGCGGCGGCCAGTCCCGCGGCCGGTAAAGCCAGGCAGATCCACAAACGCAATGGAGAGAAGGCCTTCATCAGTGCGGCAATGGGAATTGTTCGCACATCTCCCGTACCCGCTGCCGGATCTCCGTGATCACCTTCTCGTCTCCCCGGCTGGAGAGCACCTTGTGGATCATCTCGCCGACGACCCGCAAGTCCGCCGGGCCCAGACCGCGGGTGGTGACGGCGGGAGTCCCGATGCGCAGGCCCGACGTCTCCGTGGGCTTGCGCTCGTCAAACGGGATCATGTTCTTGTTGACGATGATGCTCGCCATCTCGAGCCATGACTCGGCCTGCTTGCCGGTCAGGTCGGCGTGCACCTGCCGCAGATCCACGCACATCAGGTGGTTGTCGGTGCCGCCGGAAACGAGCCGATAGCCGCAGGCCGTCAGTTTCTCGGCCAGGGCCTGGGCGTTGTTGAGGATCCGCTGCTGGTACTCCTTGAACTCGGGCTTCAGGGCCTCGCCGAAGGCCGCCGCCTTCCCCGCGATCACGTGCATCAGCGGCCCGCCCTGGGTGCCCGGGAACACCCGCGAATCGAGGGCCTTGGCGTGCTCGGCCTTGCACATGATCATCCCCGCGCGCGGACCGCGCAAGGTCTTGTGCGTCGTCGTGGTCACGAAATCCGCGTGCGGAACGGGCGAGGGATGAAGGCCGACCGCCACCATCCCGGCGATATGGGCGATGTCCGCCATGTGATACGCTCCGACCTCCCTGGCAATTTCACTGAATGCAGCGAAATCGATCGTCCGCGGGTAGGCCGACGCCCCGGTCACGATCATCTTCGGCTTGCACTCATGGGCCAGCCGGCGGATCTCGTCAAAGTTGAAGACCTCGGTATCGGGGTCCACGCCGTAGTGGACCACCTTGTACAGCCTGCCGCTGAAATTGACCTTCATTCCGTGTGTCAGGTGTCCCCCGTGCGACAGATTAAGCGACAGGATGGTATCGCCCGGCTCCAGGACGGCCATGTAAGCGGCCATGTTCGCCTGGCTGCCGGAGTGGGGCTGAACATTGACGTGGTCACAGTGGAAGAGCTGTCTGGCACGATCGCGAGCCAGCTCCTCAACCTCGTCAACGTGCAAGCAGCCGCCGTAGTAACGTTTTCCCGGGTAGCCTTCCGCATACTTGTTGGTCAGGATGGATCCGACGGCTTCGAGCACCGCACGAGACACGTGATTCTCGGAAGCGATCAACTCAAGGCAGTAAGTCTGCCGCTGGACCTCGGCCGCCAGAGCGCGGTACAACTCGGGGTCCGATTTCTCGATTGCCGGATATACTTGAATCGCCTCCACTGTGGTTGCCATATGTCCTGTACCTCGATTCCAAGGAGTGAGAGCCGGCCCAGGGGCGGGCCGTCGAGTCCATCAAACGGTCTATGAATAGCCCCGAGACAGCCAAAAAGCAAACCGCAAGCCGTCCGCGCCCCGATGGCGACGCATACGACCGGAACCGGCCGTCTCAAGAAGTCGGCGTGGACGGGGGATTGAACAGGCCCGCCTCCCCGGATACCACAAATCCCTCCGCAACCCGCTTCAGCGTTTCCCAGTGCCGACGAATCCGTTCGGCCTCCTTGGGCTGGACCGCCCCGTCGTTGGCCACCGAGGCACTGACCTCCTCCAGCATATCGCTGAACTCTTTCACCAGCCGCTGGGTGCCGACCAGCAGATCGGTGCCCAAGTCCCGAACGGATACGTCCGGATTGGGCACGAAGAAACCGCCGGCCCGATTGCACAACCAGGTGACCACGTCTACATCTCCGGTGGCGTCGATGATCTCCGCCAGGCGGTCCAACGGGTTGCGGGCCCCGCTTGTGTCCGGGTCTTCGTCGTCGTACTCCTGACACCACTTGTAGACCAGCGCGGGCGAAAGCTTCAAAGTGGCGGCAAGGGCCTTCACGCCGATCCGGTCGGCAGCTTGCTTGAGCACTTCGTGTGAGGGCTGCATGGCGACTCCCAATCGCAAGGGCCACTGATCCTCGGTTGAGTTCATTCTACAATAAGCGCGGCCGTCCGAGTATGGCCTCGGACGTCCCGGCACACGAGGGAAGAGGTGGGGGAACGAGCAGGGCGGCGTCTTGAAGCGAAAACGAGGCAGTATCCCTTTTGTGTCTCTGGTCGAGCAAAGGTCCCACGATCAGGTCGCGAGGCGAGCCCATCGGAGCGTCTCGACTTTTCCAAGCGCAAGCCCATGTGCCATAAACACTTATTCCTTGCCCTACTGGCCGCCCAAGCAGAAAGCGACCACGAGAGGGTACGTATTGAGCGTGCAGGAAAGCGGGTCAGGCACTCTGTGCAGGCTTTTCTGCGCCGCCAGGTACCAGCCGGACACAGCGAGCATCGCCAGATGACACGGCGAACCGCATCCGGGCAAAAAGAGCCAGACCCCGGCACGCTGAACACGTACACGGGAGAACCGTGCCCGCTTGCGCGCATGCACCTTACGATTTGAGAACGTTGCGTGAACCGCTCACGGAGCGGCCTGAGGGTTCAGCGCGATATTCACATCTTCTGTCGGAGTACCGGCCGTCACCGCAACGTCAACACGATCGTCACAGACCCGCCGGTTCTTGCGGGATCGGACCGGCTTTCACTTGCTCCGGATCGGCGATATCATGCCCCGACCAACGCGGTTGTGGGCCTGTGGCATCTTCCCCGAGGCCGTGGCGTTGTATCACCTGGCATCGTGGACCGAGGCCGACGTCTGCCACATCGGTCGGTTTTCGGTTTCACGGTTGGGCAAATGATCATGAGCGAACACCTGAATCAGCAGAGTCCGGAGTACGATCGTCGTTCTTTCCTCAAGTTGGGCACCGCGGCCGGGCTGGGTACGGCCCTGGGAGCCCTTGCCTCCGGGGGGTGCTCGCAGATACCCGGGATGACGGTGACGCCCGGGCCGGCCCCGGTTGCCAAGCCATTGAAGACCGTTCGCATCGGCTACGTTGGCGTCGGCGGCATGGGCACCAATCACGTCCAGAACCTGCTCAAGATCGAAGGGGCCGAAATCCGCGCGGTGTGCGACATCGTGGAGGCAAAGGTTGCCAACGTCCAGAAACTCGCACAGGATGCCAGCAAGCCCAAGCCCGAGGGTTATTGCGGCGGGCCTCAGGAGTACCTCAAGCTCTGCCAGCGGGATGATCTGGACCTGGTCTACAATGCCACCCCCTGGGAGTTCCACACCCCGATCTGCGTTGCGGCCATGAAGGCCGGCAAGCACGCCGCAACTGAGGTGCCCGCGGCCATCAGCCAGGAAGAGTGCTGGGAACTCGTCGAAACGTCGGAGCAGACGGGCAAGTACTGCATCATGATGGAGAACTGCTGCTACGATAACAACGAGATGATGGTGCTCAACATGGTGCGCAAGGGCTTGCTCGGCGAGATCCTGCACGGCGAATGCGGGTACCTGCACGACCTGCGCAAGCTCAAGTTCAGCAACAGCGGCGAAGGACTATGGCGGCTGAATCACGCGATCAAGCGGAACGCTGACCTGTACCCGACGCACGGACTCGGGCCCGTGGCCCAGTGCATGGACATCAACCGGGGTGACCGGTTCGACTACCTGGTGTCAATGAGCACGCCCTCACGCGGGTTGAGCCTGTTCGCCGCCAAGGAGTTCGGTCCGGACAGCCCGAAGGCCACGCGGAAGTACGCCCTTGGCGATGTGGTCACCACCATGATTAAGACGCACAAAGGGTTGACCATCTACCTCGTACATGACTGCGACACGCCGAGGCCTTACAGTCGTCTTAACCGCATCCAGGGAACCAAGGGCGTTTTTGAAGGCTTCGAAGACAGGATCTACATCGAGGGTCGAAGCGAGCCGCATGAGTGGGACAAGCTGGACAAGTACCGCGCCGAGTTCGCGCACCCCTTGTGGAAGAGAATGCAGGAACGGGCCAAGGGCGCCGGCCACGGCGGCATGGACTTCATCGAGGACTTCCGACTCATCGAGTGCCTGCGCAACGGCCAACGGCTGGACATGGATGTGTACGATGCCGCGTCGTGGAGCGTGGTGATCGCTCTCACCGAGAAGTCGATCGCCAATCGCAGCCGGGCTGTCGATTTCCCCGATTTCACCCGCGGTCGATGGCGGACGCGGCAGCCGATCGGGATCATCGGGGCCTGACCCCCGACGGCAACAGGAGGACTCGACCCACCACCCCACTGTGCCGCACTACGCGGTGATTCCCAGGATGTTGGTGGTGAAATTCGAGACCACCACGCCGATCAGTTGCTGGATAATGAACGCGATGATCTGCGCCAGGAGCTCCGACAGCAACATCGTTCGCCTCCATTTCGTGACATAAAGCCGTGCATGTAAACGGGGCACCGACCACGAAACCGGATCGGTGCCCCGGAAAAGTCTTCTGCAAACGGATCGCCGTCAAGCCTTGTCAGGTACCTCGAACCCTTTGCGATAGTGCCGGGTGAGCAGTTGGTTGGCCTCCGGGTCATCGACGATGCTCTCGGTCTTGGCATCAACCACCAGCTTGCGGCCGAGCGTAAAGCCGCTCTTTTCGATATCGAGCCCGTTGGCGGCCAGATGCTTCTCCGTGCGATCGAGGACGTCGGCCGCGTCAGAGTCGGTCTCGAAGAACGCATCCCGCGGTCGGAACGGGACCTTGCTCCCCAGACGGATCGACATATTGCACAGATGGCATAGAGCGGCCGAGTAGTGCCCCTCCAGGATCTCGGCGTTCAGGTCCGCCCGATTGCGGCTGCGGACCGCCGCCAGGAAGTTCTTCAGCCGATCGCCGCCCGGACCGAGCTTGACTTCGACGTCGGGCAGAGGGGCCTTCTCTTCGCTGCCTTTGGGGTAGAACTCGCCGTTCACGATGTCGCCGGCTTCGAGGTGGAAGATGTTGCCGATGCCAACGCCCCTGTAGTTCTCGCTCTTGAGACCGCGCGTCTCAAAGATGAGCTTCGTCCCGCCGAAGTCCATGATGGCCATCTGGGTGCTGGCCGCCTCGCCCTGGTCATAGAAGCCCAGACGCCCGCCGAAGGTCCAGATGCTCTTGGGCAGCGTGGCGCCGGGAATCCCCCATCGGGCGATGTCCATCTGGTGCACGCCCTGGTTGCCCAGATCGCCGTTGCCGAAATCCCAGAACCAGTGCCAGCGGTAGTGAACGATGTTCTCGTGATAAGGCTGCTCGCGGGCCGGCCCGAGCCACAGGTTGAAATCCAGTTCCTTGGGCGGCTGCTTGTGCGGCCGGAAACCAATGTCCCCTCGCGTGCTGTCCCCGCCGCCGGCCTTGTAACACAGGGCTCGCGAGATCAGCAGCTTGCCGAGCTTGCCCGAAGCGATCGCGGCCGCGGTTCTGGCCCATTTCATGTCAGAGCGGCTCTGCGTGCCGTGCTGGACGATGCGGTTGTACTTGCGGGCGGTCTCGACGGCGATGCGGCCCTCATGAATGTTGTGGCTCATCGGCTTCTCGACGTAGACATCCTTGCCTGCCTGGCAGGCCCAGATGGTCATCAGCGAGTGCCAGTGATTCGGCGTCGCGATGGACACCACATCAAGATTCTTGTCATCGAGGATGCTGCGGATGTCCTGCACGCACTTGGGCCGGTAGCTCTCCAGCTTTGCATCCTTCCGAACCTTCTCAATGTCCTGGCACCGTCCCTCAAACAGGCTCGAATCGGGATCGACGAGGTAAACGATCTCGACGTCCTTCATCGCCGCGTAGCCCTTGATATGCGAGCTACCCTGCCCATGGATCCCCGCCACCGCCACGCGGATCTTCTCGTTGGCCCCTCGCTTGGGGGGCGGCACGGGCACCGGTTCATCGGCGGCCCTCGCGGTGACAGCCTTGCCGACCATGGCCAAGGCACTGAACGAGGCGGTTTGCTTCAAAAGACGTCGACGACTCAGCGATGACATTAGTGCTCCTCCGTTGCTATGGATTCTCAGGCCAGACGATTAAGACCGGATTATAACCGTCCCAGACGGGCACGCCAAACCCAACCGGGACGCCTCCCCGCCCATTCCGGCCCTGCTCCAGGCCAGCCCGCGACCCGCAGACACCCTTGCAGTCCACGCTGCAAATCATCTACTCTCAAGGCGATTCCTCTGGTACACTCACAAGTGCAGCGTAGACCGGTGTCTTCGCCCCGCCCGGACCCTGGAGAGCCACGGCAATGTCCACACAGCCCAGTCATTCGACCGAAATCGTCCGCGAAAATGTCAGTTCCGCCCTGCTCGGAGCGGCCATCCTCCTGGGGATCGGCTTCTACCTGCGTTACATCGGCCTTGAGGGCATCAGTCGGTCCAGCGTGTACAACTTCTCGGTCACCGGTGCCGTTTGGACGTTCCTGATCGGCGGCTTCCTCATGCTGGGAGTCGCACTGCTCTGCCTGACCGGCCAGCCATGGGCACTGCTGGTCGACAGTCTGAGCAGCGGCCTGATCGGGGCCGCGCTCCTCGCATGTGGAGCCATCTGGCTGTTCCATTCGGACATCCAAGGCATCATTCTCCTGCTGGTCGGTCTTTTTGACCTCAATTCAGCCAAGAGCAGTTGGGTCGGCTATCGCATGGCCACGGCGGCAAGCCGCCTTGCGGCCGATTCCGCTCTGATGCAGGATTCCGGCGAAACAGACGCTCCCCCCGTGGATCCGGATGCCAAGGCCAGAGCCCTCGAACGCCTGATGTCCACCAAGCAGGCCCGTCCGGCCGTGCCGGCGAAGGTCGATGTCCAACACAAGGATGAGCCGCCGCCCGACGGCTTCCTCGCCGAACTCGGCCGCGAAAAGGAGTCCAAGCAGGACTGACCGGGCACACCGGCACGATCGCTGCACTTGATCGCCGCCGGTCTCCCGCGCGTGATTTGTCCGGCAAGTGATGCTAACATCTCCCCCCGCTTTGTTCTGATAGCGAAACAGTGAACCGGTGGAGTCGACGGCATGAGTAACAGCACGATTACCGGCCCGGCGGGCTTCAAGGCCGCAGCGGCCGCCTGCGGCATCAAAGATGCTGACAAGCTGGATCTCGGCGTGGTGGTGGCCGACGAGCCTTGCACGGCCACGGCCGTGTTCACTTCAAACCGCTTTTGCGGCGCCCCCATCATCGTCGGCCGCGAGCACGTCCGCCGGGGCCACCTGCGGGCCTTTGTGGTCAACAGCGGCTGCTCCAACGTCGCCACCGGCAAGCGGGGCATCGCTGACGCCCGGGCCATGTGCCAGCAAGTTGCCGAGACCATCGGCGCCGAACTCCACGAAGTGCTCCCCTTCAGCACCGGTGTCATCGGCCGTTTCCTGCCCATGGAGAAAATCCGCCAGGGAATCGACGCGGCCCTGGCATCCCTCTCGCCGTCCGCCGAGGCCGGCGAGCGATTCGCCCAGGCCATCATGACGACGGACAAACGGATGAAGCAGGCCTGCGAGCAGGTGCGCATCGGCCGGTCGCATGTCACCGTCGCCGGTTGCTGCAAGGGCAGCGGCATGATCGCCCCCAACATGGCCACCATGCTCGCCTTCCTGACTACCGATGCCGGCCTGCCGTCGGCGACATTGAAACGGCTGCTCAAGGAGGCCGTCGAGCCGACGTTCAACCGCGTCACCGTCGATGAGTGCCAATCAACCAGCGACACGGTGGCCATCATGGCCAGCGGCAAGGCCTGCAAGCTGGAGGGCACACAAACGGCCACCTTCGCCAAGGCCCTCCGCGCGGTGTGCGACTGTCTTGCCTATCAGATCGTGGCCGACGGCGAGGGCGCTACCAAGGTGCTGGAGATAATCGTCCGGAACGCCCGCACCCCTGCCGACGCCCACGCGGCCGCCCGTGCCGTCGCTGTCAGCCCGCTGGTCAAGACCGCCGCTCATGGAGGCGACCCGAACTGGGGGCGGATCATCCAGGCCCTGGGGGCAACGTCCGTGACCTATCTACCGGAGAAAGTCACAGTCAGGCTTGGCAAGGATCTGCTCTTTGCCAAGGGCGCTCCCGCCCCCAAGCTGGACCTGGCAAAACTGGCCGCCGCGATGAAGCAGCCCCATATCCAGGTGGTGATCGACCTGGCCGCCGGCGAGGCCGCGGACCGCGTGCTGACCTGTGATCTGTCACGCGAGTACGTGACCATCAACGCCGACTACACCACCTAGGGTTCCCGGCTTCGCTCTCCGAGCTACGCCGTGGCGAGCAGGGTTCGGGGTTCAGGGTTCGGGGTGGCATGGCCACGCACCGACTTGTCGGGGCGCCGCCATGTTTGTGGTCGCGGCAGACCCGTCGGCGCAAGCTCTAACCCAAGTTGAACACCAAAGGGCGATTCTAGATTTTTTTCGGGTTGTTGGACCGCA
>CAZPIO010000196.1:0-11039 GCA_964586235.1 uncultured Planctomycetales bacterium
CCGGCCGCCCATCAGGCGAAAGAGCCACGGTTGTTCGCTTGTTTTGGGACTAGGAGGCAGAAGCGGCACGAAGTCCTAGAAGGCCCGCGGCGGTGGCGCGGAAGCCGCAGCGTCGGTAGATCGGTATTGTCCACAGGTCGAGAAACACGGTGGACGACGTTCGCCATGTGGGATGCTCACCGCTTTCCAGGGGGCGCGGGCTGGCTCGAAGGGGCGGGCACCCCCACTTCGGACGGACGATAGAAGACCAGCGCCTCGTTGCCTTCCTCCACGACCCTCCAGCCTTTGTCTGCGTGAATCTTCTCTACGATTTCCCAGAGGCTCATGTTCTTCTTATCGAAGCGCAGAATCTCATTGCGCAACGATGGCTCGGCCTTGAACCGAGGCACAGGGCTCGCCGTTGCACTCAGAAGGTCACACAGTTCCTGCACGCGGTATTCCTTGGATTCCAGTTTCACCCGTCTGCCCATGTTCAGGAGATTCACCTGCGATAACTGTTTCCATTGCACCAACTCAATCGGCACGAGAGTCTCCCGGCCACGGACGACCTCCACCTTCGCGCCTTTGAGAACCAGATGAGGGACAACGCTGACAAAGAGGCTGTAGCTCCCCGGTGGGAGGTTCCTGATTTCCAGCGGTGCTTCGGGAAAGGGTGTCGTCGGCCACGAGCGATCGCCCAGCTTCTCGTGGTATCTCTCTTGTGCGTGTCCCATCCGGACGAGGGCGTTCTCGTGGATACGAGACATATGGGGGAACTCCGGGCCGTACCCCAGACCAGCGTCCCAGACCAGGAGGCCGAGGTTGCGGCTGAGGATAACGCCTGCGACCAGGGGCGATGTGGGCGTGGTCAAGACCGGGCCTGAGAGCTTGATCTTGACGAGCGTTGCATTGTCCTGCGGCCGGATCTGCACATCCTTTTTCTCTCCGGGTCTCACCGTAACGGGTGAAAGGCCGCCGTAATAAGTCGTGTGAACAAGCACCCACTGGTGAGGTGCGGCCTCGCCGGTCGCCCTCATGACATCTATTGCATATTCACCTTCATCGAGCTCGGTGAACAGGACGGCTCCGGCCTGGCCGTCTGTGATCCAACACGGAGAGGCGAACGACGACTCGTGTCTGTTCCTTCCCGGCGGGATGAAGCGATGACCGTCGAGAGCCTCCACTCGAAACGTGAACTCGTCGCGGACAGGTTTCCCGGTCGCATCCACGACGGCGACATGGATCTGCGCCGCAGGTTTCAGGGCGATCCTGAGGTCAGCGTGCGAGGCTTGCGGGCCGAGCGTAATAATCCGGTCATGGCAGACGAACTCAGGATGTGTGACGATGAGGGGGTGCTCGCACAGGGCGAGGTTGCTCAGCGTGAAGCGGCCTTCCTTGTTCGTTTCGGTGTGGGCGAACCTGCCCTGCTCTGCGAGCGCTGTCGCCAGGTTGGGAGCGTCTCCCAGGTCGCCAATTCCCACGTAGGCTCCAGCGACAGGGTCACCGGTTGTCGTGCTCACCACGAGACCAGAGATCTTCCCCGGGCGCTCGATAGGCGGTGCGACGGATGCTCGTCGAGCGGGCTTCGTTGCGGGGTCTCGGGCGTCCTTATTGGCCGGAGCGGTGGTGGCTGCTTTCGACAGCTCAAGTTGCTGCTGCGCCTTGTCGAGCTCCCGGCGCAGCTCGGCCACCCGGTGTTCGAGTGCCGTGACGTTGTTCTGAAGCCGCTTGTCCTCATGTTGCCTGATAAAAGCCTCAAACAGCGTGGTGAGCCGGATCTCCCGCGGCACCTTCAATTCAGAGAGGGGAAAGGACCTGCTGATCCATAGCTCCAGCGCAACGCGAACGTAGGGACGGTCGGTACGGATCTCGAAGGCCCGCACGCTCAGCAGCCAGTCGAAATCGGGAGAAACAATCGGCCTCTGCCCCATCTCGCCCAGGAGCGATTGGACTTCGCCCTTGCCGAGATGCAGGATGAGCGTCAGCGGTGCATCCTTCGAGAAATCGCCCTGCCTCAAGGCTGCGTAGCTCGCGATGAACTGGTTGAAGGCCCGGGGGTCGCCCTGGAAGTAAAAGGCCCATTCCTCATCGCCCTTGCCAAAGCTGTGGGCGATCATATGCCTGCCGTGAACGCGTCCCGGGCCCGCCGCCAACTCCCGCAGCCCAGGCGGCCAGAAATCCCTCCACGCCGTCTCGCCATTGTCCAGAACACCTTCCTCGACCCAGGCATAGGCCCGGTCATGCGCCAGGAGCGCAAAACCGACGCCCAACGTTAGCATCGTCAGTCGTTTCATACACGGTTCTCCTCGTGCAAGAGGAGGTAGGTGACTTCCACACCGCCGAGCATCACCCAAATGACCGTGGCCCAGAGCAACCCGGTCGTGACGCCGCTGCGCGCGCCGATCACACTCCCGGCAACTGCCCCCACGACGATGATGGCCACCATCCAGATCACAAGGACGATCCTCGGGGGACGGTCTTGGCAGTCCATGGTTACCTCCGTGTTCAAACTGCGGCCGCAACCGGTCTTTCATCAACCTGCTGTCGTGGTTTCCCGCACGTGGTTGACACAGCATCAAACCCCGCGGCTCTTATGGGCTCTTCCTCTTCCCCAGATACCATGACGCTCCGTCAGGCTGTTTTGTTCCGCGAGAACCGCTGCAACGGCGCTTATTTGACTCTTATGAGCACCTCTGCCTCGGGCGTCGCCTGCCCCAACGTGTCCGGCCCCGCGTGGTCGGCAACGCGAGGACCGAGCTTGACGTCCGCTCCGCCGATTACCTTGCTGAATCGATCCGCGAGCGAGTGAGCCGAGACGCGGTACGAGCCGGGCGGCACTTTCAACGTGAAGCGCCCGTTTTCGTCGGGGAGCATGGTCGTCTCAAAGGCCGGGCCTTTCACCGATACCTTCGCGCCATGAAATGGTGAATCCGTCGCGTCGATGACCTGTCCTCTCAGGCTATGCTCCGGCCGGGGCAACACGATCTCGACAGCGGCTCGGCCGTCCGGCTGGAGGTCCACGGCAGCAGACCCCACGACGCCCTCGACCGATCGCGCGCGGATGTTATGCTTGCCGGCCGGGAACGTGTCAAAAGCAAATTCACCGCGCGGGTCTGCCACCCACGTGCGATGGTCAAGCAACTCGTACTCCGTAACCGCCTCCCCGGTTGACCAGCGAGCGGCAACGGTCAGCCTGCCCGGTCTGGCGAGGACGATTCTGACCTCGTGGCCATCCTGTTGTTTGCTGTCCAGTGCGATCCCTGATCCTCGCCCATCCGGAGAAGGAGACAGAATGCTCCAGCCAGGCGAGGTTACGTGCAAATTGAACTTGTCCCGGTGCTCGCGCTCGATCAGCAACCGCCCCTGGCTATCCGTGGTAAGCGGCTGGCCCGGGTAACTCGTGCGTACGTCGATGCCGGCCAGCGGTGCGCCCTGCGTATCCACGATAATGGCCCGCACACCGTTGGCGGGGGGCGGAAGCTTGACGTCGATTCGCTTCTCGGTCTGGCCCTCGCCCAGGACGATATCCCGCATGAGGATGGATGTGCCGGAGGGGCATTCGATGCCGAGCGAAACCCGCGAGACATCGATCGCACGTTTTGCACGCGACGACAGTCCCCTGATGCTCTCCCCCGTCTCCTTCACCACCTGGACCGACCACTCGCCGCGCCGGTCGGCCGTCGTTCTGGCGATCGGCACGTTGACCTCTTCAGGGGAAGGGATGTGGCTGCTCAGCATGCGCCGCATCGGGTGCAGGTCGTCTTTCCATGTCTTGGGGTTGGCGTTTCCGGCGAACAGGAGGAGGCGGGCGTCGGGGACCGGCGTCCCTTCATGGTCGAGCACACGGCCGGCGAATGTGATCACGCTGGCCGGCTCCAGCGTCACGCTGAGATCGATCTCCTTGCCTGGACCGGCTTTGCACGTCACCTGTTTGTCGCGGAAGAAGGCCGTGTCCACCGCTGGCTCTTCCATTCGCTTCTTTGGCTCATCAAAAGGATGTTGATCACCAGACTCACCAAAAGGAAATCTGGGGTCACAGAAGGATGCCGGCCGGGGGGCGCGGCAAGTGATTGTCTGCTCGTCGCCCTCGGGGACGGCGAGTGGCACCCAGCCGAAGTCAAACCGGCCCGCCGCGTCTGTCTTCACTTTCGCATGGGGGCCCAACCCGGTCGAGACCTCAACACCCTTGATCGGTCGGCCCTCGGAATCGGTGACCTGACCCCTCACGCGCATGGTGCCGCCGAGCCTGATCGTGACCTTGTCAGGACGCTCCTCGTCGATGAATACCTCGGCCCTGCCGACGCCGGCGGTTGGGTGAAACGCCTCGATCGTTGTCGTCTCATTAACGACGCCAGTCCGTAGCAGGAACTGTCCCTGCGCGTCAGTCTGCGTGCTGGACGCGGGCAGGGCAACTGCGACGCCGGCGACCGGCTGGCCGTCGATTCCGACCACCGTTCCCTGGACTGTTACCCGCCTGACCAGCGCGATCTGGTAGTAGCCGATGTGCCCGGCCCTCAGCGGGAGCTCCGGCCGCTCAAGCATTTTTCCCCACGTCGGGGGCTCATACCACTCCGCATGGGACGCGCCGACCTGGTAGTATTCGCCGGGCGGAATGTGCTCAAAGCGGTATCGGCCATTCTCGTTTGTCCGAACTTGCATGCGGAAGCCGGAGTTGTAACGCGGGCGCAGGATCACCTCGCAGTCAGCGACCGGTTTACCCGTGTCCCTCTCGCAGACGATCCCCTCCAGCCCGGCCGGCGGGCCGAGGGCGAGGGCCTTAGCCGTGTCGATCGTTCGTAGGCTGGAAATCAGGCTTCCGTGTTCAGCATAGACCTCCCCTGCTCCCACAAAAAGCTCGGGCAGCCCGGTGAATTCAAATCGCCCCGCTCCGTCGGTCACGGCCTCCCGCCGGCCGTACCCCGGGATCAAGACGACCTTGGCGCCCCCCACTGACTGCCGCGTGACCGAGCTCACCACGCTTCCACTGAGTATGCGGGGCTTCGCGCGCTTCAGCCTGACTTCGATTGAGCGGTCGTCGCCCGCTACCGCATCTACCGACGTGTCCGAGTAGCCGGTCCTGCCGACCCAGAGCTTGTAGCGGGCGCCCGCAAAGGGCATGGTCAGATTGAACCAACCCTCTGCGTTGGTTTCACCTTTCGTTGTGCTCGGGTACTGGAGTTGGCCGGCCAAAGGTTGTGCCGATATCCATGCCTGCGCGATCGGCTTGCCCGTCTTATCCGTCACCCGTCCCCGGATCCGCTGGCTCTCCTCGACACGCAGAGCCTGTCCCCCAAGGCCGACCGCCATCGCTACCGCAATGCTCAAAGCTGCCCGTGCCATTTGCCCACCTCCTATCACGGAGGGGATTCCAGGATGTGTTCGAACAACCGTATTCTACCACGCAAAAGACTGGCGGCGTGCAACGAGTCTGTAACATTCTCCCATCCCGCCGACTTGTCCTTTGGGGGCCGGGTGCCCCCTCGATCTACCCTAGGCTTCCGCAATCGGCCGACAGGGGTTCTGGCTGGCCACGAGACCAGAGATTCTCCCTGGGTACTCGTCAGGCCGTTGGTCTGGAGCAGAGGTCACGGGCCGAGTCGCGGCGCCAGCGGGCGTTTGGGATAAGCAGAAACCACACAGCACAGCGGCTGCTGCCACGCAGGAGGTTGTTGCCAGCCTGGTCATCCTGGCTGCCCTCGGGGCTGTGTGCCCCTTTCGTCCTGTCGGGCTCGCCCGGCGGATTAGACGCAGATCACGCCGCGTAGGTTCCCAAAGGCAAGACCCGTCAGGGCCGCCTCGAGGACGGCATCAACCAGCCATTATCGCCCGGCGAGCCTGCAAAGGCCATCCCGGTCCGAGATGAGATGTGCCGTCAAGCGGCTGAGCGAGCACCTGACCGATCTCCGCGGTGATTCTGCGGCCAACCGGGGCGAAAACCCCCGAGAGAACAGGGTAGGCGCGGCCGGGCGCCTCGCTGTATAATGCAGGAAGATTCCCCGGCGGGTGGCCGGGCCAGCTCATATCGGAAGTGTTGGACAATACGCAGACGGAGCCCGGCCGGTGCTGGGGCCGGCGGTGCCCGGAGAGTATTGTCTGAGGCCATATCTGTGGTCCGGGGAACGTGAGGCGATCGGCCTCTGCAAGGAACGCCACATTTCAGGCCTTCGGCCGCAAAAAGGAGGATTCCAATGAAGCGATTTCGAACGAACAGTCTGGCGGGCGCGCTTGTCCTGGCTCTGACCGGTGCTGCTTCAGCGATCACCTGGGACGTGACCTACGACGGCAGCGTGCTGCCCGACGCCGCGACACCGGCATGGGATCACGAGGAAGACGGAGGATTCTCGGAGATCCTCTCCGGCGACATCCTGCGCATGACCGACCCTGAGTCGTGGTATCTGGCGGATGACCCACTGATGACGGACCCGGCCGGGAGCTTCCTGTACAACGACCCGGATGTGGCGGGCGAGGACTTCGTCGTGAAGTACGGCAGGGCGTTCACCATCGAATGGCGCATGAAGGTCAACTACATGCCTCCGGGCACGGTGGCCAACGACTCCCAGACCGGCATGAAGCTCGAGTACATGGGCTACGCGGACGACAAGAGAGTCCAGTTCGAATGGTACTACGACATCATCGGCGGGCGTCTACCCAACGGGCGGTACAAAGACTCGGTCAACTTGGGGCAGTTTCTGCCCCACGAAGGCCGGACCGGGCCGGAGGGAGCCGAAACGCAGATCACTTTTGACGGGTTCCCCGCGATCGCCCTGGGCGAGTGGCACACCTACAAGGTGACCTCGGCGACCGACGGCAGCATCTACACGCGCGAGCTCTGGCTGGACGGAAACTACGTTGGCCGCTGGTGGGACGATAAGAACGGCGATTCAACGGACGCACAACTGAAAATCAGGGCTTACCGCGACCTGCCCACCAGTGCCGACGTCGAGTTCGATTACGTTCGTTTCGCCAACGAAGCTGATGGGCGCTTCATCCAGCCGGTGCCGGTGCTTCCCCAAACCCTGCTTGTGAACCAGAGTTTCGAGATGCCGGCCGGCTCGGCCCAGGGCTGGTACGGCTATTTCTCTGACAACCTCGCTTTGGTACCCAACCCCCCGTTCATGGACGGTGGCAGGCGCCTGGGCATCGGCCGGGGCGAACCGGGGCCGTATAGCACCACAACCTGGCAGACTGTGCCCATCAACGCTGGTGAGACGGTCACTTTCAACGGCTACATTCACGCGGGAATACAGGGGAATGCCACGAGCAGTGCCACGATCACGCTCTATGACGGTGCAATGGGAGGCACGCAGATTGACGCCAGGACGGTTGACCACACCACTCCCTGGACCGATGGAGACTGGGTGAAAGTGACCCTGGGGGGCGTGACCAATTCCGGCTCTGTCACCGTGGCCCTCACCACCGCCCTCACCGCTACATGGACTGATTTCGCTGCAGTCCACGCTGACGGCTTTACTCTGACGAGCAGCGGACCTTGTGCGGCGCAACACACGTTGAGCTCCATTCTGCCTGTTTCGGGTCCGCACAACGCCGACGTTACGGGGGCGATACTGTCGGGCACGAATCTGGACCAGGTCACTGCGGTGAAGCTGGTTCAGATTCCGGCTACCTGGGATGCGCCGACCATCATCCCGGGAACCATCACGAACGTGACGCCGGGCGCACTCACCATCGATTTCCCGACGAACGGTAAGCCCTTCGGCAAGTACAACGTAGTGGCGGAGGTGCCAAGCTGCATTACTCAACAAATGGTCGACGAGTTCGAGATCGTCTGCGCCAACCCGACGACGCTGTCGAGCGTTTCACCGGCGTCGGTCGCGCTTCCGCAGGGCGTCGTACAGCTCACGCTTAGCGGGGCGAACCTCGATGCCATCACCGAGGTGAAACTGGTCAGAGACGCGACCGAAATCGCGGGCACCGGCCTGACGATGGTGGGCAGCGACCTGCAGGTCAGCTTCGACCTGACCGGTGCCTCGGAGGGCTCGTACGACGTGGTCGCCACCCGATCGGATGCCTGCGCGGATCCCGACCCGCTGGCAGCCGGCTTCGAGATCATCTGCCCGAACCCGACGACTTTGTCGAGCGTTTCACCGCCTTCGCTGGCGCCCCCACAGGGCGTCGCACAGCTCACGCTGAGCGGGGCCAACCTCGATGCCATCACCGAGGTGAAATTGGTTAAAGGGGCGTCCCAGATCGCGGGCACCGGCCTGACAATGGTGGGCAGCGATCTGCAGGTCAGCTTCGACCTGACCGGTGCAGCAGAAGGCTTCTACGACGTGGTCGCCACCCGGCCGGATGGGTGCGTGGACCCGGCTCCGCTGGTGTCCGGCTTCAGCCTGTTGCCCATCCTGGAAAACAAGCTGCTGACCAATGGCGGGTTTGAAACCAGCATGACCCCCTGGACCGGCGGATGCACCTACATGAGCGGTCCTGAGTTCGGTCTGAGTGCCCGTGCCGGGACCGGGTACACACGTGCGGCCAGCAACTGGGGCGTGGTTGAGTGCAGCGTGGAGCAGGCACTGCCGACATTGCCGAACGGGCCCGGCGAATACGGTCTGACTCTGATCTTCTGGGGCTGGGTGTGGGATACCTCATTCCCCACCAGCGCCGACTACGCCAGTTGGGTCAAGGGCGAGATCGTCGTCGACGGTGCGGTTGTGGCCGGCACTGCTTTCAGCAGCGAGCAGGGCTCCATGTCCGTCTATAGCGGGCAGGCGGTGAGCTGGAGCGGCACGGCCAACAACAGCATCGCCGTGCGGCTGACTCTGCGCGGCGACGGGCGGGGCGGAGACGGCTGGGGCATTGCCGGCGTCGACGACGTGGAGCTCTACAGCGCGGGCCCGAGCTGTAACAATCCGTTCGCCGATGCTGATGGAGATCACGACGTTGATCAGGCGGATTTCAGCGTCCTGCAACGGTGCTTCACCGGAAGCGCCGGGACGATCCCGACCGAGCCGGCGTACTGCGCCTGTTTCGATCGGCCGGTGCAGGACGGTCTCATCGATCAGAGCGACGTCACGAAGTTTGAAGATTGCGCCAGCGGGCCGGGCGTCGAGGCCGACACGGCGTGTGACGGAGCGCCCTGACCGTCCGCGCGGGCTGGCGGACGAACGGTTTCAACGCGTTGAATCGAAACCGGCGGGGGTGCCGGCCGCTCCCGCCGGTTTTTGCGCGCCCGGGATAGCGAACGCCTGCCGGTCCGGGCGTCGGGGACGCCGAGCCCGTCCCGCCCGGAACAGACTGAGGGCTCTGGCCGTCTAAATAAGCGCGGACTCGCCATACAGGTCCGCTGAATCTTGCGTGATTTTCTCGCCCCGTGCGACTTATATACGGAGCCCTTGGTCACGGCGGGGCGACGCCCACGTGCGAGGCGGTATGGATTGCGGCCCGATGCAGAACTGATTGACGCGATCCGTCGGGGTGATCGTACGGCGGTGGCGGTGTTCTATGACCGCCACCTGCCGTCCGTATGGCGGTACGTCTGCTGGCGGCTCAACGACGACATTCACGTCGCACAGGACGTGGTGAGCGAAACCTTTCTGGAAGCGCTGGGGGCGATTCGCGCGCCAGAAGGGCGCCTGACCGCGGATGGGGTGCTGAGCGGCTGGTTAACGGGGATTGCCCGCAACAAGGTGGCGGACTTTTTTCGTCGACGACAGTCCTCAGACAAGGCCCTAGCCGCATGGGCCGGGACAACGGCCGGGGCCGGGGTCCAGGAGCCCGACTCAGGCGCGGCCGTAGAAGGGGCCGAGACAAGAGCCCAGGTCATTGAAGTGATGAACAGCCTGCCTGATGAAGAGCGGCTGGTGCTCGAAATGAAGTACATCGAGGGTCTCTCGGTACGCGAGATCGCCGTGCGGTTTTCCAGGACGGAGAAGGCGGTCGAGTCGCTTCTGTTCCGGGGCCGGCGCTCGTTTCGTGACTCGTTTCGAAGACTCTCGGGAGCCGCGCCCGGCGAGGAGCGTGCGCCATGACGAACCATGAGAATGAACGGGATGAGGTCGGTGAGATCTTGAGGCAGAGTTATGAAGCCCCGGTGCCGGAAGCGCGGAGCGAATTCGTGGAGACGCTGAGGTCTCGGCTGCAGCAGGAATCAGAGGTACCGCCGCAGAAGAGCAGAGCAGGCGTTCTGATGAGCTTCTGCCGGCGCCCATGGGTCCTGGGTACCGCGGCGGCTGTTGTGCTGGCTTTCGGTGTCTGGCTGGCGGTTCGCCCTGGTCAGAAGAACGCGAAGTCGGAACCGTCAGTGACGGGCCCGCTCGCGGCGGCACCGGCGGCAGGCACTAGCACGCCCAGGGACCCCACGCCTTTGACGAACGACTTGGACCCAATGGTCACCGCTGCCCCGGCAGAGCGTGCGAGGATGGATGATCCGATGGACACAGGAGCTCTCTTACTGCCCACCGAAACTCCCAAGGCACCGGTGGCGACGAGGCTTGCAGAGATGCCCGCACCGGCGATGTCTGTACCCTTGGTGGGGATGTATGTGGCCAAGGACCCTGGTCCTCCAACGCCGGCCCCTCCGGAAGTGCCGACGCAGTTCGAGCAGGCAGTGGCCACGAGATCGCCGGCGGGGACTGCAACGCTTTCCTTCCCGCCCGCGACGGCTCCTGCGGCAGCAGCATCCGCAGCGACCACAAACACACTGATGCCAGCGTTCAGCATTACCGAGATCGATGTTCCGCTGCTCCGGTCCGGGCGCGACATCCGGCCGGACGATCACCCCAAATCCGTCAGCCGAGAGCCGGCGGCAGATAAGCACACCATGACCATCGAGATCGAAGCCTTTGTCGATGGCAAGGACTATCTGATCATCCGTGGCGATACGCTGCAATGGCGTCACGAGGCATGGGCGGCGGTCGGACGGCATGAGGGGTTCGACGAACCGACGATCATCTCCACGCGGAAGGCCGGTGCGGCCACCCTGGATCGTGTGCGGTGGTTCCCTGAGTGGCGCGACGGGCGAGGCAAGCCGATTCCGCCGCGAGCAACGCCGGCCATGTCTCCCGTGTGCAGCTGCCTGACGCCCCTACGGCCCGCCCGCG
>CAZPIO010000197.1:0-10891 GCA_964586235.1 uncultured Planctomycetales bacterium
GGGTGATCGGCCGGGTCGAGATCGCGATCCGGGGGGGCATCCCGACTGACCGTATCGACGCGATCTGGCTGCCGGCATTCATGGCCGGACAGTTGAACTTGCGACCGCGACGGTTTCTGGGGGACGGGCGGTTCGAGTTCCAGGCAGGGGCGAGGGCGGTTGAGATGACGCTCGACGACCGGGGTGGGGCCGGACGCGGGATCGGTTCTTTCGATGTCCACGCCGGCGAGGGGCATTTCCAGTTCACCCGTTGCGGTGAGGACACCGATGAGTTTCGGATCATGATCAGCGACGCCCAGTCGTGCCGAATGCCACGGACGATCCAGGTCCGGCGGCGGGAGAGGGATGATTCGCTGGCCGTGGCCCTTACCGGCCGTGCGGTCGATCGCTCGTACGACCGGGCTGCTCCGGTGGCCGTCTGGATGGCCGAGGCCCTCGCTGGCGGGCAGAGCGGCGGTTTCGCGGGATGAGCCTCGTGTCCGTGCGGGTCTGAGGCACTTGTGTGGGTGCTGCTGGCAGCTTGTGCCGGGTTCGCGTCGAGCGGCTCGTGTGCCGGTGCCTTCGGCGAGCGTGGCCAACAAGGACGGCCCGGCCACCGTCGGGGAACCCGGTTTCGTCAAGACCGCGGCCTATGGCGTCCCCAGAATATTCCCGTCAGTGTGCCGAGGCCCCGCCACAGCAGGGTACTGGCAGAAAAGGCTTGTTCCCGGATATTCAAGGAGTATACTGACACACCGTCAACATCCGACGGTGCGGGGCACGCGCTGTCTGCGCTGCTTGCCCGGCCGGTATTGGGCAATTCAGCAAGACCGCGAGCGCGATGCCGACGTTCGAACAGCGGCCAATGCACGGCCCGCCATGAAGTCTCGGGTTTGCGGCCTCCCGGCCAACAGCGAGGGCAAGCCCCATGAGAACGATCCTTGTTGCCACGTACACGCACCCCGTCGCGCTGGGGCTCAGATACGTTTCCGCGTATCTCAAGTCCGCAGGCCACGACGTGGAGATGATCTTCCTGACCTCGCGGCGGGACACTGCCGAAGCCGACTTCAGCCCGCGGCTTCTCGACGACGTCATTGAGCACTGTCGCGGCGCTGACCTGGTTGGGATGGGGCTGATCACGAATTCCTTCTACCGGGCCTGCTGTCTGACCGAGACCCTGCGTCGGGCCGGGGTCAAGGCTCCCATCCTATGGGGCGGCACGCATGCGACGGTTGCTCCGGACGAGTCGCTTGAAGTGGCCGATGCGGTTTGCATCGGCGAGGGTGAGAAACCGGCGCTGGAACTGCTCGAGCGGCTGGCGGCGGGGCGGGATCCGACGGATGTCGGCGGCCTGGCGTTCCGAGCCGGCGGGCGGTTCGGCAACCAGCGCGAGATCAGAAACCCGGTTCAGCCGCTGATCGCCAATCTCGACGAGCTGCCGTTTCCGGATTACGAGCTGTCGACGCACTGGGTGGCCGGCGGCGACGGACTGGTGCCTGCCACTCCGGGCCGGCTGCGCGGGGCGCTCGATCGCCTCCGGGTCCAGACCACGCGGGGCTGCCCGTATCGCTGCAGCTTCTGCAACAACACCGTCTGGGCGAACATCTACGCCGGCAAAGGACAGTGGGTCCGATGGCGCTCCGTTGAGAACGTCCTCGCCGAAATCGAGCAGAACTGCGAGCGGTTCCCGGGTATCTCGGCGGTCAACATCGTGGACGACCTCTTCTTCGTCCGGGACGCCTCGGAGATTGCCGCGTTCGCGGACCAGTACGCGCGTCGCATCGGCTTGCCGCTGGAGGTGGACGTCTTTCCCAACATGGTCGATGAGCCGAAGATCGCCGCCCTGTCGCGAGCTCCGGTTGCTTTGGTGAGCATGGGCATCCAGAGCGGCAGCGCCGACACGCTCCGCAACATCTATCATCGCAACACGCCGATCGAGAGGATCGTCGAGGCCATTGAGCTCCTGCGTCGCCATCGCCTTCCGGTCGAATACCACTATATTGTCGCCAACCCCTATGAGCCCGATGCGAACATGGTGGAGACGATGCGGTTCATGGCGGACCACCATCCGCGCGGGTCGGTGCTTCGCATCTTTCCGCTGGCTCTGTATCCGGGTACGCCGCTGTACGAGCGGGCTCGCGCCGACGGGCTGATCGGCGCCCACCACGAAGAGGCTTACCGCTTCACCTATACAGGCCGGTCGCACCTGGTGCAGCTTCATTATCCGGCGCTGGTGCTGAGACTGGTGCTGAGCCTGCGGAACGTGGGGCTGCCCTCGTGGCCGACGCACAGGCTGATCGACGTCCTGATGAACCGGTTCGTCCGGCGGTGTCTCGACCACAAACCGGTCATGCGGGCGGCGGTCGGTCTGTCGATGTTCGGCCGGTGGCTGTACAAGAGGGCCATCTATCAGCCCTTCGTACGTCCGCTGCTCTCGCTTCGTCGCCGTTTGAAGCCCCAGGGGCGAAAAGGCCGGTCTGATCCAATATCCGATGACATCGCGGCTCCCGCTCGACGCGTGGCCGCCGCCGAAAGCCCGCCCCTCGGCCGCGCGGACTACAGGCCTGGCTCACCCGGGGGCACGTCGCCGATCTCCCCGCTGATGGAGAACGAGAAGGCCGCAGGTCAGCAGGCCGAAAATGGGTAGTGACCACACTCTCTTGGCCGGCCTGCTGACGGCCTGTAACCACGAATCACACGGATCGCACTAATGCGGAATAGAAGACGGGAGACAGGATTCAGAAGTCAGCGGTGAGGAATCGGCCGCCCTCTGCCCGTACTGGACCCTGCTTGTCGCGCCAAAGGCTCGCGCGCCGCGGCGGGCAGGGCGAAGGCGGGAGCTTGCCTGCCACACCGAATACCGGCGGGATAAACCCGCCGGCTCGTCAAGAACGACCTGAAGCCTACCCCATGTCTCCGGGTCTCCGTAGCTCGACGTCTGGCCCCAGCCCCGCCGCCTTGGGCCTTTGGACGGTCCGGGCGAACGTGTAAGATGAACCGGCAGGAGTGGTCGGTAACGGTCCCATCTGGAGAGTCTGGAAGTGTCATCCAAGACCGGGAACAAGCGTAAGAGAGGCGTGGTCGCGGCCACCGGCGCGGCTTCCGTTGGGCAGCGGTTGGCTGTGGGTTCGGGCATGGCCGGGATCGTGCTGTGCGGGGGGGAGGGCAGCCGGATGGGGCGGACGCGGCTTCACAAAGTGTGCGAGCCGATCGCCGGTCGTCCTGCCATCGTGCGGCTGATCGATACGCTGCTGGCCGACGGGGTTGATCCCATCGTGGTCGTGGTGGGTCACAACGCCGGACCGGTGGTGCAGACGATCGGGGCCTCTCATCCGGGGATCGTTTTTGTGTATCAGCGCGATCGCCTGGGTACCGGTCACGCGGCACGAGTTGGGGTCGATGCTCTTGCCCGGCTGGGGTACCAGGGTGAGGTGCTCATCACCATGGGTGACAAATGGCTGGCTCCTGAGCTGGTCATTGAAGCTCAGCGGCGGCTTCGCCAGATGCGAGGTGACTTTCTGGCAGTCACCACGCCCAAACGCCCCGAGAGCGGCGCGGGCCGACTGGTGAACCTTCCCGGCCGCGGCATCATCGGGATTGTGGAGCGCCGGGATATCGAGCGGGCCCGCGTCCTGCGCGACTGGTCCGAACTGGCTGCGTCGCGGAGCACGCTGTCGCGGAGCCTGCTGCGACGCGTGGGGCTCGAACGGATCCGGCCGGCGGTCAAGCTCTGGCGGGCGTTGGGACCGCTGGCCCGGTTTTCCAGGGGGACTGGTGTGGTCCAATCCTCTGAGTTGCGGCAAGCCCTTCGCGAGACCGGCCTGGATATCCGCGTGGCCGGCGCGGCCCTGAGCCCCGAGAAGGTCGAGCAGTACAGCACCACGGTTAACGAGTCCGTTTACGTCAGCAGAATCGACGTGGTTCAGGCGGCTCTGCACCGCGTGGGTCGGGCCAATGCCCAGGATGAGTATTACCTGACGGACGTGATTGAGATCATCGGATGCGGGCTCTGCTGCCCGGAGGGCGGCTGCCCCGGCCGTGTCGTCGAGTACGAAACCACGCGCGACCGGGTCATGGCCTTCAACACGCCCGCGGAGCTGGAGCAGATCGAGGAGCATGTCCGAAGGCAGGAATGGGACATCCGCACCGAAAGGGCTTTGCGGAAGCTGGCTCCCTGCCTGCGGACGGCGGAGCAGTGGCTGGCCATTCTCAACCCGGCGGGTCATCACGCGCGGAGGCTGGTCGAGCGGACATACGGCATCGACAGTTCGGCGGTCGCGCCGCGGATGGCCCCGCTGCGGAGTGTGGTTCGCCTGTGGGCACGGACCTTCGATGAGAAGCGAAAGATCTTCCTGGTGCGGGCGCCGGGCCGGTTGAACCTGATGGGGCGGCACATTGACCACCAGGGTGGGTTCGTACACTCGATGGCCCTGGACTGTGAAGTGGTCATGGCCGTCAGCCCCCGGCGCGACGATGTGATCCGGCTGGTCAACGCCGATCCGGTGGCGTTTCCGTTCCGCGAGCTGGTCATCGGCGACTGGCTGAAAGCCTTGCGAGCCCCCGACTGGCTGAGCTTCGTCGATGGCCACGCGGTCCGCACGCACCTGATGTCCACGGCGGGCGACTGGAGCAACTACGTGCTGGCGCCGGTTCTCCATCAGCAGTATTGCCATCGCGGCCGTCGGCTGTGCGGGATGGACGTCGCAGTGACCGGCAACGTGCCCATGGCAGCGGGCCTGTCGAGCAGTTCGGCGCTGGTCGTTGCGGCCATGGAAGCTATCACTGCGGTCAACGGCATCCAGATGACGCCGTCGGAGATTGTTCCGGCTTGCGGGCAGGCGGAGTGGTTCGTCGGGTCGCGCGGCGGGGCGGGTGACCATGCGGCGATACGGCTGGGACGGCCGGGGCGCGTGGCCCGCATGGGCTTTCACCCGTTCTCGATCTCGCGATACGTGCGGATTCCCGCGGACGCGGCGATCCTGGTGGCCTATAGCGGGCAGCATGCGGTCAAGAGCGCGGGGGCCCGCGATCGGTTCAACGAGCGCGTAGCCTGCTACCGGATCGGGATGTTTTTAATGCAGAAAAAGTACCCGCGTCTGGCAGCCAAGCTGCAATACGTCCGCGATCTGACGCCTGCCGCAGCCGTGTTCAAGCTGCAGGAGATCGACGCGGTGATCGAGGCCTTGCCGGAGAAGATCTCCCGCCGCGAGATCCGCAGCCGGTTGGGTCCTGCGTACGAGGATCGGCTGGCACCCGTGTTTGCTTCTCACGCGGACCCCGGCCGTTATACCGTCCGCGACGTGGTGCTTTTCGGGGTGAGCGAATGCGAAAGGAGCCACCTGGCGGCCGATCTGCTCGAGCGCCGCGATCTGGCGGCTTTCGGCGAGATGATGCTGGTCTCGCACGACGGCGATCGGGTGAACGGGCAGTTGTCGACCCGGGCGGTGACTGCGGCCGGCCCGAAGGCTGAGAACCTCTGGCGGATGACCGGGGCGTATGCGTGCAGCACGCCGAATATCGATCGGCTGGTGGACCTGGCCCGTGCCGTGCCAGGCGTCTACGGTGCCCAACTGGCCGGCGCCGGCCTGGGCGGCTGCGTGATCATTCTGGCGCGCCAATCGGCGGTCGCCCGTGTGAGATCCACGCTGGCCCACGATTACTACCGGCCCCGCGGTCTGGCTCCGACGGTCTGGCGAGTCCGGCCCGTTGCAGGGGGTGGAATCATAAAGCCGTAAGAAGGCGCGGGTTGGAGCAGCCTGCGTGCCATCACCGCCATGGTACCCTCATGATGATTTGACAAATCACTGGAACAGGCACCCGCCACAAGCATCCAGGGGGATGACCTGCGCCCAGCAGGAGAAACGGGCACGCTTGAAGTCGCCATAGGTCAATTCTTGCGGCGAGGGTGGCTGAAGGGCCCTCGAAATCGGCAGGAAAATGCAGAGGAAGTGCTAGGCGCGACGAAGTGAAGCGCTGTAGAATGCCTGCATGCGGCCCGGGCGCGGAGCCGGGCAGGGTCATATAGGGAATAGCGGACAGGGCCCGCGGCCCCGCATCTCCTAAGGACGAGGGCACCCGGCCGGTGGGACCGGGTATCGTGAGGTTGGACAAGGGCTGAACGACTAGCTGCTTCATTTTGTTGTGGGAAGGACAGCTTAAAAGAACGAGCGTCTTGGGATGCGCTGAGCGGAGGGCATATCGGCGGCGACTGGATTTCATTCACACTTTATCGAGGAGGGTCCTGTCATGCGTCCGCAACTCCTGAGCCTTGTCATAATAAGCACTATCACTCTGCTGATTGCGGGGCTTGCCGGGCCGGTGCAGGCCCAGTCGTGCAGCGGATATCCCGTCGGTAAGACCTGGACTGCAGGAGGTGCCAACAAGATCTTTGAAACCGACGGCGCTAGTTATCCGGGTTGGGCGATGGACATCGGCTGGTACGACGAGGTCGTCACCCACGAGCACCCCGTCACGGTCGACGGCGTTGCCGCTCAGAGGGACCGCATGGCTCCGGTGATTCTTAACTGGTCGGTCTTGCTCAAATACAGCACAGAAGGCTCCGGCTGGACCGTCACCGGTGGCGACGAGCTTTCGTTTTCCTGGCAGGTCCATGTGTCGGAGCCCGGCACGCACTACCCGCGCCTCCAGACCGGGTTCCCTCACATTGACCTGGCGAACGGTGTCTACAGGCTGGAACTCGCCTTCGAAGGGAATGTGACCGGCGTGGAGGACTGCACGTTGTCGGGATGGGTTGCCACCAGCGGGACAGTCACCGCCGGCGGCAAGGAGATACCCAACCGGCCCAGCCCTGCCGAGCGTTTTCTGCCGATGGCGGCGGATTCCTGGCACACCATTCGCGTGGATCTGCATGCTGATGGCAGCTTTGACGCCTGGGTTGACGGCGGAGGCAGTGACTGGAAGCACGCCTCAGGCATCGCAGCCGGCACCAGCGAGACGTACATCCGCTTCGGTCTGACCGAGTATGCTGTGCTGACTCATGAGTTCTCCACCGCCTGCGTGGCCTGGGGCGAGGGTGAGGGCGAGATCCCGGTCTCGCCTCCCGGCGTCGGCGATGAGGAGATATGCGACAACGATGACGCTGATGACGACGGGGACGGCCACGCCGATTGCGCCGACTTGGATTGTGACTGCTCCGCCATCAACGACGAGTGCAAGCTTTTTGTGGACATGATCGAGGATTTCAATGTGGAGTTTGTCGAGCCGCCTTGGCCGTCGGCGCCTCCGCCACCGCCTCCGCCGCTTGGCGATTTCACGACCGCGCCCGGCTGGTCGCACTTCGGCTACCTCGCACCTATGAGGGCCGACGCGGAGACGGGCTGGCACAAGCTGCCTCCAGAGGATGGTCCCGGCCCATCGGCGTCTCAGCGCCTGCGCATCGCGACGGACCTGATTGCCACGGAGGGGCAAGGGGTTTACGCCGGCGTTGGAGGACTCGAACTGGCAGCAACGGTGGAGGATCTCGTCAGCCTGCCCGTTGACTGGACGAAGCCGGTCATCGTCGCGATGGACGCCAGCGGTTCCGACCGTACCAAAGACGGCAAATGGCAGACGTTCGTTTCCTTCAGCGGCTACACGGGTACGGGGGGGCTCAACGCTTCCCACTTCGAATGGGGCAACAACGGGCACCCCTATGTGCAGGACTCACTCGGTTTCCTCACCCACAGGTACACACTCGATCCTGGTCAGGCGGGTGCCGCTGGTACGTTTCTACGTTTCGGGCTTGACTTCGACTTCAATCCACCCACGGTCATTTATGCCGACCAGACGAACATTGCCTTCTTCGAGAACGTGCGGATCATGTACACCTACGACTCGACGGCCCCCATTCTCCGGCTCAGCACATCGGTCATCGACCACGCGATTAGCTGTGGAGATGTGCTACCGGATGACACGTTCACGGTCACCAACGAAGGCGGCACCGCGCTCAACTACACGATCACCGATGACGCCGACTGGCTGAACATTGTTCCGCATTCCGGGGGGCCGCTGGGGAAGGGTCAGTCCGAGATCATCACTGTGACGTACGCCGCCAAGCCTCCGGCCGGCGAGCACGCGGCGACGATCATCGTCTCGTCGCCAGAGGCCTTCTGGAAGACGAAGACGATCAACGTCACGCTGTCCGTCACGCTCGTCCCGCCGGATTATGACTGCGACGGCGATGTCGACCAGTCAGACTTCGCCGCACTCCAGCGGTGCGTCACCGGCGCCGAGGAGCATCCGACGCCCGGCTTCTGTGCGGATTATGCCGACCTCAACAATGATACCTATGTGGACCAGCTCGACGTCGTCAAGTTCGAGCAATGCGCGAGTGGTCCTGGGGTCGTGTTCAACCCGGACTGTCTGAGTCCTCCCTGATCGAGCAGCCGGATTGGGCCATTGCCGCTGAAGGCGCGTTGAAACGGGGGCTGGGACCGCACAAACGGGAAAGCCGGTGGCACGGGCAGCTCGATTGTCCGTGCCTGGTCCTGAGCGAGAAACACCGGCTTACGCTCGGGACACGTTATCGGTGGCACTTCGCAAGCGACCCGGCCCATTCCGGGTGGCTTCTCATTTGTCCGGGGCCATTTGGCAGCCTTACCATGCCCTCTGGCCTCCGAGCGCTGCTGCGCGTATGATAATTGACATGACGACAGCATTCTCACCCAGATCGGCTTATCCGATGTACATGCGCCGGCCCGCGTGAAGCGGGCCTCCTCCGGCGTGTCTGATTCTCTGTTCGACCGTACTATTGTCGATATGATACCGGCGGAATTCGTGTTTCCGCCCTGAATTCTGCAGCGAACGAGCGAAAAACATGAGCAAGCGTCGATTTCTGATTACCTCCGCGTTGCCTTACTCGAACGGCCGTCTGCACGTTGGGCACGTGGCCGGGGCCTACCTGCCGGCCGACACCTACGTCCGCTACCTGCGGGCCAAGGGGGACGAGGTGCGGTTCGTCTGCGGCAGCGACGACAACGGGGTGGCCTCGCTGATCTCGGCCCGCAAGGAGAGTAAGACCGTCGAGGAACTGACCGCCTTCTACAACGGCCGGCAGGCGGCCGACTTCGGCGGGTTGGGGATCCAGTTCGACATCTACGGCGGGACGCACCAGCCCGAATTCGTCGAGATCCACAACCGCATCAGCCAGGGCTTCTTCCGAGCCGCCTTTGACAAAGGCTACTTCGTCAAGAAGACGACCAAGCAGCTTTACGACGTGCAGGCCAGCCAGTTCCTGCCCGACCGCTACGTCAAGGGCAAGTGCTACGAGTGCGGGGCCGAGGGAGCTTACGGCGACCAGTGCGAGGCCTGCGGCGTGGCCATCGACCCGATGAAGCTGATCAACCCGGTCAGCACGATCACCAATACCAGGCCCGAGCCGCGGGAGACGACGCACTGGTACATGCAGTTGCCGCAGCTCGAAGAGAAGCTCCGCCACTGGCTGGAGGGTAAGCGCCAGCCGCAGGGCGACTGCCCGCCTTGGCGCGAAACGGTGCTGAACTTTTCGCTCGGCCAGATCAAGCAGGGCCTGCCCGAGCGGGCGATGACCCGCGACCTGCACTGGGGCGTGCCGGTGCCGCTCGATGACCCGGACGCCACCGGCAAGGTGCTCTACGTCTGGTTCGACGCACCGATCGGGTATGTGTCGTTCACCGCGAGCCTCTGCCAGAAAACCGAGGGCGACTGGCAGGCTTACGAACGCTGGTGGAAGGACCCTGACTGCCGGATCGTCCACTTCATCGGCGAGGATAACACGATCTTCCACGCCCTGACCTGGCCGGCGATGCTCATGGCCGAGGGGTCGTTCCAACTGCCGTGGCAGGTGGTGGCGAACTCGTTCCTGAACATCAAGTTTCCCGGCAAGGAGGAGGAGAAGATCAGCAAGAGCCGGGGCACCGCGATCTGGATCGAGGAGTTTCTCAAGAGCTTCGAGCCCGACCCGTTGCGGTATTACCTGACGGCCATCGCCCCGGAGACTCAGCGGACGACCTTCGACGTCGACGACTTCATCAACCGCAACAACGGCGAACTGGTCAACGCCCTGGGCAACTTCGTGAACCGGACGATGACTTTCGTCCAGAAGTATCTCGACAACAAGGTGCCGGCCGTCGGCGATCGGCAGCAGATTGACATGGACCATCTGGCCAACATTGCCGCCCACGCCGGGCGAGTGGCCGAGCGGCTGGAGGGCTTCCGTTTCCGGGCCGCGATGGAGGAGGTGATGAACCTCGCCCGGGCCTCGAACGTCTATTTTGACGCGAAGAAACCCTGGCAGCAGCGCAAGACCGACCTGGCCGCGTGCGGGACGAGCCTCAACGTGTGCATTCAGACGGTGAGGGCCCTGATGACGCTGATGGCCCCGTTCCTGCCGTTCTCGGCCGGTAAGTGCCTGAAGATGCTCAATCTCGACGCCGCCGCCCTGGCCTGGGACCAGGCTACGGTCGAGCTACCCGCCGGCCACACCCTGGGCGAGCCGTTGATCCTCTTCCAGAAGCTCGACCCGACACAGGTGTTTGCCGAGGTGAAGTGAGCCGTCTGCGCTGCGCTCCCGCCTACGCTTCGCTTCGTCGTGGCGAGCCGCCGTGCCGAGGAGGTGTCCGATGTCCCTGGAACCACGACGCATCGACCGGCGTCCAATATATAGATCGACGCCTGATCCGGAGGAACACGCGATGAGTCGCTCACAGCGCAAATGGGGCGGCCTGACGCTGGTCGTGGCCCTGATGGGTGCGTTGGCCATCGGTATCGGCCTGATTGCCGGGCCGGGCAAGGATGCCGGAGCTGCGAAGGTCCCACCGGCGAACGAGGCAGATGTCAAGGCCGTCGCCGAGGGCAACAACCGCTTGGCCCTCGATCTGTACGGCAAGCTGAATAAAGGGGACGAGGACATCTTCTACTCGCCCTACCGCATCTC
>CAZPIO010000198.1:0-10695 GCA_964586235.1 uncultured Planctomycetales bacterium
GCCGAGCGTTTTGGGTTGGCTCAGTTGCACCAATTCCGGGGGCGCGTCGGGCGTCGCCTGCCCGCGTGGGCCGCGGGCACGCGCGCTCCGCGCGCAGCCCTATCTTTGGCTCCGGGCCTGCGCCTGTCAAGCCGCCGCGGCGTGGTATGCTCCGCCCCGCAGGAGGCGACTATGACGCGGTGTGATGTGTGGCTCGGCGCCGCCCTCGCGGCGTGCCTCGCCTGTCCGCCGGCACTGGCGCAGCAGCCCGCGCCTGGCGTCCTCGGCGGCGATCTCGGCAGTCTCGCCCGGCTCTCCCGCGCGAAGACGCGGTCGATCAGCCCGGAGAACTTCACCGGCGAGAAGGGCAAGGCCGGCATGGCCACGACCGGCACGGGCGAGCGGGCCGCCCGCGATCTCGGACAGGGATGGAAGATCTCGCCGTCGGTGCGCATCAAGGCCGGCGAGACCTTCACGCTCGGCGAGATCGCCGGGCCCGGCTCGATTCAGCACATCTGGATGACGCCGACGGGCAACTGGCGGTACTCGATCCTCCGGATGTACTGGGACGGCGAGGCGCAGCCCTCCGTCGAGGTGCCCGTCGGGGACTTCTTCGCCACGGGATGGGGCGCGTTCGCGCCGCTCTCCTCGCTGGCCGTCTGCGTCAATCCCGGCAGCGCGTTCAACAGCTACTGGGAGATGCCGTTCCGCAAGTCGGCCAAGCTGACCATGACGAACATCGACGCCGCCGACATGACGCTCTACTACCAGATCGACTACGCGCTCGCGGACGTGCCCGCCGACGCGGCCTACTTCCACGCCCAGTTCCGGCGCGTGAATCCCCTGCCGTACAAGGGCGTCTACACGATCCTCGACGGCGTGAAGGGCTGGGGCCACTACGTCGGGACGTACCTGGCCTGGGGCGTCAACAACTCGGGATGGTGGGGCGAGGGCGAGATCAAGTTCTACATGGACGGCGACACCACGTTCCCGACGATCTGCGGCACCGGCACCGAGGACTACTTCTGCGGGTCGTACAACTTCGAGAACAAGGAGACGAAGCAGTACCAGGTCTTCACGACGCCGTACGCCGGCCTCTCCCAGGTGATCAAGCCGGACGGGGTCTACGCCTCGCAGCAGCGGTTCGGCATGTACCGCTGGCACCTGCGGGACCCGATCCGGTTCGAGAGCGACCTGCGCGTGACCATCCAGGCGCTCGGCTGGCGCGGCGACGGGCGCTACCTGCCGCTGCAGGACGACATCGCCTCGGTGGCCTACTGGTATCAGACCGAGCCGCACGCAGCGTTCCCGAAGCTGCCGGACAAGGATGGGCTGGAAGTGAATTGAGTGAAGAAGCTATTAGCTGTTAGCTCTTAGCTTTTGGCTCTGGGTGGCATGGCCAAGCCCCGATGAGATCGGGGCGCCGCCATGTTTGCGGCTTGACGATTGAACTGGAGCCGGGTGGCCTACCTGCTCCTTGCAGGTGGGTTGGCGATTGCCTGCCGCTCAGGCTACATCGCTGCCCACGAATCGAGAGCCCAGGTCGACGAATGACCTGGGCCACCCGGCGGACTGGAGAGATTTGGAGGCGATGATTCCGCTTATCAACAATCGAAAGGAGATGACGTGGAAGCTTTCTGCACAACGCGCGGCTTTGTGGTCGTGGCGATCGCCGCGGCCGGGATCTGGTCCAGCATCGCCTATGCCCAACAGGCCGAGAAGAAGTTCAACGGACTGCACATGAGCATGGGCAATCTCGCACGCCTCTCGGACGCCAAGACCCGCTCGATATCGCCGGAGAGCTTCACCGGTGAGAAGGGCAAGGCGGGCATGGCCACCGAGGGCACGGGCAAGAACGCCGCCCGCGAACTCGGCCAGGGCTGGAAGATATCGCCGTCCGTGCCGGTTAAGGCCGGGACAACCTTTACCATGGCCGACATTCAGGGCTCGGGCGCCATCCAGCAGATCTGGATCACGCCGACCGGCCACTGGCGTTTTCTCGTGCTGCGGATGTACTGGGACGGTGAGACGACTCCATCGGTCGAGGTGCCGGTGGGTGACTTCTTCGCCTGCGGGTGGGGGCGATACGCTCAGGTCACCTCGCTGGCGGTGTGCGTCAACCCGGGCAGTGCGTTCAACTGCTACTGGGTCATGCCGTTCCGCAAGTCGGCGCGAATCACCATCGAGAACGTCGGCGACAGGGATGAGACCATCTACTACCAGGTCAACTACACCTTGACCGACGTGCCGGCGGACGAGGGCTACTTTCACGCCCAGTTCCGGCGCAACAACCCGCTGCCGTACAAGCAGGATCACACCATCCTCGACGGCGTGAAGGGCAAGGGGCAGTTCGTCGGTACTTACATGGCCTGGCAGTCGAACAACGTCGGTTGGTGGGGCGAAGGGGAGATCAAGTTCTACATGGATGGCGACAAGGAGTTCCCGACGATCTGTGGCACCGGGACGGAGGACTATTTCTGCGGCTCCTACGGCTTCCATGCCAGGACGGCCGACGGCAAGACCGAATACCGGGAATACACGACGCCGTACGCGGGCATGCCGCAAGTCATACGGCCGGACGGGCTGAACGACTCGCAGCAGCGCTTCGGCCTCTACCGCTGGCATATCATGGACCCGGTGCGATTCGACAGCGACCTGAGGGTGACCATGCAAGCCCTCGGCTGGCGGTCGGGTGGCCGCTATCTGCCGCTGCAGGATGACATTTCGTCGGTGGCGTACTGGTATCAGACCGAGCCGCACGCAGCGTTCCCGAAGCTGCCGGATAAGGATGGTTTGGAGGTCAATTGAATAGACAGCTATTAGCTGTTAGCTATTAGCTCTTAGCCTACAGAACGATCCATTGGGTCGAGGAGGTTCATTCGTGAACAAACAAGAGCGAATCGGACGACGAAATCTCTTGAAATGCTCGGCGGCCGGACTGGCGGCGGTGTCGGCCCTGTCCGGTGCCATCTCCAGCTATGGTGCCGCCGACGAGAAGCCCGCGGCGGCCCCCAAATCGAAGGGTCCGGCCTCCCCGAACGGGAAGCTGACGGTCGGCGTCATCGGCACCGGGGGGCTGGGTTATGGGCATCACCTGCAGGTCCTGCTGCCTAAGGCCGATGGCGGGGCGACGCGAGTGAGTGACCGTGTCCAGGTGGTCGCGGTCTGCGACGTGGACAGCAACCATCGCGATCGGGCGGCCAAACTGGTCATGGAGCGCACCGGCAAGCGTCCAGGAGCTTATGAGGACTTCCGGTACCTCGTCGACCGCAAGGACATCGATGCGGTGCTGATCGCCACGCCCGATCACTGGCACACCATCCCGGCGGTCGCGGCGGCCGAGGCGGGTAAGGATATCTACTGCGAAAAGCCGCTGACCCTGACCATCGACGAGGGCAAGGCCCTGGTTGCGGCCGTGCGCCGCTACGACCGCGTCTTCCAGGTCGGCAGCCAGCAGCGGTCGGACAACGCGTTCCGCAAGGCCTGCGAACTGGTCCAGAGCGGAGCCATCGGCAAGCTCAAGCGGGTCGACACGGTGTTGCACGCCGTCCCCAAAGGTGATTGGAGGCCGGTCGAGACGCCGCCGCCGAATCTCAACTATGACTTCTGGCTTGGGCAGGCCCCATACGTCGATTATTCGCCGAATCGCGTGCACTACCAGTTCCGGTGGTTCTACGCCTACAGCGGCGGGGTGATGACCGACTGGGGCGCTCACCACAACGACATCGCCCAATGGGCCAACGGCACCGACGGCAGCGGGCCGGTCTGGGTCGACGGCACGCGGGCCAAGTTCGCCGAGAACGGCATGCACACCGTGCCGATGGAGTTCGACGTCCACTACAAGTACGCCAACGGCGTCGAACTGTGGTGCCACACCAACAATCAGACCTATGACGACGGCACCAAGTTCGGCAACGGCATCAAGTTCACCGGCTCTGACGGCTGGATCTTCGTTTGCCGGGGCAACCGCCTGGAGGCATCCAATCCTGACATCATCGACAGCGAGCCGAAGGTGAGACTGTACGTCAGCAAGGATCACCACACCAACTGGCTCGACTGCATCGAAAGCCGCAAGCGGTGCATCTGCGACGTCGAGATCGGCCACCGGTCGGTGTCGATCTGCCACATGGGCAACATTTCGATGCGGCTCGGCCGGCCGTTGAAGTGGGACCCGGACAACGAGCGGTTCGTCGATGACGAGGCCGCCAATCAGATGCTGAGCCGGCCCATGCGGGCCCCGTGGCATTTGTGATGCGGCTCGGAGATGTGTTGGGGTGAGACGAACGAACAAGGGAAAATGACCGCGTGAGCGGAGGAATGTGAAGATGCCATCGATACGAGAACTGGTTGAACAATTCGGCGACGAGCAGGAGAAGGCCTACACCGCCTTCCGGCAGGTTGAGCTGATGGTCACACGGGCCGGCGCCCCCGGCGAGGAGGCCGATAAAGCCCAACTGGCGGCGGAACTGACCTCGGGACTCTGGGCGATGACCGAGGCGAAGAAGGACGAGAAGGGCAGGGATGTGCCCCCGGCGAGTCGGTACCCCCTTGCAGCCCGGATCAGAATCCTGCGCCTCCTGCCGTATGTGGCCGGTGACAAAGAGGTGCCGGCGATTGCCAAGGCGATGGACGACCTCGATCTTCGCGAGGATGCCCGCTGTGCATTGGACCGCAATCGTTCCGAGCGGGCCACCAAGGCGCTGATTGATGCGTTGGACAGCAGCGCGGGGCCGGAGTTCCGCGTTGGAATCGTCGGCTCGCTCGGCACTCGGCCGTCGGCCCAGGCCATGGCCGCGTTGCAGAAGGCAACCTCGGATTCGGAACCGCCGGTCGCCCTGGCGGCGGTCGAGGCGCTGGCCAGTTTCCCGGAGCCCGCCAACGACGAGTTCATCGTCAAGGCCACGGAGTGCAAGTGCCCCGTCGCCCGGCAAAGGGGACTCAAGGCACGGGTGCGGTTCGCGGAGAACCTCTCGAAATCCGGTGCCAAATTCGCCGCCAAGAAGGTGTACCAGTCAATTGCGGCCGGCGATGCGGACGCGCTGCACAAGAAAGCCGCCGAACTGGCCCTGAAGGCTCTGTGAGTCGACAGTAGTGCCGACGCCCTCGTCGGCAACTCCCTCGGGGCAGGAGAAGCCTGCATTGCCGTTTGGGGCCCGCCCATGCCGGCCCGCCGCATATATGGGGTGCGCCATCCCCTCTCCATGGATCGTGGAGTCGTGTCCGGGCCAGACTTCGCGATTTCGTTCCACCATGCTCTTAACTTACGCTTAGGTATGAAGATAAGTGTTTCTGAGCAAGGAATCAGCCTGTCCCAGGAGACCGCGCCGAGCATGTGGGGCGGAGGGCATGGACGGAAGCGTGGATGATACCGTATAATAAATTGAACGATATATGGGCAGGGCCTCGCACAGGTGGCTGCCCAGAGGGCCGAGCCGGATCAGGTGAACACGAAGTGATGGGCGAGCCGGCGTGGGCCGAACGGAGAACGCAAGCATGGTCCAGAAGGTGATTAAGTATGGCAATAGTCTTGCGGTCATATTGCCCAGTGAGGCCGCTGCGTCGTTGGGCATTGAGGCGGGCACACTCGTAGAGAGCGTCGTCGAGGGTGGACGAGTTGTCGTTCAGCCGGTTGAGGTAGTGCCGAAGCTCACGCCGGAGAGCCGGGCCTTCGTGGATCGGTTGTACGAGAAACGGCGTCGGGTGTTCGAAGCCTTGGGTGAGTGATGCGTTACCTCACGTACGAGGAGCTGGTTGCCCTGCACGTAGTCCTCATGCGCGACAAGATGCAGGAGACGTATTACGGTGTCTTGAACGAGGGGCTGCTGCGATCCGCTCTGGCTCGGCCGCAAAACGCCGCTCAGTATGAGCATGCGGACGGTCTGAAGCAGGCTGCCTACCTGTTCCACGGGTTGCTCATGAATCACGGATTCGCTCAGGGGAACAAGCGGACTGCTTATCTGGCGATGGAGTGGTTTCTGGTGATGAACAGCTTGGGCGTGCTGGACGCTTCGGATGAGGAGATCGTCGGCACGTGTTTCGCCGCCGAGAACGACAAGTGGACGGTGGAGCGGATCACCCAGTGGCTTTGTGACCGCGTGCGCTGAAGCTGGACTCATCGGTTTCCGACCGTTGGCCGGATGTCGGTGTGAGGCCTACCATCGATAGTAGGGCGACTGTCAGCGGGCAGCACCATTGCCTGAAGCCATGGCCGCCGGCGCCCATCCATCGGCGAAAGTGAGGGCAGCGATGAAAGCGGTCGGGATCTACCGTCACCTTCCCATCACCGATCCGGAATCGCTGGTAGATCTGGAGATCCCCGCTCCGGTCGCGACCGGGCGTGACCTGCTGGTCAAGATCGCTGCAATCGCGGTCAACCCCGTCGACACCAAGGTGCGCAGAGGCACAGGGCATCCCGCCGAGCCTTCGCCGCGGATCCTGGGTTGGGATGCCGCCGGGGTGGTTGAAGCGGCGGGCCCGGACTGTACCCTCTTCCGAGCGGGCGACGCCGTCTACTACGCGGGCAGCATCACTCGGCAGGGGGCCAACAGCGAATACCACCTCGTCGACGAACGCATCGCCGGTCACAAGCCCCGGCGGCTCTCGTTCCCCGAGGCTGCCGCTTTGCCCCTGACCAGCATCACCGCATGGGAAGGCCTGTTTGACCGCATGCACGTCTCGCCCAGGGGCGATGACGAGGGGCGATCGGTGCTGATCCTCGGCGGGGCCGGCGGCGTCGGCTCCATCGGCATCCAGATTGCCAAGAGAGTCGCAAAGCTCAAGGTCATCGCCACCGCTTCGCGCTCTGAATCTCGCGAATGGTGCCTGAAACTGGGCGCCGACGCGGTCGTGAACCACGCCGGCGATCTGCCCGGCCAACTCCGCGAGATCGGCCAGCCGTGTGTGGACTACATCCTCTGCTGCAACGACACCGACCGTTACTTCGCGACCATGGCCCAGATCCTGGCACCCCAGGGGGCCGTTTGCACGATCGTCCGGACGCAGCAGCCGCACGATCTGGCACCGCTCATGGACAAGAGCGGCATCCTGGCCTGGGAGTTCATGTTTACCCGGCCCAGGTATGGGACGCCCGACATGATCGCCCAGCATCAGTTGCTCGAAACCGTCGCCGAACTCGTCGATGCCGGCACCCTGGTTACCACGATCGGCAAATCACTCGGCCGGATCAACGCCGCAAACCTGCGAGCGGCACATCAGATGCTGGAAGAGGGCCACGTGATCGGCAAACTCGTCCTCGAAGGCTTCTGAGCCTGCTCCGATTTGGACCTGCGCCGGCGAGGGGATATACTGCACGCCGTCGATTAGAGCGTCCGTTCACGGGCAGGAGGCATTGTCATGTGCGAATCGTGTTCATCGTACTCCCTGGATCGTCGTGAGTTCCTGGTCGGTGCCGGTGCGCTCGGGGCGGCGGCGTTCGTTTCACGGGCCATGGCTCAGCAGGTGTCCACCGGCTCTGCGGCTCCTATCCCGAAGCGGGACAAGAAACCGGCGAAGATTCTCGTCGCCTTTCTCTATCCGCCCGCCGACGTGGTCAACGAAGGCAGGATGGAGGACTCCTGGAAGGTACACAACTGGTTCACCTGGCCGGGCAACCAGTTTGAGCCGGAGCAGCAGGAACGCAAATTCACCGCGAAAATCAAGGAGATCGCCGATAAGCTGGGCGTGGTCGTCGAGTTCCAACCGCAGGCCATCTACCAGGAGGCGAAAGTCAAGGAGTTCATCGGGCAGGCCAAGGCAGCCAAACCGGATGCCGTGTTCATCGTCAACTTCTGGAACACGTTTTCCAAATGGTCTCACCAGATGGCCACCGAGCCGGGCGCGCCGACGGCCATCGTCTACCACTCGCTGGGCTCGAATCACCAACTGCCGCCAGAGTATCTGCGGAATGCCGAGGGGCTTTATTACATCCATTCCATCGAGAACTGGGACGAGATCGAGCGCGGACTGACCGCCGTGCATGCGAAGAAGATGCTTGCCCAGAGCCGCCTGCTGCGTATCTCGGGCCAGCCGCCCGTCCCACCCAAGCCCGAGCCCCGGCTCGAAGTCGAGATCGTGACCGCCCCGGCCGGGGAGTTCAATGACATGTTCGACGGCATCGCCGATGACGAGGCCCTGTTGCGCGATGCGATGCAATTCAAGAAGAACGCCGTCAAGGTCACCGATGTGGTCGACAAGTATTTCGTCGACGCGATGCGGGCCCATCGTGCCGTCGGGCGGATGATGGAGCGTTATGGTGCTGACGCCGTCACCATCGAGTGCCTGCAGCTCAAGCACCGCAAGCCCTGCATCAGCTTCGCCACCAACAACGGCTCACTGATTCCCTGTGGCTGCGAGAACGATCTCAACGCCTCGCTCACCCTGATGCTGGGCCGGTGGCTGCTCGGGCGCGGCGGCTTTCAGCACAACCCCGAATTCGACACCAGCGAAAACCGCTACTTCGCGTCTCACTGCACGTGCGCCTGGAAGCTGCACGGCCCGCAGGGACCCTCGCAGGAATACTTCGTGCGGCCGTTCTTCCACCAGTTGCCCAAGACCGCCGCCCTCGACGTGCAGTGGACGCCCGACGCGCCGATCATGATGGCCAAGTACGTGAGCGGGCAGGACACGCTCAACTGCTGGACCGGCAAGGTGATCGAGTCGCCGACCTCGCCCCCGACCGGCGGCTGTGCGACGCGGGTGCTGATGGAGATCGACAAGATCGACGACGTCTGCAAGATCTACGCCGGCCCGCACCCGATCCTTTACTGCGGCGATCGCAGCGAAGCCAAGCGCCTCAAAGCCTTCGCCAAAATGTATCGTCTGGCGTTCCAGGGTAACGTCTAGCGGGCTTTTCGGTGGACGGTCTTGTGCAGTGTGCCACGGGCAGCTTGCCTGCCCGTGCGCTGGCGGGGAGGCCCGTCGACGTGGGCATGCGGCAAGTCTCCAGCGGCACGCGGCGAGAATCGCCGCGACAAGTTGGGCGAAGCGAAACCCGCTGTGGCGGGCCGCTCCAACAACGGGTTGCGGCTGTAAGCCGCTCCACCGGCGGGAGAAACCCGCCGGCTCGTCAAGAATCGCGGCTGCAAGCCGCTCCTACCTGGGTGAATCGCGGTCGGAGCCCGCTCTTACTGAACCCTGAACCCTGAACCCTGGCCCTCACCTTCGCTGGCAGAACCTCTCGAAATTGCCCCCGAACAGATCGGCCACATCCCGCCGGATCTCCTGCTCGGTCGGCATCCAGCCCGCCCGCGCCAGATCGAGGTACTTGTCGGCCAGCACGTCCGCGATGATCCGCCGGGAGTGTGACCATTTGTAGATGAGCTGATCCAGCACCCGGGCGTCGGAATGCTGCGGCACGACGGACGTACCCAGCAGCTCGAACCGCATCCGCGTCATCTCTTCAATGATGCTGGGGTCGTTGAGGAACCACCAGCAGCCGAAGATCATCAGGTTGGGGTGTTTTCGGGCGGTGACGCACAGTTCGTGCTGGTTCTCGCGGCTGAGCATGGTCACCAGGAATCGGTTGTCGGGATAGGTCACACACAATCGGCTCACGCTGGCTACATCGGCCGCGCCCACGCCGTCGCCGGCCAGCCGCAGGTCGGGGTTGATCAACCGTCGCACCCCGATCATGAGCGCAAACGGGATGCCCGCCTGCCGGCAGACCGGCAGCACGCAGCCGGCGATCAGGGCCGCCCGCGGGTTGTCCTCGGGAATGCAGAACGTGTTCGGCAGCGAAACCGCCATGTACCGCGGGTTCATTCGCCTGATCCAGTCGCTCAGGAACCGCCGCACTGCGTCCACATCGTCCGTGCCGAGGTCGCCGTTGACATCGTAGCCCCACTCGGCGAGATGCTGGGCCGCCTTGGGCCAGTCGTTCAGCAGCGGATCGATCCGCAGGGCGGCCTGGAAGCGGGCGTCGGCCTCGCCTCCCTGATCCCAGACCGGCCGCTCGTGATTGTCGAACGGGTCGTTGGTCATGACCACGCTGCTGACGTTGGCCAGCTTGAACACCTGGTCGATGTAGGCGTCGCGAGGGATAGCCGCGAGGTGCTTTCGAGCCGCGGCCAGGTCCTTCAAGCGCGGGTCGATGCCGAACGCCTGCAGGACGGTCAGCACTCCGCGGCAGGCCTCGGAGATCGGCGAGCGTTCGATGAACAGGTGCTTCCAGACATAGTCTGCCTGCTCGGTCTTGGACATCGCCCAGAAGCGGTCGTACGGCAGGGGGGCCGCGCGGAATACCTCCGCGATCAGGTAGTGATAAGTCAGCAACTCGTCGAGACCGTACAGCAGCAGTCCGCCGAATCGCGACGAATACACGTGCGTGTGGATGTCGAGGATGGGTGTCTCGGCGACCACGCGCTGAACGAGTGCCCGCAGGCCGTCCTGGTCAGGCATTGGCATCGC
This sequence comes from uncultured Planctomycetales bacterium, assembly GCA_964586235.1. GTDB lineage: Bacteria > Planctomycetota > Phycisphaerae > UBA1845 > PWPN01 > JAUCQB01. The sequence continues at coordinate 10,384 of CAZPIO010000198.1, forward strand.
AGTGTTCCTCCAGGGGCTGGGACGCGTTGAGCGGGTGCCACTGGCAGCTTGTCTGCCAGTGCCTTCTGCAACACGGGCGGACAAGCCGCCCGTGGCACCCGGGGTGCGTTCCCGCCGAAAATGTCACGCACCAATTCCTTCATGGAACGGGCACTGTATATTGCTGCCCCGGCGCTGTAAAGTGGCCGCTCTTTGTCGGCGGCGAGTGAGGCCGGGATCGCGGTTGTGGGTGTGTTGAGCGATGATCGTCCATGAAAAAGAATCGGTAGTCCTGTCGAGCGGGGCGTTCAGGCTTCGGTTGAGCACGCGTCC
>CAZPIO010000199.1:0-10598 GCA_964586235.1 uncultured Planctomycetales bacterium
CTCCGCGCAGTTCCCGCAGAATCGAACGAGCGGTCTCCTGCTGGCCGGCGTCGAGGTTGTACTCCAGGATGAACGAATCGACCTTGTATTGCCAGGCGTCTTCCGGAGGCCTGGGCTTAGGGCGGGGGCCGACGTCCCGCTTACCGAAATCCGACGGCCGAACATCGCCTTTTGACCAGCGGTTGATCTTCTCGTCGAGGTCATCGAACGTCTTGTTCATCAGCTCGAGATCGCGGTCGTGGATCTTCTGCTGTCGCTCGTCGAGGATCTCCCTCCACTTCTGGTTGCCGTCGAGAATCTCCTTCTTCATGGCCGCGACAAGCGGTCCGCCCCGGCGAGCCAGGTCCTTGGCCTGTTCGGGCGTGGGCACCTCGCCCTTGAACTGGAGGTACCAGTACTCGGTGAAGAGGGCCCGAACGTCGCCCTCGTAATCGTTCAGGAACCGCTTGACCCGCTGAGTGAGCAGTTGTCGCGTGTACTCCTCCTGGTCCTTGGTGAGGTTGTAATACCGGGTCATATGGCTCACATAGTGGTCGAGGATCGGCTCGACGCTCCAGGTGAGAGGGGACCCGGCATAGGGGTCTTTCTTCGGACTGTTGGGTTGGCCGCGACCGCTCGGGTCCTGGGCGATGCTCGGCGCCCCGCCCATGTGTGCCAGGGTCACAACCATGCAGACTGCGATAAGCCTTTTCATGAACTTTGTCCTCTCAAAGTCCACAGCAACCGGTCGGTGTCATTCTCTGTTGACTACCCAAGTGTCGGTCCTGGATTCTCATCGGCGGATGGCAGGACGCCGCTGGACTCCCTCCGGCCGGCGCGTTGTTGCACTGACGACTCAGCCCTCATACCCCGATGCCATCCGCTTATACCGCCCGGGAGTCGTCGTGGTTGCGGAAACCTCTTCAAGTCGGAACGGAATCCGCGCCCTGTTTTTGACCGCCCGGGCTCCAGAATCCTGGGACAATGCTAACCGATTATCGGGCGCTTGGGCAAGGAGGGAGCATCAGTCATGGCGATGGCATCTGAGCCTGGCCGGCAGACATCGCCGGATCAGGTGCTTCAAACGGAGCCCGAAGAACGTCCTGGGCAAGGCTTTCAGGCCGGCGTGGTCCGGGTTCAGGGCCAGACCGCGTTTGACCATCTCCCGGGCCTCCCGCCACTTGCCCAGGTGCAGGTAGGCCAGGGCAAGCTTGTGAATCGCCATCACGTTGTCCGGCTCGATCCGCAGGGCCTCGTGGCAGTGGCTGATTCCCGCGTCGAAGTCGTTCTGTAGGAAGCAGCAGACGGCCAGGTTGTGGTGTGCTCCGGCCGTATCGGGCTCCAGCTCGATGATCTTCTCGAAATGGCGAGCCGCCTCTTCGGGACGTCCGACTTCCAGCAACGAGTTGCCCATCGCCATCCGCGCGATGCAGTCGTCCGGTTCGTCCTCCAGGGCCAGCGACAGGTGGTGCAGGGCGTCGTAGAAGTTGCCCCGGCGCAGCTCGACCTCGCCCATGTGGGACCGCAGACCGGGACAGTTCTCATCCAGCATCATGGCGGATTCGAAGTGCCGGACCGCCTCGTCGAGGTCCTCCAACTGGGCGGCAATAAGCCCCAGCATCGCGTATCCGTGCACGCACTGGGGGTCCATCTCGACTAGGTGCCGGAACTTGGCCGTGGCCGCGGCCAGATCATCCATCTCAATCATCAGATCGCCCAGTTCGGCGATCAATTCCGTGTTTCCGGGGTCGTGCCTGAGGGCAGCGAGATAGGTCTCGTGGGCCTTGTCCAGAAGCCGCTGAGCCCGGTAGGCCTCGGCGATCCGCTGCCTAGCCTGTGGATAGTCGGGGGCGATCTCCAGGGCGCGCTGCCAGCAGAAGATGGCCTTGGTGTATTGTTCCCGGCAGGCCAGGGATTCGGCGATGTGGTGGAAGCAGTTCGGACAATCGGGGTAGATCTGCTGGGCGAGGTAGAACATCTCCTCGGCCTTGTCGTGCAGACCCATGCGGGTGTAGGCCGCCACGCGATGGCAGTAGGCGGGTTCGTAGTTCGGGTCGAATTTGGCGATCTCGGCCAGTAGCTCGACGGCGTCGGCGTACCTGCCGACGCGAATCATGTCGATGGACAGGGCGGTCTTGATCCCGATGTGTTCTGGATCGAGGTCGAGGGCCTGTTGATACGCCTGAACCGCCGAGTCGAACTTCTCGAGCTGGTCGAGGACCTGCCCTCGTTGGGCGTGCCAGATCGGGTCGTTGGGGTTGATGGCGATGGCGGCATCGAGTTCGTGCAAGGCCTCGCTCCACTGCTGGGCCTCGCTGAGCTGCAGCGCTCTTTCGATTCGACTCTCAGCATCCAGCCAATCGTTCATGGTTTCCGCCCCCGTTGGTTCTGCCGAACACCACCGGTGCGATATAGATATCGGTTGGTGCCGGAAGGTCCTCTGGTAAAGCGGTGAGAAATCGGATCGGGTTCGGACTCAGCCGAAGCGGTTATAGGCTGTACGCGTCGCGCGACGGTGTGTGCATCGTTTCTCCGGGTGGTCTCGGCCGGAGCAGAGGCTGAAGCACCGATTATATTGAACGGGGGGCCCAGCAGTCGGGAGTTTCGTGCTCCGCTGAGGTTAGCCGCGGTGCATCATCGGACAACGGCAAGGGGTGGCGGGTGACGGACGGGCGTCACTCGCCTCCAAATTGATAGGACTGGTCCATGGCTTCGCTGAAGGAGAAGACGTTATCGAAATCCTCAATCGTGTCGGTGGGGAGCTTGCGCAGCCAATCGTTCTCGACCAATGCGAAGATGATGGCTCCGATGTCCTCCGTCCGGGTGATGCCCCATTGGGCAAGAACACGGCGGGCCATGAGCCCCCATCGCTTCCGGGCGGCGTCGCGTACCGCCCAGCAGAGCTGCTGGCCGGTGACATGGCGGTTCAGCTTGGCGGGGCCGCCGATCTCCTGAACAGCGGCGGCAATGTCGGGTGGCAGCGATCCTGATTCGTGGAGTTGGGTGAGCTGTTCCAGGTCGATGCTGTTGCGGTCCATCCATCCGGCCACCGCCGCCTCGTCGGGAGTGACCGGCCCATGAACCTGTTCGGATGCCAGACCGATGCATTCCTGGATGAAAATGAAGGCATCGAGCGGGTAACGTCCGAGCTCGGCAACGACCTCTTCCAGGGGTTTCTTGGGCCGCTGGGGCATCGCTGAACCTATCGTTGGCCGCCGCCCGTCGGACCTGATCCGGGGCGGTTTCTGTGCCCCCGCCGCCGCGACCTGCGGCCACGGCGGTTACGGCGCTGTTGCCGCTGTTCCTCGGGAGATTGGCTCCGGTCTACCGGGGTGGCGGGGGCGTCGTTGCCGCCCGTTGCGATCGGCTCGGCGGTCACGTTCCCATTTGGCTCCGGCTCGGCGACTTGGGCCTGATTCTGGACATCGTTCGAGACCTCCTCGCCGGGCACGAGCTCGTCGCTCGGGATTTCGGGTGCGGGTTCGGGTCTGGCGGCGGGTCGGGGAGGATACTCGCGGCGCTCCCGCCGGGGGCCCGCGCCGTTCGAGCGATCGTCGGTCTGCGGTCGCGGCGGAGGCGGAGGCAGATTGGTCTCGAGGATTTCGTCGACCGACACGACCTCGAGGCGGTCATCCTCGGTCTTGATCCGAACCAGTTGCGTGAGGACCTGCCGGTCGACGACTTTTCCGATGCCCACCGCGGTGCGGACCCAACTGTTGTTACGAGGCAGCTTCTTGTTCAGAGCGTCGTAACTCTCGTGTTCGAACCGCAGGCAGCACTTCAACCGGCCGCACCGTCCGCTGACCTTGGCCAGATCCAGGGTCGTTTTCTGGAGCTTGGCCATGGCCATGGTGATTGGTTTGAGTTCCTTGAGGAAGTTCTTGCAGCAGCACTCGCGGCCGCAGGTCTCGTAGTCCGCGAGCAGCCGGGCCTCGTCGCGGGCGCCAACCTGTCGCATCTCGATCCGGGTCTGAAACTCGGAGGCCAGCCGGCGGACGAGCTGCCGGAAGTCGACTCGCTGCTCGGACATGAAGTAGAAGATGATCCGTTCGCCGCCGAAGATCTGCTCGCAATCGACGAACTTCATCTCGAGGCTGAACTCGGCAGCCAGCGACCGGGCGATTTCCAGCTTCTGGCGGGCGGTGGATTCGATGTGCCGCAGTTCGGCCAAATCGGCCTCGGTTGCCTCCCGGAGGATGCGACCGTTCCTCAGGCGGTAGGTCTCCTGGCCGCTACTGGCCTGAGCATAAGCGAGCATCTTCTCGCGGGGGACGCCCTGGTCGCAGCCGGTACAGGTGAGCCGCACGTGCTGGCCAATTTCAAGGCCCCGGTCAGTGGAGATGACCAGCATGCCACCGCACGTGAAGGCCAGATTCGGTGGGTGCGAGAACTCCCCGATCAGGCCCATCTTGCCGTAGCGGACGGTGGTCGTAGACGGTGTTTTCTCCGCCTCCGGGCCAATCCGGTCAATTGCACTGGCACGACCGCCGCATCTGACCATTCGTTGCTATCGCCTCGCTCGATCGCTGCCGGGTACCGGCCACGCCTGGTCGGGGCACCTTCGGCCCCGGCAGATAGTTCATAATACCTGATCGGCCAGAGAGATATCAACACCGCAGGGGCAGATGCCCGGTTCCGGGGCGCCGTGGTCGCTTAACCGGGTGTGAGCGCGGCCCAGAATCCCTGCCTGCACCGGGTCCACCACGCAAATGCATGTGGGCAGGCAGGGTGTGTCACGACCGACCAGCCGTGAACCGTCGTGCTGACCACCAGATCCACGATCTTCGGTGTTCCTGGAGTATTTCCAGCTGTGCGCCGCAGAATCGGGACGGACACAGTCGATCCCTGCGGCCGATCGGTGCCAGCGTCTTGATCCACCTGTCACGTGAGCCGCCGAAACGTTCGCGCATGTCTTCGAACGCAGGCCTATAAGAATCAGGGGTGGGTGTCTGGAGGACGAATCATGAAATGCCTACTGGTTACACTCGTGTTGATCCTCGGACTCGTCATGCTCATGGGCGCGACCTGCAATGTGAACGTCGTACCTGCCGGGACATACGGTCCATCTGTGGGCGCCTTGCCGCCCGAGGGCCTTTTCGGTCAGGGCCTGTCATACCCGTTAGCCGGTGAGGGCCTTCCCTTCGGCACGGGCGTGCCGGTCATCGGCAGCAAGATGGGCTTCTGGACGGTCTACTGACCGAGGCCGGCCGCTTTCCGCCTTCAAGGGAGTCGGTCCAGAATGACCGGGGCCTCCGCGGTCTGTCCCGCGGCCGGCGGGGTGATGGGCAGAAAGCCCGGCAGTGGGGGCTCAAGCCGGGTCCGGGCGGTAACGGTCACCTGGCCTCGCCAGGAGGCGCCCAGCGGCGAGGTCAGCCGGATTGATCCGGTCAGCATTCGCCGGATGGCTGCCGCGTCTAGGGCCACGCCGGTGGCGGCGCACCAGCGGTCGACCGGGATCTCGAAGGTTCTGACCAGGTCGGGCGTCGTTCGGAACTCGGTCTGCCCGACCTTCAGATAGAACCACGTGCCGATCTGTTCGATGGCCACCGCGAACGAGGAGGTTGTGCCGTCGATCGTGACCGTGAACCGGCCGGTCGCCGCGGGGTAGGAGCGACACAGCTCGTTGAGTCGGGCGATTTTCTCGCCGTCCGTACCGGCCTGGGACAGTTGGGCCAGGGTTCCGGCCTCGGGCTTGAGGCCGGCCAGCAGGCACAAGCCCTCCGCGGCCGCCTGCCGCGCCTCGGTCCGCTCATGATTGCTCAGGGTGACCAGTCGCCGGTTGCCGATGGCCTCCAGCAGGGTGATGCCATCCTCGCGGGTGGCGGCGTTACCGGCCATGTCGAGCACGGGACGCAGATCTGTGAAGCTGCCGCAGCCGATGAGCAGAACAGCCGCCCGGCGGATGTCGTCGCGCCCGGCCGAGAGCATCCCCACAAAAACCGGCAAGTTCTGGTCGTCGACGCGCCCGGCAAACTGGGCTGCTACCGAGGCTTCGTCGCCGCCTTTGTTCAGGATCTCCGCTGCCTGGCGGGCCATGGCGGTGTATGCGGCGTTTTCACCGGTCTCCATGGCCGTCCGCGTGATCGCCCGGCAGCTCCAGTAGCCTCCCAGCCCGAGCACGGCCAGGGCGGCGACGGCCGCGATCACCTTCAGCGGCAGGGCCGACCAGATCGATGACTTCAGCTTCGCCTGCCGGGGTTGCGAGCGGCGAACGATGCCCGTGATCTGGTTCGCTCCGCATTCCGGGCAGTTGAGCGCGTTGTCGTCCAGCGGGGCCTGGCAGATGATGCAGTTGCGGAGTTCCTTCTTCTCCTTGGGGGCCTCGACGCCGATCCAGGAGTCTTCGCCAAGGTCGATCTGTTTCCACTGGAAGGGTAGCCGCACCTCGCCGATGCGGAAGGTCTTCCGGCAGCCGGTGCATACGGCCGTCTTGCCCATCCCTTCGGTCTGGGTTCGATAGCGTCGCTGGCAATGTGGACAGGCGACTCGGATCATCGGAGTCTCCCGATCTTACTCACGTCAATCGGCTGGAAACGGATGTTGTCGGCCAGGGTGAAATCCTTGTCCTTGAAGGAGAAGTCGCCGTTGGCCGGGTCTGTGAACCGCGGATCGGCAACGACCGAGTGAATGTCGTGTCCGCGTTTCTTCCAGTCCTCGAATGACGCGCCGGCAAAGTTGAAGGGCAACTTGCCGGTCAGGAAGCACTCGGCCTCGTTCGCACCGATTCGCCAGTACAGGTTGTAGTCCATTACGAACTTCTCGTTGCCCCAGTTGCCGTTCAGCAGCCTGTCGCTGTCGAACAGGACGATGTTGCGCTCGAAGATGAAGGAGGTGTGCTCCTCCTCGCGCGAACGTTGGAGCTGGGCCTCCTTGCCGAAGGCGAAGATGTTGTTGCGGATGTAGTTCTCCTTGCCGTAATGCTGATGGTATCCGGCGTGCTTGGTGCGATAGACGATGTTGTTCTCGACCAGGATGTGGGTGCTGCCCTCGTCGTTGTAGATGCCCCAGCCGCCGTAGGTGTGGGCGTCGATGTCGTGGATGCGGTTGTAGCGCAGCCGCGTGTTGGGCGAGACGCCGAGGGTGTAGATGCCGCCCAGGTCGCTGAGCATGCCCTGGCCGATGTGGTGGATGTGGTTGTATTCGACGACGTTGCGGACGGCCGGACTGACCGCGTAGCCCCACGACCAGCCGACGGACACGCCGGTGTAGTTGAAGTGGTGAATCTCGTTGTGGGTGACGGTGTTGTCGCCGCTGGGGCCGATGAGCACGCCGATGGCGCTGTGGAAGATGAGCCCGCCGGGGCCGATTTCGTTGTTGTAGACGTTGGTGTGGCTTGAACCCTGCCACATTCTGACGCCGCCGGCGCCCAGGTCGGTCAGTTCGCAGCTTTCGACAGTGTTGTTCTCGCAGCCTGAGGAGAATTCGACGGCGTATCCTGAAACCTGGCTGACGTGGCATCCGCAAACGATGCAGGAGTCGGCGTCCTGAAAGTACAGGGCGCCGGGTACTGCGAAAGCCGCCTGGGCATAGCCGGCCTTGTCTGCCGGCAGGGACCAGTCGGCGTGGGCGAAGCTGATCCCCGAGAATACGAGTGATTTGACCGGTTTGCCGTTCTTGCGGTCGCCGACGACGCGGACCAGTTGTGGCAGACGCCCGGCGACGATGCTGGCGTTCTGCGGTGTCTCGCCGGGCATCGGCATGTAGTAAAGAATGCCGGAGGGACGGTCGACGTACCACTGCCCGGGCGTATCGAGAGCTTCAAAGACGTTTTCCACGTAGTAGCGAGCACCTTTCTTGAGGTCGTGAGCGTCGGTCAGCCGAAAGATGCTCTTGCGCGTGAACCTCACGAGATTGGCGGCCTCGTCCACTTCGGCGATCGGCAGGTGCGAATCGACCCAGAAGTGGAGGGCGACGGCCTCGACGTCGCCGAGGTTGCGCCACTTCCTGATATCGCCGGGCTTGAAGGTGGCCTCGGTCTGGCCCGTTCCCCATGCGGTGTCTTTCTCGATCTGGGGCGAACCGGTGAGCTCGAAGTAACCCTCTTTTGGCAGCCGGGTCCGCGGCCGTCGCTGGCCGTTGACGAAGAGCTGGCGCGGGTACCACTTGCCCGCCTTGACGTCGGGCAACTCGGCGGTCCAGACGGTCTTGCCGTTCAGATCACCTTTCTTCCAGCCGCTGATTCGTTCGCCGCCGCTGATCAGCGCGATGCGACTTGAATTGCGGATGTAGGTGGTGTTGGAATCCTCCGGCCCGAAAGCCAGCGGCTCGGAGAGATAGTAAGTGCCGGCCTCGACGCTCACGAACGTGTGCTGTTTGGCCTGGCCCTTGGCTCTCATGGCCCGCAGGGCGTCGCGAGCCGCTTCAATGGACGGCAGCGGGCCGTCGGTCTTGTCGGCGTTAGGCGTGGCCAGTTGGCCGGACCAGGCAGCGTCGCCGTCGGGCGAGACGAAGAGGATCTCTCCGGGGGAAACGAAATCGCCGATCCCGGCCCGACCCGTCAGATCTGTGCAACCGGTCACAGCGATCGCCAGCAGCAGGCTGACGATGGCCGTTCGTACGAACTCCGCACGCCGGTCGTGGCGTATCGTTGCCGAGATCATCTTCGAGCAGACGCGCGTTGCCTCCATATCGTGTCTCCTTTGGAAGTCGATTGGATCACACTAACAGAGGGGGTGTCCGGCTGCAATTCAGCAGGGCATGATCGGAGCCGCCGATAACGGCGCAGACCATGCCCTCCCTGTCGGGTCCGCCGGTGGCCGCCAGCATTACAGAAGGCACTGGCAGACGAGCTGCCAGTGGCACCCATCCAGAGGGTACCGCACCTTCAGACCAGTGCGAGCACTTGTTCGGGCCAGTCTATCAGGTAGTTGGGGCCGGCGGCGATCAGCTCTTCGCGGTCGCGGTAGCCCCAGGTCGCCGCGACGGCGATCACGCCGGCATTGCGGGCGGTGAAGATGTCGGTGTTCGAGTCGCCGACGAGCATCACCTCGCGCGGTGGCAGGCCCATCGTCTGACAGATCTGCACGAGCGTCCGGGGGTCCGGCTTGCGGTAGCTTTCCTCCTGATACCCCTCGACGGCCACCAGCGGCCAGCGGCCGAAGAGAGCCTGGGTCATCGTGAGGGTGTGTTCGTGCGGCTTGTTGGACAGGACGCCCATGGGCACACCGCGCCGGGCGAGTGCGTCCATCAGTTCCGGTATGCCAGGGAAGGGGACGGTCTTGTCCAACTGGTGCTCGCGGTAGTGCTTCGAGACGACCTCGAACATGCGGTCGAAAGGCACGTTCTCCGCACCGCGCAGCGCCCGGCGGCACAGGGTCGGCAGACCCTCGCCGATCCACGTTCGCACGTCGGCGTGCGGAGCCTCGGGTAAGCCGATGGCCGCCAGGCCGCTGTTGATCGCGTCCGCAATCGCCGGCAGCGTGTCGGCCAGAGTACCGTCAAGATCGAAGACAACACCTTTTGTGCTCATCCTTGTGAGTCCACCCAACACTGGTCATATGGTCCACTGCTGACCAATAGGACCACGGGGATAAACCCCGTGGCTCGTCAAGATCGCGGCTACAAGCCGCTCCTACTGAACCTCTTGCGCCGCCTCGCTGGGTGTGTCGACGAACTTGACCGGCGTGCCCGCGCTGAGCATTTTGGCCAGCCGCAGGGCATCCCAGTTGGTCAGCCTGAAACAGCCATGCGAACCGGTCTTGCCGATCATCTCGGGTTTGGGTGTGCCGTGCATGCCGTAGCCGGGAAGACTCAACTGAATCCAGCATCGGCCGACGGGGTTGCGCGGCCCGGGCGGGATGGTCAGCTTACGATTGACCTTCTCGGTGACCTCGGGCCACATCTTCGGGTCGAAGGTGTAATCCGGGTTGGGGGCGATCAGCTCAACTGCGGCATTGCCGGAGGGCAACTTGGCCTTGCTGGCCGCCACCGAGCAGTGGAACAAGGCAACCAACTGCTTGTCGCGGTCGATGACCCGGATGATCTTGTCCGACAGGTTGACTTCGAGGTATCTGGCAACGGGGACCGACGCCGGGTCGGCGACGGCCGGGCCGACAAACCGGTCGCCGACTTTCAGGGCGTTCAGGTTTTTGCCTGGGTTGAGCGTCTGCAGGAGTGCCCGCGTGCAGTGGCATCGCTCGGCCAGGCTCTCCTCGAGGTCGTCATATCCCAGCAGGTTCATCTTGCTCTTGGCCACCCAACTGCTCGGTACAGGCTCGACTTCCTTCACGTCCGCCGGCTGAACAGTGTATCGAATGATGGCCCCGTCCGGGTCGACCTTCAGGGCCTCGGCGGTGGCTTTGTCCAGTTCGCCGGTCTTGGGCAAACCCTTCACCCGCTGGAACTCCCAGGTGGCGATCTTTGTCTTGCGGCCGGGGTTGCCGTCGATAAGGCCCGGCGAGAAACCGATGGTTTCCAGCGAGACCTGCCACGCGATGGCCCGGCGAAGCGACGATTCAGTGTCCTGGGCAACGGCGTCCGTGCTCGCCAGGCACACGAGGAGTGCCAAACCCAGCGGAATCGTGCTTGTAGCGGAGAATCGTGATCGTCGAGCGGGATCGAACATAGGACCTCCTTGTCGCAGCCCGGTGATGACCGGGGCCGGCATGCCTCCCGGGGCG
>CAZPIO010000200.1:0-10266 GCA_964586235.1 uncultured Planctomycetales bacterium
TCGCGGCTGCCGCTCTTGCCCGGCTTGCGCAGGTACTCGGTGAGCATCTGCATCATTTCGCGGGCTGGCAGTCTCTTGACCGACACCACGCGCACGGCCCGTTTCTGGTCGCCCTCCTGCGGACTGATATCGAGCTGCTCGATCATGGCCTTGGCCTGCTCGAGCTCGCCCGGCGTGCAGGTGACCAGCAGCTTGCGGGCCCCCGGCACGGGGGTGAACATCGCCGGCACCCGGCCGGTCCGCGTGCGAGGCCCGCTGGTGTAGATCGTCGTCAGAGTCTGGGCGACGTCCTCCGGGTCGGCGTTCTCGAGGTCCACCGTGTAGGTCTTCCGGCCTTGGGCCTCCGACTGGTCCATCGCGTCGACGGTCGCCTGGACCTTCTTGTGGTTGTCTTCGGAGGCGGTGACGAACACCGAACTGGTGGTGTTGTCCGCTCCGGCAGTCACCTGCTCCTGCAGGGGCCTCTGTTCCTGCCCGACGAACTGGTCGGTGATGGCCTTGGTGACCGACGCCGGGTCGGCGAACTTGAGCATGTACGGCTTCATCAGCCGCGTGTCGCTCACCTCGGGGGCGACGTCCAGTTGCTGAATGATGCCCTTGAACCGCTCCATGTCGGTCTTGTTCGCGGTCATGATCAGGGTGTTGGCGGTGTCGTTGGCGTTGACGGTGACCGGATACTGGCGCGTCAGCCTGTTCGGCTTCATCGTCTGGACAATCATCTCGTTCAGCGTCTTGGCCAGGATCGAGGCCCGGACGTTCTTGACCTTGACAGTCTCGGGCATCTTGGGGTCTTCGAGAACCGCGTCGTCGAGGTCGGCGACGATTTCACCGACCTTCTTGTGATTCTCCTCGGACGCGGTCACCACCAGGGCGCCGGTGGAATAGTCGATGTCGACGGCCACCTGGTCGCGAACCGGAAGCTGATCCTGCTTGCCGAACCGCGTGGTGATCATCTTCTGAGTGGAGGCGAGATCGGCGAACTTCAGCACGTAGGGCTTGGTCTGCCGCAGATCCTCAGCCGGCTGGCTGTCGAGCTTGGTGATGAGTTCCTTGATCGAATCCATCGCCGGCTTGTTCTTGGCCGTGACCAGCAGCGTGCTGGCCGTGTCGTTCGGCTCGACGCTGACCGGATACTGCCCCTTCCTGTCGGCCGTGTACGTCGCCCGGATCATCGCCGTCAGACGGTTGGCCATCTGCGTCGGCAGAACGTGCCTGACCGCGATCGCCTCCGGAGCGATCAGTCGCTCGCGATCGTCGCGATCGATGTCGTCCAGGAGCTTCTCGATCGCGTTCATGTCTTTCGTGACGGCCTTGACGATGATCGAGTTGGTGCCGTACTCCGGCATGATGGTCACCTGCTCGCTGGGCGGCACTCTGCCGGTCTTGCGGAATGCGCCGGTCAGGGCCTGCACGGTGTAGTTCAGATCAGCGAACCGGACCGGGATCACCTTGGTCTGCTGGCCCATGGTGCTGGCACCCTCGACGTCCAGCGTCTTGAGCCACTGGTCGATCATGGTCTTGCTCTTCTCCGAGCAACTGAGGAACAGCCGCTTGGTCGAGGCCTCGGGCACGATGGACATGGCCATGTCCAGCGGTGTCAGGCTGGTGTCGCCGGCTGTCTTTCGATTCGCCTGCTTCTGGGTGAAGAGAGTGGTCAGCTTGGTCGCCAGTTCGTCGACGTCGGCGTAGGTCACCGTGACTTCGTAATCATTGACCGCCACGGGCGTCGGGAGGTCCGGCCTGCTGTAGCCCTCCAACGGCTGGATGATGGTCTTGTCGATGAGATCGATCTGGCTCGCCGTGCCGGTCACCAGGACCACGTTGACGGACGTTTCCGCGGCCGCCTTGGGGGCCTCCACGCCGGCATGCCATTTCTTCGAACCGTACAACGTGTTGATCGTTGCGACGACCGACGCGGCATTGGCTCGGTTGAGCGGGAACATCCTCGTCGTCGGCGTGGTCTGGTCCGATCCCGGGACGTCCAACTCCTTGACCACGCTGTCCACGACAACAAGCGCCTTGGGGGTGCCGGCAAGAATCAGCGAGTTCGTCCGTTCGTCGGCGGCCGCCGCGAAAACCGCATCGCTGCTGCCCCTCAGCCCGGTTTGGGCGATGAGTTTGGCGGACATTTCGTTCAGCTTCGGCAGAATGTCCGTTGCGGCAGCATGGGTAAGGGGCCTGACCTTGACCGTCTGCTCCGTGACCTGGTCCATCTGCTCGGCGATCCTCTGGATCTCCGGGAACATCTCCTTCGGGCAGGTTACGAACAGCATCTTGCTGGCATCCTCACCCGTGATGTTGATCTGCTGGCGCGACCCACGGGTACTGCCCTTGGGCATGAAGATCTGCAGCAACTGCGTTGCGACAGCCGACGGCGTCGCCACCTTGAGCTGGATCTGCCGGATCTCGCCCAGGATGGTGCTCTGCTGCTCGATGTCCTTGATCTTGGCGGCGATGAGCAACTGCTGGGGTTTGGGGGCCCGGACCAGGATCGAGTTGGTGCTGCGATCGGCGGTGATCCGCACCATCTGGGCGCCGCTGACACTGCTCTGCGTGCCGTAGATGTCGGTCAGCACCTTGGCGAGGTCCTCGGCGCTGGCCTTCTCGACCGCGTAGATCTCCACCGGATTGGAGGGGGTGCTGTCGAGTTCCTTGATGATCTTCTCGATCCGCTCCATGTCGGTCTCGAGGGCCCGGATCACCAGCCGGTTGGTCCGCGCGTCGGCCGAGACCTTGAAGTCGCCCATCCTCGACGGGGTGTAGCCTTCGCCTCCCCGGCTCATGCCGCCGGGACCGCCGCGCCGCTGCGTCGTCTCGAACACCTTTTCGAGCTGGGTCGCGACCTTCTCGGCCTCAGCGTTTTCGAGCTCGACAGTCTTGATGGCGGTGGGGACGTCCTGCTCCTCGAGCTTCTTGATCAGCGTGTCGACCAGTTCCATACCTTCCTTGGGAGCGGTGACGATGATCGAGTTGGTGGTCGCGTTGGAGGCGATGCTGATGTCCTTGGCCGGGTTGATCTTGGTCTTGCCGTCCTTGCCTTCGCCCTCGGTACCGGGGGTATTCGAGGCAATCATGCTCTGCTGGAATTCGAGCATCTGCTGCTCCATCGCGTCGATCATGTCGACGTCGATGCCGCCCTGGCCGACGCTGCGGCCGGGAATCCGCGTCCGGAAGGTTCGCGGCTGTCGCGGCGATTCGATCTTCAGGATTTCCTTGAGCACCTCCTCGACCTCGGCGGCGTTGAGCTTCTTGAGCTGGAAGATCCTGATGTTCTTTTCCTTGGGCGGGCCCGGCCGGTCGATCTTCAGCAGCACCTCGGCGACCTTGGGGAACGTCTCGGGAGCTGCCTTGATCAGCAGCGTGTTGGTCCGCGGATCCGGCAACACCTTGATGTTTCCGATCGCGGCGGCCTCCGCGGCGGCCTGGGTCTTCTTGGCGGCCTCCTCTTCTTCCGCACGGCGGCGTTCGGCGGCGGGACCTTCTTCTTCCTCGGCCCCTTCGCCTGCCTTGCCCGTCTTGTCACCCGGTTTGCCGGGTGTCTTGGGTCGTTCCGCGGGCTTGGGGGGCTTGGGAGCCTTCACCTGCGGCTCGTTGAACAGGGCCTCAAGCATGGATGCCGCGACGGTCACGTCGACGTAGTCCACGCGGAACATGCGGATGTCCGTCCTCATCCCCGCACCGAGTTCCTTGAGCTCGTCGACGATCGTGTCCAGCAGATCCTCGATCTCTTTGACCTGGGCGTCGTCCCCGATGATGATCATGTGGCCCGTGTCGTCGTAGATGATCTGCGGCTGCTTGCTCGCCCGGCCTTCGATGGCGGCCTTGTACACTTCGGCCATCAGCCGTTCGTCTTCGGTCGGCTCGTCATCGGCAGAGCTGCCCGCTGTCTCGGAGCCATTGGCCCCAGCGGGTTCAGCCTTCGGCGTCTGGGTGTTCTTCGGCTCGTTCACATCCGACCGGGCCTCGACCACGACCGGTTTCTCCGCCACTGTTGGCGTCACTGCGGGTTTTGCCGGGACTGCCGGCTCTGCCGAGGGCTTCGGCGCGGTCGGAGTCGCGGCCGGTCTGGTGTCGGGCGTTTTCGACGCCGCGGCCGGGGCCGGTTTCGTCGCCACCACGGGCATGACGGCCGGTTGCGTGGCCGCGGCGGGCGCCGTCGTCGTACTCTTGGCTACTCTCGTCACCTGGGCCAGGGGCACCTGGGCGAGCGATCGCTCGATTCCCGCCAGCACGCCGCTGGGCACGAAGGGCGCCCCTTGACCGCTGACCGGCTGGATCACCGACGGCCGAGTGGTTGCCGGCCGGGTGGCCGCCGGGTACTCCTCGATCGGGGTATCGTAATTGATCTCGCGTTCCTTGATCCTGCTCATGGGATCGCGCGACTTGCCGCCGGTCTGGACTCGTCGGATGTTGACCGGAGTCGTGAGGCTCGCCGGCGCCAGGCGCTGGAACTGAATGATGGCCTCTTCCGACGACACCGCGAGTCGCTTCGCCGAGACGACCAGCTTGACCGGCGGCGGGTTCTTTTCGAGCTTGGCCAGCCACTCCTCGGCGGTCTTGAAGTACTTGGGTTCGCCGTCGATGACCACCTGATTGGTGTAGGAGAAGTATTTGACGAACGGAGCGCTGTAGCCGTACAGCCCGTACAGGATGTCATCGAGCCGTTCGGCGATCTCCTTGGCCGGGCCCTCCACAGTATAGAACTTCTTGATCGTACCATCCCGGTTGACGAACGTGTCATCGCCCATCTTTTCCGCTATGCGAGAATCATCGAAAGCAATCTTTTCCTGGATCTCGATGATCTGCTCGATCAACGGCCACTTGTCCGCCGGAGCGGCCACGATGAGCCGCTTCGCGGCGTAGTCAGGCTTGACACTCATGGTCGCGGCGCCGCGGCTGCTGCTCGAGATCTTCCTGGTCGAGCCGCTGCCGCTGAAGATGTCGTCCGAGCTGCTGCTGCCGCCAGCGGCTACCTCCTCGATATAGTCCGCCACGGTGTACGGATCGGCGTACTTGAGCGGGACGGTCTTGATGATCGGCCCATCGGGCTGGGCTCCCGCGTCGAGCATCTTGATGAACTGCTCGGCTGCGAAAACCTTGTCTTCGGTGCCGCGAAGGATGATGGAGTTGCCTGCCTCGAAGGCCGTCACCACCAGGTCCTCGTCACCGCCCTGCGAACGGGAGCTCGAGCTGCCGAATCCGCCACCCCACGGGCTGAAGCCGCCGTACTCCCACGAGCGGGAGCGGCGATAGCTGCTGCTGGTGCCGCCCGAGGCTTTCATATGGTCCTGCACGATGGGGGCGATCTCTTCGGCCTTGCCCTTGGTGAGTTGAACGGTCCGCGTCACGCTGGCCTGGCCTTCGGTATCGAACTCCTTGATGAGTTGCTCGACGGTGTCCATGAGCTCGGTCGGGGCCATGACCATGAGCTTGCGGGTGATCTTGTTGACGGTGATCTGCGGCCCGCCGCTGCTGCCATAACCACCAAAGGAGGGGTAGTAAGACCGTCGCCCGCCGCCCTGCTCCTGCATCTCGCGGTACTTGGTGTCCAGGATCGGCTGGACCACGTCGGCGACTTCCTGCGGACGGGCCTTGGTCACCGCGAAGTGCTTGAGGATCATGGTGGTGTCCTTGCCGCCATGGGCCTCCAGGAACTCCTGCACCTTCTTGTCGATCTCGGGCATCTTGTCCTTCGGGGCGGAGACGAAGAGCACGCTGCTGCCGTATTCGCCGATGAACTTGATGCTCGATTTGCTGTTAGATGAGCCGTAGCGACCGCTGGAACTGGACGGGTTGTAGAGCTGATCGAGGCTCCGGGCGATCTGGTACGTGCCTGAGTAGTCGGCGTTCTTGACCTTGTACATCTTGACTTCGTTGCCGGCCGCCGGGTTGGTGTCGATCTCCTTGATGAACTTCTCGATCTCGTCCATCTTGGCCTTGGGGGCTTGCACCACAAGACCGTTGCCCATGGGGGCGATCTTCACGCTGCCGGGTGAGTCGGAGGAACGCGACCGGCCCCTATCATAGGAAGAATAGTCAGATCGGCCTCGGCCGCCGGACGACTCGGCATCGAACATCGAGCTGATGATCTGCTGAGCGTCCCATGCGTCGGCGTTTTCGAGGATGAACGTCTTGCGGACGATGTCCTGCTTGGTGTACTGCGCGTCGATCTCCAGGGCGAGTGCCTTGGCCTTCTCGAAGTCCTCATCCGACGCCTGAACCAGCACGCGGTTGCCGATGGTTTCGGGGATCACCCGCACGGGCACCTTGGGCGCACCCTCGCTGCCGCTGCCGTAGCTGCTGGGATAGTAGTCATAGCTTCTGTAACTTCGGCGCCGGGAGGACCCGCCCTCGCCGCCGAACAGCTCCTCGATTTTCTCGGCGACGTACTCGGCGTCGGCCTTCTCCAGGTCGATGGCCCGGAACACGGCCTTGTCGGCCGGGCTGGGCTGGTCGAGCTTCTCGATCAGCTCCGCCGCCTTGAGGTGGTCCTCCTCGGTCGCAGTCACCAGCAGCAGGTTGGTCTTGTCGTTGTACAGGAAACTGGGTTCGCGGCCCTGGCCGCCGCCCGAGCCGCGGTAACGGTAGGGCGAATAGCCGCTGCTGCTGCTGCCGAGGGCCTGGCCCAGCAGCATGGCGATCGACTCGGCGCTGGAGTGCTTGATCTGGTACGAACGCGTGGTCTTGAGCGTGTCAAACTTATCGTCCAGCTCGCCGATCAGCTTGTTGATGTCCGGCCAGGCAGCGTCGTGGCAGATCACGACCAGCATCTTGGAGTCGTCGTCGGGGATGAACTGCGGCAGGGTCTGGCCTCCGCCGCCGCCAGGGTAATAGCTGGGGTAGTATCCGCCTCTGCGGCTGGAGCCGCCACTGCTGTTGCCGCCGAACCGCGTGGTCAGGATCTGCACCACCGAACTCGGCTCAGCGCCCTTGAGCTGCACGATGTGCTCGGCAGCGCCCTCGATCGGGTCGACGTCGAGCTGCTTGATCAGTTGCTTCGCCTCTTCGATTTCCTGAACGCTGCCGGTGAGCACGAGGCTGCGGTCGGTGGTGTTGTCCGGCACCGCCTGGAAACCCTGCTGCGGAGACCCGCCGTAGGGCGACGGCCGGCGAATCGGGCTCGGCGCCCGCCCGCCGATGACACTGGCCAGGACCGTCGCCACCGACGACGCGCTGGCGTGCTCGAGCCTGACCACCTGGTACTTGTCCACTTCGCCTTCGATGTCGAGCTTGGCAATCAGGTCCTTGATCTGGGCCATCTCCTTGTCGTTGGCCTTGACCATCAGTCTGCGCTGCGGCAGCGGCGTCAGCACCGCGGTGGTGTTGGTGTTCCTGATTACCGGCGCGGGGGTCGGAGGCGCGGGCTTGCCCGGCTGGACAGGCGGCGCCGGCGGCTGGTAAACCTCGCGCTCGCCGAGCATCGGCATAATCATCTCCACCATCTCGGCGGGATCGGTGTGCTGGAGCTGGATGAACTCGGTCTTCGTCCCCTCGTCCGTGTCGATTTGCGCGATCAGCTCGGCGATCCGCTTGTGCTTGACCGGGAGAGCTCTGATCAGGAGCTTGTTCGCCTTCGGGGGCTCCAGAATATCGATATCGTCGCTGGTGGTCATCCCGATTTCCACGGGGCCGGCCGGCGGGCGCGGCGTCGGCGTGCGTACCGGGCCGCGAGTCGACGGCGTAATGGGCCGCGGCTGCGCGGGGGTCGGCGTCGCCGGCATCGGAGCCGTCCCACCCATCAGCCCCTCGGTCGTCAGCATGAGCGTCAACTGGCTGGACACTTCGGCCGGGCTCCTGTGCTTCAGTTCGTAAGTCACCCAGTCGCGCCCGTCGACCCTGGGTACATCCACTTTTGCCAGGATCTCCAGCCCCCGCTCGATGTGATAGACCACGCCGCGAATCTGGATCAAGTTGCTGTTCTGAACCAGCGTCGCCCGCACGCAGTTGTCGAGTACGTAGTCATTGACGGTCTGCGCCAGTAACTGCGCGGCTTGGTGCTTGGGAACGTACATCATCGAGGCCATTTCCCAAGGCGGCAGCTTGGCCGCCCGGTAAGCCTCCAGCGAGTCGTACATCCGATCGGCTGACAGCCGCCGGTACCATTCGCTGAGCTGGCGGATTTCAAGGTAGCCGTCGCGCACCAGGATCCAGTAGCCCATCCCCAGTTCCTGGGTAATCAGGTCGAACCGCGTCAGGGCCTGGTCGAAGTTCTGCAGTTCGAGGCTCTGGAAGGTGATGGGGAGCTTCTTGTCTCCATCGGTCACGGTCTCGAGCCCGATCATGGTCAGGCCGCTCATCTCGACGAAGTCCTGGCAGCACTTATCGAGAGGCGTGTTGTTCCAACTGAAGAAATAGGGACGCTCGTTGTACGGGATGTTCCAAAGCGTCTTGGGGTTAATCGTGGCCTTGCCCGTCTTGGTGTCAAAGGGGATCTGGACCTCGTTGGGGTTCGCGCTCTTGGCAGCCGGCGGAGTCGTCGCGGCACTCGGCGCCGCAGTTGGATGCGCAGGCGGCGAGACGGCAGGCCGGGGCGACGGGGGCACCGGTGCGTGCGTCGGACGCGTGGTCGGCCAGCCGGCAGGCAAGCCCGGTCGCGCGCCATGCGCAGCGGCCGGAGTCGGGTGAACCGGTGTGATCGGTGCGCCGGCGGGCCTGGTCGCAGTCATAGGAGCCGCCGGCGGCGGCGGTGGCGCCGGCTCCGCGGCAGCGGGGGCTTCGGGAGGCGTTTCGGGCTCCGCGGCTTCCAACTCCTCGGGCGTCGGTTCAAAAGGCGGTTCGGCGGTCTCCTCGGGGGCGGGCGTCGCAGCCGGTGTTGCGTCGACCGGAGGCGTTGGCTCGACCGGGCCCGGCGCGGGTGGCCTGGCTCGATCAAACGGCTGGACGGGCCTCGCGGGCAGACCCGGCTGGTGCGGCGCGCCGGCCGGACGGGTCGATGCGGTGGCAGCCGCCTTCAAGGCCTCCAGTTGCGTATCATCGACGTCCTGGATGGTGTCGGCTTCCATCTTCACTTCGACGGGCGGGTTGACTTCGACGGGGGGGCTCACCTCGACGGGCGGCGCGGGCATCTCGCGCCGCTCCCGGGCGCTACGAATGTACGGCCGCGATGTGGGCGAGCTCCTGTGGATGTAGGATCGGCTCGGGGTCTGTATGCGATGTATCGCGCTGGCCGGGCGAGTGGCCGGCGATGGCGGCGGCGCTTCGGGGTCCTGCCCCAGAGCCAAGCCACCCGCCAGTAGCCAGACGGCCAGGGCCGTCAGCCTTCCACAACGATTTCCGATCCAACCGGCCTTAAGGTTGCTGGTCATTGTCGTATAACCTCCCGTGAGCCCGTTCGAAGCTTCGAACGGAAGCGGTGATCTAACACATTATCAACCAGTTGGTTGCGAACGCGAGCGGGCACCTCTGCGGCGCCCGGCCGCCACCCCGCCGACCCACCGTCGGTCAGGGCACCAAACGCACCCCGGAGAGAGGATTCTGTCCGCTAGCGAACAAGTCAGTGTCTCTGCTCCGGAGTACTTATACCCGCCAGCCGCTCCTGAAGTTTCGCCAGGGCATAGTAGACCACCGGCTGCTCGGTCGCAGTCAGGGCCTGCCCTTGCTTCAGGGGCTGACCAATCGGGTGGAACAGCCTGTTTCCATCCTTCTCCGAAACCGCGCCCGTTGAGTGAACATAAATCAGCAGGCCCCCATACAGCGTGTCCCCGACCTCGACCCGTTTGTCGGGGGCGTTCTTGTTTCTTGGGTCCTCCAGCACCACCTGCTGGCTCAGGGGCGAACTCAGCACCCGAGCCAGGACCAACTCAGCGTCTGCCGGGGGTGGCGGCGGTGGTGGCGGTGGCGGCGGAGGAGGCTGGCCCGGCTTGGGCGGGGGCGGAGGCGGCGGGGGCGGAGGCGGCGGCACGGTGTAGGGCTCAAAGAGCTCTTTCTTGATCGTCTTGTAGTCGTCCGCGCTCGCCAGCAACGTTCGCGGCCCCTCGGTCCGCTTCTCCGGAGCTAGCTGGGCCGTCTCCAGCTTCGGGACCCGCTTATCCGAAGGCAGGATCGGCGTCTCCACGTACAGGGTCAGCTTCAAACGCCCCGTCGGTGTCGGCTGGGCGTTGGGAGTGGCCGGCTTGTTCATCACCGGTTCAAGCCGCACGGTCTTGCACCGCACGATGTACGGCTCGCGGTAAAGCTCGAACAGAAAACGGACGAGCTGGGGCAGCGTTCCCTCGGTCTTCACCGTGTACAGCAGAATCTGCACCCCGTTGCGGCCCTGAAAACGCG
>CAZPIO010000201.1:0-10229 GCA_964586235.1 uncultured Planctomycetales bacterium
AACGTGCTGATGAAGACGCTGAACATCATCACCATCGCCATCATGGTGCCGACGTTCGTGGTCAGTGCGTTTTCGATGAACGTCGCCATTCCGCTGCAGCACCACTCCTATGCGTTCGCGATCATCATGGGGCTGGCCCTGCTCTCGGTGATCCTGTTCATGCTCTACTGGCGCAGCCGCCGGCCGTAGTCTCCCGGCCGAGCCAAGAAGAAGCCCCGGACCGTGAAGGTCCGGGGCTTTCGGAAGCCGGGCATTGTGCTTTAACGCGTCACGGCTGGTCGGCGCAGTCATATGCCGCCGGGATCCCCGGTCCGGTGGCGCACCGCTCGAACACGGTCAGGTCCGCCTGAGTGATCAGGTTCGGTGTTGCCCCGGCCACGTCGAAGCAGCCGCAGTCATATCGCGTTCCGGTCGGCATGATGCCCTCGTCACCGGTGAAGCACTCCTGGAACGCGGCGAAGTCGATCTGGTCCACGTCGCCGTCATTGTCCGCGTCGGCAAAGATCGGGCTGCACGTGGCCTTCTCCTGGACCAGCAGCAACTGGTCGACATGCGTGGTCACAGTGCCGTAGGTGGTGCTGCCGTTCGGCGTGTGGCCCCACTCCACGGTCACGGTGGACTGGGTCGGCATGGCGTCGACAATGCTGACCGCCTGCCATCCTGTCTGAGTGCCTCCCCCCCCACCCGCATTAGGCAACTGATACTGCCCGATGATGTTGCCGTTGGCGTCACCGTCGTGGATCAGCACCTGGTGGAAGTACGGGCCGCCGTTGCTGCCGCCGTAGATCCAGCCCGTCAGCGTCAAGCCGTAATTGGGCCGGACCGGAATGCCTTCCTGGACGATGCGGGCGTTCGAGCTCGCGCTGCCTTCGGACACGCTGCCGCGGTTGTCCGTCTCCTTGTTGTACCCCCACGGCGGGTTGTCATCGTCTGGGGGGTGGTGGGTAGAGCCGTTGTAGACGGGATTGGTTACTCCCAGCGATGTCCACCCGATGGTTATCGAGACGTCCTTGCTGGTGTGCTTTCCCTCGGCCTCGAAGTCTCCGTTGAGCAGCAAGGGCTGGAAGCTGAAGCCATTCGCGAACGTCGCGGGTACGTTGGGATGGTACCGAGGGGGCAGCCCCGTTCCCCTCGTGCGCGGCTGGATGCGATAGAAAGCCAGGTTCGCCGGCGGCGAACTGGGTTTCTCGAGGACTATGTTGTAGATGCCTGTGGGGTGGTCGTCCCTCTGCAAGGGGAATGAGACCACCAGTCTGGTGGGGGTCTGGCTCAAGACAGTGCCCGGCACGACCGAATCAGGCTGACTTGCGCGATTCGTCAGGCGGACCAGGCTGACCGCCGAGACCTCATCCAGGTTTGAGCCTCCGGTGATGGTCACCGTCGGGTCGGTGTTGGATTTTGCGCTGGTCGGATAGGCGATCCAGGGATTGAGCGGATCCGAGCAGATCGGGCTGGCGGTCAGCTTGAAGGCATCGGCAAAGACTCCTCCGGGCTTTCCCCAGGCAGCGGTCATCAGTTGGGTGGTGAACTGGACGGTCACGTAGCCGGAGTTGCTGGTGCCGGTGATCACGACTTTGACCCAGGAACCGGTGAGCGGGTTCTCCGGCTCCGTGCCGGGGGTGGTTTCATCGATGCTGGCCGTTCCGATCAGCGTTCCGCCGATATCCCCATCCCACACGTTCACCGTGGCATCGCTGGTGCTGTCCGGAACCGCGTTGCAGTCCAGCCAGCCCTCAAAGTACACAGTTGACCCGGGTTCCACTGCCACCGTCTGCCAGGTATTGGTCGGCTCCGTACCCGGCTCGCCCTTGCTGTTCGACCAGGTCCCCCAGAGGCCGAAGTAGTAGTCGCCCCAGTCGATGAAGTTCGGGCCGGGAACCATGGCCGGGTCCTTCAGATAATCCCCGAACCACATCGCGGCACTGCCAACCGCACCGCTGCGGGTGTAAGTCTTAGTGTCGTCGCCACCGCTGCCCGTAATGGTCTCGTTCACGACTTCGAAGCTGGCGTTGCCCAGGAGGTTCTGCTCGGCGGCAGTGTCGAGGATCTGGAAGCCTCTCGCAATCACCACCGGATTGCAGTCGGTCGGAACACCACTGCTGCTGGTGGCCGGCTCAGCAATCACGTCGTACACTCCGGCGGGCAGGTCGGTAAGATTGAAAGTCGCGGTCAGCGATGTCGCTGATTTGATGAGGCCTGCCTGGTTCAGGCGGTCGTTCCCGTTGCCTCGGGTACCCGCGGCCCTCAACCTCACCCTGTCCACGGTGGTGAGGTTGTTGCCGGTC
Source organism: uncultured Planctomycetales bacterium (assembly GCA_964586235.1). Taxonomy (GTDB): domain Bacteria; phylum Planctomycetota; class Phycisphaerae; order UBA1845; family PWPN01; genus JAUCQB01. The sequence continues at coordinate 2,286 of CAZPIO010000201.1, forward strand.
AGGACAAGCGGGACGCTGGTCGTTCCCAGACTCACAGCATTCGGGCTCGTGTCGGTGACGTCGGGCTGACCCGTGCAGGCGGACGAAAAGAGCTGCACGTCGTCCACGACGGCTGAGGCCCACGTGCTATAGCCCGCGCCATCCACCAGTACCGTGAGGCGCACCTTAATCTTATCACCGGTCGAGAGACTGCCGCGCCAGGTCGCCCAGATCGGCTCCGCCGCGTAGCCTGTCTGATAATAATCCGACACGGTGTATGTGTCCGTAGTGCCCCACACACTCTTGACTGCGGCGGCGACGGTCTGACCGTTAATGAGCAACTCGCCTGCCACCCAAGTGGGCCGGTAGTCCGTTGCCCGGACGTAGGCCCAGAAGGACAGCCCCAGGTTGTAGTCGCCTTCCGTGGTCACCATGACCTCCTGCTCGGCCGTGCCCCAGTTGCAGGTATAGTTGGAGTACTTCAGCAAAAAGCCGTTGCCGCTGCGAGGTTTCCAGAACTCCGCCAACGTGCCGCTGCCCCGCGCGAGGCCGCCGGACAAGGTCCAGTTGTCGGTATTCGTATCGAAACTCGTGTTCAGAAGTAGTTGCTGAGACTGCCCAAGCGCAGTAGCAGCCAATGTGCACAGAACCACACTGATACAGGCGACCTGAGTTGCGAACTTCATCGCACACCCTCCTCAAAAGGTTCCTCGACTTGCGACCTCCTACGACTTGTAAGTGATACTCAAGTTTACCCAACTTGGCGCTTATCCGCAATAGTGATTTTCTCTGTTTCTCCTGGATTGGTCCTTCGCAGAATGAAGTTAGCCTTGTGTTCGGATCGGCCACGGAGAGAAGGGCTGCCGATAGCCCTGCAGGCGGACGCCGGCGGGCAGCGATCTGATTCGGTGACCCCTACGGCGAGGTAATCCCCTGGTCCGGGAAGCCATGGGCTCCGCGATGTGCAGTCCTGTTTCGGGGCAGTCAACGCCGCTGATGGCGAGAATCAGCCATTCTGCCTGGCAACCGCCGCTCAGCCAGAATCCGAACCGATTGACTCGGCCTGATCGACCTCGCTGTCGCCGCCTGGTTCGCGTTCGGCCGACATAACCCCCATCGGTGCGGCGGCTGGGCCTCCTGATAATGGTGTGGGAATCGAGTCCCGGTACCGAAAGCCTGGGGCAGGCACCTCGACCACAGGCGAGGCCACGACGCCCAGACCGCCCGCCGGCCGCGAGGCGAGGATGTCGTCAGACTTCCGAGTTTGCCTTGACGTAATCGATCAGTTCGTCCACCTGGGCGAAACACAGGCTCGTGACCGTGTCGGCGCATCCGTAGTAGATGGCGATCCGACCGGTTCCGGCGTCCGCCAAGGCCGCGCACGGGAAGACCACGTTGGGCACGTCGCCCACGCACTCATAATCACGCTGCGGTGAGAGGATGTATGGAGCCGCGCGGTAAATGACCCGCCAGGGTTCATCGAGGTCCAGCAAGGCCGCGCCGGCGCTGTAAACGTACCCGTTGCAGGAGGTCAAGACGCCATGGTAGATCAAAAGCCAGCCGTGTCGCGTCTCGATGGGTGTGGGTCCGGCACCGATTTTCGTGCTCTGCCAGCCCCTGCGCGTGCCCATGACGAAGCGATGCCGGCCCCAGTAGACCAGATCGGGCGATTCGCTGCAGAAGATGTCGCCGAAGGAGGTGTGTCGCGTGTCGCTTGGCCGACTCAGCATGTAGTACTTGCCGTTGATGCGCCGGGGGAATAGCACGCCGTTGCGGTTGTACGGCAGGGTGATGTTCTCGCACTGGTGGAACTTCTCGAAGTCGTGGGTGTAGGCCATGCCGATGGTCGGGCCGTGGTAGCCGTTGCACCAGGTCACGTAGTAGCGGTCCTCGATCCAGCAGACCCGTGGGTCGTAGCCGTAGTCGAACCGGGCGAATTCCGGCTCCTCGGTGAAGAACTGAATGGGTTCCGGGGTGATCTGCCATTTGACGCCGTCGTCGCTGCGGCCGCTGTGCAGCCTCATGAACCGGCGGCGGTCGTCGACCCTGAATACCCCGGCGAAACCACCCTTGTATGGCACGACAGCGCTGTTGAAGATACTGTTGGAGCAGGGGATCAAGTCGCGCGGGATGACCGGGTTGCGGCTGTACCGCCAGACCACATCGTGGCATCCGACCGGTCTGGCCTCCCAGGGGACATTCGACAAAGTCGGACCGACAATGGTTCTGCTGCCTGCGACGGCCATCGGCGAATTCTCCTCTTCGCGCAGCGTCTGCCACGCCGGTGGAAACGCCCGCGTGAAACCGCGAAACCGTAGCGGATATCGGGTTGCGCCGTCAAGGCCGACGACCAGTCGTACGTCGGATCTCGTAAGCTGTTGTTGCAAAAGGGCTTAGGGTGGATCTCTGGTGATCGCAGACCTGCCTGACCTGTGGATCTGCTCACAGGCCACGATCGTTCCAAGTTTTTATGAAGGCTGGAATTACGGACCGCGCCACGCTAGAATCGTTCGAGAAGACCACAGCCGGGGGAAAGGTCTCTTCGTCGTGCCGCCGGCGATGTTCGCTGAAGCAGACGAAACGTGGCTCCGATACTTTTGCTCCAGCGAACTCTGGTGGAGCGTGCGAAACAAGGAGAGCAGCGGTCTCGATTTCTTATCGGACCGAACATGCTCTCCTCTTTTTTGCGCGTGTGTGCCGCCAGATGCTGAGAATCGCGGTCGGAGAGCGCTCCTGCATTCGATCGCGGCTGCAAGCCGCTCCTACGTGCGGGTTGCGAATGCGGCGTCCACGCCGTCCCATTGGTGCGACCGGGCGGCAGCGACGATCTGCTCGGCCAGCTCCACGGCCGCAACGCCATCCTCGGCGCTGACCGCCGGCGGCTCGCCCGAGCGGACCGACCGCAGGAACGACTGCAGTTCGACTCGGAGAGGCTCGATGTCGTCGATCTCGAGTTGCTCGACCTTGACCATCGATCCGAAATCCTTGCCCACCAGTTGCGGCAGTTCGTCAGCACCGTGCTCACGGGCCATCTTGAGCAGATCGAGGTTCGCATCTTTCTTAATCGCCACGCCGGTTTTCTTCTGATAATCGAGCGAGAGGTAAGCCTCGTCGGAGAAGACCCGGATCTTGCGTTCTGTCTTGAGTGCCAGCCGCGACGCGGTCATGTTAGCCACGCAGCCGCCCGCGAAGATCACCCGGGCGTTGGCGATGTCCTCGTGTCGGGCGAGCACGCGGACACCCACGGCATCGACGCGCACCGGCGGGGCTTTCACCAGGTGCAGGACGATGTCGATATCGTGGATCATCATGTCCATGACCACGCTGATGTCGGCCGACCGGAAGGTGAACGGGCTGATGCGATGGGTCTCGATGAAGCGGGGCAACACCTGCATGCGGTCCATGGCCCGGACGACCGGGTTGAACCGCTCGGTGTGGCCGACGCTGAGCAGGGTATTGTGCCTGCGGGCCAGTTCCTGCAGGGCCCGTGCCGACGCGGCGTCCGGGGCGATGGGCTTCTCGATGAGCACGGCGATGCCGTTTTCGAGGAACGGCCGGGCCACCTCGACGTGCGCGGTTGTCGGGACCGCCACGGTAACCGCCTGGACCTTGCCGAGCAGCGGCTCGATCGAAGGGTAGACCTTCACGTTGTACTTGGAGGCGATATCCGCCGCCCGCTCGGCGTTGAGCTCGACGATGCCGACCAGTTCCGAATCGGGCAACTCGTGGTAGATCCGAGCGTGGTGCCGGCCCATGTGCCCCGTGCCCACGACTGCCACTGGAATGGTTGTGCTCACCTGGTTCCCTCCGTCTGCTCGCCCCGCCCGTAGTACGCCTGCCGATCGGCGTGCGTGTCCCTGCGCTCGCGCTCCAGCCAGCGGCCGTAAACGCCATCTCTGACGCTGCGCCGGATGGATTCGCAGAGGTAACGTACTTCGCCGTTGTGCTCCGCCTGGGCTTCAAGTGTCGACAGGCGGTCCAGGATGGAAACGCCGAACGTTTGTGCCTTGGGGCCGAACAGCGTCCGGTAGGCGTCGCGGATCCCGCGGATCTGCTCCTCGTTGAACGCCCAGCGTTTCATGCCCTCCTCGTTGAAGCCCCGGACTCTTGCCGGGTTGCCCTCCACGATCATGTAGGGCGGAACGTCGTTGATGATCCGGCTCAGGCCGCCGATGTAGGCCAGCGTGCCGATCGTGGTGAAATGGTGCACCCCGATGATGCCGCCCATGGTGACCTTGTCCTCCAGGCAGACGTGTCCGGCGAGTTGGACGTAGTTGGACAGGATGCAGCAGTTGCCGATCTTTCCGTCGTGGGCGATATGGACGCCCACGAGGAAGCGGTTGTGCGAGCCGATATAGGTGACGCCGCCGGCGACCTCGGTTCCGGCATGCACGGTGACGAGTTCGCGGAACACGTTGTCGTCGCCGATCTGGACGCGAGTCAGTCCGCCCTTGTACTTGAGGTCCTGCGGCGGGGCGCCGATGACCGCGCCGGCGAAGAACTCGTTCTGCCGGCCGCAAACCGTGTGACCGGTGATGGTCACGTTATTGTGGAGCACGCAATCGTCTCCCAGGACCACGTTCGGCCCGACGAAGCAGTTCGGCCCGACGGTGACATTGGCACCGAGCGTCGCCTTGGGATCAACAGTCGCCGATGGATGAATCATGTCTCAGCTCTTAGCTTTTAGCTCTTGGCTCTTAGCTGTTTGCCCCCGCCCCTTCTGGCTAAGAGCTAATAGCTAACAGCTAATAGCTTCTTTCTCACAACGGGTCTGCGTCGACCATCATGAACTTGACGTCCGCCTCGGCCACCAGGTTTTCGCCGACCGTGGCCCGGCAGAACACGTGACCCGTCCGCGACTTCACGCGGCGGGCCGAAGCCTCGAGTACCAGTTGATCGCCCGGGATCACCGGGCGGCGGAATTTGACGCCATCGAGGCTGAGCAACACCGCCACCTTGCCGGTGTGCTCGAGTTCCTGGGCCAGCAGCAGGCCGCCGAGCTGGGCCATGGCCTCGATGATCAGCACGCCCGGCATGATCGGCTGGCCCGGGTAGTGGCCGGTGAAGAACTCCTCGTTGGCGGTCACGTTCTTGATGCCCACCGCGTGCTTGCCCGGCTCCATCTCGACTACCCGGTCGACCATGAGGAAGGGGTAGCGATGGGGGAGGATCCGCTGGATCTTGCGGATGTCGAAGACAGGCTCAGCCCTCAGCTTCTGTTTCAGGTCCGCGGACTGCTCAAGCTCGCGGAGCTTGCGAACCAACTCGTGGTTCAGCGTGTGGCCGGACTGGCGGGCGAAGACGTATCCCGAGATGAACCGCCCGAACAGGAACAGGTCCCCGACCAGGTCGAGGATCTTGTGCCGGACGCACTCATCCGGGAACCGCAGCGTGTTCTGGATCGGCCCGTCCTGGCCGAAGACCAGGATATCGTCGTAAGTCAGGTGCGTGCCGAGGCCGGCCGCGCGGAACTGCTCCGCCTCCCGCTCCAGCACAAAGGTCCGCGCCCCGGCGATGTGCTGCTCGAAGTCCTCGGGCGTCAGGCGGATCTTGAAGATCTGCTGGCCGATCGGCCCGCTGCCGTAATTGAGGTCGTAGATGATCTCCAGGACCTCGTCGTCCTCGCTGGTGGGGGCGGCCATGACGTAGCTCGACCCTTCGGCGACCCTCACCGTCTCCGGGATGCGGAACACCTGCCGTTCGTGGTCCTGGGCGACGATTCCGGCTTCTTTCAGCTTGGCGACGACGGGGGCGCAGCTCCCATCGAACGAGGGCATCTCGTTGGCGTTGAGCTCGACGATGACGTTGTCGATGCCCATGCCGGCCAGGGCCGACAGACAGTGCTCGACGGTCTCGATCTGAATCGTACCGTTGCGGAGCGAGGTTCGTCGGAGCCGCTTGGCCACGTTCTCGACCACGGCCGGGATGGGGATCGGCGGGTTCTGGTCGGCGCGCACGAAAACAACGCCGCTGTCGGGCTCGGCGGGCAGGAAGCGCACCACGGCCTGCTCGCCGGTGAACAATCCACGGCCGGTCAGTTCGACAGGGTTACGGATGGTCTGCTGAGGCCTCAAGTTGCTCGACCCGTTTGATCAGGGCCCTCAGTTGCTCCGCCATTTCCGGCAGGCGCCGCACCTTGGCCCGCTCCCGGATGAACTGCTCATGCTCGACCGCCGGGCTCCCTATCATCGTCCTGCCCGCGGGTACATCCTTCGAGACACACGCGCAGGCGGCCACAACCGCGGCATCCCCGATCGAGATGTGATCCCGCAAGCCCACTTTGCCGCCCAGCACCACTCCTTGTCCGAGGCGGGCACTGCCGGCAATACCGCACTGGGCCACGATCAGGCAGTTCGGCCCAGTCCGGACATTATGAGCGACCTGCACGAGGTTATCAATCTTCGTGCCCCTCCCGATCCGGGTCACGCCGAACTTGGCCCGGTCGACGGTGCTGTTGGCCCCGATTTCGACGTCATCCTCGATTTCGACGCCGCCAATTTGGGGGATCTTGACGTGCCGTCCCCCCATATATTGGTAGCCATATCCGTCCGCCCCGATGGTGCAATTTGGATGAATGATCACCCGATCGCCCAGGGAGCATCGTTCACGGACCACCACCTGCGGCCAGAGTTCGCAGTCGGCCCCGATGCGGACGTCCGGCCCGACGAAGACCTGGGCGTGCAGGACGGTCCGATCGCCGATCACCGCTCCGGCTTCGATGACCGCGAACGGCCCGACGGCCACGTCGCGGCCGAGCCTGGCGGAGGGCGAGACGAGTGCCGCGGGGTGGATGCCCACGGCCGGCCGTGGAATCGGCGGGGCGAACTTCCCGAGGATGGTGATGATCGCCACGGAGGGATCGTCGCAGAGGATCGCGGGCATCGGGGTCGCCCCGAAGTGTTTCGGGACCACGACAGCGGCGGCGCGGGAGTTCTTCACCTGCGGTGTGTACTTCTCGTCGGCCAGCCAGGCAATCTGGGAGGAATCGGCTTCGTCCAGGCTGCAGACGCCCGAGATGCGTGTGCTCGCGTCGCCGCGGACCACACCACTCACCCATTTGGCGATTTCCGCCAACGGATACGACTTGTTCATGGACACACCTGCCCGTTGGGGGCCTCATCCGGGTTGCATGCCCGAGTTCGCCTCGGCGAACTTGGCATGTCGGACCCGCAGTTGTCCGCAGGCTTGGCGGCTACTTGCCGAAGTGCACCGAAGCCGGGCCGCCGGCCTTGGCAAAGTTCGCGTTCAACGTCGCCAGCACCTCGCTGGAAATGTCGATCGAGCTGTCCGCGTATACCACCTTACGGTTGAAAATCTGCTGCAGCACGGCCTCTTGCTTGGTGACGGTCGTGTCCATCTGCTCCTGGGTGAGCACCAACTGGATGCCCTGCTTTCTGGCGACCTCGGCGATCCCGTCGGTAACTGCCTGATAGGTTTTCTTGACCCAGGCGACGTACTGTTCGCTGACGAAGTCCTTTTCGAGCGATTCCCAGACGTTGTATTCCAGCCGCATTCGCTTGACCTTGTTGATCCTGGTCTGGCGATCCGCGCTGTCCGGGGCAAGCTTCTCGATGATATCTTCCTCGGCCTTGATCTCCGCCACCTTCTTGTCGATCTGCTGAGCGAGGTCGTCGCGGTACTTCCTCATCTGCTCGTTGACCGTCTTGGTCTGATCGAATTCGTTGAAGACCTTCACCAGGTCCACGACCGCCACGCGCGTGCCGCCGACCGGGGCCGCCTTCGGCTGGGCAACGCTCATCTGTGCCGCCACTGCCCAGATCACTCCGATCGCCGCGATCGCCGCCACCAGGTTCCTGCCGCTCTTCATCGAAAGCTCCTTCTCTAGTCGTGTCTGTCTCTTTCACCGCGCCCCGGGCACGCCCGCGGCCTCGCCGACCGGCGAATCACCCGGCGCGGACGCGAACCATTAGACCGGCGCGGACCGTCCACCGCAAGCACCGCTCG
>CAZPIO010000202.1:0-10128 GCA_964586235.1 uncultured Planctomycetales bacterium
GTCGACGCCTCCAAGCTGTTTGTCGCCGGCATCGTGCCGGAAGGCTACGGCGACACGTGGACCGGCGCCGGCACCGGATCGGGTTCAGCCACTTACACCCTGACAACCGAGGTCTTCCCTTCCGACGCTGGTGAAATCCAGCTCTTCCCGGGAGGCGGCGTATACCAGTACGGAATCAACGTTCTCGCCGCACCCAAACCGGCCGGCGGATACGAATTCCATCATTGGGAGGGGGCCCTCAGCGGCGACGGCCCGACCGGCGTGATCAGCATGACCGCCGACAAGACCGTTCGCGCCATCTTCGCGTCCAATCCGCCACGCACGCTCCACGTGCCGAGTGATTACCTTACGCTGCAGGATGCCCTCAACGCGGCCACCTACAACGACATCATCCACATCGAGGCCGGCACCCACGCGGGTACCGGATTCCACGACATCAGTATCCCCAGGGACCATATCGTGATCCAGGGTGACGGAGCGGATGCGAGCATCATCGACCTCGAGGACGCCGCCCAGCTCGGCTGGCTGGACGACGTTCACATCACCTTTCAGAACCTGCAGATCTCCCGCGGCTTGGGGGATCTGGGAGGCGCCCTCCGTCTGACCGGAGACACCACCGCCTCGTTCAAGAACTGTACCTTCAGCTCGTGCAACGCCCGCAACGGCGGCGCCGTCTACGTCTCGGACATCGGTGCCATCGTCTCCTTCGAGAATTGCCGATTCGAGTCCAACCAGGCGACCTCCTCGGGTGGGGCCCTCAGTCTGTCGAACACGCCTCGGGACGAAACACACGTGCCGATCCTGACGAACTGCACGTTCACCGGCAACATCGCGGATTCTTCGGGCGGGGGTGTCGCAGCGGGCCAGAAATGCCGGCTCACCGGTTGCACCTTCACCGATAACGAGGCCTCCACGGGCGGCGGCGGCTCTTTTGGTAAGGACGCCATACTCACCGAGTGCGTTTTCAACGCCAACACGGCCCAGAATGGCGGCGGCGCTTATGCGAACGAGTACTCCTCGTTCAGCGAGTGCTCCGTCGTCTACAACGTCGCCGAGCGCAGCGGCGGCGGCATCAAGGCCGGCAACGGCGTATCTATCCAGTATTGCACGCTTGACAACAATCAGGCCGGCGAGGACGGCGGGGCCATCTATGCCAACCTCGTCTCCGCCGGCAAAACCCTCTTCATCGTTGGCTGCTCAATCAGCGAGAACTCCGCCGGCGAAAACGGTGGCGGTATCTGGTGCGACGGCACGGAAGTCTCCCAGATCGAGCTGACCCAGAACACCGCCGGCTGGCGCGGGGGCGGCATCTACGCCAACCACAGCCAGATCTCCGCCGCCCACCTCGTGGGCAACACGGCCGGCACCAGCGGCAATTCGTATTACAGCGAAGGCGGCGGCATCTATCTGCAGCAGACCAACGTCTCCAACTGCCAACTCACCAGTAACGAGGCCATCGATGGAAACGGCGGCGGCATCTATGCCCAGGGCAGCCTCTCCGATACCGCCGTCCCGCCGGTCATCTGCGACGTGTACGCCGCCTTCAACACCGCCAAGAACGGCGGCGGTCTCGGCAGCGACCTCGAGGTGCGCATCCACAGTTCGAGTCTCGAAGACAACCAGGCCTCCTATCGCGGCGGCGGCATCTATGCCGAACGCGGCCCGGTCGTCAGCCTGTGCCGGATCGAGCACAACGCCTCGCAGCAGGGCGGCGGAGCCCATATAGCCCAAGGCACCATCCTGGCTTCGACGCTCACCCGGAATGAGGCCTCCCAATGGGCTGGCGGGCTGAGTCTGTTCGAGAGCACGGCAGACCTGTGCTTCGTCACCAGCAATATCGCGGCCACCGAGGGCGGCGGCATCTGGACCGGCGTCGGCTGTTCGATCTCCAACTGCACCGTGACCTACAACGCCCTGACCGATACGACATCAACGGGCGGCGGCGGCATCGCCTGCCACGGAGCACCAGCCTTGACCAACGTGACCGTCAGCAATAACACCCCGACCAACTGCAGCAGTGATTGCCCCTGCCCGTAATGACGGACAAGAACCGATCGGGCCGCAAGCACCGGTGGATCAGAAAATGATCAGGATCAGAAAATGTGTCAGGATGAATTATCAGCCCCAAGATCGCCGGGGCAGGTGTGCCAATCAACGATGCAGGCGCCTCACTGCTCCTGCTCACTGATCGCCCGCATCACGATCATCCAGTCGACGTATTCGTAAGGGACCTTCAGCTCTTCGTGCATGGCTCTCAGACGCGTCAGGCGACGCTCGGTCAGCGGCCCTTGCCATTGTTGTGCGTGCGGATCGCAGTAGAAAACGCGGCAGCCCAGCGGCCGGTGCCGGCGAACCATGCAGCGCCCGTCCAGCGAGTGCGGGCAGGCGTCGGCCGTTACCGGCGGCGGCAGGTTACCTGTGGCCAGGTAATAGACGACCTCCAGCGTGGTCACGTAAAGACGGTGGCCGAACTCGCCGAACCGGCAGCACTCGCCCTTGTTCCAGCAGTTCGGGCCCTGCTCGGCAATCTCCCGGTCGGCCTCTGCGTAAAACTCCTGCATTGCCCGGATGACTTCCGGCCGGAGGGCGTGTTCAAGCAACTCGGAGACGGATAAATGCAGCGACGAACCGCTCATGGGGCGCCTTTATTCTGCTCTGTCGCCCCCATCACCGACAGGTGACTTCTCCCCCGGCTCCCACGAATCCTTCAGCCGGACCGCCTCGATCTGCTCGACGGTGAACTGTCGACCGTTGTTCAATCCCGGACAGACCTCCCCGGCCTCAGCCCATGCCGATGCCGTCCTCAGATTCTGCGTCCAGAAGGGCCAGGTCCGGCACTGCAACGGCCGCACGGGGTAAATCGAACAGCCTCGATGGCCGTTGCCCAGCGACATCAGGAAGACGCAATCCCCGTTGGACTTCTCCCTCAACGAGTGCTTCAGGCCGATCCGCCGAAGATGCTCTTTGTCGAGCCACCCGTCCTTTCGATCGAGGAAGGCGGCAATCCGTCTGATCTCCTCGCGGGTCACCCAAACGTAGCCCGGCGGACCAGTGCAGCAACTGCCGCACTGGTTGCATGAGAATCGCAACCCTTCACCGTACCATTTGTTGCGAGTGTCGGACACCCGAACACCTATACCCCATCCTGCATGCTGACCCGTTTCCGGGCATCGGCCCAAGCATGTCCACGCCGATGGTCCGCGCTGAATCGTGGCGGCCGTCCCATCCCGGTGATAAGATCTCCCAATCGGCGAGAGGTCGTACTTTCCGAGTCAAGGATAGTCCGAATAAATCACGATAGCAATGGTTGTACGCGGGGAGCGACGGAGAGACGCCGGAGCCTGCGCGGCACGGAGCGAGGTCCGAATGCCCTGGGATAAGCTGCCCTACTTGTGTGTGCTGGCGGTCTTGCTCGCGGCCAGTTTCGGAGTGCCCATTCCCGAAGATATCCCCCTCCTGACGGGCGGGTGGCTGTGTTATCGTGGCTTGGCCACCCCGGCCATCATGATTGTCGTTGGCATGGTCGGCGTCCTGATCGGCGACATCTGCCTGTTCACCATGGGACGCCGCTTCGGCCACCACATCGTCGAGCACCGGTTCATGAAACGGCTGGTGAATCCGCCGCGGCTGCTTCTGGCTGAACGTCTCTTCGAACATCACGGGATCAAGATCATCTTCATCGGCCGCTTCCTGCCCGGCCTGCGGGCCATGATTTTCGTCGCCAGCGGCGTATTGAGAGTCCCGTTCTGGAAGTTCATCCTGGTCAACGGCTCCGCCGCCTGCATCAGCGTTCCGACGTTGATCATCCTGGGCTGGGTTTTCGGCGCCCATTTCGATCGACTCAAGTCTGATGTCCGCATCGTCACCAACGTGATTGGCTTTGTCGTACTGGTTGCGGCGGCAATCGGGGTCGGTTTCTACCTCCACCGGCGGTCCAGGCAGTACATGGCCGAGGCCGAACCCGAAGACGTCACCGTCGACGCCGAGACTCTCGCCAACCTTCCCCCTGGCGGCCACGTCGACCGCCCGCATCCTCCGGCCGAGAAATCAGGCGGGTCGACCGCCGCGTCCCCAGCTTAGCCGCTCACAGTCGTGCCCTTGGGCTCCGCTCGTACGCCCTTATCATGTCGCATGGCAGGAATCACCCCGATAGCATACCTACAACCTCACCGGCATGCAGGATTACATGAACACGTCGCCGCAGGTGATGCTGGCCCTGCTTCGTCACCTGGTGAACGTCGTCGGCGTGAACCAGACGGACATCTCGATTGGCGATCCGGTCTGCCTGTTCGCCAATGAGTACTATACCCCGTTGCACGATGAGTTCCCGAACGTGAGGTATCTCGATCATCTGGGTAAGTTCGGACGAACAAGACCGCAGCCCTCGGACGTCAATTTCTATTTCAGCAACCGCCTGCCCGGTTACACGCAGGACAGGATCCTGGCCCCCTTTGCTGAGGCCACCTACTTCATCAACCTGGCGAACTTCAAGAGCCACCAGTCTGCCGGCGTGACCCTGTGCGGGAAGAACTACTACGGGTTCCTCCGGCTGCCGACCGAAGGAGGCTATTACAGCCTGCACGACAGCCTGCCCCAGTACGACACCGCCATGTCGCGCTACCGGTGCATGGTCGACCTGATGGGTCATGCCCACAGCGGCGGCAAGGCCCTGCTCTACCTCATCGACGGCTTGTACGCCGGGCAGCATCCGAACGAGTTTACACCCAGGAAGTGGCTGACCGCGCCCTTCAATAATGACTGGACCTCCAGCCTGTTCGTCTCCCAGGACCCTGTGGCTATCGACTCGGTTGCCTACGATTTCCTGTGGTCAGAACCAACATGGGCGACGATCACGCACATGGCCGCGGGCGACGACTACCTTCACGAGGCCGCCTTGGCGAACAACCCGCCTTCCGGTACGTTCTACGATCCCGACCACGCCACCGCCACCATGCGAATGGCCAGCCTCGGCGTCCACGAACACTGGAACAACGCCACGGACAAGCAGTACAGCCGCAATCTCGGGACCGGCAACGGCATTGAGCTGATCAAGGGCGGCTGGCCTGTCGCGGTCATCAGTGCCGCGCCGATGGCGGGTAAGGCACCGTTGGAGGTGAGCTTCGACGGCTCCGCTTCATACGACACCGATCCGGCGGGCTCCATCGACCACTACCAGTGGGACTTTGACAGCGACGGCACCATCGACGCCACCGGTCCGATCGCCGGCCATCTGTATACCACCGCGGGTGATCACTTCGCTTCGCTGACGGTCGTCGACAACGAGGGCCTCAGCCACACCGCCAGAGTCCGGATCGCCATCGAGCGCCAGGCGGGCGACTCCGATGCCGACTACGACGTTGATCAGGCGGACTTCGGCTTCCTGCAGGCATGCATGGCCGGCACGGGCAACATGGTCTCCGGCGAATGCGTCCATGCGGATCTCGATCACGACGGCGATGTCGATTCAGGTGATGTCGCCCGCTTCATGGACTGCATGAGCGGTCCGGAAGAACCCGCCGACCCCGCTTGCGCCCCATGACCGAATGCCGTGTGCCACTGCTCTATTGAGCAGTGCCGGGGAGCCCGTCTCCCACGACTCGACTGAGCTCGTCGAAATCTGCTCTGCGAGCAGTGTGGGGTCAGTAACTCACCTGCTTCTTGCCGCCGCGTTCGCCGCGTGCCACTGCTCTGTGAGCAGTGCGGGTCGGGTGCCCCACCTGCTTCTTGCAGGTGGGTTCGCGATGACTCTGACCGCTACACGAACGCCGGATTCGCAGGATCCTACCCGCAGCCCGGCTCCGCCGGCACGCCCGAGCCGCTCAGGCAGCTCCGCAGGCTGGTTACATCTGTTCCGTCCACGTCGCCGTCGCCGTCCAGTCTCGCATCCTGACAGTTGGGATCGTCCTGCAGCGAGCCCTGGCCGCTCATGCATGCCTGCAGATGCCCGAAGTCCGATTGGTCGACATCGCCGTCAAGGTCGAAGTCGGCTTTGCTGAAGGGGCAACCGTACTGGGACGCCGGCGTGCCCGCGGGAGTCCCCGGGCACACGTCGCAGCCATCCGGAACCCCGTCGTCGTCTGAATCCTGCCGGTTGTCGAAGCCGGGGCACAGATCACACGCATCGCCGACCGCATCACCATCGGCGTCCTCCTGGCCGGGATTGTGCGCGTAGGGGCAGTTGTCGGCAAAACAGGTGTTGGCCAGGAAACCCGGATCCCCGAACCCGTCCCCGTCGGTGTCCGTGCAAGAATCGCAGTCGTCGGTTACGCCGTCGCCGTCCGCATCAGGATCGCACTCGTCCGGGAGCGAGTTGGCGTTGCAGTCGGTGCTCGTGTGGTTGGCGATATCCTCGGGGTCCGGCACGCCGTTGTCGTTGCAGTCGGAGATGTACCAGCCGCTGTCGGGATCGCTGAACGCGCTGGTCTCGATCTGGTTCTTGCCCTTGACCCAGTAGAAATAGGTGGTGGCGGCTACCGCCGTGAGGTCCTCGTAGGCCCAGGCGGCCGTCGCCCCGATTAGGCTCGCGGCGGCCGAACTGCTGCTGGTGCCCCGCCAGACCTCGTAGCCGGTTGACCCGACGTTGCCGGTCCAGGATAGCCGGATCCGGTCGGTGAATCCCTCGGATGCCGAGAGGTCGGTCGGCGGCGGGAGGTCGAAGCCGACGCGGTAGGTATGCCCGCCGATCCGCGAGCACCCGTACGTGATTCGCATGTAGCCGCTCTCTCCCCAACTGGTTCCCCAGGAGTTCCTGAGAATCCACACGCCGCCGCTCTGGCTGTCATCCCACCCGACCAGGACCACCGCGTGGTTGAGATCCTTGTCTTCACAGGCGTTGAAGACCCCGCCGCCGTACCCATGGAAGGCGTCGTTTACATACACCGTGGTCGCCACGGGGCCGTGGTTGTAGATGGCCTGCTTGATGTCGTTGACCGTGTTGGTGACGTAGCTGTGCGAGCGAAGAGCGTACGGATGCTCATAGGGACACTGGCACGGTGCATCCGAGGCGACATACGGGAAGGCCGTCTCCAGCACCGCCCCCGACGCGTTGCACGAATCCTTGCACACGCTGTTGCTGGTCATGAAGCAGAACGCGCTGTCGTGCCAGCCGCCGTTGCAGGTGCCGGCAGTCGTGCAACTGATCAGCCACTGCTCGGACAGGTTGGTTTGAATGCCCAGATTGATCCGGATGGCGCTCTCGACCGCCCCGACGGCCGCAAACGCCCAGCAACTCCCGCAGTTCCCCTGGCTCCTAATTGGCGTAACGCCGTTGTAGGCCCGCCAGTCAAACGTCGTCGGAAGGTCGGCCGCGGTGATCGGGCCGGCTTCCCGTACCGCCGGCTCGGCCCAGCCGTCAGGTACCTTCGTGCCGCATAGTGCCTCGAGTGGATATTGCGTCGCCTCGCTCTCCCGAACGACGAACGTCCATCCCTCGTTCTTGCCCCTTGATTGCAGCGAAGCAATCTCCGCGACGCTGAGCTGCGCCAGTACCGGCCCGGCCGACAACAGACAGACCAGCCAGGCAACCGCCCCCGATCGCATGATACTGGCACGCGCTGGAGTATCCGCCGCCGGGAGAAGCTGACGCGCTGATTCGATCATGATTCCAGACCCCACGCAACCCGGCGCCTCAGACCGCCTTGATTTTGAGGATCAGTTCGCCGGCGCCCGCGGACGAGTCCTCGCTCCCGCCCCGTCTTGTGCACGTGTCCAGGCCCCGACGTCAGAGGTGACCAGTATACATCAGCATGGCCGTCCTGGTCAATGACGGGCCCGGGGTATTTTACCGCGCGAATGCTGTAATAAGAAAGCACTGGCTATCCCAAGTCCCGCAGGGACGCCATGACGCTTGCCCGGCAACTCACTGCTGGGATGCTGGAACGGCAAAACACTCGTTGCTCTGAGTCTCGGAAGGACGACCGGGCTCTCTGTTCTGTCGCAAGCCCCGCTTCCCGAGCGCCCGCCGTGTTATCCCTGCACCAGGATCGACGGAGATACTCCGCGCACAGGTGGTCACCAACTGACCGGCCGCAGTGGGAAGGAGGCACCCCGTGTTTTGCGAAACGAACCCACTGAGATGGAGAACCTTCCTCCCTGTAGTGCCTTCTCTCCCGCTTTCTCAGCGTCCCCGTCCCTCTGTGTCTTCTTCCTCCACCCCTCGCCTCACGCGGCCCGCCGGGCCTCGGCACGGCGTAGCGCAGCGAAGACGGCAAAACGAACCCATGTGGGCTCCGCTGGACGCCGGGCAGTATGATCGTAATCCGTTGGAGCAGAAGGGCTTCGACGACAAGAGGCCCTGCTGCAGAGCCGGCTTCGCCAGACGCAGCCTGGGTTCGTTTCAGGGCCGGAATGTGCTAGAATCCCGCCCTTTGTGAGGTATTGACGAGACTACACGATGAAATCGATTGCCGGACAACTGACATCACTCTTCTCCGCCGCCCTTGAGCAGGCCCTCGGCGAGCCCGGTCGGGACGTCGATCCGATGATCCGCCCCTCGACCGAGGACAGGTTCGGGGACTACCAGAGCAACGTGGCCATGGGCCTGGCCAAGCGTCTGCAAACCAAGCCCCGCGACGTCGCCCAGAAGATCGTCGATGCCCTTGCCGCCGACCCGGGCGCCGCCGCCATGTGCCAGCCCTTCGAGATCGCCGGCCCGGGCTTCATCAACATCCGCCTGTGGCCGGAATGGATGGCCGAGCTGCTCAGCGACGTGCCGGCCGCCGCCGAACCTGATCGCCTCGGCCTCGACCCCGCCGACGCACCCCAGACCGTCGTCGTCGACTACTCCAGCCCCAACATCGCCAAGCAGATGCACGTCGGCCACCTGCGCAGTACAGTCATCGGCGATGCGATTGCCCGCATCCTGGAGTTCGAAGGTCACAAGGTCATCCGCCAGAACCACATCGGCGACTGGGGCACCCAGTTCGGCATGCTCTGTGCGTACCTCAAGGAGAAAATGCCCCAGGCCGTCGACAACCCGGCCGGCGTCCACCTTGCCGACCTTGAGGACTTCTATCGCCAGGCCAACGCCCTCGACAAGGAGGATGAGGCCTTCCACGAACGGGCTCGCGCCGAAGTCGTCGCCCTGCACAACCACGACGAGACCACCCTGCGGGCCTGGCGCTATATCGTGGACGAGTCGCGCAACCACTACATGCCCGTCTACCGCCGTCTGGGGGTGAGCCTTCGCGAAGAGGACGAACGCGGCGAGAGTTTCTACGCCGATCGACTCCCCGCCGTGGTCGAAGAGCTCGAACGCAGCTTCGGTTCAGGGCCCCCACCTGTAGGAGGGGTCTCCGACCCCGAGTCATTGCAGGGTGCCCCATCCCTTGCGAAGCAAGGGGTGAGTGATCTTCCACGAATTCGTGTCGAAATCTCCGACGGCGCCCTTTGCGTCTTCCACGAGACCCCGGCCTGCGAGCCGATATTCAAGAACCCCGACGGCAAGCCCGTGCCGATGATCATTCGCAAATCCGACGGGGCGTACCTCTATGCGACCACCGACCTGGCCGCCCTCCAGTTCCGGATCCGTGAACTGGGCGCCGACCGCATCATCTACGTCACCGACGCCCGGCAGGTGCAGCACTTCGAGATGGTCTTCGCCACCGTACGGGCCGCAAGCTGGACCTCACACGGCCGGCGGGCCGTCCCTGTTCAGCTCGACCACGTCACCTTCGGCTCGATCCTCGGCGAGGATCGCAAGCCGCTCAAAACCCGCAGCGGCGAGAACGTCAAGCTCGCCGAGTTGCTCGACGAAGCCGTGAACCGGGCCGAGACTCTGATCCGGGCCAACGAGGCCGACCCGGCCAAGCGCCGCGGTTTCAGCGAGGACGAGATCCGCGACATCGCCGAGGCCGTCGGCATCGGGGCGGTCAAGTACGCCGACCTCTCGCAGAACCGCCAGACCGACTACATCTTCAGTTGGGACCGCATGCTGGCTATGGAGGGCAACACCGCCCCGTACATGATGTACGCCTACGCCCGCATCCGCTCGATCTACCGCAAAGGTGCCGAGGAGCAGCGCGACCTGGCCGCCGGCCGTGTCCAGCTCTCCGAGCCCCCCGAACGTCTCCTGGCCCGCCAGATCCTCCGCCTGCCCGAAACCCTCGAAGGCGCCGCCGCCGGCCTGCG
>CAZPIO010000203.1:0-10079 GCA_964586235.1 uncultured Planctomycetales bacterium
CAACGCCGCTGGATGCTGTCCCAGGTGGGGGTGGCCCCTTTGCGCTCGTGTTTGGGCTTCTGCTCGGCTGGCCGCGTGGGGGATCATGCCTTCGTCCCTCCATTGGCCAGCCAGGTGATAAGCTGTTGGCGCTCGCTGGGAGACAGCTTGGCCAGTTCTGCCTCGATGCTGGCCAGCCGGTCATCGTCCGGCCTTGTCGGGATATCGTCGCTGGGGGTGTCGGTTGGCGTTTTTGGGGGTGTCCCGGCCGAATCTGCACCACAAACTGCACTACGCTCAGGTGAACCGTGCGAATTCCCCTGTGTTTCTGCGGTTTCTCTGTGACCTTGTAGGCCACATCCTACCGCTGCTTTTCCTGGTTGCCCTGATCATCGGGGTCATGGGGCTGTTTCGCGACCTGGAACGCGTGCTTGCAGGCCTTGTGGTGGCGGCCTCGGCGTTGTTCTTTGTCCTTTCGGTGTTGCTCCTATATGGCTAGCGCCAGGGCTGGCGGCAGAATAGAGGAGAGCAAAGCTGTTTTAGTGAAGTTTTCGTGCAACCTTTGTCCTCGACAGGCGTCATAATAGGGTGGGTGCGGTATGCGCGGGCCGTCTCTTGCTACCGGAACGCCTTTCCGCGGTTGGTGGAGTGGGTGACCGAATCGGAGCACATCACATATAGAGGAGGCGAGCATGGTGACAGAAAACCGTCTCCCTGCAATAGCCCTGGCACTCGGCTTGGCCGCTACGGCCATGGCCCAGGAAGCCCAGATCACCTTGAAAACCGGCGAGATCGTTCCCGAGGCCAAGGCGACGAGCCTGGAGGGCATTCCTGTGACGTTCAGGCCCCCCGAGGGAAAACTCCTGCTGGTTATGGTTGAGGACCTCGGGAAGGAGAACGCGACCGACCGGACCAAGGCCGCGATTACCCTGTTCCGGCGATTTCATGCCAAGGGTCTCAACGCCGTCGGGCTGTTCAGCGGCAACAGCGAGGACCAGATCCTGAAAACGGCTACTCGGTGGCAGATCCCATGGCCGCTGGTTATGCCCGCCAAGGCCGGCGAGCAGCCCTCGACTCCCTTTGACCGCCTCGGTGCCCCGGCGAGCTGCGTGATCGACGGCCAGGGCAAGGTGGCGGCCGTGGGGCTGGAGGGCGAGAAGGCCCATGAGACGGTGGCCAGGCTCCTCAACGTCAGCCTGGACTCAGTACCGATGCCCAAACCTCCCGAACCCAGAAAGGAAGAGTCGAGCATCCAGCAGGTGGTCCAGTTGGGCGATGACGCCTCGATTTCCCGGTTGGGAACGAAGGACGAGAGGGAAGATGCCGAGCCCTGCCGGAAGAATCTGCGCAAGATCAATCTGGCGATCATCGACTATCGGGCGGACCACAAGGGAGAACTGCCGCAGCATCTCTCGGACCTCTATCCCAAGTACCTGCAGGATGAATCCGTCCTCCTTTGTCCCGGCAACCCCGAACCGCTGGAAGGCATGGACGATTTCGCCGATCCGAAGATGAAGTGCAGCTACCTGTACGAATTCTCGCCCAAGCCCCGGGAGCACAAGCAGGAGCAGTTAGGCGAGTTCGGCGACCGGGTCGCGATGGTTCGCTGCCGGAATCACGGACGCTGGCTGAGCCTCAGCTATGGCGGTGAGATCTACTTCACGCAGGCGGTGTGGGAGAACGAGATGCCGCGCGGGGCGAAGGTTACGGATGACGATGCGAAGGTTCGCGAACGGCTGCGTCTGCTGGCCGCCGCCCTGGCGAAGCACCGGCGGGACAACAAAGACGTGCCGAAGGAACTGGAGGACCTCGTTCCGAAATACGTGCCCGAGAAAGACCTGTTGGCCTGCCCGGTGACCGGCAAACCGCTCTCGTACCAGTTCTCGGCTTCCACGAAATTCAGAGATTCGACGTATCGCGAGATCAAGTTGAAGCAACTGGAGGATCCGAAGATCGGAGAGTACGTGCCGATCATTCGGGCGAAAGAAGTCCTCAAGAACGGGAACGTCATCAATCTCAGTTATGGCGGAGAGATCTACGAGAGCGGTGTCGGCTGGGAGACGCTCTTTGAGTAATGGCCTGGCGAAATGAAAGGGTATGGCGCATGTGCGGATTGATGAAAAGGTTGCTGCCCTTGGCGGTCGGCGCGGCGATCGGCTGTGCCGCCGCGACCGCCGCGGCCGAGACGTGCGAACTCGAGATGAAGAAGATCGAGGACGTGTCGCGCTTCGGCAACACGATGATGTACAACATGCTGCGGTGGGTCTCCCAGCAGAGCTTCTGGACGGACCTGGGCT
Organism: uncultured Planctomycetales bacterium; assembly: GCA_964586235.1. GTDB lineage: Bacteria > Planctomycetota > Phycisphaerae > UBA1845 > PWPN01 > JAUCQB01. The sequence goes on from CAZPIO010000203.1 coordinate 2,277, forward strand.
CCGAGCGGCCCGACGTGGAGGAGCAGTTCCGCAAGCTGGTGAAGAAGCAGCCCGCCAAGTACGAGACCGACAAGCCTTTCCGCTGTGTGGCCAGGTTTGGAAAGGGCGAGTATGGCCTGGTGTTCGACTCGACCGACCTGAAGAAGAAGGGCTTCAATCGCCTGTACTTCGATCGAAACGGCAATGGCGACCTGACGGACGACGAGGTGATCAAGGCCACTGGCTCCAACTCGATGCAGTGGAATGACGGCGTTCAGACAACATTCGCGATGTTGACCGTGCCGATCAAGGCCGACGGCTCCGAGTACGATTACTCCTTCAATGTGGAGGTTCAGGTCTACGGACAAAGTCCGCACCGGTGGGCCCAAGCCTCCGTCCAGTCTGCCGTCTACCGCGAAGGCGAGATCACCGTGGACGGCCAAAAACGCCGCGTCTGCCTGGTGGACTTCAACAGCAATGGCCGGTTCGACGACCTCTACAAGGTCAACACCGAAGTACAGACCCCAGATGGGCGCATCTGGCCGACCGACGGCGATATCCTGCTCATCGATCCGCAGAAGATGTCTTCGAACATCAACTGGTACGACCCGACGGTCAACGACAGCCGCCTGTACGTTTCGAAGATCGTCAACATCGGCGATAAGTTCTTCGATCTCAACATCGCCCCGGCCGGCGACAAGCTGACGCTGACCGCCTCGAAAGCCGCGGTCGGCCACATCGTGAACCCGAACGCCGAGTACAGTGCCATTGTCTACGGTGATCCCGGCCTGCTCCGGATCCGCGGCAAGCGCAACACGCCGGTGGCGCTGCCGGAGGGCGAATGGAAGCTGCTCTCCTACAGCATCGACCTGACCAACGCCTCCCAGCCGGCATCTCAGCCCGCCGCTCAGAAGACCGCTCGCAAGGGAGGGCTCTTCCGGCGGCTCCTGGGCTCGGTCGTCGGGGTCGACGAAGGGTCCAGGGCCGGGCCCACGCTGGTCTCCGCCAGTGCGACCAAGAGCTTCAAGCCGGTGACCGTGAAGAACGGGCGGACGGCCGTGCTGGCGTTCGGGCCGCCCTACAAGCCGACGGTTCAGGTTGAAGAGTGGCAGCGCCAGCCGAACTCGGCGGCGTTGAGCATGGTTCTGGTCGGCTCCGCGGGCGAGATATGCACCAACCTCATGGTGAAAGGCGACCGACCGGAGGCCCCAACGTTTGCCATCGTGGCTCCCGGCGGCGAGATAGTCGAACGGGGCAAGTTCGAGTATGGCTGAGGATTCACCTGCTCGTACTCGTGGCGAGTACCAAAGGAACTGGAAAAAGAGTATCAGGTTTATGTCCGCATGAGCGCGGGCCCCTTCGAGATCGTTCAAGGCGCGGCCACGGTAATCAAGAAGGACGCCCTTGCCCGGAAGTGACGTAGACAGCGACGCCCCGCCCGGTCTGACCAGGTCGAGCGGGGCGTTTCCATGCGCCGGCCGTCCTGCCCGCCAGACGATGTCGCCGGTTGTCGTTTCGACCTGACGGCGAGAGCTCTGCTCGCCCCCAGACACCGCACCTGCGGCTTGCCCGTCGCCTGTGTTGCGTACCTTTCTGTGGCCATCCGTGTGTCAATCTCAAGACACATCCCTCGTTTCGCTGAAGCGGCGCTATGATCTTGCTGCTGGCAAGGGCGCAGTGGTCAGTCAGCAGTCCAGGCCGACGGCCGGGGCCGGTCCAACCGTGCGGTTGCGGCAGTTGTGAAGGCAGAGCCAGGGTGTCGCGCGAAGGAGCAGATCGTGGGATATCGAGCGAGTTTTTCTCGACAGGTGGGCGCTGCCATACTCATCATGCTGGGCCTGACGCAAGCAGGTCAAGCGGCGGTGCGGACGATTCTCTTCAGCTCCGGCCTGGCCCGGCCCGTGTTCGTCGCATCGCCGCCGGGCGACGCCGAGCGTGTCTTTGTTCTTGAACAACACACGGGCAACATCCGCATCATCAAGAACGGCACTCTTCTGCCCACGGCGTTCCTGACGGTATCTGGAGTGACCACCGGTCACGAGCAAGGCCTGTTGGGGCTGGCTTTCCATCCGCAGTACGCAGGCAATCGGCGTTTCTATGTCTATTACACGACGAGCGGCGGCGGACCGGCCGGGCAGTCCATCGTGGCGGAATATCAGGCATCGACCGCGGACCCTGACCTGGCCGACACGGGCACGGCACGTGTCATTCTTCATTTCGACCAGCCGCAGGAGAACCACAACGGAGGGTGGCTCGGTTTCGGGCCCAATGACGGCTACCTCTACATTGGCACCGGGGACGGTGGCGGGTCAGGCGACGACGGCTCGGGCCATACCGACGGGACCGGCAACGGTCAGGACACCACCGACAACCGGCTTGGGAAACTCCTGCGTATCGATGTCAATGGCGATGATTTTCCGGCCGACTCTTTGCGGAACTATGCCGTCCCGCCCACCAACCCCTTCGTGGGAGTGTCGGGTGACGATGAAATCTGGGCCTACGGGCTTCGCAATCCGTGGAGGTGCGCGTTTGACCGGGCCAACGGCGATCTTTACATCGCCGACGTCGGTCAGTCCGAGTGGGAGGAGGTCAACTATCAGCCCGCAGCCGCGCCCGGCGGCCGGAATTACGGCTGGCGGCTCAAGGAGGGCCTCCATTGCTACGATCCCGCGACGAACTGTGACCCCGGCGGACTGACCGATCCCGTCCATGAGTACAGTCACGCCCAGGGATGCTCGATCACCGGCGGGGTCGTGTACCGCGGCTCGATTCCGGAGCTTCGAGGCTTGTACTTCTTCGCCGATTACTGCAGCGACTCGATCTGGAGCCTGCGGATCGCAGGTGGGGCGGTGACGCAACTGACCGACCGCACGGCCGAATTGGCCCCGGGCGGCGGGTTGGACATTCAGGCGATCTCGGCGTTCGGGGAGGATGCGGGCGGGGAAATGTATATCTGCGATCTGTATGACGGCGATGTGTTTAAGGTGGTGGCAGACGCGGGCGGAGGCGCAGACACCGACAACGACGGCGTGCCCGACGACGTCGACAATTGCGCCGACGTCCCGAACCCCAACCAGATCGACGCGGATGGCGACGGCCGAGGCGACGCTTGTGACAACTGCCGACTTGTAGGCAATGCCGGTCAGGCCGACGGGGATTTGGATGGTATCGGCAATGCCTGCGACAACTGCCCCAGTGCAGCCAATTTCGGACAGGAGGACGAAGATGCCGATGGAGCGGGAGACCCTTGTGATGGTTGCCCCGGCGATCCGGACAAGACCGCGCCCGGCGTTTGCGGCTGTGGTGTCCCGGACAGTGACGCCGACAGCGACGGAATTCTCGATTGCCAGGATCCTTGTCCCACGAATCCCCAGAACGACTGCATCGACCAGTGTCCCGACGATCCGGCCAAGAGCGATCCCGGTCAATGTGGTTGTGGTCATCCCGATACAGACACCGACGGTGACGGGACCGCGGACTGCAACGACAGTTGCCCGCTGATCAGCGATCCAGCTCAGACCGATGACGATGGGGACGGCGTGGGCAACGTCTGCGACAACTGTCCGAACACGGCAAACGCCGACCAGGTGGATGCGGACGGCGACGCTACGGGCGATGTCTGCGAGGCGCCCGTTGGTCGCGAATTCCCGGGCCTGGCGTGCGGGAGCGGACTGGCCCCGATGATGGGATTCGGTTTACCGGTGTACCTGCTGGCAATTCGCCGTCGGCTGGACAGGAGATGAATCAGGTCATGAGATCTCGAGTGTACTGGCTGTGGTGGCTGTGCATGGGGATAGTCGTTGCGCTGGTCGTGGCGCGAGCAGGTCAAGCGGCAGTGCGGACGATCCGAGTCAGTTCCGGCCTGGCCCGACCTGTATTCGTCACCTCGCCGCCGGGCGATGCTGAACGGGTCTTTGTTCTTGAACAACACACGGGCAACATCCGCATCATCAAGAACGGCACTCTTCTGCCCACCGCGTTCCTGACGGTAGCGGGAGTGACCACGGGTAACGAGCAGGGCCTGTTGGGGCTGGCTTTCCATCCGCAGTACGCAGGCAATCGGCGTTTCTACATCTATTACACGACGAGCGGCGGCGGACCGGCCGGGCAGTCCATTGTGGCGGAATATCAGGCATCCGCCGTGAACCCCGACCTGGCGGATGCCGCCACCGCGCGCGTCATTCTTCGTTTCGACCAGCCGCAGTCGAACCACAACGCGGGCTGGATCGGTTTCGGCCCCAGCGATGGGTACCTGTACATTGCCTCGGGCGACGGCGGCGGGACAGGTGACGATGATGCCGGTCATACCGTCGACGTCGGCAACGGCCAGGACACAACCGACAATTGGCTGGGAAAGATCCTGCGTATCGACGTCAACGGTGATGATTTTCCGGCCGATTCGCTTCGTAATTATACCGTTCCGCCGACCAACCCGTTCGTGGGCCTGCCAGGTGATGACGAGATCTGGGCCTACGGGCTGCGCAACCCCTGGCGATGTGTATTCGACCGGGCCAACGGTGATTTCTACATCGCCGACGTCGGCCAGTCCCAGTGGGAGGAGGTCAACTATCAGCCCGCAGCCGCGCCCGGCGGCCGGAACTACGGCTGGCGGCTCAAGGAGGGCACACACTGTTACAATCCCGCGACGAACTGCGACCCCGGCGGACTGACCGATCCCGTTCATGAGTACAGCCACACCGAGGGATGCTCGATCACCGGCGGGGTCGTCTATCGCGGCGCGATCCCCGAGCTCCAGGGCCAATATCTCTTCGCCGATTACTGCAGCAATACGATCTGGAGTCTGCGGATCGCAGGAGGTACGGCCATCGAGTTGACCAACAGGACGGCCGCGTTGGCCCCGGGTGGCGGGTTGAGCATCACCTCCATCGCCTCCTTCGGCGAGGATGCCGGCGGCGAGATGTACATCTGCGATCTGGGCGGAGGCGAAGTGTTCAAGGTGGTCGCGGACACCGATGGCGACGGCGTGCTGGACGCATCCGACCTCTGCCCCAATACCATCCCGGACGTCACGGTCGATGCGAACGGATGCCCACCGGTGGTTCCGGGTGACTTCGACCGGGACGGCGACGTGGACGGTGGTGACCTCGACGTGTTCGAACTCTGTGCGTCCGGTCCAGGCATTCCGCACGATGACAGTCCGGCCTGCCAGAACGCCGACCTCGACCCCGATAACGACGTTGATCAGGCGGACTTCAGCATCTTCCAGCGCTGCCTGAGCGGCTCGAACAGCCCAGGGGACCCCAATTGCGCACAGTGAGAGAGGGGGCTGTTGGCCTTCTTCGAGGATCGGCATGCTCGCGTGATCGCTCTTCATCCCTGGGGCCTGCTCGCCCGGCCACGGGGCCTGGCCACGGCTTCTCGCGGAAGCGAGTTCCCTTTAGCATGGTGCGGGATGTCTGGAGGATCGCCATGCTCAAGCGTACTGTGCCGGTGTCTGTTTTCATTGTTCTGACTGGTATTGCGGGATGGGCATTTGCCGGGTCACCCGCCTCGCGGCCTGCGTCGCAACCGTCCGAACTCGTCGTGGCGCTTCTGCAAATGACGCCGAAGGGCAGCGACCGGGACGCCAACCTGGCCAAGGCGGAACGCTTCTGCAGGGACGCCGCCGCCCAGGGCGCCGACATCGCACTGATGCCGGAGATGTGGAGCGTCGGGTACGGCGGGTTCAACGAGAAGAAGCCGGACGCTCGGGAGGTGTTCGTAGCCAAGGCCGTCGGCACGGACAGCCCATGGGTGCAGCAATTCGCGCGATTGGCGAAAGAACTCCGCATGGCCATCGCAGTAACCTACTTGCAGGCATGGGAAGGGGCCCCGCGAAATGCGGTCACCCTGTTCGATCGTGACGGCAGGGAAGCCCTCACCTACGCCAAGGTGCATACCTGCGACTTTGCGCCCATGGAGGCCGCGACAACGCCGGGGACCGATTTCCACGTGGCCGAGCTGGACACGCGCGTAGGGCCGGTCAGAGTGGGGGTGATGATCTGCTTTGACCGCGAGCAGCCGGAAAGCGCCCGCATCCTGATGCTGAAGGGGGCTGAGCTGATTCTCACGCCCAATGCATGCCAGCTCGAGGAAATGCGCCTGGCCCAATTCAAGGTGCGGGCTTGGGAGAACGTGGTGGACGTAGCCATGGCGAACTACCCGAAGCCGAAGAACAACGGTCACTCGGTCGCCTACGACTACTCGGGGCACTGTCGTGTCGCGGCCGGGGAGGAGCAGGGGCTTTACCTGGCGTCGTTTGATCTTGCCGCGTTGCGCAAGGCGAGATCGGGATCGATCTGGGGCGGCGCCTACCGCCGGCCGCACAGGTATTCGCGGCTCGTCTCTCCTGAGCGGGACAGCGTGTGGAATCGCACGGACGTCAACGGTCGGCCGTATGACGTCTCCAAGCGGTGAGCCGCCCTTGTCCGAAGCGACGACTGCGGAATTCTCGAATACAGTGGCTGGCCAGGTCTACTTCGGCGGACGCCGCCATGTCTGCCGTTTTGCGGAATATGCCGGCGCCGGCTCTCGGCCGGCTTGAGCATGCCTGCTCCGTTGCTGATCGCCCCTACGCCCCCAGAGGAGTGCGTGCCAGAGGGATGTAGGTGGGGCCGGTGGGGGCCAGGATGGACTGGAACACCACGAATTCGTTCACGGCGAAGCGCCCGCCCTGGAAGCTGGATTCCTGATCCACGCCCCGCCGCACCTGGTTGGCGCCTCGCTGGTCCCGGACGCGCCCGACGGTCAGGTGCGGGTGAAACGGCCGGTCCTCAGGTTTGATGCTCAGTTCCACGTAGGCTGACTCGATGGCCTTGTGGTATTCCACCAGCACAGGCGGCACCTCGGCCAGGCCCGCCCATACGATCCGCGCGGGGCCTCGTGGTGGGAAGCAGCCAGTGCCTCTGACCTCCAGCTCAAACGGCGGGTGTTGCCGTGCGACGTCCGCCGCGATCTGGCAGATCCGCGGCACATCCGCGTCGGACACCTCGCCGAGGAACTTGATCGTCAGGTGGATCTGCTCCACCTGCGTCCAGCGGACGTCGCGGTCGAGCGAGCCGAGCCGCTTCTGCAGGGCCGCCAGACGATCGACAACGGCAGGCGGAAGCTCGATCGCAAGGAAACATCGCATGTTGACATCTTAACTCCACGCGGCGAACCCGCAAGCACTTCGGCAACCGGCCCGCACGCCGTTCGGGGGCCGCAACCGGCAGCCCTGCAAGGGATTTGGGGTGCGGGCGGAGACCTGCGTCCGGGGGTTGACCGAATGCCCCGGTTTTTGACCGCCCGGCGGGAAGCAAGTAAGATGCCGGCTGAATCTCAGACACGTCAGTCTGTGGATAGAGCCTGGAGGACATGAGATGAGCGAGTATTGCGGTCGTCGTGGATTTCTGCAGGGTACCGCCATGGCTGCGGCGGCAGCGGCCGTGGGAGGCTGCAGCGGTCAGGACTGGTCAAAGGGAGCCGACTCACGATGTTGCCCCAAAATGAAGAAGGCAAGACTCCGGCTCTCATCCGGCATGGGCATCATTCCCGGCGAGACCCTGGCACAGAAGCTCGACAAGATGGAGAAATGGGGCTTCGAAGGGCTTGAAGTCGGCGGGGGGTATCTCCGCGGGAACGTCAAGCAACTCAAGGAAGCTCTGACGGGCCGGGCGGTCAAGATGAGCGCGATTTGCGCGGGATTTGACGGCTGGCTGATCGCCGACGACCCGGCGATTCGCGCCAAGGCGATGACCACCATGAAGGAACTGCTGACGCTGGCGGGCGAAGTGGGCTCGACCGGCCTGATCATCGTCCCGGCGTTCAACGATCAGAAGTCGC
>CAZPIO010000204.1:0-10020 GCA_964586235.1 uncultured Planctomycetales bacterium
CGTCCTTACCAAGGACGCGCTCTACCACTGAGCTACAGCAGCGGGCGTCACTCGGCTCATCGGGTGTCGCAGCCCACATCAGGCAGACTCACAACCCGGACGAACCGCAGGCATACCATCTCTGGGATGCACCAGTCGCCGGAGCCCGATCAGTATACGGTTTCGGGCCGCTCTGTCAAACGCCCCGGAGCAGGCCTTTGACCCACGCTTACAGAACCGCCTGAAGCCTTGTTCAGTGGCCGGCGTCTGCCGTGTCTTCGTTTCGATCGTCGTAAGTATTTTATTAATAAGTGATTATGATTTATGGCGGTATTCCGTCTTAACTGGGAAGCCTGATCTCGCCCTGTCATGAATGGCTTATCGGTCCGGGATCGTTCGGTCCGAAGCGGCTGCGGCCGCGGGTTTCTGGCCATCGCCAGTGGCTGGCCGAGAGACATCGTCAGCCGGGCCGATGCTCCAAGTCGTGACGGGGCGCCCTGCGATGAGACCGCCGGGGACACCTGTCAGAATATTCCACTCCGTGGACCACCATCACACTCCGAGTTCTCGCAAAACACCTCGCCCGATGAACCGGTGAGGCAAAACGGCGGAAAAGGCGAATCGCAGTCTGTGGTCAATCAACGCAGAAGTCTTCAATCCGGGAGAACCGGAACGGCTGGTAGCGCGCGGCGAAACGCTGCTTCGCAGAACAGCACTCGCGGGGTGGGGGACCGGCCCTTGTTGAAGTGCTATGGATGGGCTGCGGCCATTTGGCTTGCCGGCCGAGAGGTCGGGATCTTGAGCCCGGTTTCGCGGATGGCCAACTGGCCCTGGCGGATGAAGTCCAGGGCCTTGCTGAGCACCCGCACCGCTTCCTGGCCGGCGTGGAAACCCGAGGAGTTCTCCGCTTCAACAAAGTCGATCAGGAACTGGCTGCGGCGGTGAAGGTCCCGGGCTTTGGCCAGTTGGTCATCGGTCGCCCCGAGCCCGCGAGCCGCCTTGATATCTCCGATCAGCTCGACAAGGGCATCCATGGCCAGATCGCGCACCTGCAGCGTGCGATCCTGGATGGCTTCAACGCGGCTCTCGAGCTCTGGCTCGGGGATTCTGTGGCATGTCTGGCAGGCGTTGTTGATGTTCAGCAACGGGCTGCGGATGTGATGATCGCTGATCTTGAGGGCCCCCGACCGCATGTAAGGCATGTGGCAATCGGCGCAGGCCACCCCCGAGCGGGCGTGGATACCCTGGTTCCACATCTCAAACTCGGGATGCTGAGCCTTCAGGGCTGCGGTGCCGGTCTCGGCGTGTACCCAGTCCTTGAAAGGGGCCCCGTTGACGTCGTCGTAGTAAACGAGAATCTCATCGGCCTTGATGCCCTTGGACCACGGATAAGTGAGCCGCTTCTCGTCGCCCTTGAAGTAGTATTCCACGTGGCACTGGCCGCAGACGTAAGACCGCATCTCCTGGCGGGTGGCATCGCGGTTGGCATCGTAATCCTTGGTCCCCTGTGAGGCCTTCCAGATGCGAAGGCCCTCGATGAACGCCGGCCGCGTGACCCGAAGCTGCATGGTCTGCGGGTCATGGCAGTCGATGCAGGACACGGGATGCGTCACCAGCTTGCGGGCCTCGGCGTAGGGCATCCGGTTCAGGGCGTCGAAACCCTTGGAGATGTCTCCGCTGCCGAGCTTGCGGGTGGCCACGTACACCGACGCATGGCAGTGCAGGCATGTGCCCGGTTGTGGGACCTGTTGTCGCCTGGTGTAGACCTGGTCCTCGAGCATGTAAGCATGACCGCGTTCCTCGCGGAAATCCCTCGCGAAGGCGTAGCCGGCCCACATGGTCGTGAGCCGCGGGTCAAGCTCGAGCTTCGACTGGCTGACCACCGCGCGGGGGTCGTCGTCGGTCGCCGGCCGCGGCAAGGCCTCGCTGCCGCCGTGGCGGGTACGGACCATGTCCACCGTCCGCCGGTAGCCGTCGTACTGCATGGGGAAGTTCTTGCCCCAGACGGCCGGATCATCGACGTCGTCATTCAATTCGACGACGCGGAAGAACGGATTCTTCGCCTCCTGCTTGTGCTCAAAGATGTTGACCAGCAAAGCCGTCACGGCAAATGCAGCCAGGGCCGCGATGATCGCGGTCACGAACACCAGCTTCATTGTTCCGCCGCGTTTGACTTCGTCCGAGCCCATCTGAGAACCTCCGTCTGTGTTCGCTCCAACCCGGCATCACCGGTTCGTCTAGTCCCAATGCCCCACGGCCGAATGACAGCGAATGCACGAGATCCGCTCCTGGCCGGTGTGAACGTCATCGACCTCCCGGACGATGTCCTCGTGACATCGCCGGCAGGCGTCTTCCGTGATTCCCCGGTTCCCGGGAGTGATCTCGATCGGTTCGTGGAATCGTCCCGTTGTGAAAGCCAGCGAGTGGTGATAGCCGTTGCTCGCCTTGGTCATATACTTGTCGAAGAAGCCGTGCGGGGTATGGCAATCGTTGCACACCGCCACCGCATGATGGCTCGACCGGCTCCAGGCGTCGTAGTGCCTGCTCATGACGTGGCAGTTAGCGCAGGCCGCCGGGTCGTCGGTCATATAGGAGAGGCCGCGGGCGTAGATGAACGTGTAGGCCCCCAGGCCGGCGGGTAATCCGAACGCCAGCCCGAAGACCACTCCGGCAATGTTCCAGCGCCTGCTCATGCAAGGCTTTCGCCCGTTGGGTTCATCTCACGTCAGACGGTCGCCATTGTCCGCATACTACCACGTCATTTCCACAACTGAAGCGTGACCGGCCCACGGAGTACGGGAGCACCCGGCTTGTGGAAGAACTTGTCCAACGTCGGCTGCGGGCTGTTCCGGACGACGATTTTGAGTTTGTTTTCACCCTGCTTGAGCCGACCGGTCACGATAAGCCGGTAGGGCGGCCAATGATCTGAAAGAGGCGGCGAATCGTTGATCGTCACCTCGCAGCCGTTCTCAACCGTGCCGAGATCAAGCAAGGCCGACGGTGCCGACTGCTCCGAGGACAGGTTGAAGGTGTGCTCATAGGTGGCCGTCTCACCACCTGATGCACCGTCGCCCTGCCCGGCCAGCGACTGGATCTGCCGGCTGCCGTTGAGCGTCCATGGACCGTCGAACTTCAGGCTGGACGGATGCCGGGGGATCATCTTCCTGATGGCGTCGGCAATCGCTTCGGGTTCGGAGTCGGCGCTTCCTGGGTCGGCAACGATGACTCTGGCCTGCCCATCGGGAGCCTTGACGCCTTTGAGAGCCGCTTGCGCAGATGGTTCCACACCGGCGCTCGGCATCAGGACGATGACCCGGAAACCCATGCCCGCCAGTGTGTCCACAACCTCGGCCACGATCTGTTGGAATGGCTCGGCGGAGACGGCCGGGGACCCCTTGGTCTTCGACGGTGCGTACGCGAACGCCGGGAAAACCATTCCCCCTCTGTCCCGTGCGAGTCGTTCCGCCCGGCGGATGACGGATTCACTTGACTGGGCTAATTCGGTGGCCGCAACCAACGGCCAGTAGACAATCGGGGCCTGTTCGAATCGCTCGCGCCATTGATGAGGCAGCAGATGGGCGTAGCGAGCCTCTCCCTCAACGCGGGCATCGCCCGGCCACTCGAGCTCGGCTCGCTTCTGTCCGTAAGACGCATCGCCCAAAGCTTTGCCCACCTCGCGGGCCAGACCATCGAGGATGGCCTCGGTGCCCTCGCGTCCGTAGGTCTTGTTGGCCCAGATCCGCGGATCGGCGCCGTACACGCCGTAGTACTCCTTCGTCGGTATGAACTGGTAGGGTTCCGCCACCCGCTCGCCGGCCGGTTTGACGCCCTCAGGCAGCGGAGGCAGGCGAGTCAGATCGGTCAGGCCCGGTCTCAGGACCATGAAGAGAGACGTCTCCCACGCGGCCGCGTGATCGCCGGCCGGCATGCCCTTAACCACTTGGTTCTCGCTGACCGAGATGACCTTCATCCCGCCCCGCTGGTTGAACTGCTCGGCCAGCTTGGGAACCACGCCGGGATAATGCCCGGACAGATGCACCGCGACCTTGAAACCCATGGCTTCGATCCGGGTAAGCAGTTCCTCCATCTGGGTCTGGTAAAGCTTCTCGTCGATGGTCACCGTGCCGCGAGGATAGATCCGCGGATCAAACGGCGTCGAGCCGCCCGGGCCGGTCCAGACTGTCGGGAAACAGACGCCGCCGAGCATGGAGGCAGCCATCTCGCCGAGCGTCTCGGCCTTGAGCGCATCCAGCCCGCAGGCGTTCTGCTCGCCGTGCCACTCGGGTATCCCCATCGGCAGATACGCCACCGGGCACCTGGCCACCGCCTGCTTCAACTGCTCGGGGGTCATCTTTTCGTAAAGGTATTGATCGCTGCCTATCGCACTGCTCGTTCCCATGAATGTCGCTGCCATCAACACGAATGCGTACATGGAGTGTTCCTTCTATGCTCTGCATTGCCGTTCGCATAGAACAGCATAACCAGCCATCGATCAGTCTCCCACAACACCGTGGGCGAGAATACGCCGCGCACTCCGCCAATCGCGATGTTTCCGGGACATGTGGAGTCCGAAATGTGTGGTTCGATCACGGTCAGTTACTCGCAAACAGGTTCTCGGGACAGGGCGCCTTGATTCCTGCCTTGGCCGCAATCTTCTCGGCCACAACTCTGAAGTCCTTGTAGGCATCGGTGACCGCATAGGTATGAGCGCCGAGTGCACCGTCGGCCGCCTTCAGGAAGAACATGGGTTTGCGTGCTTCCTGCGCAAGCGGCATCAGGCTGCGGTAGTCTCTCAGCTTGGCGATGCAGTTGGGATCGGTGTCGACTGTCACATCCGGATCTGGCTGCTGGCTGAGGACGGACTCAGCGTAGGTGGAGGGCATCCGAGCGATCCAACGATCAAAAGCTTTCACGGGGCGGTCGAGGCGGATGGAGTGGCGCAGGACCATGTAGCCGATCGGCTCGATTCCGCCGGGTGGCAGCTCAATGTCGCCAGGCGGATTTCCGGCCACCCGTTTCCGCCATCCCTCTCGCCAGTTCCGCAAAGCGGGTCCCAGGTTTCTAAGACCCTGCAAAGAAAACAGATCCGGGCCCAGTGGAATCACAACGAAGTCGGAGGCAATCAGCGCGACGCGGTTGATTGCGCCCAGGTTGGGGCCGAGATCAACCAGTACCACGTTTGTGTCGCGCTTGGCTGCAGCTTTCTGGAGTGCCCTCCAGAAGGCCGAACTGACCCGGAAGGCTCGCGGGTCACCATCAAGGCATTTCGGCCAGACATCGGATAGATCATCCTCGAACGTGGACAAGGCCATGTCGCCCAGGATCAAGCCCAGTCGATCATTGATGATCTCGACGTATGGGTCGGCAATGTCTCCCGTTCCATCCTTGAGCGGCCTGACAGCACCGAAAATGGTCTGCTGATGCCCGTCGTCAGGCATCAACTCTTCAAGACGATCGTCGTCCAGGAAGGCAGACGTCAGATTGCCCTGCGGATCAAGATCGGCCGCGATCACGCGAAGACCATGGTCAGAAAACATCCAGGCCAGGTGATAGACCATTGAAGTCTTCCCGACACCGCCCTTGTTGTTGAAAAACGCGATAACCGGGACACTCATGATCGCCTCCGGAGAATAACCGCCACGTGAGCATCCTCCACCTGGAACTCGGGCGGGGGATTGCCGTTCTTCGCCATCTCCTGCCGCGCAGTGGGAATCCCATATCCGAACCGCTGCACGTAACCGAGTTCCTTCATCACTGCGGCAAGGTTGGGATTGCGGTAGTCGTAGGCACCAGGCTGGCCGAAATTCTGTTTGGTGACTTGTCCGTAAGGACCACCGGGATTCTGGACTTCGACGCGGTCACTGAACCAGTAGAGGCGAACCGGCGCATTCGTGTTTTCATACGACCGATGGAGAATGGCGTTGCGGACGATCTGCTGCAGCGCGGCAATGGGGTAGTCCGGCCGCCGGATTTCCACAGGCCCGGAGGTGAAGTCGACCGAAGTCTGGATGTTGGCCTTCAGCAATTCCTCTATCGCCGCCAACAGGTCGGGCAGGGGGCCCCGAAGCTCACGCGAATCCTTCACCGGTTCGCCCAGAGCGGCTCCATCGACCCGAAGAAACTGCACGTAGGCCCCCGGAGCCCAGTCGGTTGGCGACTTGCCGACGGCGAGGATGCCCAGCACGGTCGGGCAGACGGGAGGCCCGGGATGCGCAAACTTCGACGCAATGAGTTGATCCTCCAGTGTTCGCTGGTTCTCCTCGATAATCTCTGCTGAAACGGCCGCCGGCAGGTATGTGCGGCGAAACAGCAGTTCATCCAACACGTCGATCCTTGCGGAGGCGACCGGCCGGATCTCGGCCGGCAGGTCTCGATAGCGGCGCTTCTCGTTCAGACGACGTTCGTCATCCGGGTTGGCAATCCCGCGACGAGGCCCGGAACGAATCCAGATCGTGCCCTTGTATCTCACCGGTGTGGCAGCGGACGGGTGTACCAGGACCACGGCAACGTCCTGTCCCTTCAGGGTTTGTTTCTGAACGTCGAGGGAAGGGAACGGAAGGATGTTTCCATCCCCCCGCATCGAGGCGAGGTTCTGAAGCAACTGGTCTGTAATGGCAAGCCCGGTCGGGTTGCCACGGTCATCGACGCCGACAAAGAGCACTCCGGGCTGGCCGTGGCCGGGCAAATCATTGGCAAAAGCGCAGACCGCCTGCCTGATCCTGTCGCTATCCGACAACGATTCCTTTCGCTCAACCCGATCTGACTCCAGATCGTCAAGGAGCAATTCGAGCTCCGCGTTGGTCATCTCCGTTTCCTCCCTCAGGGAGACGGCGTCGACAACTATTGTGCAGCCCCATTCTATGGGAGAATGGCGTTCAACGCCATGATTCGCCGGATCTGACACACGAGTGCATGCCGGACCAAAGCCCGTGGTTTGACTGGACATCCCGGCATGACGAGGAGAGCCTCAGGGTTTGTATCGAGCCCAGCGGCGTGCCGAGCACGCCCTACTGCAGGAATCCGATCTTCGCGATCACCGGCCGATGATCAGAGCCTTCACCGGTGCCCGTCCGGCAGTCCAGGCAGGTCAGGCTGCCGCCGAGGTAGATGTGATCCAGCCGGAGGCCAGGGAGATAACGCAGGAATGAGTTCACCGGCCAGGTCGATCCCCGGCCCCGGCCGCCGACGGCGAAGGCTTCCTGCGTGCCGAGTCGGCGCAGGGCGGCTGCCTGGGGCGTCGTCTCGGTGAAGTTGAAATCGCCGGCGAGGATGAACGGTTGCGACTCTTTCGCCAGATGATCGAGCAGATCGGCGAACTGCATGCGGTTCTCGGTGGTGTACTCCAGGCTGATCGGCGGCAGGAGGTGGACGTTGTAGATCGCCACAGGGCGTTGGGAGATCTCGACCAGGGCACGGATCTGCGGCAGCGAGGAGACGCCCAGCGATATATCCAGTTCCGGTTCACTGAGGAACGGGCGACTGGAGTACACGGCCGCACCGAACGAGTCATCGCGGCAGGCGTGGCACTCGTACGGATAGTCCCGGGCGAGGGCCGACCGCAGGGCCGCGTGCCAGTAGTCCGTGTACTCCTGCAGAAAGACGATATCCGCCCCTGATGCCCGGATCTCCTCCGTCAGCGGCCACGTGTTCCGGTTGACCATGAGCAGATTGACGCTCATGACCGTGATCGCTTCGCCGGAGACGCTCGGCCGGCCCTTTGGGCGATACGACCACGCGGCCGGGCCGAGGGTGACAAGGATGAGCGGCACGGTGGCAGCCAGCAGCCGCCATCCCCGCGTGCGCAACGACACCGCCGCCACGATCGTCAGAAGCACGCCCAGATGAAACACGAACACCCGGACCATGAACGCAATCAGCGACACCGCCACGTACCCCTGCGAGGTACTGCGAAAGTCCTGCGGCCACAGATACGCGAACGCCAGTGCGACATACGAGCCGACGATCAGTACCCATGCCTCGCGGCGGAGAGTGCGCTTGCGCTGCTGCCAGGATGGCAGGAGAAAGCGGCGAAAAAACGAGGGCTTCGCCTCATCTCTTGGTTCAATCGCAGACCGACTCTCCGACTGTCCGGCATCCATGAGGGGAAGGATAAACAAGACGGGCTGCAGAAGGCAACCGCGTGTGGGGCAACCGCGACCACCTCGCTGCAAGTGATTGTGTCGGCGGGGGTGTCTCGGTAGGATGGTTGACGGAGGTTTATTCTGGACGAGCAACCGGATTCGACGACCACCATGGCAGCAAGTGAAATGACACCCGGGGACCGAGTCAGATCCGCGGTTCGCAGATCGCGGCAGTTTTCTGCGGCCTCGCTTGTGCTGGCGGTCGTGACTCTCGTGGCGACAAACATCCTGGTTGCCGTGGGTGCTTGCGGCGGGTGGGTGCTGGCGCTGGTCGCGGTCATCTTCGCTCTCTCGGCCGTTCGCCGCGCCTGCCAAGTGCGAACCGAGGACAACATGCGCATCACTCGGTTTGTGCTGCTTGCGGGCACAATGATTTGCTTGGCCGTCCTTCTTGGGCAAAGCCTCATGGTTTGGCTGACCCTGCGATCAGGACGGATAGCGGGAGGCAACAGCATCTCTGCTGCAAATCTCGGCGGGATTGGGAAAGCGGTTGCCTGGTATGCAGAGGAATACAAGTCATATCCGCCCACGTTCCAGAGTCTTCTGCAGGACGCAGGAGCGAACCCCAAGGCCCTGCTATCGCCGCTTGACACGGGCCCCGGTTGGGTAGAGACCTCAGACCCCAACGTCATGCTTGTGCATTCGTCCTACATCTACGTTCCCGGTCACGGGCCTTGGGCAAACGATCCTCGAATCATCATCGTCTACGAGAGAATGCCCTTCGGTTCGAGCGGGCCGCTCATTTCCCGAAAGCCCGTTCGTTGCGTCCTGTTCGATGATGGGCATGTGGACATTCTTGACGAGGATTCGTTCCAGCGCGCCTGGGAGCAAGACCGGCGGCGGCGCCGAGAACTTGGCTGGCCGATCCCCGCCAATGAGCCGGCAAGCCCGCCCGCATCGCAGCCCGGGCCGGTGCTCACCTGGACAGCCTGGTAGATCACATGTGGAGCCGGCGTGCAGAGCACGCCCTGCCGACAACGGCGACCCCCTCCGGCTCCCCCTTGGCAAGGGGGAGAGGAAAACAAACCGGCCTCCGGGGAACGACTCCCCGAAGGCCGGTAATGCATATTTGAACGGCTCGCACAGCCGAACAGTCTGATGGTCGAACAGTCTAACAGCCTATCCTACTGCTTGTTCGCCTCGTAGGCCCAGGCCAGCCATTCGAGGGCGATGGCCGTGTCGGCCGGCTCGACCGTTGGGCCGCCCCAGAAGCGGAAGCCCGGCGGGGCGTCGCGGTAGGCGCCCGAGTCCTTGGCCACGCCTTCGCTGTCGAGAGCCGCGACCACCTTCTTGCACCACGCGGCCTGGTCCTCAGGACCGAGCTTCTTGAACCAGTCGGCCACGACCTTCAGGCAGATCGAGGTGTTGCTGCGGATCTCCGGCGAGACGGCCAGGAAATCAATCCAGTCGTTCCTGGCGACGAACTTGGCGACCGCATCGAGGTTCGCCCGGCTCTTGGCGAAGCAGGCCTACAGGCCCTTCTTGCCGTCGTAGGTCAGGTTCTTGGCGTAGTTGAGCCCGTCGATGTAGTCCTCGACGCAGAGCATCGACGGGGTGTTGATGGTGTCGGCCTGGAAAATGCCGGCGCTCAGCTTGCCGCCCTTGGTCAGACGGAAGATCTTGGGCATCGGCCACGCGGGCGTGTACGACTCGAGCCGCTCAACGGCCCGAGGCGACAGCACCAGCATGCCGTGAGCCCCCTCGCCGCCGAGACACTTCTGCCACGACCAGGTGATCACGTCCAGCCGCTCCCAGGGGACCGGCATGGCAAAGACCGCACTGGTCGCATCGCACAGGGCCAGGCCCTTGCGATCGGCCGGCGGGGCCGCGTTGTCCGGCATCTTGACGCCGCTGGTGGTGCCGTTCCAGGTGAAGACCACGTCGGTGTCCCAGTCGACCT
>CAZPIO010000205.1:0-9669 GCA_964586235.1 uncultured Planctomycetales bacterium
TTATCGTTCGGCAGGCAGCAGTGTCCCCCGTATTCTCATGGGCGCAGAAAAAAACCAGGCCGGATAACGCATCCGGCCTGGTGCCGCGTAGACTCCACCGCCTACGTTAAACCCCTAAATTGTCTCGTTGCACCGCTCAACCGCTCAGCGGCAACCGCGATAGCCGAAGCTGAACCCGAAACCACGGCCATGATGGCCGTAGTAGCGATGGCCGTGGTGGCCGCCTCCCCAGTACCCGAACGAGAAGCCAAAACCCGACGGGCGATAGGTGTAGGCCGGGTAGTACACCGGCGCACTGTAGACCACCGGAACGGGGGCCGCATAGTAGGCGGGCGCCGGGGCCACATAGGCCGGTGCGGGAGCGTAGTACACGGGTGCGGGGGCATAGTAATAGCACTGGGCCTGGGCCGACTTGGCCATCGCGCCAAGACCCATGGCCGCGACCACCGCCGCGATCAGAAGCATCGAATTCTTCCTGGGCAACATGGCAATACCTCCTTGTCATCCGGCCGTTGTACGGTTTCTTTGATCTCACCCCTGTCCGGCCGCCTCAATACCGTTCACTCTCTTAGACAGTGCTGACCCCGAAAAAGTTGGTGGGCCCGCGTCAATTTGTGAAAAACCGGCGATCGGTGCCGTCCGGTCATCATAACTCCTTATTCTCCAATTCCTTATGAGCAGAATCGCGGATCAACCGCAGGATCCGCATAAACTCCTGCCGATCATGCTCGCTCAGCAACAGGAGCGTTTTCTGGATGCTCCCAAGCTTAAACTGCCGGTACGCCTGGTGGGCCTGGCCGCCGGTCGGCGTCAACTCGACGTCGACCTTGCGTTTGTCCTCGGTGTTGATCCGGCACACGATGAGCGGGCCATCGGCCTTGCCCTCGAGCGAACGGATGACCCTGGACATCTGAGCGGGCAACACGCCGATCTGACGCTGGAGGTCGCCGACGGTCTGCGGCTGCCGCTTGGCCAGCAGATCGAGCGTCAAAAACTCGGTTTCCGTGATCTCCGGCTGGTGCTTGCTCCGGGCCTTGCTCTGGCTCGCCCAGATGTTCTTGGACATCTCGAATACTTCTTCCACAAACTCTTGTACCTGCTGGGCTTGCTGCAAATTCGGCATCCGACGGACTCCTCGCGACGAAAGCTGATTCGTGGCCCAAATGCTTACGGCAGGCTGGCAGGAAGGGCCAACCTGTTTCCCTCTAATAATAGTTCACAAATGTGAAAAGTCAACATGCGCGGGGCAAGTAGAGAAGGCGCCCCGCGTGGTCACGATTCCAGCATCTCTCTGACGGTTCGTTCCAGCAGCGACTGGCCGCCGAAGGTCATGCCGAGCGCCCGGAGCTTACCCGTCTGGATCTGGTTCTTCGGCCCCCTGTTCAGATTTGAGACGGAGCTGCTGCTACCGGTGAGGTCTTTGGCGATGCGGGCGACCATCTCGTCGGAGATGAACATGTCGTAGCAGTTAGTTGACGATGTAGCGGCCGAGAAAGCCAGTCGCCCCTGTCACCGCAACTCGCATGACTCACCACCTTTCAGGGAATCTGTGAGAAGCTGCCGGCCACCGTGGGTGGTATGCTCAAGCCCGCCGTGGCGGACTTGGCCACGCCACCCCACAACGCAAGACCATGCCACCCCGCGATGAAAGGCCGTGCCACGCGGCCATCGGCGGGGACTGTCACGCGCCGGCGGCGCCGGAGCCCGAGAGAGAATTCAGCAATTCGAAATACGGCAGAAAAACCGCGCTCCCCACGACGATGACCAGGACAATCTCCAGCAGAGTCGCGGCAACGAGCACCACGTGACGCGCACCGCCGGCCATCCTGGCGAGAACAACCTGGGCCGCGGCGATGAGACCCAGCCCCACCAGAACCAGGACCGGCGACTTCGAGACCTGAAGCACGATCACGGTCACGCCCGGCAGATCCATCCCGAAATCGGCGAATGCCACGGCCATCTTCGGAACCAGCACCAGCAGCACGAAAGCCACCATGCCGAGCGCGGCGAAGTTGGCCCCCCACAACACGCCGAACATAGCGCCCCCCGACCTTTGCGTGTGGGGTTGATTCGCGCTCATGGCAAACCCTTTCGCTTCTCAGGTGCCGGCAACTCACGGCGCCGGAGCGGATTGCACCGGTCCGATACGAGCGAGGTCCTCACGAACACCGGCGCCGTTGCCGACCACGACGATGGTAAGCTTCTGCGGATCGAGCGTCCGCCGGGCGACCTGACGCAGGACGTCCGGATCGTTCACCGCCATGATCGCGGCCTGGTAATCCGCGTACCAGCCCTCAGGCAGGCCCCAGATCACCAGGTCCCACCAGCGGCCGGCGATCTGCCACGCGGTTTCGAGACTGACCTGGAATCCGCCGATCAACTGATCGCGAGCCAGGGCGAGTTCATCGGCCGCCACGTCCGCCTCGCCGAGCTTCCTTACCTCGGCCAGCGCCGCATCGATCGCCTCACCGGTCTTCTCCGTCCGCGTGAACGTGCTGACCCGGAACGAGGCCGCGTCTCCCTCGACGTCGTAATAGCCGCGGGCACCGTAGGTCAGCCCCTTTTCAATCCGCAGCACGCGCCCGATGCGGGCGCTGAACGACTCGCCGAAGACCATGCTCAGCAACCGCACGGCCGCGTAGTCCGGATCCCGGCGCGAGACGGGCACCACCTGTCCGATGCGAATCTCGCTCTGCGTTGCCGAAGTCCGGTCCACCAGCAGCACTTTCATCCCGTCGCGCGGCGGGGGCGGCGGGGCCGCGCCGGGGCGGACCTCGCCCGCCCACGTTCCGAAGCTCTGCTCGGCGAGGGCAAACGCGCGGTCGGCGGTGATGTCACCCGCCAAAATGAGCGTCGCGACGTTCGGGGCGAAGAACTGTTTGTGGAACGCCGCCACCTGCTCGCGGGTGATACCCTTGAGCGATGCCGACGTCCCGCCCGGCGGCCGCGACAGGGGATGCTGCCCGAATATCGCCCGGTCGAGCGTTCGCGTCGCGATGGTCTCGGGGTTCTGGTCCTCGATCTTCTCGCGGGCCACGGCGCGTTCGACGTAATTGACCACCTCGCGGTCCGGGAACACCGGTTCGCGGATCATTTCCGCCAGCAACTGGCAGGCCTGCTCGCTGTATTCCGACAGGGTCCACATTCGCAGCCCCGTCTCATAGTGCTCCACGTAGGCGCTCTGCGACATGCCCTTGGAGTCGATCATCTCGGCCAGTTGGTCGCCGGTGTGACGGGCGGTTCCCCGGCAGAGGAGGTTGGTGGTGATATGGTCCAGGCCGGCCGTCTCGGGCGGGTCGTTTCGGGCCCCGACCAGCAGGTTCAACGCGATGCTCACGGAAGGCGATGAATGATCGGCGAACACCGCCACCTGCAGGCCGTTGGCGAGCTTGCGGACCACGGGGTGCGGCAGTTCCACGGGCTGCGGCGGGCGCCCCTTGGGCATATCGGCCGGCGGCGGCAGATCGGGGACGGGGGCCTCCTGCGGAGGCTTGGTATCCTCCTCGGGCTCGGTCGGAGGGTTCGGGTCCGGGCGGATGACCACGGTCACACGTCCGGAATCGGCGAACACGCGCCTGGCCACCTTCATGATCTGCTCGGCGGTCAGCGACCGGGTCCGCTCCAGGTCGGTGTTCACACGGTCGGGGTCCTGCAGGATCACGGCCGCGTAGCCCAGCAGGTCGGCGCGGCCTTGCACGGTCTCGCCGCGCCGGACGTACTCGGCCAGGGCCTGATTGCGGGCCTTTTCGAGTTCGGCGGGCTCGATACCCTTTTCCAGCAATTGTTTGATCTCGTCCAGCAACGCCTGTTCGCCGGTCTCGATCGATACGTCGGGCTTGAGGATGGCCGACAGGGTGAACAGGCCGGCCTGCTCGAGCTGCTCGCTGGCCGCGTAAACGCTGACCGCGATGGCCTTGTCCTGCACCAGGTGGCGGTACAGGCGGCTGCTCTGCCCCGACGAGAGAATCCGCGACAGCACCTCGAGAGCCAGGCTGTCGGGGTCGCGGGCGTCCGGACCGTGGTAGGCAATGACGACTCGGGGCGACGGGGCGCGATCGGCGATCTCGACGCGGCGCGGCTTGTCGCCCGGCGGCTCGGTGACGGTGACCCGAGGCGGGTCCGGCCGCCGTGGGATCTTGCCGAAATACTGTCGGGCCTTGGCGAACACATCCTCGCTGCGGATATCACCCACCACCACCAGCGTGGCGTTGTTGGGCACGTAAAACTTGTTGAAAAACTCGCGCAGCTCGTCCGCGGTCGCGGCGTTGAGGTGCGGGATGTTCCCGATGGGCGTCCAGCGATACGGGTGCACCTTGAACGCCTCGGCGAAGAGCGTCTCGTAGAGCTTTCCGTACGGGCGGTTGAGATAGCGCATCCGCCGCTCTTCCTTGACCACGTTGCGCTCGGCGGCGAAGTACTCCTCGTTGATCTTCAGGTGCGCCAGCCGCTCGGCCTCGAGCCAGAGCGCCAAATCGAGCTGCGACGCCGGCAGGACCTCCCAGTAAACCGTCTCGTCGAAGCTGGTGTACCCGTTGACTCGGGCGCCGTAGCGGTTGAGGTAGCGGAAGTGGTCCTGCGGGCCGATGCGGTCGGTGCCGCGGAACATCATGTGTTCGAACATGTGGGCAAAGCCCTGCCGCTGAGGGTCCTCATCCTTGCTGCCGACGTGGAACCAGACCTGCACGCTCACGAGGGGAGAACGGTGGTCTTCAAGCGTCAGTATGCGCAGGCCGTTGTCCAGCCGGCTCTCCTGGTAGGCCCAGCGGCCCGGTGCTGATGCCATGGTCGAACTTGCTCCGAACAAAATGACGGGACAGAGAACGGTGACTATTCTTCGTGGAATCATGGCCGGATTATAGTACGGCATATCGCTGATCGCCAGGGAGAGAGAAGGACGCGGAGACGCGGCCATGGGGAGACGCGGAGAGAGGGAAATGACCGACAACCAAATCCCAAGTGACCAGGCCTCGATGGCCCGATGCGGCGCGGACGGAGTCTTTTCGGTCGCTCGTGCACACCCTTCGGCCGGCTTGCCGACGGGTTGAACTCCTTGTAGAGTTTTCGCGCTGGCGTGCGCTTTCACGTTGCGGACGGATGCCCTCGAAGGTGTCCGCTGATGCAGGCCGACCGTTTCCTCGGACTGGCGCAGATCTCCGCCGGCGGCCTGGCAGCTGCCAGTTGCAGGAGGATCTCATGGGAGATATCGCGTCCGTACGCCCGTCGACGTTTGTGCCGCTCTCGCAGGCGGTTGTTCACGGCGGGATGGTCTACGTTTCGGGCCAGGTCGGCTTCCGGCCCGGCACGACCGAGCTGGTTTCGCCCGACATCGCCGACCAGTGCCGGCAGGTCTTTAGCCACATCGATGACATTCTCGGCGAGGCGGGCACGTCCCGACGCCGCATTCTCAAATGCGCGATCTTCCTCAGACACGTCGAACGCGACTTTGCGGCCATGAACGCGTGCTACACCGAGTGGCTCGGCGACCATCGACCGGCCCGTACCACGGTGGGGGCGGAGTTCGCTCTGCCCGGGATCCTGATCGAGGTGGACTGTATCGCGGCCATGCCCTGATTCGCGCACGCAGACCGCGCCAAGGCCGAACGGCGGGCAAAGATGTCAACCCAGGCACTCCAATCGTGTGAGGCCCTTCTCCAGGCCATGGTCGGTTTCGACACGGTGAACGCCAACGTGTCAGGGCGGCCTTTCCCCGAACGGGGGCTGGCGGAATTCCTCGAATCCGCAGGATCGGCACTCGGTTTCGCGGCAACGCGGTTTCCGGTGGATGACTCCGGGTTCAACCTGCTGCTCTCCTGCCGCACGAACAGCCGCGGGCCCTGGCTCTTGTTCGAGAGTCACCTGGACACCGTCAGCGTCGAAGGCATGACCGTCGAGCCGTTCGCCGGGCGCATTCGCGAGGGGCGCATCTACGGCCGGGGTTCGTGCGATACCAAGGGGTCCGGGGCCGCGATGCTCTGGGCCTTGCGGCTCTACGCCGAACGGGCCGAAAGGCCCAACAACGTCGCCATTCTTTACACGCTTGACGAGGAAATCGGAAAGAGCGGTATCCGGGCATTCGTCGCGCGGCATTTGCCCTCGCTCGAGTTCCGGCCGGCGGGCGTGATTGTCGGCGAGCCGACGCTGCTGCGGCCGGTGGCGGCGCACAACGGCGTGGTACGCTGGGCGATCCAGACCCAAGGCATCGCTGCTCATTCGTCCGATCCGTCCAAAGGTCGATCGGCCATCAGCATGATGGTCAAGGTCATCGAGCTGCTGGAATCGCAATACATTCCGTCGCTGGCGGCCTCGCACCCGCTGACCGGCAAGGCGCAGTGCAGCATCAACGTGATCCGCGGCGGCGTGCAGATCAATGTCATCCCGGAATCGTGCGAGATCCAGATCGACCGCCGCGTCGTGCCGGGGGAAGACGCGAACAGCGTGCTTCCCGCCGTGGAGGTGCTGCTCGATGAGCTGCGCCGGCAGGACTCGCGGCTGAACGTGTCCCAGCGGGTGATTTTTGTCGATCCGCCGCTGGACCCGCGCGGCAGCGAGGCATTCATCGAGACCGTGGGGCAGGTCCTGCGGCAGATGGGCATGCCCTCACACGGCGTCGGCGTCGGCTACGCCACCGATGCCAGCACGTTCGCCGAGGCCGGCATCCCGGCGGTGGTCCTCGGGCCGGGCGACGTGGCCCAGGCGCACTCCTGCGATGAGTGGCTGGCTCTCGACCAGTTGCACAAGGCCGTGGAGGTTTATCTGCACCTGATGTGTTTGCCGCTGGAGCACATCCGATGACGCAACAAGCACGCGAACCTGTCCGGCTGGGGGTCATTGGGGCGGGCAATTTCGGCCGGCTGCACGCGCTGACTGCCCATGCGCTGGGCGACGCCTGCCTGGTCGGCGTGGTCGACCCGCGGCCGGAGTGTCTGGGGAGAATTCGCGAGCTCCTGCCCAGAGTACCGGTTTGGTCACAGGTTGACGCTGCCCTCGACGAATCGCGGGCGGAAGCGTGGATCGTGGCCACGACGACCGCCGCGCACGTTTCGGTCGCGCGACAGGTGCTCGAGCGAGGCCTGCCGGTGCTGATCGAGAAGCCCCTCGCGGAGAGCCTGGACGAGGCCTCGAGCCTGGCGCCGCTGGTTCAGGGCGATTCGAGCAACCTGATGATGGGGCACATTCTGCTCTTCAACACCGAACTGCGGCAACTCGTGGACGAGGTCCGGCAGCGCGGCCCGATCGTGTACCTCAACGGCGTTCGCCATCGCCCGATTGCGACCATGGACCTCTTCCCCGGTGAGAGCCCGCTGCACCTGCTGATGGTGCACGATCTGTACGCGACGCTGGCGCTCGTCGGCCGGGCCGAACCGGTGCATTTTCACGCCAGGCTGCGCCGCAACGAGCGCGGGGTGTGCGACCTGGCCGCGGCCGAGCTGGCGTGGGCGGATGGGGCCGTGGCGACTTACACCGCGTCTTTCTTGACGCCCGCGGGGATGTCCAGCGATGGGTTTGATCGACTTGAGGTATTCGGCCGCGGATGGGCGGCCCGCATCGAACCGAATCCCAGGCCGATCGAGGTCTGGGATGAACGGGCCCACTGGCCCATGGCCCTCGAAATCCGAGCCGACCCGACAGCGCCTTCGGGCATGCTCGCGGAAGAGCTTCGCTGTTTCTGCCGGGTGGTGCGCGGTGTCGCGGCAGTCCCCCTTGGAGCGACCTACGCGGACGCGGTGCAGGTCCAGCGATGGCTCGAACAACTTGAGAGGGCCGCCGCGGATGCCTGAGGTCAGATTGTGAGGTCCCGTGCTTACCGAAGAATCCCGCCAACGTGACTTCCCCTCGCTCGCGGACATGACCTACCTCAACACCGCCGCGGAAGGCATCCCGCCGCCGCCGGTGCTCGATGCGCTTGCTCAGTACGGCCGCGACAAGCTGCTCGGCATGGATGGACGCAAACTCCACGAAGCCCAGTGGCTGGGCGCTCGAACCCGCGCCGCCGCGGCCCTGGGCCTTGCCGTGGACGAGGTGGCCGTCTGCTCATGCTCCTCGGAGGCATACAACCTCGCGGCCCTGGCAATGCGGCTGCGCGAGGGCGACGAGGTCGTGGTCAACGATCTTGACTATCCCGCCGGTGTGACGCCGTGGCTTCAGCCGACCTGCCCGGCGACGGTGAAGCTGTGGCGGTCGCGAGAAGGGGTGCTGCGTACGGAAGATCTCATCTCGTTGCTGGGCTCCGCAACGCGCCTGGTTAGCACATCGCTGGTGAGTTTCTTCAACGGCTACGCCGTGTCGCTGCCCCATCTGGCTGAGGCCCTGCGGCGGCATTCGGACGCGCTGCTGGCGGTCGACGTGACCCAGGCGTTG
The DNA here is from genome assembly GCA_964586235.1 of uncultured Planctomycetales bacterium. Taxonomy (GTDB): domain Bacteria; phylum Planctomycetota; class Phycisphaerae; order UBA1845; family PWPN01; genus JAUCQB01. The sequence continues at coordinate 8,359 of CAZPIO010000205.1, forward strand.
GGCCGGATCCCGCTCGACCTGAGCGGCGCGGACCTGGTGATCAGCTCGACGCACAAGTGGATCCTGGCCAGCCACGGCGGCGGGCTGGTGGGCGTGCCGAAGGCCCGCGCCGAGCGTCTGACGGTGCCGGCGGGCGGGTGGTTCAACCTGGAGAACGCATTCGCGCCCGACCGGTTCGATCGCGTGGTGACCCGGCCGGGGGCGGCGAGTTTTGCGGTGGGCATGCCCAACTACCCGGCGGCCTACGCCGTGAGTGCCGCGCTGGCCTATATCGAATCCGTCGGCGTGCCGGCGATCGACGCCTGCGCCCGGCCGCTGGTCCTCGCCTGCCTGGACGGCCTGAAGCGGCTTCGTGTGGACCTGCTGACACCGGATGAGCCCGCGAGCCTGGCGGGGATTCTGGCCTTTCGCCATCCGGAGGCGGAGCGAATCCACCGCTCCCTGCACGACCGGCGAATCCACATCATGTGCCACGCGGGCCGGCTGCGGGTCGCAATTCACGGCTACAACACAATGGCAGACGTCGAACAGTTTCTCCGGGCGCTGCGAGGTGCACTCGCCTCCACGTGAGCGCGCGAGCCGACGAACACGCTCTGAACGAGACAATAAGCAGCGCGGCCACGGGTGCAATCGAGGGGCCGGAACGCCAGCCAACCTGCACCGGATCATCGCACTATTCTCTCATACTCCAGCTTGGGATGATGACCGAAGTTGATCAGCAGGCCAAGCTTCATCCCGGCTGCCTTGAGATAGTTGTGAACCTGGGCCCGATGCTCGTCATTCAGCGCCGACACCGCCTTGAGTTCCACGATGATCTTATCGAAGCAGACAAAGTCTGGTTTGTAGACTTGCTTCAGAGGTCTTCCTTTATAGGTCAGCCCGAGTTCCTGCTCAGCCTTGAACGGTATTCCCTGCAGTGCGAACTCGATCTCAAGGCACTCCTGATACACGGGCTCATGGAAACCACAACCTTTGTCACTATACACCTCGAAGCACGCACCAACGATCCGGAAGCTCTCATCTTTGTAGACGATCTCCACCATCAACCTCCATTCGTGTCATTCGTGTGATTCGTGGTCAACATCTGTCCACTTACCTCTTTTATAACCACGAATCACACGAATTACACGAATCAGTACCAGAAGGATTCATGGGGTCTGACGTCAGGAAAAGAGAACCCATACTCGGGAGCACAGCGTGACCGCAGGCCATCGCTGTCTAGATATCCAGGTTTTTCACGTGCGCGGCGTTGGTTTCGATGAACTGGCGCCGCAGCTCGACGTTGTCGCCCATGAGGATGGAGAAGATGCG
>CAZPIO010000206.1:0-9485 GCA_964586235.1 uncultured Planctomycetales bacterium
AAGGACGAGCTGGAGCGCGGTCACGTGCTGGCCGCCCCCGGAACGATCACCCCGCACACCAAGTTCGAGGCCCAGGTGTACGTCCTGACCAAGGAGGAGGGTGGCCGTCACTCGCCGTTCTTCAGCGGCTATCGTCCGCAGTTCTATTTCCGGACGACAGACGTGACCGGCGGCCTGACGCTGCTCGGCGGGGCGGAGATGTGCATGCCCGGCGACAACGTCCTCCTGAAGGTCGAGCTGGGCAAGCCGATCGCCATGGAGGAAGGCCTCCGGTTTGCCGTTCGCGAGGGCGGGCGCACGGTCGGCTCGGGCGTGGTGGTCAAAATTGTGGAGTAGCACCGGTTTCCCGCTGCTCGATGCGTGCGAGCGGTGAGCCGGGTGATGGATCGACAGATTTTTGGGCGGAGGCCGGTGACAGCCGGCCTTTGCCATTGTCTCTGAGATGAGGTGCCATGGCGAAGGCAGCGAAGCGAGAATTTGTCTGGCTTCAGTGTTCCGAGTGCGGCGACTTGAACTACCGCACCTCGGTGAACGTACAAGGGGGTACCCCCAAGCTGGAGCTGAAGAAGTACTGCCCGCGAAGCCGCAAACGGACGGTGCACAAGGTCAAGCGCAAGTAGCGGCCGCCATCGGCCCGTGACACGGGACGGGGCGCTGCGTCTTGCTCGGAAATCGGCCTTGGCCGAGGCGGTTGGCTTGTGCCAGACGGCCCGCCAAGGAGTGTAGCTCAATTGGCTAGAGCACCGGTTTCCAAAACCGGCGGTTGGGGGTTCGAGTCCCTCCACTCCTGTTCGTCCCGCAGCTCGGGACTGGTCCGGTTGCTCTTCAGCCGGGGGCGGAAGCGAGGCGGCGAAAGGGACTGAGTTGAAGGATCTGTCGAACGGGCAAGAGGTGTCCGCGGTGAGCGACGAAGTTCTGAGCGGAGAATCGCGCGAGGCACAACCGCAGAAGCGGCCGGCGGCGGAAGCTCCGGAAGGCGGCGGTTTCGCCCTGCGGCTGTACAAGCCGGGCCAGGGGTATTACACCCGCCTCGGTACGGCCATCGGCATCGGTGTGCTGGCCGTGTGCGGGGCGTATTTCCTCATGAACCAGATCGAGAGCCTGAATCTCGATCCCTCGGTCCTGCTCCCGCTGCAGTACGGCGTTCCGGCGGGTTTCCTGATCGCGGTCGGCATCGTGGTGTACTGGCTCGTCGGGTTGTCCCGAAAGGCCAACGACTTCTTCATCGCCACCGAAGGCGAGATGAAGAAGGTCCGCTGGTCAACCCGAAAAGAGTTGACGCGATCCACGAAGGTCGTGGTTTTCACGGTGATTGTTCTGGGTGTATTCCTGTTCATGTGCGATATCGGGTTCATGCTGTTTTTCAGGACGATTGGTGTGCTCAAGGCTGCTCCCAGCTTGGCCCGCCTGTTCGGGAGTGAAACATGACCTCGCCCGAGGCGGATAACGGCAACGTGACACCGGCACCTGATGCGACCCCTGCCGGGGGCGCGTCGGGCGGCGAGGCAGCTCCGGCGGTCAAGGGGGTCGAACCCACCCGCGCCGGCATGAAGTGGTACGTGCTCCGTGTCGCCAGCAACAAGGAGGACCAGGTTTGTGAGACCCTCGAGCGCAAGGTGCGCATCGAGAACCTCCAGGAGCGCATCGGCCGGATCCTGGTGCCTACCGCCAAGGAAAAGCGGATGAAAGGCGGCCAGGTCAAGATTATCGAGAAGAAGCTGTATCCCGGCTACGTGTTCGTGGAGATGGCCGCGGAGTCCGACGGAACGATCCCCGAAAACGTCTGGTTCCTGGTCAAGGAGACCACGGGCGTCGGCGACTTCATCGGTTCCGATGGCAAGCCGACGAGCATGAAGGATCACGACGTGGAGATGATGCTGCTGGCGGCGGCCAAGCCCGACGACGAGGCTTCTCTCCAGGGTCTGGAGTTCGCCAAGGGCGACAAGGTCAAGATCAAGGAAGGGTCGTTCCAGAACTTCGAGGGCACCGTCGAGACCATCGACGAGACGAAAGGCATCGTGACGGTGCTGCTGACGATTTTCGGGCGATCCACGCCGGTGGACGTCGAATACTGGCAGTTGGAGAAGATGTAGGCACCGGCAGGTGCATCGTTCAGCGGGGTGTGTGTCGGCGGAAGCGTCCGGACACCGGCCCCGGGAGAGGTTGACAACGTGGCCAAGGAAATCCTCGTCAAAATCAAGCTGCAGGCCCAGGGCGGCAAGGCGACGCCCGCCCCGCCGATCGGGCCGGCTCTCGGTCAGCACGGCGTGAACATCGGGCAGTTCGTTCAGCAGTTCAACGCCCAGACAGGGGCTTTGAACGGCATGATCGTGCCCGTGGAGATCACGGTCTACAAGGACAAGACGTTCACCTTCATCGTCAAGAGCCCGCCGGCAGCCGTGTTGCTGAAGGAGGCCGCCGGCATCGCCCAGGGCAGCGGCGTGCCCAACAAGGAGAAGGTCGGCAAGGTCACCTGGTCGCAGGTCCGCAAGATCAGCGAACGGAAGGTCAAGGACCTCAATGCGTTCGATTTGGAACACGCGGACCGGATCATCGCCGGGACGGCCCGGTCCATGGGCATCGAGGTGGTCGAGGGGTAATTCGAAACAGACGCATCGGCTCGCCGCGACGGATGATGCGGCGGCCGACTGCCACGGGGGCGGCCGGAAAAGCGGTCCCCGGATATCGAAGTCAGGGCCTGACCACGGGCCCGAAAACGGTTTTTCAGTGGGAGGCAGTGATATGCCGAGACAAAGTGCCAGGTACAAGCTTCAATTGGAGACGCGCGGTGACGCGGCCACCCGCGTGCCGATCCCGGAAGCGGTGAAACTCATCAAGGCGATGGCCATCGCAAAGCCTCAGAAGAACGACTACAAGGGCCTCAAGAAGCAGAAGGGTTTCGACCAGACGGTCGAGCTCGTCTGCTGGCTGGGCATCGATGCCCGGCAGGCCGACCAGGCTCTTCGTGGGGCGGTGTCGCTGCCCAAGGGCATCGGCAAGAGCAAACGGGTGGTGGCCTTCTGCCCGGATGACATGGTCGAGAAGGCCAAGGCCGCCGGAGCGGTCGAAGCCGGCGCCGACGACCTGATCAAGAAGATCAACGACGGCTGGACCGACTTCGACGTGGCCGTTGCTCACCCCGCCGTCATGGGCAAGGTGGGCAAGCTCGGCCGGGTGCTGGGCCCCCAGGGCAAGATGCCCTCGCCGAAGTCCGGCACCGTCGCGCCGGATATCGAGACGGCCGTCCGCGAGTACGGCGCCGGCAAGGTGGAATACCGCACTGACGCCGGGGGCAACGTTCACGCGGCGGTCGGCAAGGTGAGCTTCGCCGAGCTGGACCTGGTGGAGAATATAGAGGCGTTCATCGCCCACATCCGGAAGATCAAGCCGGCCACGGCCAAGGGTCAGTACTTCAAGCGAGTCTGCCTGACGGCGACGATGACACCATCGGTGACGCTGGATGTGACCTGAGCGGCGTTGAATGATTGAGGTATTGTTTGCGGATGCACGTGGCGGACGGCCCCGCCGGCAACCGGATATCGAAAGCACTGACATGAGCAAACCTGTAAAGAATCTGATCACCAGCGAGTATCAAGGACGTTACCACGACCTCACGAGCGCCTGTGTGGTGAGCGTCATCGGCCTCGATGCGATCTCGACGAACAGGCTCCGGGGCGAGTTGCGAGCGAAGAAGATATCGCTCCAGGTGGTGAGCAACAGCCTGCTCCGTCGGGCATGCCTGGACGGTCCGCTGGCGCCCCTGGCCGGCGCCCTGGAAGGACCTTGTGCGCTGGTCATCGGCGGCGAGTCGATCATCGACGTGGCCAAGACCCTGGTGGAACTCAAGAAGAAGTACCCGGCCATCGAGCTGAAGAAGGGAATCTTCGAAGGCGACCCGGATCTGCTGGACGTCGAACGACTGGCTCAGATGAAGAGCCGCGGCGATCTGCTCGCCGAGGTAGCCATGCTGATCGCCAGCCCCGGGCGAAGACTCGCGGGCTGCATCGGCGGGCCGGGCGGTCTTCTGGCCGGCTGCTTCAAGGCCATCGCGGACAAGCAAGAGGGTGGAGAGTGACGTCCGGTGACACCGCCTCTCGTGCAAGGCGGGAAAACGCGAGCACCTGGCCGCGGTCAACGCAACCAGGGACGGAGCGGAACCGGGACGAGCGTCCGGCTGGGAACGCCGGGGAGGAATGAATCAACAGAAAGGTCTTTTCAGCAGTCGGCCCGGCCGTTCGCGGATTGGCCCGCCTTGACGGGTTAAATGACATCAACGGGATGTCACCTATCAGGCGGTCGGCGGACTGCATCATGATGACGGGAGTCTGAAGACAATGGCGGATGCACCTGCGAAAGAGTTCAGCGCCGAGACAATCGCGCTGGCGGACAAAATTGTGGCATTGACCCTCAAGCAAGCCCAGGAACTCGTGGATTGTTTGAAGGAGAAGCACGGCATAGAGCCGGCCGGCGGCGGCGCGGTGGTCATGGCCGGTCCGGCGGCTGGCGGCGGCGGAGCGGCTGCGCCGGCCGAGGAGCAGACCAGCTTCGACGTCATCCTCAAGAGCGCCGGCGAGAAGAAGATCAACGTGATCAAAGTCGTTCGGGCGGCCACCAACCTGGGTCTTAAGGAGGCCAAGGATCTGGTCGAAGGCGCGCCCAAGGCGGTTAAGCAGGGTGTGCCCAAGGATGAGGCCGAGAAGCTCAAGAAAGAGCTTGAAGAAGCCGGCGCCCAGGTCGAAGTCAAGTAACAGCAAGGGTTTATGTGTTTCCGTACGGCCGGCATGGTCTGTGGAGACGCCGGTTGGGGCAAACGGTGGACCTGCCGTTCGGTCAGCAGTTCGAGCTCCGTGGACGGTACCGGGACGGCCAAGGGGCTCTGCCCGCCCCGAGCAACAAGCGGGGCGGGCGGTCGCTGGGGCTTGCAGTCCGGGGTCGAGAAGCTACAATAAGGGGCTATCGAAACCGGGGGCTGTGCGCGCATCTCCGGTGGGCAACGGAGGAAAGGGGCGGCGAGAGCGCTGACCGCCAAACAATGCATGCTCTCGTCAGGCAGACGGCGAATATGAACTCTGCTAGGTTTGACGTATAAAAGAAACGAATTCCCTCCTCCGCGAGGCGGGATCGGCTGGCGCGCCGGGCAAGACGGGACCCGGTGTCCACAGGACCGCCAGTCGAACAGATGGCCTCGCGTTGGCTCTTCCGTCCTGAAGGCTGTTTGAGGCATGACGCGGTTGACGCGAAGGATGTCGGTCTCTTCCGACGCGACGCGCCGCGGCGAGTATTTGCCACGGCGACCGGTCGCCCCATTGCGGGCACCGGGCGACGGGCTCACGCTTCAGCCCTAGGAAAGGAACTCTGGCATGCTCAATCTCAAGGGAGTACGAACGTTCGGCCGGCTCGGAGACACCATTCCGATTCCGCCGCTCACGCGCATCCAGACGGAGTCGTATGCAAGGTTCCTCCAGGCGGATGATCCGCCCGACAAGCGGCAGTGCATCGGCCTGGAGGCGTTGTTGCGCGAAGTGTTCCCGATTCAGAGCTACGACGGGAACATGTCGCTGGAGTACATCTGCTACGATTTGGGCAAGCCCCGCTACACCCCGGACGAATGCCGCCAGCTCCGGCTGACGTACGGCATGCCATTCCGGGTCCACGTGCGGCTTCTCCGCAAGGACCGCGACGAGATCAACGAGGACGCGATCTATCTCGGCGAGCTGCCGGTGATGATGGGTGGCGGCGAGTTCATCATTAACGGCGCCGAGCGGGTCATCGTCAACCAGCTCCACCGCAGCCCCGGCGTGGATTTCATCAAGGCCCAGGCCGAGGGCGACCGGGCCCTCCACGGCTGCCGGATCATCCCCGAGCGCGGGAGCTGGATGGAGATCAACGTCACCAAGAAGGACGTACTTGCCGTCCGCATCGATCAGTCCGCCAAGATCGCGGCCACCACCTTCCTGCGGGCCATGGGGCCCGAGTACTCCACCAACGAGGCGATCATCAAGACCTTCTACGACAGCAAGATCAAGAACGTGAAGGTCAGTGCCCTCAGGCCCGACATGTACGCGGTCAGCGACATCGTCGACGCCGAGAGCGGCGACGTCCTGGTCAAGGGCGGCTGCCAGATCGGCGACGCGATCAATCGCCTCCAGAAATCGGACATCAAGAGCGTGGCGGTCATCGAGCAGGTGTCGGACCCGTTAATCCTCAACACCATGGCCGAGGACGGCTGCCACGATTACGAAAGCGCCCTGCTCAAGATCTACGCCAAGCTGCGCCCGGGCAACCCGCCGCAGCTCGAGAAGGCCCAGAAGCTCTTCCACGAGAAGTTCTTCGACGAGAACCGCTACCGCCTGGGCAAGGTCGGCCGCTTCCGCCTAAACCGCAAGTTCAACCAGAACGTCCCCGAGACCGAGATGACCCTCCGCGTCGAGGATGTGGTCAACTCCCTGCGATATCTGATGCTGCTGCGAAGCGGCGAGAGCACCTACGAGGTCGACGACATCGACCACCTGGGCAACCGCCGGCTGCGGACGATCGACGAGCTGGCCGCCGAGGAGATGCGCAAGGGCTTCCTCAAGCTCCGCCGCACCGTCCAGGAGCGGATGAGCCTGAAGGACCCCGAGAACCTCGGCCGCATCGCCGAGCTGGTCAACTCCAAGAGCATCTCGTCGAGCATCGAATTCTTCTTCGGCCGCGGTGAACTGTCGCAGGTCGTGGATCAGACCAACCCGCTCAGCCAGTTGACCCACGAGCGGCGCCTCTCGGCCCTCGGCCCCGGCGGCTTGAACCGCAAGCGGGCGGGCTTCGAGGTCCGCGACGTGCACATCAGCCACTACGGCCGGATCTGCCCCATCGAGACGCCCGAAGGCACGAACATCGGACTGATCGCCTCGCTGAGCATCTACAGCACGGTCGACGACTACGGCTTCCTGGTCACCCCTTACCGCAAGGTGGAAAAGGGCAAAGTCAACGGCAACATCGCGATGCTGCGGGCCGACGAGGAGATGAGAACGGTGCTGGCCCCGCCCGAGTCAGTCGAACCCGAGACCGGCAAGGTCAAGCCCGGTCCGGTTCTCGCACGGGTCAACGGCGAACTGGCGATGGTCGATTCGAAGGAGATCGACTACATCGACATCTCGCCGAAGCAGACGGTCGGCGTTTCCGCAGCCCTGATCCCCTTCCTGGAGCATGACGACGCAAACCGCGCGCTGATGGGATCGAACATGCAACGGCAGGCGGTCCCCCTGCTGCAGTGCGAGCCGCCGCTCGTCGGCACCGGCATGGAGAAGCTCGTGCCGGTCAACAGCGGCATGGTCATCCGGACCTCCCGGGGCGGCACGGTAACGGCCGCGGATGCCATGCATATCGAAATCGACGGAACCGACGAGTACGTTCTCCGGAAGTTCCAGGGGCTCAACGAGCGGACCTGCCTGAACCAGAAGCCGGTGGTGAAGATGGGGCAGAAGGTCAAGGCCGGCGACATTATTGCCGACGGCCCCGCCTGCAAGGACGGCGAGCTGGCCCTCGGCCGCAACGTCCTGGTCGCGTTCATGACCTTTGACGGGTACAACTTCGAGGATGCCATCCTGATCAGCGAACGGCTGCTCAAGGACGACGTGTTCACCAGCATCCATATCGACCAGTACGACATCGAGATCCGCGAAACCAAACTGGGCCGCGAGGAGTTCACCCGCGACATCCCGAACGTCTCGGAGAAGGCTCTGGCCAACCTGGACGAGAACGGCATCGTCCGGATCGGCACGCGGGTGGGCCCCGGCGACATCCTGGTCGGCAAGGTAAGCCCTAAGAGCAAGAGCGAGCTGTCGCCCGAAGAGAAGCTGCTCTATGCGATCTTCGGCCGCGCGGGCGAGGACGTGAAGAACGACTCGCTGGAGCTGCCGGCCGGCGAGGAAGGCGTGGTCATCGATACCAAATGGTTCAGCCGCCGGATGCATCTGACCGACGAGCAGAAGAAGAACCTCAGCATCCAGATGAGGGACTACAAAAAGCTTCAGGACACCAAGATCGTGTCGGTGTTCCGCAAGATGTGCGAGGCGATCGAGACGACCACCAGCCAGGTGATGGTCGACCCCTCGACCAAGCAGAAGGTCGGCAAGTCCGAGTCAATGGAAGTGATCCTGGAGCAGGTCGAATCGTTCAAGTCGCAGATCGAGTCGGGCACCGTCAGGTGGATCAAGCCCGCCTCCGCCCGCGAGGATGCCCAGAAGGTCATCGAACGCTACTGGCCGCGGATCCGCGACCTCATCGAGGAGCGCGAGCGGAAGCTCGCCCAGATGAAGCGAGGCGACGAGCTGCCTTCCGGCGTGCTGGAGATGGTCAAGGTGTATGTCGCCACCAAGCGGCAACTGGCGGTGGGCGACAAGATGGCCGGCCGCCACGGGAACAAGGGCGTCATCGCCCGCATCCTGTCCGAGGAGGACATGCCCTTCCTGGAGGATGGCACGCCGGTCGACATCCTGTTGAACCCGCTGGGCGTGCCCTCGCGTATGAACGTCGGCCAGATTCTGGAAACGCATCTCGGTTGGGCAGCGGCCATTCTCGGCTTCCAGGCGGTCACCCCGGTGTTCGACGGGGCTCACGAGAAGGAGATCGACCAATGCGTCCGCGAGGCCAACGAGTATGTCCGGCAGCGCAGACAGAATCCCGAGGCGCTCCAGCAGGCCGGCCAGACCCGCGAGATCCTGGTGGAGATGCCCAGGGGCGGCAAGGTCAGGCTCGTTGACGGACGCACCGGCGAACCGTTCGACCAGCCGGTCACCGTGGGCTACCTCTACATGAACAAGCTGCACCACCTGGTGGACGACAAGATCCACGCCCGGGCAACCGGCCCCTACTCCCTGATCACCCAGCAGCCGCTGGGCGGCAAGGCCCGTACGGGCGGCCAGCGGTTCGGCGAAATGGAGGTCTGGGGCCTGGAGGCCTACGGCGCCGCCTACGTGCTGCAGGAACTGCTGACGGTCAAGAGCGACGACGTCGAGGGCCGGACCAAGATCTACGAATCGATGGTCAAGGGCACAAACACGCTCGAAGCCGGAACGCCGGTGTCGTTCGACGTACTGTGCAACGAGATCAAGGGCTTGGGCATGAACATCCAGCTCGAGAAGAACCGGGTGGCGTGACCAGCTCGGGCCGGGCCGGCCGGCCTTCGAGCGAGGCGGCCCCCGCAGGGGGCCGATGGCGACGAAAACGAACGGTGTTCCTTCTGCAAAGGACCCTGAACCAATGGCCGAGAACATTTACGATCGCATTAACGACTACGGCAGCGTGAAGGTCTCCCTGGCTTCTCCGAACGACATCCGAAGCTGGTCCTTCGGCGAGGTCAAGAAACCGGAGACCATCAACTATCGCACCTACCGTCCGGAGAAGGACGGCCTGTTCTGCGAACGCATCTTCGGGCCGGAGCGCGACTGGGAGTGCGCCTGCGGCAAGTACAAGGGCACCAAGCACAAGGGGATCATCTGCGA
>CAZPIO010000207.1:0-9225 GCA_964586235.1 uncultured Planctomycetales bacterium
ACGAACTTCTTGCCCTTGGCCCGGCCGTTCATGAAGTCCTCGGTCTTCTTGTACGTCCGGTTGAACACCGCCATCGAGTACCCGCGGCTTTCGATGTTAAGAGCCAGGTTCTCGCCCATGACCGCCAACCCGATGAGTCCGACTTGCTGCTTTGCCATCGCTCGCTCCAATCGTCGTTCATGCCACGAAACAGTGTCGCAGGGATCTTAGGGGCAGATCGCCCGGTCATCCCGTGCTGCGGGTCAACAAACGGCCGGATTTCACCCCGCTCGATTTGCCCGACGCTCAGCAGGCAAGATTCTACGGGGGTTCGGCGGCTGTTCAAGTCGAGGCGCCCGGACTCTTGCGGACCGAGAGGAAAATCGATGGGTCAGGGGTGAATGCATCATTCTGGCAGGTCGAAACTTACGCACAGTCCATCCCCGAGGCCTCGGTCGAGAGATCCACAGGCGGCAGCGGCGCAGGGGCGCGCCGTCGGTCACTCAGGATCGGTGGCGGCGGCGGGACGTGAGGTGGAGAACGGACCGGCCGGAGCCCCGAGGCGTTTCCGGAGATCACGTTTGAGGTCGTCCAGCGGTTCTTCCACCTTCGCGCGAATCTCGTCGATGGGGACCCGCACGTCCAGTTGTCCTCCAAGCGGGAGATTCTGTCCGAGCACGCGGGTGGTAATCACGGCCGGGCCGGCGGGGCCTTGCCCGCAGAGGATTCGAGCCTCGCGGCGATCGATGAGAATCCGGACGCCCATCTGGACGTACTCGACTCGTTCGGGCAGCAGGCTCGCCGGAAGGGACAGGCCGAAGGCCTTTTCGAAAGCCTCCAGAAGCAAGGCCCGCTGGATGGTACCCGCCCTGCCATTTGAGGGCTCGGCTGACAATTCGACGTCGCCGCTGACGATCTGGTCGTTTTCGAGGATCAGCGAGTTGATGCGGGCTCCCAGCCTTCCTTCGATCCCCGTTCTTCCCAGGAGCTTGCTGCACAGGCTGTCGAGCGAGCCGCCGTTCCATTGACCCGCGACGTTGAGCTTGCGAACGGCATCAGCGGTCAGGTGAGCCTCGAACACTCGGAGTCGCGCGGTGCCGCCGAATTCCGGCCAACCGAACCTGGTCAGCAGCTTGTCCACGGCAATCCCGCCGGCCTCGCCCCTGAAGCGGATGTCGCGCAGTTGCCGACCCTGGACCACGGCTTCTTCGATGGTCAGATTCAGAGTGCCGGAGATGGCCCCTCCCGGAACACGCTGAGTCCACTCATCGAGTCGCAACCCGGCCGCCTTCCCGGTAAAAGAAAGGCGGTCACCTTCGCGGGCCTGGCGAAGGGTGATGGTCCCCGAGAAGGCCCCCTGTGTCACCTGGGACTGGAGGATTTCGTTGAGCCCCAGAGAGTTGAGGGGCAGCTCGGGCACCACGAGCACGACTTCGGGTAAGAGGTCTTCGGCCTCGGGGTCGACGCGGGCGGAGATGTGGATTGGCGCCGAGGTGGTGTAGCCGTTGAAATTGTGACAGACCAGATCGGCCTGGCCCTGGCCGTGGGCGTCAAAGACCAGCCTGCCGTCGACGCCCTCGACATAGAGGCGACAGCCCGGCCAGAGCCATTCGAGGCGGGCCTGGTGAAAGCGGACCAGTCCCACTCTGATGGCCTGGAAATCATGCCGCAGGCCGGCCTGGAGCACACGCGTATAGTCTCCGGAACCCCATGCCTGTGATCCAAGCATCCAGGTGGCCTGGTGGATGTCGATGGATGTCTCTTCGGTATTGGGCACGCCAGCAGTGTCCCAGACGATCAGCGGGCACCGGAAAACCATGTCCGTCCTGCCGGGGAGCCACACGCGGACATCCTTGAGCTGCCGCGACGTGAAGCCATGGGCGGCGACGTCGCCGACCTCCATCGGCAGGCCAAAGAACTGCTGCAGGTCGGACTGTATCTCCCGCCGGTAGGCGTCGCTCTGACGATACACGGCGTGGCAGACGGTGACGGCGATCACTCCCCCGACCGCCAGCCAGATCCCCCACGCCGCCAAGAGCCTGCGTTTCCACATGGTCGATCAGTCTAAGCCGCAGGTGTCGCGATTGCCACTCGGTTAATGACAGATTCGGCGGGGAGACGCTGTGGTTCTTTCAGAACCGCGACCCTGGTCGCCGTGGCGACCGTGAGGGAGCGGCCCCCTGTGGTGTGACTGCTTTGCGGTCGGGGTCCGGCAACGGGTGGCCAAGCATTCTGCCCAACCTGTCGCCACCTCGGAGCGGATGAACCACCCACCTCCGCACTGCTCACAGAGCAGTGGCACACGGCAAGGCCTTCCGCCCAGACTTTCATGGACCCGGCCAGCCCGGAAGGTACAATGAATCACCCATGAGACTGCTGTCCGTCTTCCAGATCTCGCTGGCCCGCAAGTGCCAATTGCTCTTCGGATTGGCCGTATTGCTGATCATCGCGTCTGCGCTGCTCGTGCCCGGATACTACATGGTCTCGTTCGTGCACCAGTTGCAGGTTCAGCGGGCCCAGCAGGTGGCCGTGCTGGCCAGTGCCCGCCTCGATCCGGCCGGGAGCGACTGGCGTCAGCAGCAGAAGGCTCTGGACCAGTGGTGGGAGGTCAACCAGAAGAACCTGGAACTCCCGAAAGGCTGCAAGATCTCCCTGATCAGGCTTCCGCCGGCCGAGACGCGGGCCCCGGAGATACAACGGCAGGAACTGATCCGGTGGGCGGAGACGGTCTCGGCTCGGGCGAAGTCGGACCTCGCCTGGCTGACCCGCAGTATCGAGCCGCCCGCGGCCTGGCAGGTTGTCAATGGGATGTGGGAGTCGCTGCCGGCGGAGAAGCGCGACCGGTATCGCAGCAAGCTGCGTGAGGCCGCCGTCGCGGCGGGGCGCGCCCTGGCGTTGGGCAGCCAATGGTATCCGCCGCTGGATGAGTTCCAGGCAGACTGCGTTGAGCGGATGCGGCGTGACGAGAGCATCAACGGGGAAAGCGCCCAGACCCGCCCGCCGGGCGGTCCGACCGTCTACCGTTATGCTCAGGCGGTCCGGGGCACGTCCGCGTCGAGCCCGACCAGCCGTCCGCTGATCGGGATCATCGACGTGCAGTTGCCGGCCCCCAGTACCGACGAGATGCTGTTCCTCACTCGGGCCATCCTGGTGCTGGCCGGCATGCTGGCGGGCTTCATGGCCATTCTGGTGTTCTACCTGATCTCGCAGCGGCTCATTCTGGCCCCGGTGCGCGAGCTGACCGCGTTGTCGAGCCGCATCGCCGGCGGCGATCTTCAGGCACGGGCCAGCCTGCAAACCGGCGACGAGTACGAGAAGCTCTCCGACGCGTTCAACGACATGCTCGGGCGTCTCGAGCAGGCCCGGGCCGAGCTGGAGACTGCCAACCGCTCGCTCGACGCCAAGCTCGGCGAACTGGCCGAGACGAATGTCGCCCTGTTCGAGTCCAACCGGGTGAAAACGGAGTTTCTGGCCAACGTCAGCCACGAGTTGCGGACGCCGCTGACCTCGATCATCGGTTTTGCCGACCTGCTGCGCGATTCGATGCTCAACGGCGGGCAGATCGACACCTCGCGGGCGGCCCGGTTCGCGGACAACATCCTGGTCAGCGGACGGGGGCTGCTCGACCTGATCAACGACCTGCTGGACCTGGCGAAGATCGAGGTCCGCAAGATCGAGCTGCACCGCACGACTTTTTCGCTTCGCGACGTCTGCGAGGCCCTGGCCGACTTTGTGCGTCCCACCATCGACAAGAAATCGCTGACCATGACCATGGATCTGGACGAGAACCTGCCGATGATGAACTCGGATGCCGGCAAGCTGCGTCAGATCCTGTTCAACCTGCTGAGCAACGCGATCAAGTACACACCGGAGAGCGGGTCCATCGGCCTGGAGGTTCGAACGCTCAACGACGGGCAGCGCGTACGGTTTAGCGTGATCGACACGGGCCCGGGCATCGCCCTGGAGGACCAGGCCCGGATCTTCGAGAAGTTTCAGCAGCTCGATTCGTCGGTCACCCGCGAGCACACCGGCAGCGGTCTGGGCCTGGCAATCAGCAAGGAGCTGTGCGCGATGCTGGGCGGGACACTTCGCGTGGAGAGCGAGCTGGGGCGGGGTTCGCGGTTCATCGCCGAACTGCCGGTCGAGTGCCCCGAGCAGGTCGAACGGCCGCTGATGCCGCTGCGGTTCTGATCGCTGGCAGCTTGCTGCCAGTGTCGTTCGTAACACCCGTTGTTGGCGAAGCCTTGAATCGAACCAGGGGATGATTTCGACGAGCTGACTATGTTGCAGGCCGACACCACGGACACTCCTGCAGTCCGGTACTGCCTCGGCTGCGGCTACATCATTGACCATCTGCCGGAGCCGAGATGCCCGGAATGCGGCCGCCAGTTTGACCCGGCGAACCCCTGGACGTTCACAACCGTCGACCCCGCGGATTGGCAACGGATCCGCAAACGGGGCTTGTTGGGCCTGGTTCTGATCATAGCGTCGGTGGTTCCGGGAGCGGGCGTGGTAATGATGTCCGGTTTCTGGGGGACGATAGCGGCAACGGTGCCACTCCTGATCATGTTGGGCGTTGGAAGCCTGATGTTGCAGAACGCGATGGACAAGAACATGCTGCTCTTCTACGATCGCGGCGACACAGGCGGTCTCTGGCGGGATTTTTGCATCATCGGCCAATTGTGCCTCATGATCGCGCTGATGACGGTGGCGCTCCTGTGCGGCATGATCATGATCGGGGTGCTCGGGTTGCTGGCTATCGGGATGCTGACTGGAAAACCCTGAGCCAGCCCGGCAGAATCACGACAGATCGAAAGGCGGAAAGGGGACGACTGCCGCGGACAGGTTCTGCTGGCGTCATGAGGGGCAATTGTCCGGCGATGAGCATACCGGATGACCGACCAGAACACTGTTTCTGAGACTCACACGACGCCACCGCGACAATACCTCGGCTGCGGCTACGTCATCGACCACCTGCCGGAGCCGAGGTGCCCGGAGTGTGGGCGGGAGTTCGACCTGAACTGTCCGGAGACGTTCTACCTTCGATCGCCGAGTGTAAGAAGAAAGGTCATCCGCCGAAGCGCTTGCGCAGCGGTTGCCTTTCTCGCGGGGGCGGTCGGCTTCGCCTGGCTCTACATGCTGCTGCCAGCCAGGTCATTCAGCCTGCCTCTGTTCGCATTGTACATGGCCGCGTTTGACTCGCTAGGAGTGGGCTTCGTTTTCTCGTCTCGCGTTGCCGCGGCCATGAGCAAAGGTCTCCCTCCCTGGTCTGTCGGCGGGCTTTCTCAAAAGATCCGGCTTCTGGTTCTGGAGACCCTGGAATTGACATTGCTCATGGCTGCCATATTCTGCTTTGGCTGGCCTCTTGTGGCGTTCACACGGGCAGTGAATTGCTGACATGCGCAAGACGTCGTCCAGATGAATTGCAGCGCCGTCGGCTTTGCAGGGAGAACCACTCGAATGCACTCAGCTTTCAGTCTTGTTCGGGCATGCGCAGTCATCCTGTCCGCGGCCATGGCAGCAGGCCCGGCATCGGCCGCGGAGAAGGCGGCCGTTGCCGCGAAAGGGGCTGCACCCGACATCGGCACCCTGGATTCGGCTGCGATCAAGGTTAAGGGCCCGCGGCTGTTCTTCACCCCTGACGAGGTCGAACGGGCCAAGGGGCGGCTGGAGACCGACGAGGCGGCCAAGGCCATCCTCGAACGGCTCAAGACCGAAGCCGACAAGCACCTGCAGATCGAGGTCAAGCCGCTGGACGAGAGCTGGTGGGACAAGGCCAAGAGCAAGAAGTGGGAGGAGACCTACCCGGAGGTTTATGAGAACACCGCGCTCAAGCCGGGCGCGTATGCCCACCCGGCCGCGACCCTGGCAACCGCCTGGCTGCTGACCGGCAAACAGGAATACGCCGACAAGGCCATCGCCCTGCTCAAGAATCTCGCTTCGTACTCTTTCGCGGCCGAGCACTTCGACGTGGGGATGAACTACGCGGGCTGGGGCCTGTCGATGCTCAAGGCCTACGACGCCCTGCTGCCGCTGATCCCCGCCACGCAGCGCAAGGTCATCGACGGGTGCATGACCCGGCTGGCAAAGGCCGTAGCCAAGAACGACGTCTACTGGATCGACAACAACATCGGCGGCGGCATCAACAATCACCTGGCCTGGCACAAGGCCATGCTCGGCCTGCTCGGGATGTTCTACGATCGCCCGGCGATGGTCGATTACTGCCTCCACGGCCGTCGCGGGCTCGTGTCGCTGCTGGAGGATGGCCTGGTCGCCAACGGCCTGTGGTGCGAGAGCAGCCTCAACTACCAGTTCGCGGCCATCGCCCCTATGCTGGTCATGGCCGACTGCCAGCGGCGGGCTGGGCAGGCCGACGGGCTGGCCGGGCTGGTGGCCGGCAACGGCCGCATGCTCAAGCAATCATTCGACGCCATGTTCGACGTTCTGTCGGCCGACGGGATGATCCCGCCGATCGGCGATGCCTACGGGATCCACACGCGGCTCTACAACCTGACGCTGTATGAGACGTGCTGGATGCTCTGGGGCGACAGCAAGTACGCCTGGCTGATCAGCCACAATGAGAAGCCCTCGCCGACAATGCTGTTCGCCCCACCGTTGCCGCAGAACGTCGCGGCCCCGGGGATCGGGTCGGTGCTGCTGCCCGAACACGGATACGTTTTCCTTCGCTCGCAGCAGGATGACCTGTACTGGGATACCGACGCCCGGTGCGCGATGCTGACCTACGATCGCAGCGGCGTACACGCCAACGCGGACAAGCTGAGCCTGATGCTGTTCGGCCAGAAGCGGATGCTGGTCGCCGACGTCGAGGGACGGGCGACCGTGCCGCACGCGTTCAGCGCGAGGATCCAGAGGGAGCTCAACCGCGGCGGCCTCAGCCAGAACACCGTCATGATCGACGGGGCCGACCAGCGGTGCGTGCCCGAGATGCTGAGGCTGATCGAGTTTCGCGACCTGCCCGAGGAGAAGCGGGTCACGGCCGCGGACGACAAGGGCATCCTCTACGAGGGCGTACGTCAGATGCGGACCATCGCCATGACGCCGGAGTACGTGCTTGACGTGTTCCAGGTGGATTGCGGAGCGAAGCAGCGGCAGATCGACTGGGTGGCCCACGTGCTCGACGGCAACGCGACGATGGCCGAGGCCGGCAACCCCGATCTGGCGTCGCGCGAGCCGTTTGAGCTGCCCAAGACCGGGGCATGGAAGTGGCTTCGCGATGCCCGGAGCTTCAAGCCGGGCGGGCCGATCAAGATGGAATGGCGGGATGGTGACGTGCGTTTACGGCTGCGGATGCTCGAACCGGGCGTTGAGCGGGTGATCGTCTGCGGGTATCCGTCGACCGACCAGGCGGATTCGCCGAGCGTGCCGATGATCATGGTGCGAAAGAAGGCCAAACAGGCGGTTTTCGTGGCCGTCTGGCTGATCGGAAGCGAAGTCGAAGACGCCACCCTCGAATCGCTCCCCGCCCACGACGGCATGCTGGTCTACCAGGTCAAGGCCGGTGAGGTGACCCGCAGGCACCTGATTCCCGGCTTGTGAAGGACGAAGGAAGGGTTCCCGGCTTCGCTCTTCGAGCTACGCCGTGGCAAGCAGCCTTCGACAGGCTCAGGCCAGGGGTCAGGGGTCACATGGCCGTAAGGCTTCTGTCTTCTGTCTTCCGCCTCTCGCCCCGTTTCATTAGACCTGAACGCTGAATGCCGGTAGAGTGACTGCTCGCCGGTGTCCGTGGTGCTGACAGCCGGCACGATGTACGAACCACACCAAACGCGGGGAATTATTAATGAAAGCTCGCTGCCCAATCCTGGTTATCGTCGGCGCGTTGTCCGCGACGCAAAACGCCCTGGCCTGGGAGAACCTGCTGAAGGACCCGGGCTTCGAGGAATACCAGCTTGATCCCAAGGGTTTCTACTTCCTGGACGAAAACGCCGGCTGGAAGGAGATCACCCTGGGCATCAACTCGGTCCAGTTCGATGCCGGCACCTGGACTGCGCCGCCCGAGATGCTCCGCGAACGGGCGCTCGGCTTCTCGCCCGGCACGACCGGGTTCGAGGGCATGGGAGTGGGCCAGAACAAGGGGCGAATCATTCTCGATC
Organism: uncultured Planctomycetales bacterium; assembly: GCA_964586235.1. GTDB lineage: Bacteria > Planctomycetota > Phycisphaerae > UBA1845 > PWPN01 > JAUCQB01. The sequence continues at coordinate 8,091 of CAZPIO010000207.1, forward strand.
AGGACATCATTAAGCCCGGCATTCTCACCTCCGAAGAGCAGTACTACGAGGCCTGGATCTGGCTGGCCGGCGGCGGCCATGACAACGACAACGGCCCGGACCGCAAGGAAGAGAGCGGCGGCTGGGAGATCTTCTTCTACGGAAACGACGACGCCTCGACCTGGCAGGAAAGCAACGCCATCGAACACCACGGCGTCACCATGGATTTCTTCGGCGAGCGCAACACGTTCGTGCGGCTACCGGGCTTCGGCAAGATCCCGGCCAACACCAAGGGCCTTCGAATGCGTGTCTTCGGCACCACGTGGGCCTCGGCGTCCCAGCCGGCCAAGTACGAGACCGAGGTCGCCATCGACAACGCCCATTTTGCGATCATCGGCGCACCCAACATGCTGCTCAACGGGGACTTCGAGATGGACGACCGGGAAGGCGAGCTCAAGGGCTGGATCAAGCCGGCCGCATGGCCGTTCCCCCGCAGCGGCCTGAAGCCTCGCGACATTGTCAACGCGTACGGAGAGAACTTCGACCACGGCACCTACCGCCCCTTCTACGGTGCCCGATGGACCTACGGCTACACGACCTACCTCGACGGCTGGCCGAGGGACGCATTCACCTTCAGCCAGTTCGCCAAGTATGACCTGCCGCCGGGCACGCCGCTGACGCTCATGTTCAACTGGGTCCAGAATATCGCGGATGGTGCCCAGGCCGCTCAACTCCGCGTTGTGGGCACGAATATCGAGCTGGTTGTCGAGTACCTGCAAGGCAAAGAGCGACTGGGCGCCAAGGGCTTCCGCGTCGACTGGCCGGTGCCCAAACAGCCCGGCCAAGTCGGCCGGTACGATCAGAATGCCGACAAGGCTTACAATCCCCGGTTCTATCTCGAACCGCCCAAGGGCACCGACCGCATCGGCCTGCACGTGAACTTCGTCGTCAATATGCCCTACCGCGACGGATTCCGGCACATCACCTCGGCCATCGACGACTTCTGGCTCGTCCCCGCCGACAAGCCAGGCAAAGGGAGACTGCGCGAAACCAGCGATGTGCAATAAGACAGGCTCCTATGAATCCAGGATTACCCAGGAGACGACAGGCGCAGGTCGAGTCGGTCGGTTCAGAGCGGGGCGAGGGTTGACAGGGG
>CAZPIO010000208.1:0-9191 GCA_964586235.1 uncultured Planctomycetales bacterium
GGGCCCGTAGCTCAGTGGTTAGAGCAGGTGACTCATAATCACTTGGTCGGGGGTTCGAATCCCTCCGGGCCCATTAAATGCTTCTGTATGCTTCTCGCCCTGGCGATAAGCATCGGTACAGGCCGGGATTGCATCTTTCGCCCCATCGGGGGTATCCCGGCCCTTATCAGCCGGTATCGAGCCATCCTGCGCACGATTCTGCGCACACCCCGCCGCGCGCTGATAATCGTCATCCGTGACGGACAGGTAGTGCGCCTGTGCCACCTTCGGGCTGTTGCCGATCCACGCCGTTACGACGTGGATGGGGTACTCCTGGGCAAGCTCAGTCTCGCGGCTGGCCCGAAGGTTCTGCCAGAGCCGGGGCCAGGGCGTGACCTTGGCCCGTTGGATGATCCGCTCGAATTGGGTCCGCAGGTTCGCCGCCGGGTTCCGGGTCCGCTGCCGGTTGATGAAATGCTCGGCGCCGTCCGGGGCCTTCTCACGGGCCGTCAGCAGGTACGGCACAAGCTCGGGGAACAACGGGATCACCCGGCTGTCCTTGCCCTCGATGTGCTCGGTCTTACACGACCGGACCAGAATCCGGCCGGCTTCCCAGTCGACGTCGTTCAGCCGCAAGGCGAATGACTCGCTGGGCGTCCTGAAGCCCCCGTATCGAGCCAGGGCGATCAGCAATCGCCACTCGGGGTCTGTCGTCTGGGCGATCACCTTTTCGATGGTCGGCCGGTCCACGAAGAACAGGCGAGCCCGGTTCTCCTGCGATCCGGCCTTCAGATCGTCAAAGGGGTTGTCTGCGATCAGGCGCCATTTGAAGGCCCGTCGGAACATCTGCCGGGCCACCTTCACCCGCCGCGCGATGGTCGCCTTGGCGAGCCCGGATTCCCTGAGGGATTGGCGCCACTTGTCGGCACCCTCGGGCGTGATGCTGTTCAGGGGGCAGCTTGCCCCGAAGTAGGCGGTCAGGTTCTTGCGGGTGTGTCCGTAGTGCGTGGCCGTGCCCTGCTTCACGTCAAGGGCCGCGAAGAAGTCGTCCAGGAAGCCCCCAAGCGTCTTGACGGCCTTCTGTCGGTTCTTGGGCCGGGCCTCCACGAGCCCGAAGGCCGACAGCTGCTCGTGAAAGCGGTCAGGCAGTCCACCCAGCCATTTCACCACCGCCGGGCTTTCTGGCTGGTCGTTCTCTTTGCAGGCCAGAAGGCTTTTCAGATGCTTCAGGAAGCCCGCCGCGCCATCGTCGGGCATATGGCCAAGCCGTATCGCCCGCCGTTCGCCATCCGGTGTCCGAAACAGAATCCGCTTCGTGCCGTTGGGATCGTTGCTGATACTCGCCACTACTGACCGCCTTTCCGCCGGATGGGCCGTAGCCCCAGGTCCAGCGCTTTGCACAACCGGGCCAGCCGCCCGCCGGACAAGTCCCGCTCGCTGGCAAAATAAGCCTGCACGGTGCGAATCGGCATTCCCGCTTCTTGCCCAAGTCGATAAGCAGACCATCCTCGGGCATCTGCCGCTTCTTTGATGATCTTCCGAAAGTCCATTGCCATGACTCCAGTATAACGCACAATCAGGCGCTAGTCAAGTCCGTCGTTCTTCCGAGCTTGGATTTTTCGCCACACTCCCGGCGGAATTCCCTCGGGCGGGGACCGATCCGACTCCGCACATCCATCGAACGTGCCAGGATAGTCCAACGTGGCATCTCCGGGAACTTGGGGCACGGAGACCGCTTTTTCGGGTTCATTCTCGCGAAGATGCCAAGATGCCAAGTTGTCTTTCTCTTCAGCCCCTCGGCGGGTCCTGTTGGCACCTTCAGGCAAAGCCCACGTCCACGCCCCGTCGAACCCGCACTTCCGACGAAGAACGCCGATACCGTCGGCCGCTCGTTGGACGGTTCGCCACGAATACCCGGCCGCCTTTGCCTCAGATTCCACGGTCGCTACAGGCATCTCGCCCTCGGCAAGCACGGTTCGGAGCCAGCCCATTGCCGCAAGCCGAATCGTGGGCTCGGGACCGGGCCTCTGATTTTCGCTGGCCCCACTCTCGTCAGCCAGGGCGTCATCGGCGGTCATTCTCACCGGCTCGGGTTCCCACCAGATACGGGGCGGGTCGCCGCCGATGGTGAAGGCCAGCCCGTCGCCTTCTACAGCAAGGTTGTTCTTGCCGGGCAGCCACAGCCGCCGGTCCTTGTCCTGAGGGTCGCGCGTCAGGTGCCAGACGGCTCGGGCAATACCGGTGAAAGCTCGCGAGCCGAGCGCCAAGTCATCGGCGAACTGGCCGGTTCCCTTGCGCCTGTGGGCAATGACCACGACGGCCGGACCATACTTCTCGGCCAGCCGGGCAACTGGCGCCAGCACGCCGCGCACTTCGTTGTCCCGGTGGGCATCGGTTCCGACACCCAGGAAGCTGCCGACAGGGTCAACGACAATCAGCTTGCAGTCGCGGTGCAGCTTCAGGGCAGCCTCAAGCGACTCCACGTCCTGAAGCCTGAACATGACTTCCCGCAGGTCTCCCGTATCCGTGGACTTGAGCACGCCCGACAGCAGGTGAACCTTTTGCACGTCGGCACGGTGGGCGTCCAGGCGGGTCCGAATTACGTCGTGAGGATCGTCCTCGCAGGAAATGAGAATCACACTTCCTTCGGGGGCGCAGCCACTCCCATCGGGCCACGGGCTACCCGTTGTCACGCGCGCCGCAATGTCAATCGATACGAAGCTCTTGCCTTCACCGGGCCGGCCGACTACCAGGGTGATTCGCCCCAGGGGAATCCGGCCGGGCCAGAACCAGGACACTTCTCGGGGTTCCACATCAGCCAAGCAGGTCAACACCGGCCCGCTGGTGTTGTGCCCGTTATTGCCGACGCGCTCAAGTTGTTCTCGACAGGCCAACGCAATCTTCGCAGGATCGGCGTCGTGGGCCGCTGCTGCCTGCTGTAGCTCGTGACCGACCATGTGCAACCGCCGCTGTTCGCGCAATCGGAGCAGGATATCCGCGTAGCTGCCAACGTTTGCCGCCGACGGCACGGACTCCGCAAGCGTCACCAGCAGATCGATGCCGCCGGCCGCCTCAAGCCTGCCTTGCCGGATCAACTCGTTCTTCGTGGTCACCAGATCGATGGCAGTGCCCTGCTTGTGAAGATGCGCGAGGGTCTGAAGAATGAGACGGTGCTCGGGCAACATGAATGCGTCAACCGTCAACCGGGCCAGCCCGATGTTGAGGGCCTCGGGGGCCAGCAGCATGGACCCCAGGACGGCCCGCTCGGCTTCAAGGTCTTGGGGAAGCATCACTGGCCACCGCCCTTCTGAGTCTCGATCCACCGGGCCAGATCGGCCGGACTGTACATCGTCCGTGTGCCGATTTTGACGAACGGCAGGCCCTTCTGCCTGAGGTTCCACAACGTCTTCGCACACAGCCCGCCCAAGAGCCGCCGGGCTTCGCGCTCATCCACGAGCAGGGGTTGCAGGGGTTCAGCGTTCATCGGAGACCCCCTTGCCCCGACGGGCCTCGATCGTGTTCAGTTCGTGACGGACCAACGCGACCGCCTCGCGGTCGTATAGCCGGAGTCGGCCAGCGCGGGCCACAGGTCGGATGTGCGGACGTGTCGCCAAGAGATACAAGACTTGGGACAGCCGGGCGCCAGTCTCCCTGGCGATGATTCCAGGCGTCCTCAGAATCGGCTCGGGCATCTCAGTTGCTCCTGTGAGCACTATTGCTCACAAGGGCAACCGCTCGCACAAGCAGCGCTTTTCTTCGAGAATTTGCAGGTTTCTGCTCGCGAGCAGGACCGCGAGCAGGTCACGAGCCGGGGTTATTGCCGCTCGAACAGCAACTTCACGGCCTCGGGGTCTTCGAGAACAGTCTGAGCTATCTCCCGGAGTTGATCCGGCGGCATACCCTGAAGCTGCGCGCGTTGAGCCGCGGATACGCGGGGGTCAACGATAAGCCGCTTGATCAGAGTGTCCGGATCGTCGCACTCGACCGCCTCGGCCGGGTCCGGCTCACCGGTCTGGGCAGTCTGGTCCAGGCTGACCTCGGCAAGCTGACACTCTCGGGCCACGGGCAGGCTGCCAGATCTGGCCGGCCTATTGCCGGATTGGTCAACCCACTCCTGAAGGCGTCCGCTCTCGTCCTTCGCTATCGCCTTCCGAATCGTGGCGTCAGAGCAACCCAGCCGCTTTCCGACCTCGGAGTAACTTGACCACTTCTCTCCGCGATCACGCATGGCGAGCAGGCTTCCTTGCACAGTCTTGTAGTCGATATCGTTTTTCGGGCGGGCGGGCCGGCTTTGCCCTTTTGCACCCGAGAGAACCCCACCCACGCCGGCCTCGTATGCCTCGATATCCCTCGCCCATTGGCGCAGGTAGTCAACGGTGTATTTACAGGCGACGAACAGCGCGAGGGCTTCCTTCAGGTTGTGAGAGGCTGAACCCTGCGGAGTCGGTTCGGGCTTCTTCTCCCATTCGGGCACGTCCACAGTGGCAAGCTGTCTATACCCTTCGAGTACATGCTCAACGCGCGCCAACAATAGCTGCGCATGAGCTGGAGACTTCCACCGCTCGATCAAAGTCACGGCCGGGTACAATTCCGCAAGGACTTCTGTTTCGATCGATCGGACGCTTCTCAGCCTATCGCTACGCGACACCCCCTCTGCGTAGAGTCTTTCGCACAAGTCATGCAAGGCATCGATCTGATCGGCAGATCGACGCAGACCCGAGACCGTCGGTGAATCGCACTGGTGAGCTGACACGTACCCTGCCTTTCAGTCTGGGCCGGCCGTGGCGGGACTCTGATGGAAGGTCGGCCAACGCCCATGTCGCCGCCGGGGCCGCTCGCCCGGCCACCGCTGGTATGCGCCCACGATACCCTGCCCCTCCAGTGATCGCAGGCTACGATTGCCCGCGCATCCCCAGCCCACCCAGCCCCTCCTGAAATCCCTTTCCGGTCCATTTTTCGCGGAAAAGACGCGTAAACCTGTCATGCAACTTGCGTCCGAGGCCGATCTGTTCAAGTATCTCGGCCAGTGAAATACCCTGTTCTGAACGACCCAGATTCCCCAAGACGCGATAGACAATCTTGTCGGCAGAACAGATCTGACACTCTTCCGGCTGCTTGAGCAGATAAGCCAAAGACTCGGTCTCGCCGGCGTCAAGTTTCTCGAAGTACACGGGGTCAAACTGACTGCGCAGCCTAGCCAGTTCTCCGGGGGGCACACTGAAAACCGTGATGGAGCCTGAGTTGAGGTACGGTGTCAGGTCGATTTCGTGTCGAGTGTGACTCTGGTCCTCCCAATAGAGAGCCTCATCATCAACGACGGTTCGCGAAAGGCGAATCTCACACCGCTCAAGGACTTGGTCCCACAAGCCATGCCGAGAGATCTCTATGACGATGCCAGCATCAAGCAGGAGCAACCTGAATTTCTTCACCGTCGGTTATCTCCTGCTCCACGAAACGCATGGCCTCGTGTCTGCTGATGTTGAGGTACTCAGCAAAACGCCCGACCGAGATTTCTCCACGCCGCAGCGCCTTCATCGCCAAGGCCTTATACCGTTCCGGCCATGGATGTGGTTCCTTCTTCTCGCGATCCTCCAACAGCGGCGCCAGACGCCTAGCTTGCTCGATATCCCTCTGGGTCCGCTCACTATCCGCCGGCCCTCGCTTGTAAACGAAGTGCATCCGCCAGAGCAGCGAGTCGACTGACACATCAAATTCACGCGCTACGTCGAACAAGGCCTCGATCGCAATCTTGTCCTCCCGCGTGCGCGAGTTGATTGCTGTGCGGAAGGGTTCGGTGGGCATCAGCAAATTCGCCGCGAAGCATTGCGCCAGTTTATCTTCGCGTTCTCCGTCAATGGTGGCGGTCTCCTTCGTGGGATGGAAGATCGACCACGTGAGCAAGTGGAAGAGTTCATGTGCAAGATCGTAGTTACGCCGCCATGGGAAGTTTTTCGCATTCAAGAGCACTGCGGCGCCAAAGTCCTCGGATACGGATGATGCCGCAGTCCCCGTGGGGTCAAAGCTCAGATGGAAGATCTTGACCCCGCAAACCTCCTCAAGCACCGGCAACAGACATTGTCCCGGTCGATCCCCCAGACGTAGCTCGCGTAACACTTTCTTGGCCAACTCTTCGGCATCGTTGTAGCCAAACCGTGTGGGATCACCTGTCGCGCGGGGAAGACTGGACGGCGTAGGCTCGTTGCACCACATTTCGAGGTTGTGATACTGCTCACACAGACGCAGGAAACGTACCTCGATCTCCTTGGCCCCCTCTGGGGGTTCCTCCCGCCAAACAACCGCCGGCTCTGACGGAATGGGTCCTTCCATCAGGAAGAAACCAACGGAACGGCGGTACAGGTTGGCCAGCCTCTGCAACTGACTGAGGCTTGGCTCCCGCTTGCCGTTCTCGAAGTCAGACAGCGACGACTCCCCGATGCCGGTTCGCTCCCTGACCTGCGCTCCCGACAAAGCCGCGCGCTGACGAGCATACTTCAATCTATCCGGGATTGGCATGTTCGTTCCTGCCCTTTTCACCGCTCCTTCTCTCATATCGAACAATTATACGATGTTTCTTGGCAAGAACAAGAGAAATCATTCTTTGTTATGGAAGATAGCCGTTCTCTTGTATGACATCGTCATACGACTCGAAAACGGGCGCGCTGGTAGCCGTCTGGAAAGCCTATTCTGCGATGATATCCCGGCCGCGTCGCCGCGAGCCCGCCTCAATCCGCGCAGCCGGGACTCGCAGGCACGTTCTCCCCGCTCATGCACCGCTGGAACAACCCGAAGTCGGTCTGGTCCACGTCCTCGTCGCCGTCCAGTTTGGCCTTTGCACAAGCCTCACCCGTCTGTGACATACCCGGACCGCTCGCGCAGACCTCTAACTGATCCAGGTCGTCGGCATCCACATCGCCGTCGCGGTTGAAATCACCGGGGATAACCTCCGGGCAGCCGTTTGCATCCACCGTGGCCCCCGGCACCGTCCCGGGGCATTGATCTGGGCCGTCGGGCACCCCGTCGTTGTCAGCATCCGGCGGAGGATCAAACTCGTACGCGCCCATGTCAACCAGGGGAGCGAGCCCGTTGCCGGTGTCGGCGGTATTCGCGTCATCAGAGAAGCGTGGATTACCGTCGAGATCAGCGGTCAAGCCCGCGAGCCAGGCGGCGTAGTTGTATCCGGCATCGATGCAGGGCGAGCCACCCGACAACCGCAAGTCGTCATCCAGGGTACCGACCACGTTATCCGCCCCGTCGGCGTCCACGAACAGCGGGTCACCGTCGATGTTACCACTGCCGTCATGACCTCCCTGAATGCACGTGTAAGTCACGGCCGGCTGACCGCCCGAGATTGGAGTCCCATTGTCCCAGAAGATGCAATTCGTCACCCGTGCCTTGTTTGTACTGCTGCCCGCGAGGAGTAGCGATTCCCCGCCTTGGGCGTTGAGATTCTTGCTGAATGTACAATTCGTCAACGTCGGCCCCGCACTGCTGTCGAACACCGCGCAGCCCGAGTTTCCCGCCGTATTCCCTGTGAACAGGCAGTCATACAGACTCGGGCCTGTCCCGCTCACCACGCTATACAAACCGCCACCACTGTCCTGCGTGAAGTTCCCACTAACAAAGCATCCGTTCAGCGATGGACAGCCGACACTATAGAGGCCGCCGCCCCGATTGGCCGAATTGCCGTCGAGGATGCAGCCCGTGATCGCAGGGGATGACGTTGCGCTCGCAATGTAGATACCGCCCCCGTATGTGCTGGCCTCATTTCCAACGAAGCTACAATTGCTGATGGGCCAACTGCCCTTCTGTATGCAGAGAGCGCCGCCGGCGGAATACCACGCGCGATTATCCTGAAAGCTGCATCCGATCAATTGAACCTGATACCCCACATAGAGACCACCGCCGTTTTGCTGCCAGACCTCGTTGTGGGTAAAGGCACAATCCACAAGATTCCCAGACGCAGAAGAGTCGAAGCAGACGCCGCCACCATTAGTCCATGCGGTGTTGTCCGAGAATGTGCAACCCGTAGCTGTGAACGCGTTATTACAATAGATACCTCCACCGCTGCCAGACCAGGCGTCATTGTGCTGGAAGACGCAGCGCGTCATCTGCAACAGCTTATACGAGGTGTAGACAGCTCCACCGTTTAGCTGAGAGTAGTTCCACTCACACGTCACGTCGGTCAACACAAGGGTGGTATTATTGACACTCAGCCCACCACCCAGAGAGGCGGAGTTCATCGTGACGAGACAGTTGACCAGCGTTGCGGTGCCTTCCCACGCTTTTAAAGCCGCCCCCTCGCTCCGGGCGGTGTTCTTGCGCAGAATACAGTTGATCAGGGTGACAGACGGCGCGGAATTGCAGTAAACCCCAGCCCCGCTCTCATTCGGCGAATTAGGGCTACCAGCGTTGCCACCTTCGATGACAAAGCCATCAAGCAGACCTGACTGCACCGTCGAATCTGCCGAGACAACATGGTAAACGTTGTCCTGCCGAGATGACTCACCGTACCAGATGGTGGTGTTGTCGTCGTCGAGCAGATCGCCGCTCAGAATCGTTGGTCTCGCAGCCCAGTCTCTTTGCTCCCTCTCGCTTTCCGTGCCTGCAAAACCACCATAGAGGCTAACTTGGTCCTTGAGTTGAAATGTGGAGGTTGAGAGAGATCCGGGCTTGTAGGTCCCTTCGGCCACCCAGATCTCATCGTTTGGGACGGCCGCGGACAATGCCTGCTGAAGGTCTACATAGGCATCTGTCCAGCTTGAGCCATCATTAGCCCCAGTGGCGTCCGACTTGACGAAGATCGTCTCGGCGTCGGCGCGGGCAACAGCACCGAGGATAAGCAGACCGGCCAGATATGCATTGGCAGCCATGCGGATCGAAGACATGAGAAGAACCTCCTCCCGTCGCCGCTTTGGCCGGACGACGAGCGACCGGCCATCAGATAGATACAGTATGTCTTCGGCTCCCTCCTCGTAGTCTGGAGTCACTCGACCTCTGCGAGGTGAAGCGTCTAGATATACACCCACCTTCACTTGGATGCATTATCGTGCATTGGGTAGCAGAGAATCAAGGCTTGCACGTCAGATGGTGTGTGGTGGAGCTATGCACTATCGGACCAAGGCAACGCTGTATCCGAAAGCGGGTCCGCAGGATGCAAGCTAGACCCAAAACAAGCGAACAACCGTGGCTCTTTCGCCTGATGGGCGGCCGGG
>CAZPIO010000209.1:0-9157 GCA_964586235.1 uncultured Planctomycetales bacterium
CGGCATGCTCTACCTGCCGCTGGGGCAGACACTGCTGCACACCGAACCGGTGACGTTGCAGATGTGGGTCATCCTCCTCCTGCTGTCGCTCACGCTGCTGGCGGCCATGGAACTGCACAAAATCTCGTGGGCACGGCGTCACCGCCCGGCTCGGGCCTGACCGCGCCGCAAGACCCGGCTCAGCCTTCGGGGTGCGCGGTCAAGAGACCGGCGAGCAGGACGGACAGCTCCCTTAGCGCCTGGCCCCGATGACTGACCGCGTGCTTCTGCTCCGAGGGCATCTCGGCCGCCGTCATGCCCGCGCCCTCAACCAGGAAGTGCGGATCGTAGCCGAATCCGTTGTTTCCACGAGGCACATCGATGATCCGGCCCTCGACCTGCCCCTGGGCCGAGGCGAGGATGCACCCCCCGCTTGCCAGTACTGCCGCACATCGAAAACGGGCCGTCCGCCGCTCCTCCGGTGTGTCGGCCAGCCGCTCGATCAAGAGAGCGTTGTTGGCCAGGTCGCTCTTGGGTTCGCCAGCATAGCGGGCCGATCGAACACCCGGCTCGCCGCCGAGCGCGTCCACCTCCAGGCCGGAATCGTCGGCAATCGTCCACCGGCCGCTCAGGAGCGAATAATGCCGGGCCTTGATCTCGGCGTTGGCCACGAACGTCGCACCATCTTCGATCGGCTCCGGCCAGCCGGCGAACTCGCGGAGATGCCGCCACCGGACCTGCCGGAAAACATCGGTATCGGCCGCCGACAGGATCTCGCTCATCTCCCTGGCCTTGCCGGGATTCCCCGTCGCCAGCAGGATCTCAAGCATCGATCTCTCCAGTAATCCGCGGGGCAGGCTCCTGACCGACTCGCGGGCGCAGTCAAGGGGAGGCTTCTAACGGCCGTACAGGCTGGTGGCCCCGGGCTCGGGCACCTGCACGAGTTGAGACGGTACAAATGCGGCTTTCCCGTCGGGCCCCACGCGTTTCTGCCGGTACCCGTTCTCCGTGAGGGTCGAGAACTCCTCCTGGGGCCGCGAGGACATGAAGTCCCGGATTTCCTTGCTGATACCCCAGCCGCCGCCCGGAAGCGGCACAAGGGCATTCTGGGCGAATGAGCCGACAAGAACATAGCTCTTCCACTGTTCGTGAAAGACGTACGCCTCGACCCCCTCGCTCCGCAACTGTTGGACATACTGATCGGCCGCCTCCCGCCGCTGGTTGAAGGTCGGCGTGTTGTAGAACACCGCGATCAGCAGGCTCAGGGTGTGCTCGCCCTTGCTGTTGAAGGCCTTGGTCACGTGGAACTGGCCCTGGTCCTGCCCGCCGGCGGCGGTCCCGCTCAGCATCTCCGGCGAGGCCAGCGAAAACGGCTGCGTCTGGTTGTAAGCCACTCGGCGGACCGTCTCGATGTCCTTCTGCATCTTGGGCGGGAAGACCAACTGCTCGTCGGCCCCGGCCACCCTCGTGTATTCGCCGTAGTAGATCGTGCTCGCCAGTCCGTCCGATTGAACCCGGACCGCCTTGGGGTCCAGGCCGCCGGTCCTCCGGAGCAGCTCGGCGAGCCCGTTGCACAACTCCACGTGGTTGGGAGCCGACGATCGCAGGCAGTTGATCGTCCATCGCTCCCCACTCGTCGTCGCCGGCTGGTTCCAGCCGCCGGTGCCGGTGGTGTCGCAGCCCGATCCGAGTGCCAGCAACATCACCACGGTCCCCACGAGACGGGATGCGAACCGTGCGTATGCCGGGAGGCTGCCTCGCATGGTAGTCATCGCTTTGCCCCAAGCCGTCGCCGGAGGGCTCGACGTTGTCCTTCGATCAGCCGCCGGATGCCGATCGCGGCTCGGTCGAGCATCCGGTTCAACTCGCTCCGGGTGAAAGTCCCGCCCTCGCCGGTCCCCTGGACCTCCACCACCTTGCCGGACCCGGTCATCGCCAGGTTCAGGTCGACCTCCGCCCGGGAGTCTTCGCTATAATCCAGATCGAGCAGGATCCGGCCGTCCACCTTGCCTACGCTGACAGCCGCCACCGGTTCGACAATCGGCGAATCGCCGATCATGCCCTGTTTCCGCATCCAGCCTGCCGCATCGTACAGAGCCACGAACGTGCCCGTGACAGCCGCCGTCCGCGTGCCGCCGTCGGCCTGGAGCACATCGCAGTCGAGCCAGATACACCGCTCGCCCAGAGCCTCCATCTTCACGACCGAGCGAAGGACCCGACCTATCATACGCTGGATCTCGGTCGTACGGCCATCCAGACGCTTGCGGCTCCGCTCGCGCCGCTGGCCGGTCGAACCCGGCAGCATGTCGTACTCGGCGGTCACCCACCCACGGCCACGGCCGGCCAGCCATTCGGGCACCTCTTCGGCAACACTTGCTGTACACAAGACCACCGTGTTCCCGGTGCGTATCAGCACGGAACCGGGTGAAGACCGGGTATAGCCCCGAATGATTTCCAGGGGCCGGAGTTCATCAGCCCGGCGGCCATCGGCACGACGCCACGCCATGGTGCGATTCCTTCGATAGGTCCGTCAAGGGCCCGCTTACTTCTGCCGCCCCAGCAGCACCTCCAGCAGGGCCCGCTGCGAGTGCAGCCGGTTCTCCGCTTGCGGGAAGACCAACGACTGCGGACCGTCCATGACCTCGTCGGTGATCTCGCGACCACGGTACGCCGGCAGGCAGTGCATGACCACCGCCTTGGGCTTGGCCAGCTTCACCAGAGCCGAGTTGATTTGATAGTTGGCGAAGGCCGCCTCGCGATCGGATCGCTCGGACTCCTGGCCCATGCTCGTCCAGACATCAGTGTAGAGCACGTCGGCATCCGCCGCCGCTTCCTCCGGACTCTCGGTCAGGATGATCGAGCCGCCGCTCTTGCCCGCCTTGTCGTGGGCCGACTCGATCACCCCGCCGCTGAACTCATAACCCTTGGGCGAGGCGATCGCGAAGGTGAGGCTCAGCTTCACGCACGCGTTGAGCAGGGATCGGGCAACATTGTTGCCGTCACCGACAAACGCCAGCTTCCGGCCCGCCAGGCTCCCGAAGTGTTCCTGCAACGTCATCATATCGGCGAGGGCCTGGCACGGGTGGCTCCAGTCGCTCAGGCCGTTGATCACCGGCACGGAACTGCGGGCCGCCAACTCGATCAGCAGTTGGTGGGTGTTCACCCGACCCACGATGCCGTCGCACATCGAGGAGATGACCCGGGCGACGTCTTTGGGCTCCTCGCGCTTGGCAACGCCGATCTGATGGTCCTCCAGGCAAATCGCGTGGCCCCCGAGCTGAACCATCGCCGCCTCGAAGCCCAGCCGGGTTCGCAGCGAGGACTTCTGGAACAGCATCGCCAGCACCTTGCGCTCCAGCACCGGCTTGAGTTCGCCGCGCTTGAATTGCGCCTTGCGACGGATCGAAAAATCGATCAGCCCCTGCAGGACCTCCGTAGTCAGGTCCTGGATCGAAAGAAAATGCTTCAACGACCGCAGTGTTTCGGGAATCTCGCCGCTCATGTCGTCACCAGCTTGCTCTCGGACTCGGCAAACGCCGCCGCCATGATCTCAAACGCCTCGTCGACCTCCTGGGTTGTGATGGTCATCGCCGGCAGCAGCCGCAGAACGTTGCCCTGTGTGCAGTTGATCCGCAGCCCCTTGTCCAGGGCCGACGAGACGATCGCCGCCCCCGGCAGCGACAGTTGAATGGCAATCATCAGGCCGCGGGCGCGAACCTCCTCGATGAAACCGAATCGATCCTGGAGCGCCCGTCCCCGGTCCACGATGTAGACCGACATCTGCTGCACGCGATCCAGCAGGTTCTCCGATTCGATCGTCTCCAGCGTCGCGATCGCCGCCGAGACCACCAGACAGTTGGCCCCGTAGGTCGAGGCATGTGAACCGGGTGTGAAAACGGAGGCCACGTCGGGCTGGGCGATAATCGCCCCGATCGGAGCCCCGTTGCCCAGGGCCTTGGCCATGGTGACGATGTCCGGCTCGATGCTGCTGTGCTGGTAGCCGAACCACTTGCCGGTCCGGCCGACGCCGGTCTGCACCTCGTCGAGGATCAGCAGCAGGTTGTGCTCGTCGCACAGTTCGCGGACCTTCGGCAGGTAGTCGTCGGAGGGGATGTTCACCCCGCCCTCGCCCTGGACCGGCTCGAACATGACCGCCGCCGTCTCGTCAGTGATCGCCTTGGCGATCGCGTCGACGTCGTTGAACGGGACGTAGACAAAGCCCGGCAGCAGCGGCTCGTAGCCCGAGTGAGTCTTGGCCTGGGCAGTGGCCGACATGGCCCCGAACGTCCGGCCGTGGAAGCTCTTCTCCATGGTGATGATCTTGTACCGCCCCTGCCCGGCACGCTTGCGGGCGAGCTTGATGGCCGCCTCGTTGGCCTCGGCCCCGCTGTTGCAGAAGAAGCACTGGCCGCCGAAGCTGTGCTTGTGGAGCAGTTCGGCCAGGTGCCCCTGCTCGACGGTGTAGAACGTATTGTCAACGTGAACCAGGCGGCCGACCTGCTCGCGAACGGCTTCGACCACGCGCGGATGGCAGTGCCCCAACAGGCTGCAACCCCAGCCCGGGAAAAGGTCGAGATACCGCTTGCCCTCTACATCCCACATCTGGGAGCCCTGGGCCCGAGCAATGACCACCGGCAACCGCGTGTAGTTGCCGATGACGCATCGGCTGTACAGATCAAACACTTCCTGAGAGGTCATCTATATGCTCCAAAAACGCCCTTGCACGGCCGATCCCCCGGCCGGAAAAAGAAACGGCTATTGTACCCCCTCCCGCCGCCGACTGGCAACGGCCGCGGAGCCTGCGATGCGAGGGGTGCTCCATTCCCTGGGGGGTGGCATGGCCAAGTCCGCCGCGGCGGACCTGCCCGCCGTGGCGGGCGCCGCCATGTCTTCTGACCCGGCTGTCGCGACGACAACGGCCGGGCAAGTGTCCCTGAAAACGGGATGCACCCCATGAGAGGCAAGGGGCGAGCGGCGGAGCGTGCTCGCCCCGCGTGTCCCGCCCCGGTCTGATCGGACCGGGAGATCGGCAGGGCTCAGTAGTTCCACACGTCCTTCAGGTCAAACGCGTAGGCGGGGCCGACCTTGGCACTGACAACCCGCCGGAGCTTCCAGCCGTCGGGCCGCCGGACCAGTTCCAGCGCCCACGAGCTTGCCACACCGGTCTGCGATTGGTTGCTGCCATGCCAGTCGCAAGACGCCCGGAAGGACACTTGCGCGACGTCTCCCTCGATCTGGACCTCGAACCGCCCGAGCTGAGCCCGATCCACGCGCCACTGCTGGAGCTTCTGGTTCAGCTCGGCCACAAACTCCGCCCTGTCCCAGTTGCTGTACTGAAAACCCTCGTCCAGACCTTCGGCAATCGCAGGAACGTCGCCATCGTCCACGGCGCGGGCCATGGCCGTCACCGCATCAACCGCTCGTTCCCTGTCCGTGACCACCAACCTGTTGAGCAGGATGAGCGAAGCGCAACAGGCCAGCGTGATCCACACCGCCCGGCGTGTCCTGCGCGTCATCCGTCGCCGGTGGATGGTGAGCACCACCATGAGGGCAATGAACTCGGCCATGACCAGAATGGTGAGGTCTTCAAACAGCAATCGGATAATGAATGACACGCCAAGGCTCCATGCGCCCGTCAGACTGTCAGGCAAGCCTGCCCGATCCATTTCCTTGACGAGCCGTCGGGTTCATCCCGCCGGTCCCCCGTGCCTCGTGACGGATCAAGACCGAGGGGATAAACCCCTCGGCTGGTCAGGCCCAACCGTCTAACAGTCTACGCGCGCTCCCGCCGCCACCAGGTGCCCGGGTCCCGTCCGCCTCACACCCGGCGGCCAGTCGCGGGCCGGATCATACCACCGAGCGAGCACGGCCTGGAAGTCGTCGCCGGTTCTGGCGGCGATGAACGCCTCGCGGACTTCGCGGGCCATCGGGTGTAGCTCGCTGTACTTGATGCCAAACTTCCGCATGACCTTGCCAGCGATCTTCTCGCCATACACCTCGGCCGTCCAGGCATAGTGGCGGGCGATGACCTCGCCCTGCTCGGGCACAGTCGGGGCCGGCGGGATCGGCTCGCCCGCAAGCAAGGCTCGACACTCGCGAAAGATCCACGGATTGCCGATGCAGCCGCGGGCGATGCTGACACCTTCAACACCCGTCTCGGCCATCATCCGGACACAATCCTCGGCGCTGAACAGGTCGCCGCTGCCCAGAATGACGCGGTCGCCCACGTGCTGCTTGACCCGTTTGAGCAGCGACCACTCGCTCGGGCCGACGTATCGCTGCCGGACGGTTCGCGGGTGGACGGTGACCGCATCGACGCCGATCTCGAAGACACCGTCCAGGATGGTGAAGAAGCTGTGCTCGCTCTCGGGCGAGTCGTCCATGCCCCGGCGCATTTTGACCGTCACCGGCCGTCGCCCGGCCACCGCCGCGTGAACCTCGCGAACAATCGCCAGGGCCGTCTCCGGGTCTGACAGCAGGTAGCCGCCCCGGCAACGGCCGAGCACCTTCTTGACCGGGCAGCCGAAGTTGATGTCCACGACGTCGTAGCCGGCCTCGACCAGTGCGTCGGCCGCCCGGGCGAACTCCTCCGGTTCGGCCCCCATCAACTGCCCACCGACTGGGTGATCGTCGGCCGGCAGGGCCCGAATCCGCCGCTGCTTCTTGCCCTTGGTGAACACCAGGCGGTCCAGCACGACCTCGTTGAGCGCGTACGGCGCCCCCAGCAGCCGGGCCACCCGGCGCATGGCCAGGTCGCTGTAGCCGCTGAGCGCCGCCTGGACGACGGGCAGGTCGAAACCAAGTGAGCCGATTCGAAGCATATGGAGATTCTAGCAGATCTGGGGAGGAGCAGAAGGCTGAAGGATGAAGGTCGCCCAGGCGACTCGCCGTGGCGAGATGAGTCAAGCCGCCGCGTCCTAACCATGTTTGGCCGTTCATCCTTCATCCTTCAGCCTTCATCCTTTCCACCTGGCTCCAGGAAGTGCGTCATGCATCCGTTTGAATCTCGCCACCCTGAGGGGTATTCTCGGAGGTGAAGCAACCATGACCCCCTACGCCCCCTACCCCCTGAACCTCGTCCGCGACTGGTTTCACCGCTGGCGATGGTGGGTCCGCCTGGTTCTGGCGCTCATACTGGCACCATGGTTCGGGCATTTCTCTTACACACGGTGGACAGGCAAGCCGGCCGAACGACTCGATTCTTACAGCCTGGGTTCGGCCGCTTGGGACTCGGTTCTGACACCGCCCGACCCCGCCGTGGACAGGACAAAAGACATGGCCACGGCCATCCGGAGCCTGCCTCCGCTGCCCATGGTCCCCATACCGACTACCGCGCCCGCCGGGATGACTTGGGTACCAGCGAACGACCAAGCGGCGAGCCTTTCGTCACTGGTCACTGGCCAATCCGTTCCCGGAGTAGTGCCGCCATCCATACCGACTCTTCTGCTCGAGCTCCACACGGTCGGCCGTGGCGACTGGCAGCCTCAGGAGCGATACCATCTGCAGCAAGCGATCGGCTACATCGAGCAACCCGCGACATCGCTGGCTCTCGATCGGATCCGGTCTCTGGTCGGCCAGCCCTACTTTCTGAACCGCTACATTACCGGGGTAGGCGGACCCACCGGAGTTGGCCTCGGCGATATCCGAAAGGTGGCCGAGCTTCTCACCGCGCGATCGCGATACCAGCTTGCACAGAAGCACGACTTCGTCGCTGCCCTCCGGGACATCGATACTGTCCTTGGACTGGCGGCCGATATCGAGCGCGAACGCCCCTGCATTTCAGTCCTCACGGGATTGGCGTTTCGGAATGCGGGTTTCCTGGAGGTCTCGCTTTGGGGACAGGAGTTCGACCTGTCCACTGATCAACGCCGACAAGTGGCAGAGATGATCCAGCGGCATCACGTCGATGTTGACACAGTAGCACGCGCTTCGTTTGAAACCGAGTGGCAGTTGACTCGCTCCAGGCTTGACATGATCTACACCCGAGACTCCGGCGGAAACGGCTGGTTCGTCGTGCGCCGCGGCGAGTCCGGGCTGGATTGGCTGGCGTGCGAGAATCTGCTCTCGCCCCTGTTCGATGACCGACGCGAAACACTGGGTCGACTGGACCAGATTCAAAGCAGCGCTCGCAGCAAGTTGGCGGCACACATCAAGGGCAACTTCGAAACCAACCAGTCGGGAGAGTCGACAGCGCCAGAGCGGTTCCCGACCTGCCCCTGGCTTCCTACTGTGGTTCAACTGGCCCGCAACTTCCAAGTGCCGCAGTACGTCCATGGCGCGAACGCCATGGGCGCGGCCGTGATCACAATCCACGCGATCGAGGCCTACCATCATCGGCACGGAGCCTACCCTGCGGATCTCTCTTCACTGGTTCCTGAAACGCTTGCCGCTCTGCCGCCCGATCCCTGCGATCCATCCCGGGGGGCCCTGCGATACAGACTGAGTAGCTCAGATGCACAGAGCTACGTCCTGTACTCCGTGGGCATCGACGGCCAGGACAACAGCGGCATCAGCCGTCCGGGCGGCCCCGAACAGGCAGACTGGGTGTTTCCCACCCGGCGGAGCGGCCTCGATTCTCTCCACGAGGTGACCCACGAGTGGATTCTGGCGCCGGCCGGGTCGCAGAAGCCTCCATCGCCTCAACTATCCCCTACTCCGAACAGATCTACGAGGATAAGGTCGTGACCGAACAGCCCGCACAGATCACGGGTGCCCTGCCTGAGTGTTGGCCGACGACCCCGGCGGCTGAACCCGTCCGGGCATGGTGGATCCCGTGGCCGTTAGCCGTGGTGGCGGTACCCCTACTGTGGATTCTGCCGAAACGGATGGGCCCGCACCTTGCGGCCGTCCGCTGGCCGGGGGTTATTACCGCCCATCTGGTCTGGACTTTGTACGGGATCACCTGCATCTACTTGGGCGTGAACGCTCCCGAGTGCGGGTGGATCGCCTGGTTCAGAGGCAACGGCAACGAGCTTCCTGCCTACGCACAAATGACCTGCGCCCAAGCCGCCAGGGCACCCGTGGCCCAGGTCGTGTGGGATCTCTGCGGCCGAGCCAACTTCAAGGGATACTCCTCCGGCCCCAGAATCGGTTTCCCCGAGATCTACTCCGTGGCCGATCTGCTTCTCTGGCTGGGCATCGTTGTCGGCACCGAGATAGCCCTGGCTGTTCCAGCTCT
>CAZPIO010000210.1:0-9136 GCA_964586235.1 uncultured Planctomycetales bacterium
GCACTGCGGAGCATGACTTTTCCCTTTCTGCGGCCAACCTCGGGCCACAAAAAAACCCAGTGCCCGCGAACACGAGCACTGGGATTGCTGGGCTGTCAAACGAAAACGGGATCCAGACGGTCAGCAACGACCAATCGGATCCCGGGCAGCTTTCGCAGTACCCATGCCCGGGGCACACGACACAACACATCACGCTCGCAGGCAGGTCTTCTGGCTTACGGAGAGCGGGCCGACGGTCCAAAAACGGCCGTCATCCCGCATCCGGCCACGCCTTCTCATCCGTGCCGCAGGGCCTCATACGCCCCACTTTCTCACGGACAATGGCAAGAGTGGCCGGTACTCCGATCACAGCGGCGGGTCCGCGGTGGATTCGCACCACCTTCCCTTTTCATTCCGCTCACGGCGGAAACCCGCGATCGTGCACCTATTCACTTGTCAGGTGGGCATCATACACGGCCGCAGGCGGATGTCAAGCACTTGTTAAGCCCGAGTTTCAATATTCGCGCCGGGCTCGCACGGCGGTATACTTCTGACCGTTTCGTCACCCGACGCTGACGGTTTACCGCAAATCGAAAGACCCTGAGAGCTGGCGACAGGCCGGAAAGGAAAACGTACCATGGCGAACACTGACCATCCAGCGATCACTTCAACCACGCGGCGCGACTTCCTCAAGCTTTCCGCGGCGGCCGCGGCCGGCGCCACCACTCTGAGTGTCGCCGCCGGCGCCCACGCCGCCGGCAACGAGACCATCCGCATCGGCATGATCGGCTGTGGAGGCCGCTGCACCAGCGCCGCCGGCGAGAGCATGCAAGCCGGTCCCTACGTCAAACTTGTCGCGATGTGCGACGTGTTCAAGGATCGCCTTGAAGACAGCCGCAAAGCCCTCAAGGCCAAGCACCCCGAGCAGGTGCAGGTCGACGACGATCACTGCTTTACCGGCCTGGACGGGTACATGAAGGTCATCGATTCGGTCGACGTAGTGCTGATCGCCTGCGCGTCGAAGTTCCACCCTATGTACGCCGAGGCGGCCATCAAGGCGGGCAAGCACGTGTTCGTCGAAAAGCCGCACGGCATCGACGCGCTCGGCGTGCACCGGATGAAGGCCGTCTGCGACCTCGCCAGGGAGAAGAACCTCAGCATTCTCTCCGGGCTTCAGAGCCGCTGGGACAACGGCTGGCAGGAGACGATCAAGCGGATTCACGACGGAGCCATCGGTGACATCGTCGCGATCCAGTGCATGTTCCTGCGGGCGCCGTACGTCGTCCGCGAGCGGGGACCCGACCTCACCGAACTCCAGTACCATTTCCGCAACTGGTACCACTTCTGCTGGCTGTCGGGCGACGACGTGCCGCAGTCGCTGGTGCACAACGTGGACCGGGCCTCGTGGGCCCTCAAGGAGCAGTTGCCGACATGGGCGTTTGGCCTGGCCGGCCGTTCCGCCTCGTTCGGCGAGAAGTACGGCGACATGTTCGACCACCACACGGTCGTCTACGAGTACGCCGGCGGGACCCGCCTCTACGCGCTCTGCCGCACGCAGGAGAACACCTACAACAACGCCACCGACATCATTATGGGCTCGAAGGGCACCTGCTACCTGGGCGAGTGCCGGATCGACGGCGAGAAAAAGTGGAAGTTCGAGGGGCAGCGGCACAACGCCTGCGTGGCCGAGCAGAAGGGGCTGATCGAGGCCGTCCGCAACAACAAGCCGATCAACAGCGGTTACCACATGTACAACAGCACCATGATCGGCGTCATGGGCCAGGTGGCCTGCTACACCGGCAAGCCGGTGAAGTGGGACGAAATCTGGAAATCCGACTTCAGCTTCGGTCCGCCGCCGGAGAAGGTCACGATGAACATGGAGCCGCCCACCCGGCCGGAAAAGAACGGCGACTATCCGATCCCCGTGCCGGGGGAGACGAAGATTCTCTAGAAGGTGCGACCGACGGCTACGTGCCGTCGCCGCCGGTCGAGCCCGCCCCGACGGGCGCGGACTGGCCTTCGTCGGTGGAGGCCTCGAAGACGAGTCTGCTCTCGCCCTCCTCGCCTTCCTCGGTCTTGGCCGAGACGAGGATCCGGTTGCGGCCCTTGTACTCGCCGCGCAGAATCGCCTCGCTCAGCGGGTCCTCGAGGCGGTTTTCAATCGCGCGACGCAGCGGGCGGGCGCCGAACTTGTCGTCGGTCCCGTGCTCGATCAGGTACTCCTTGGCGGACTGATCGATCTCCAGCTTGAGACCCTGCTGGGCGATGCGCTTGACCACCTTGGCGACCTCCAACTCGACAATGCGGGTCAGATCGTCGTGCATGAGCTTATGGAAGACCACGAGTTCATCGACGCGGTTGATGAACTCGGGTCTGAAGTATCGTTCAACCTCGGACTGCAGCATCTTCTTCATCTTGTCGTACGTGACTTCCTCGTCACGCTTGCCGAAGCCGAATTCCGCCTGGTTGGTGATCCGGTCGGCACCGATGTTGCTGGTCATGATGAGGATGGTGTTCTTGAAGTCCACGTGCCGGCCGAAGGAATCGGTCAGGCGGCCTTCCTCCATGATCTGCAGCAGCATGTTGAAGACGTCCGGGTGGGCCTTCTCGATTTCGTCCAGCAGGACGACCGAGTACGGCCGGCGGCGGATGCGCTCAGTGAGCTGGCCGCCCTCTTCATAGCCGACGTAGCCCGGCGGGGCGCCGATCAGCTTGCTGACGTTGTGCTTCTCCATGAACTCGGACATGTCGAGGACCACCAGGGCGTCCTCGCTGCCGAACATGAACTCGGCCAGGCACTTGGCCAGGTAAGTCTTGCCGACACCCGACGGGCCGATGAAGATAAAGCTGCCCATCGGCCGGTTGGGGTCTTTCATGCCGCTGCGCGAACGCCGCACGGCCCGGGCGACGGCCCGGATCGCCTCGTCCTGGCTGATGACCCGCTTGTGCAGCTCATCCTCCAGCCGCAGCAGCCGCTCGACTTCGCCCTTCTCCAGGCGGGTCAGCGGAACACCGGTCATGCTGGAGACGACCTCGGCGATGATCTCGCCGTCGACGATGCCGTCAACCTCCTTGGCCCGGCTGCGCCACTCGCGCTGCATCTCCTCCTTCTTCGAGCGGAGCACCTCGGCCCGGTCGCGGAGTTCGGCCGCCCGTTCATAATCGGCGGTCTTCACCGACTCGTCCTTCTCGATCAGGAGCTTCTCGATCTCCCGTTCGATCTCGGTGAGGTTTGGCGGCTTGGTCATGGTCTTGAGGCGGACGCACGCGCCGGCCTCATCGATGACGTCGATCGCCTTGTCCGGCTGGACGCGATCGGAGATGTACCGATTCGACAACTCGACCGATTGCAGGAGCGCCTCGTCGGTGATCTGCACGCGATGGTGGGCCTCGTAACGGTCTCGCAGCCCCTGCAGGATCTGGATGGTCTCCTCGCGGGTCGGCGGCTCGACAATAATCTGCTGGAACCGTCGTTCCAGGGCCCCGTCCTTCTCGATGTACTTGCGATACTCGTCCAGCGTGGTGGCCCCGATGCACTGGATCTCGCCGCGGCTGAGGGCCGGCTTGAGCACGTTCGACGCATCGATCGCGCCTTCGGCCCCGCCCGCACCGACCAGGGTGTGCAGCTCGTCAATGAACAGGATGACGTTCTTGGCCCGGATCACCTCGTTCATGACCGCCTTGATCCGCTCTTCGAACTGCCCGCGGTACTTGGTCCCGGCCACCATCATGGCCAGGTCGAGGACCACGATGCGGCGGTCGGCCAGCAGTTCGGGGATCTCGCCGCTGACGATCTTCTGGGCCAGGCCTTCGACGATGGCCGTCTTGCCCACGCCGGCTTCGCCGAGCAGCACCGGGTTGTTCTTCTGCCGCCGGCAGAGAATCTGGATCACGCGGTTGATCTCGCGGTGCCGCCCGATGACCGGGTCGAGCTTGCCCTCGCGGGCCATCTCGGTCAGATCGCGGCCAAACGAATCCAGGGCCGGCGTCTTGCTCTTGCCCTTCTTGGCCTCACCCACCGAATGCTGCTGGGCTTCCTCGTTCTCGAGGCCCGCACCGAGCAGGTTCAAGACTTCCTCACGCACGTCCTCGAGCTTGAGGCCGAGGTTCATCAACACCTGGGCAGCCACGCCCTCATGCTCGCGAAGCAAACCGAGCAGCAGGTGCTCAGTGCCGACGTAGTTGTGGTTCAGGTTCCGGGCTTCCTCGATGGCATACTCGATGACCTTCTTGGCCCGCGGCGTCTGCGGAAGCTTGCCCATGGTGACCATGTCCGGGCCACTCTTGACCAGCTTCTCGACCTCCAGCCGGACCTTGCGCAGGTCGACATCGAGGTTCTTGAGCACGTTGGCTCCGACACCCGAGCCTTCCTTGACCAGGCCCAGCAAGATGTGCTCCGTGCCGATGTACTCGTGGTTGAACCGCTGGGCCTCCTGGTTGGCCAGGGCCATCACTTTCCGAGCCCGATCTGTAAAGCGTTCAAACATCCCTTACTCCTGCAGAAGGGTCCCTGGCGGCTTTTCGTCCGAATAGACACCCGGACCCAACTTCGTTCCGTCCTCCGACGATGCCCGCACAATATACCCCTGCGCCCGCGTTCGACGGGCGTCTGCCAAGCAACACAACGACACAACTCGGGGGCGCTCGTTACGGGCGATTATTCTGGGACGCACCGGATTCTAGCACCCCGGAACGACCCCTTCAAGCAATCGCCACAAGTCCCTTCTCTCCCGCCAGCTTCCATATCGGCCAGCTCCCAACGCCAGTTGTGGCTTTTCACAGCCTCGCGGCACGTGCCTGTCATCGCCTGCGATGCACGTGCCAAAGCGGCAGTCACCGCAGGTTATCGTGTGTCTCCAGGGGGCCCCGGAGCCTCCGCGGCTCAACCCACGGTTTATCCACAGCCTCGCCGGCGAAACACCTCAGGCCGCGCCCGCGCCAAGCCACCGACCTGGGACCACCGGGCATGTCGTATTATCGGTACCCGACACCTGTGGGGCAGCCGTCACCGACTATTTACTCACACGCAC
This sequence comes from uncultured Planctomycetales bacterium, assembly GCA_964586235.1. Lineage (GTDB taxonomy): Bacteria > Planctomycetota > Phycisphaerae > UBA1845 > PWPN01 > JAUCQB01. The sequence continues at coordinate 5,010 of CAZPIO010000210.1, forward strand.
CCCCGGGAGCCGGCGGACACGGCCAGACGAGCGTAAACCGGTCCGCCCCAACGGCTAACGATTCCCTCGAAAGGCTAGCGGACCGCGCGTGTCACGCGATTCAGTGGTCAGATTCTCCGGCCGCGAAGATGCCGGCGGGCAGCCTGTCTTTCAGTTGGAGGACCCGAGTTGCGAGCAGGCCCTGTCCGAGCAGCCAGGCGGCCGCAGCCAGGACCGCCGACGCCGCAGTCATGGTCCAGGCGGTCGTCGCCGGGGCGATGAGCTTGCCGCACACGGCCACTTCCACCGCCAGCCCAAACCACACCGCCACGGCGAACCCAAGCCACCCCCGCCCCAGCAGGATGAGCCCCGTGCCCGGGACGGTCAGATTCATGAACACCGCCATAAGCGTCCTCGCCATGACGGGCATTATACGGACAAGCCGACTCTCCGCCACGACCCCGATAGTCGCGGCGGGCTTGTCTTGACGAGCCGACGGCTTTATGCCGCCGGTCCGTTGTAGGAGCGGTCTCAGACCGCGATTCTGACGAGGACGGGTGGCACATCCTCGCGAGAGCGCGGGTGGCGACGCGATGATGTCTTGACGAGCCTCGCGGTTTCTTGGACCGTGCTCGCCGAGGTCATCCGTGTGATCTTCAGACTGGCCACTGGCAACCGACGACTGTCCAGTCGGTCCCGCCGAATGCTGATCACTGCCTGCTGAGGGCTCATGACGACGTCAGAGTATCAGTCCGCGACAAGATTCGCCCTGGTCCGCCGTGGCGATCGTGGCGAACACCCAGGACGCAGAGTAAGACGCCGAGACCTTCTGCGAACCGCATCCGCACCCCGTGGCCGCCTATTACTGGTCTACTCTGGTACTGTTAGTGGCTTCCGGCCCTCTTCCAGACTCCAGCTTCTTGCCAAAAAGATGACACATGATCGCGCCCAGAACAACGCTCGCGGGGATCGGCCACCAAACATCCAGCAGGGCGGCCAAGATCGCCCCCATGACATACGATACACCCCGCACCAGACCAGACAGACGCCCCTCTTTACCGGCGTAATAAATCGCCGCGCACCCTAAGCCTGCCAAGACCAACACCACCGCGCGCAGAACAATGAGCTCAAAGCTCATCTCCAGATCCCCTTCAGGTTCAAGCCGCTCCAGCAACCCGCCGGGCTTTAGATGCATCCGGGGGGAGTGCATCTGCACCCGGAATCTCCGCATCCGGAATCAGATCTTGACAGATTTCCATCCAGCCCCCTTTGCGGCTTTCCTGTGTACCTGGCTAGCCTATCCTGTCACCTCATCACTGCACTGTCAAAAGTCAGGATGTGACCGCAGCAGCTGCTGAGATGAGATGTCGTGTCTTCAGATGGCTTTAACAGCACATCCGTGTGCAAACCAACAGATGATCAACATCACGGTCGAGCATTGGCGCGATGCCGACACTGCAGATGATACCTCCTGTGCCCGGTTCCGTCTCCCGGGACCCAGGTGCAGAAAGCGGTCGAGACAGGCAGGCCATGGCGGACGCCCGGCATGCGGACCTCCTCCGGTGCACGCTCATATCGTGCCCGCCGGGTATAATGTTGACGTGTTCTCGACGGCGGTTCTTGAGACTGGAGGCAGACACCATGACCTTCGACAGAACTCCGATGCTTCGCCGATCCTTGATTGCCCTCGCCTTGTTGCTGATTGGGCAGGCGGTGGGATGCTCGACCACGCGGCAACCGGAGGTCCGCGCGGTGAACGTCGATGTCAGAAGTATCGATTTCAACGGCGTCGGGGCGGTGTTCAACGTTGACGTCTACAACCCCTACGCGGTCCGGCTCAAGATACCGAAGCTCGAGTATGCGATTGACGTCGCCGGGACCGAGTTCATCCGGGCCGAACAGTCGCCCGACATAGACCTGCCGGCCGGAGGTGTGGGCACCCTGCCGCTGCCGGTTCAGATGGAGTATGCACGACTGCGGACGATCTCTGCCCGGCTGAAGGATGCCAGCGAAATCCCCTATCGGCTCCGTGGGACAGCCATCGTCACGGGTCTCGATCGTTCTTGCGATGTCACTCTGAAACACAAAGGGAAGCTGCCGATGCTGCGTCTGCCTTCGTTCTCGTCTCCCCGGGTCAGATTCGCCGATGCGTCGCTGACCGGCGCAAGGGTTGCCCTGGAGGTCGATGTACACAACCCCAACGTCTGCGATCTCGGCCTGGCCGACATCAGTTACAGTCTGTCCTTCGGCCCAATCCCGGTTGGCCACGTCCGGGCTTCGGCACTTGGCGAACTGGCTCCCGGGTCCAGCGGCAAGCTGTCGTTGACGGGCGAGGTAACGGCCGCCGGAATCCTGCAGCAATTGGCTCGGGGCGAGAAGCTGGGCGGGTTCGTCATGGCCTGGTCGGGTACCGTTCAGACGCCATATGGCAGCGTGACGCTCCCACCAGGCCAGTTGGGGATCGAGCCCTGAGCCGCGCCGGTGAGCGGCACCGACCCTGCTTGAATTGCACGATCGGGCATCAGATAATGCCGCACGGAGAAGATGATCTGACTCGCAGCAGAGGGGAACTGACGCGACGGAGTCCAACAGATGCACACACGTTTTGCGACCCACCGGGTACCGGAATGCCTGGCAGTCCTACTCCTGACGGTCCTGGCGGGTTGCGCCACGACGAATGATCGAGCCGTATCGCAGATCGGCCGGGGCGCGGGGTCCGCCGGCCGTCGGATTTCGGGCACGACCGTGGCCGCCGTGCAGCCGGTCGCCGAGCGAGTGTTCAGGCAGCACTTTCGGGTCAACCCGACAGCCTCCGGCCCCGGCGTGCTGGTCTCGCAGCCGCAGGAAGTGACGGAGCAGCGGCAACCCGAGCAGGTGCGCGACGTCCTGCTTGGATCGCGTGACCGCCACCGTTACCTGGCGGAACTGTATCTCGACCAGCAGGGGCAGGACGTGGTCGTTCGGTGCACCGTGCTGGCCCAGCGACTGGAGACGTCGGCGAGGGCCGCGTTCAACACCCAACGGGGGGATGATCGCCCCACGGAAACACCCATTGACCGGCTGGGGCCGACATCAACGGACAATCGGGAGGAATGGGTGCCGGTCAAACGAAACCGGGAGCTCGAACAGGAAATACTGAACGCGATTGCCGCGGATCTGCGGCCGGCCGGGTCGCAAGGGAGTTGAGCCGCGGCCCCGAAAACCTGAGGTATCCAACCAGTGCCCGACAGCAATGCAGAACAGCCGGTTGACCTGGAGCGAATCGCGGCGGCGGTGCGCGAGATCCTTGCGGCCGTCGGGGAAAACCCGGACCGCGAGGGGCTGCAGCAGACGCCGATGCGGGTCGCCCGGATGTATGCCGAAGTCTTCGCCGGCCTGCGCGAAAGCCCCCGGCAGCATCTCAAAACGTTCTTCTCCGAGAGGTATGACGAGCTGGTGGTGCTTCGGAACGTCCCCTTTCACTCGATGTGCGAGCACCACTTGTTGCCGTTTGCGGGTGATGCCCACATTGCGTACCTCCCCGACGGCCGCATCGTAGGCCTATCGAAACTGGCCCGCGTGGTCGAAGCCTATGCCCGCCGCCCACAGGTGCAGGAGCGCATGACCAATCAGATCGCCGATCTGATGATGGAGGAGCTTCACACCAAGGGCGTGGCGGTCATTCTCAAGGCCACTCACCTGTGCATGACCTGCCGCGGAGTCAAAAAGCCCGGCTCATTAATGATCACCTCGGCCCTGCGCGGAACGTGCAAGTCGGACGCCCGCACCCGCGCCGAGGTCATGATGTTGCTCGCCGATTCGACACCCAGGTAGGACGCCACCCGATGCGCCCGTCGCTGCTACTGCTCCTTGTCGGTTCGCTGGTTGCTCTCGCAGGCGGGTCCGCCATCGCGGCATCGCCGGCCGACATGCCCCCGCCCGGGAGGCACTATGCCCTCAAGGCCGACGCCCACAAGAACGCCCCGACCTTCAAGAAGGGCCGGCCCATCGTCGGAACGACTTACTTCTACTGGTACGACGTCTATTCCGGAGCACACGTTCGCAACGCGGACGGGTCGGACGCGATGACCACCCACCCCCCCGACTCCTCGATGGCCGACCTGAGCTACAAGTCGCCCAACTGGCACTACTAGCAGCTGCGTTACATG
>CAZPIO010000211.1:0-9002 GCA_964586235.1 uncultured Planctomycetales bacterium
TGGTCTGGCTGAGCCGGCTCAAGAGACGGCCGCTGCCGGAGCGGGTGGCGGGGATTGACCTGATGTACCGGTTGTTTGAACTGGCGGACCGCAAGACCCTGCGCGTGTTCCTCCTCGGGGCGAAGCCCGATACCCTCGACCGAGTGGTCGAGATCGCCGGGCGCCAGTATCCCCGCATGATCGTCGCCGGCTGGCGGGACGGGTATTTCACGGCCGAGCAGGAGGAGGAGATTGCCCGGATGGTCGCCGAGGCGAGGCCCGATATCCTCCTGGTTGCCATGACCTCGCCAAAGAAGGAGTTGTTCATGAACCGCTGGGGCGACTTCATGAACGTGCCGGTCGTGCACGGGGTCGGCGGCAGCTTCGACGTGATGGCCGGCCTGACCAGGCGGGCCCCCCGCTGGATGCAGCGCGCCGGCCTGGAGTGGTTCTATCGGGTCCTCCAGGAGCCCCGCCGGATGTGGAGGCGGTACCTGGTCACCAATACACTTTTCCTGGGGCTGGCGGTTCGCGACCTCCTGAACAGGCGGCAGGAGGCGCTGCCTCGGACGTGACTGGCATGTACGGAGACGGTTTGCGGGAGGACGGCGCCTCAGGCGAGGAGCAAGGTTGCACGCCTGTGGAAGACAAACAAGCGAGTTCGCTGCTGTGTCGGGTTGCTGATCAGGCACGGGGGATGCTGACCTCGGATGGCATCAAGGCCCGCTGCGCCCGCGGCGGGGCCGCGCTTGCCGTCGGCAGCGTGGTTGAGCGAGCGGCCCGGTTCGCAAGAAACGTCATTCTGGCCCGGCTGCTGGCTCCCGAGGAATTCGGAGTCATGGCCATCGTCATCGCGGTCAGCGGCTTCTTTGACGCCCTGACGGAGGTGGGTGTTCGTCAGGCGGTGGTCCAGAATCGGCGCGGTGACACGGACGGCTTTCTGAACGTGGCCTGGTGGTTCAGCGCGGTCCGAGGCGTCGGGCTCTACCTGGTGGGCTATGCCATTGCCCCGCTGGCCGCCCGCTTCTATGCCGACGAGTCGCTCACGGCGATTCTGCGGGTCGTCTTCCTTTCGCTTCTGCTGACCGGCCTGACCAGCGCGCGGTTCTTCGTACTCGAGAAGAGGCTCCAGTTCGGATGGTATGTCTGTCTGACCCAGGGAGCGGGCTTCGCGGGGACCGTGGTCAGCCTTGTTGCGGCCCTCTATATCCGCAACGTGTGGGCCCTGGTCCTGGGCTTCGTGGCCGAACCGGCCATCCGTTGCCTCCTGTCGTTCGCGGCGTTTCCGATGCGCCCGTCGCTGCATCTTGATCGTGAGTCCCTGCGGGACCTGATCGCCTTCACGCGCGGCATGGCCGGGCTGCCGCTGCTGACCTGCTTGGCCATGCAGGCGGACGTGTTCGTTCTCGGGCGGGTCGTCTCCAAGGAGACACTGGGAATGTACTCTCTCGCCTGGGCCCTGGCCAATACCCCGCTCGTTCTGTTCTCGAAAGTGATTCAACCGATGATTCTGCCCGTATTGGCCGGGATGCAGAACGATTTCGGGCGATTGCGCTCCGCCGTCTTGCGCACCACCCGGTACGTGATGCTGTTCAGCGTCCCGCCGGCCGTGTGTCTCGTTGTCTTCGGGCGCCCGATTCTGGCCGTCACTTACGGCCGGCCCTATGAGATCATGGCGTTGCCCTTCGCCTTGTTGTGCGTATACTTCACCATTTACGTGATCGGTACGGTGCTGGTCTCGACGCACCTGGCCATCGGCCGGCCCGAGTATCAGCGGCGTTTCCTGCTGATCTGGACGGCGCTGGTCGCCGCGGGAATCTATCCCGCATCGCGGGGCTTCGGGCCGGCCGGAGCCGCCGCCTGCCTTCTGGTGTGCTTGGTCATGGCCAGCATATACCAGGTGATCAAACTGAACCGGGTGATCCTGCTGCCGGTCCGGGACTACCTGGCGATCTTGGGAGAGGGGCTGATCATGGCGGGGCTCATCGTTATACCGGCGATCTTCCTGCGATTGGCCTGTGGACGCGGCGATATCGTTCAGTCGGTTGTGGCGGCGGGACTCTGCCTGTTGGGGTGGGGCGTCTGTGCGTTGCGGGTGCACGGCGTGGGTCGAGTCCCCGGGTCCGTATCTTCTTCCGCGGGTGCGGGTGGATCATGACGTTGACCGGTGTCTTGTCCCGGCTGAAGTATTCCTGGATGCGTTTGAGCGATGCGGGGCAATACTGGCACCCCAGCGCGTTTATGCACTATACGGTTGAAGTCTGCCGGGCGCATCCCCGCCAGATTCGGATCGGCATGGGGGCGAGAATCGGCAAGCACGCGTGGCTGAACGTGCCCGAGGGGGCCGATACCGACCGGACGATCATCACGCTTGCCCCGGGAGTCTGCGTCGGACGCGGCAGCGTCATTTCCGGAAAGAACCAGATCGAGATTGGCGACGACTGCGTGACCGGGCCGTACGTTCTGATCATGGATCACGCCCACGAGTTCCGCGATATCAACGTGCCGATTGCCCTCCAGGGCACCACCTCGGGGGGCCGGATTGTTATCGAGCCCGGCTGCTGGATCGGGTTTGGCGCCGCCGTGCTGTGCAACCGCGGAACGCTTCGAATCGGCCGCAACAGCGTGGTGGGCGCGAACGCGGTTGTCACCGCGGATGTGTCACCCTACACTGTAGTGGCGGGCGTGCCGGCCCGTCCCGTGCGACGCTACGATGCGTCACAGGGGGCGTGGCTTGTTGCCGCAGGGCTGTCATCCGCCGGGGATCGATTCGATGCCGCGGGACGAAACCATTGACATGTCCGTGGAGGAAGGACTCTCCGGCGCGGACTCGGTGGCGTGCGAATCGGCGGATCACGATCCGTACCGCTCGTTCTGTCGGACGGATCTCCTCGTGTTCGTGCCGGACGACGTCCGGACCGTGCTTTCCATCGGATGCGCGCGCGGCGCAACCGAGGCGGAACTGGTGAAGCGGGGAGTGACCGTCGTCGGCATCGAACTGGACTCGACGGCGACGGCGATCGCGCGGAAGAGAGGCGTCACCGTTCTGGAGGGCGACGCCTCCGGATTCGTTCCGGAGTTAAGCCGTTGGCGATTCGACTGCCTATTCTACGCGGATATCCTGGAGCACCTGCCCGACCCCCTGACCGTTCTGCGCCAGCACGTCGATTTGCTCAAACCGGGGGGAACTGTGATCGTCTCCGTCCCGAATTTCCGCCATTTTTCGGTTTTCGCCTCCCTTTTCGTGAGAGGCCACGCCCGATATGCCAACGCCGGCATTCTCGACAAGACCCACCTGCGCATCACGACGCGAAAAACCGTGCTGGACTGGTTCGCCCAGGCCGGCATCGAGACCACACTCTGGAAGTACAACTTGTCCCGGCGACGGGATATGCTCATGTCGTGGTGTTCTCTCGGTCTGCTGAACGAGTTCGTCGCCCAGCAGATCATCGTTGTGGGCAGGAAAACACTCCCGCCGGTGCCGCGCGACGGCACTCCATAGTCGTGGCGTAAGCAGGATCATCAATGGTCTGGGCTACAGTGATGGTGGCTGTGGCCGCCGCCCTTGTGGTGCTGGCGGTCAGGCCCGCATGGGGTCTGGTCGTCTACCTTGGGGTGGTGCTGCTCTATCCAGACTACCTGAGGCTCGTGGTTGGCACGTTCGAGATCAGTGCCGGCCGCGTCGTGGGGGTGGTCCTGGTCCTCAGTTGCCTGGCGCGCGCGGATGTGCTCCGACGGTTCCGCTGGGGCCTGGCCGACACCCTCGTGACGCTCGGTGTGTTCGTGTACACCGGAACGCTCCTGTTCACCACGCCGGCGTCGGACGCGCTGAAGAACCAGTCGGGATACTTCCTCGATACGCTCTTCCCGTACTTTGCCGCCCGCCTGACGATCATGAATCGAGGCTGCGTGGCCACGCTGGTCAAGGGAAGCACCGCAATCCTCCTGCTGCTGTCGGTCATGGGCGTGGTGGAAGCGACCCTGAAAACGAGTCCCTATGAGTCGCTGAAGCAGCACAGTATCGCCGGGAGGGTGGCACGCACATACGAGCAGCGACATGGATTTCTTCGCGCGCAGGGGCCGCACAGCCATTCCATCATGTTCGGGATGAGCCTTGCGACTCTCCTCCCGCTCACGTCGCTGCTGCGGCATGAGCCGCCGCCCTGGCGCCGCCTGGCCTACGCCTCTTTCGCGGTCGTGTCCCTGGGAGTGTTCTCCAGCCTGTCCGCCGGCCCCATCCTCCAGTGGACGATCGTGATGATCTGGCTGATCCTCGAGCGATGGCCGCGGCTCGAAAAGGTGTTGCTGGGGTCGGTCGCCGCGGCATGCCTGGCGATCGAGTTCGTCAGCAGACGCAGCTTCTATTACGTGCTGTCCGATCTGGCCTTCGATCCGGTCAGCGGCTACTATCGCGCCAGGCTGATTGATGTGGCGATCAGCCATCTTCCCGAATACTGGGCCTGCGGATATGGTCTCACGCGTGATCCGGGCTGGGGCCCGGAGATCATCGGGATCGACATCACCGACACGGTCAACCAGTACGTCTACGTGGCGTGCATCCACGGGTTGCCCGGGCTCCTCGCGTTCGTCGCGCCGTTCTGCGTGGTCATCCCCCAACTCCGCCGTGTGGCACGGCGCACCGCCGATCCCTGGACCCGGTCCTGCGCCTGGGTCGCCAGCGTGTGCCTGATCGGTCTGGTTGTGATGTTCTGGACGGTCTGTGTGTTCGGCGTCATGAAATCGATCCCATACTGCGTGCTGGGCTTCAGTGCGTCCCTGTGCTCGTGGCGCACGGCGCGTCGTGTGCGCGTCCGCCGTCGACTACGACCCGGGCCAGCGAGAATACCGGATACTGTGGGGAGGACACTCTGTGGCTGACTCTTCCGGCCTGAAAATCGTGGGAGCGGCCTTCGGCGATCCGTGCGGCAAGAAGACCTTCTCCGGGCTGAGCTTCCATCTTCTGGAGACGCTTCGCACGAAGGGCTGCCTGTGCGGCACCTTGAGCACACGCGATCTTCGCGCCTGGGATGCTCTGACCGGGTGCGTCGATTTCGGGTCAATCGGCAAGCCCGGTCGTTCACGTCTGAGCCGCCGCTGGCTGTGGTCTCCCTCCACGGTGGCCACACTGTCCAAACGCTTCGACCGCCGGCTGCGCGCATTTCCCGGGGCCACCGCGCTGCTGCAGGTCGGCACGCACGTGTACACCCTTCGGCCCAATCCCGTCCACTTCTGTATTACGGACCTGACTGTGGCCCAGGCGGCCGCGGCAGGTCGATTCAGCATTGACAGTTTGAGCAACGAGGAGCTGAGAAACGCGCTGCTCGTCCAGAGGCGGATATTTGACTCGTGCAGCGGCATCTTTGTCCTGTCGGAATGGGCCCGCCAGAGCGTCATCAACGACATGGCCCAGGATCCGGAGAAAGTGCTGGCCGTCGGAGCCGGCGCGAACATGGACCCCATCGAACCGGCTCCTGACAAGTACTCCAGCGGGAAGATTCTCTTTGTCGGCTATGAATGGGAGAATAAGGGCGGCCCGCTGCTTATGGAAGCGTTCGAGATGGTGAGCAGAAAGCTCCCCGATGCCACGTTGTTCATCGTGGGCTGCAAGCCGGGTATCTCGCATCCGAATGTGAAGGTGGTCGGCCCCCTGAGCAAGGGCGTGCCGGCCGAGGCTGCTCTGTTGAGATCGCTCTACCAGGAGGCGACCTGTTTCTGCCTGTTGTCGGAGTTCGACGCGTTTCCCAACGTGCTGCTCGAAGCCCAGTACACCGGCACGCCCGTGGTGGCGCTGGACCGGCAGAGTCGAAGGGAGGCCGTCTTGCCCGATGAGACCGGCATCCTGGTCAGCGAGGCCCGGCCGGAGGCGGTCGCGGAGGCACTGACTCGGATCCTGGCGTGCCCCCGGACGGCGGAGACAATGGGGCAACGCGCTCGGACGTTCGTGCGTGAAAGATTCACCTGGGACGTGGTTGTCTCGCGAATGACCGACTACATGACGCGGGTCATGGCCCGATAGCCTGCCGCCCCGCACGGCAATCTACTGGGGCAGTTCGTAGGCTCCCACGTCGAATTCCGCTCCCTGCGGCCGCGAGACGCCGTCGGGATCCACTGTCAGATCGGTGACCGGCGCACCGGTATTAACGGCCGGACTGCCCGCGCTCAGCCGGAAATCATACCCGGTCGCGTCGCTGAACAACGGATCCGCCTGAATGCTGTTCTGCTGCTTCGTGGGATATGCCGCCTGGAAGGCCGCCAGATCGGTCACCCAAGTCCCGTTCCACGACATGATCTCGCGCTCTGGGTTGTAGAACACGTTGTAGTCCGTCGGGAAATCGGCCGCCACCGCCACGTCGAGTCTCGAACGATAGAAGATGTTGTTGCTGATGCTCAGCCCCGTGATCCAGTGTTCCGGCTTCTGAGCGAAAGAGTTGGTGACCATGCACCAACTGTTTGCGAAAGTATTGCCCTCGATCCGCAGATTGGTGATGTCGGCTATGTTGGGGCCGATGTTGAATCCGGCGACACTCTGCCCCGTGTAGTCCTGCGTCCATACCACGTTCCCGACAACACTCACGTTCCGGATGTAACTGTTCTCCGCCGACAGGTAAATGTTCTGAGTCGTGTCCCAGATGAGGTTGTTCCGGATCGTCAGGCCATCCATGGGACCGTAGACTTCGATCGCGTCCTGGTGCCCGTCGGTGTGATACTGGTTGCCGATGCGATTGTTCTCGATGAGGATCTGCTGGCCCTCGGGGTGGATGCCGTCCTGCCCGTTATAGTGAATGTAGTTGTTTCGAATCACGATGTTGACGTTATTGACTGCGGAGTGCATGCCGTCCAGGAAGATGGCGGTGCCACGATTATTGTTAATCTCGTTGCCTTCAATGAGCAGGTCGCTGACGCTGTGAGCGTCCACGCCGCGCCCGACGCCGGGGCCCAGACAGTCGTGGATGTGGTTGTTGATGATCTGAACGCCCCGGCAGACCGTCGTCGAGCAACTGCATTGGATGGCAATACCGGGTCCGTCGGTCGTCGGACTGGTGATGTCGAACCCCTCGATCCGGACATAACCCGCCACCAGGATGCTGACGCCGCGGGCGATGGTCGCCACCTCACCCGGATAGGCCTTGAAGGTGATCGGTGCGGCGGCAGTGCCGGAGTATTGGGGAACAAAGTGCTCGTCATACGTTCCCTCTTTCACCAGCACGGTGTCGCCGACGCAGGCCGAGGCGGCTCTTGCCAGGGTCTTCCATGGGAGAGCCTCGGTGCCGGGATTGTCGTCACTGGCGATCGGGTCGTTCGTCGCGACAAAGTACGTGGTCGCCGGGCTGGTTGCCGATCCCACGAAATCCTGGTTCATGCGATTGGTGAACAGGTTGCGGTAGGAGCGGGCCAGGGGGAAGAAACCGTAGCATTTCTGGCTTGGAACGGCCGAGCCGCTGAAACCGAACGGAACACGGACGACGTACTCACCGTTGGCATCCGTGTTAGGATTTCCCCCCAGACCGGTCATGACCACACCGCTGATCGCCTCTCCCGTGTCCGCCGTCACGCGCCCTGATATGGTGCATTGGGAGGGACTGGGCGTGCAGCGGGGCGCCGCGGGAAGGTCCGGTCCGGTCATGCAGCCCCGGAAAATGATCAGGTCTTCGACGCCGACGTCTTCATGGCTCGCGAGCCTGGCGTCCTGGCAATTGGGGTCGTCCTGCGGAACGCCGGGATCGGTGAGGCACGACTGCAGATGGCCGAAATCTGATTGGTCTACGTCCCCATCGCCGTCGAAATCGGGCAACCCGGCCGGCGGGGATGCTGTACAGCCTGGACCGGCGGGAATGCCCGGCCCGGTCATGCATCCCTGGAGAATAACCAGGTCCTCAACGCCGATGACGTCATGGCCGGCGAGTTTGGCGTCCTGACAACCGGGGTCATCCTGCACTACGCCGGGATCGGTGAAGCACGCCTGCAGATGGCCGAAATCCGATTGATCCACGTCTCCGTCGTTGTCGAAATCGGGGAGCAGATACACTTGAGGCGGACTGCACTCGATCCCGGCCGCAATGCCGGGCCCGCTCATGCACGCCTGAAAGATGGCGAAATCGATGAGGCCGACGTCAGCCTTGCCGGCAAGTCTGGCGTCCAGGCACCTGGGGTCGTTCTGAGCAACGCCCGCGTCGGTGAAACACTCCTGCAAATGCCCGAAGTCCGTTTGGTCCACGTCGCCGTCACCGTCGAAGTCGGGATAGCTGGCGGCCACAAGCTCTGGGGTTCCGGCTAAACACCCCAACAACAACACGGCAAACGTGAGCAGCAGGATTCGCGGATAAGCTGACGCTTCCCCCATGGTATACTAGTATAGCGTGGGAGACCGTCCCAAGAAGCGTTCTGGTGGCTGAGACCGGGATCGAGTCATTTGATCGAGTCAAAAGTACATTCTTCCTGAAGCCCGTTGCCGCCCTGCAAGCCCGGGGTGTGACGTGCCCCATGCCAGGGCCGAGGCCAATAAGTCCTTGCGCCCTTTCAGGTTGTCTCTTATCCGAGAGGTTTTCAGCGGAGCCGGCTATGCTTTCCGGCATGCGGGTGCCTTTTTACCGGCTCTGATTCTGAGAAAATATGCACGGCAACCGCCTCGATTGGCGCTTTCCGGCCGCGGAAAGGCCTGTGCCCTCGTGATGTGGCAGCCTGCTGAATATCGGACCAGCCGTTTGTCACCTTGTTCCTGATTTCGCCCGACGGCCGTTGATGGGGAGCCGCGATCGTGTCTCCGGCGACGGGCAGGCCAAATGAACACGCCCGGACCGCTGGTCGGCGATCCGGGCGTGCGAAGCGGGCTCAGTTCGATCCCGGACTAGTACTCGTAACCCCCGATGTCGTACCCTTGCCTGCTTGGCCGGGCGGTGCCGTCCGGGTCGGCCGACAGGCCCGCGACCTGGGCGCCGGTGTCGACGGCCGGGCTGGTCAGGGTACTCAAGTGCAGGTCATACGCCGCTGCGTTGATGAATAGCGGGTCGGCCTGGACGCCATGG
>CAZPIO010000212.1:0-8946 GCA_964586235.1 uncultured Planctomycetales bacterium
TCGGCGATGCTGCCGATCGTCAACCAGGAGATCGCGGCCGAGAAGGTCAGCATCTACAACCCCGCGACCCACCGCAAGCACCCGCTGAACGGGCTAATCCTCGAAAACGCCACCGGTCTTAACCTCATGCAGGGTCCGGTCACGGTTTTCGATGAGAACGTGTATGCCGGCGATTCCAAACTGCCGGACCTCAAGCCGGCGGAGAAGAGGCTGGTCGCCTACGCCCTGGATCTCGCTATCGAGGTCATCGTGGACGCCAAGCCTCGCCCCGATGAGCTCCTCAGCCTGCGGATTGCCAAGGGCACGCTGATCCATCGGCACAAGTACGCCGACGCCCGGGAGTACAGCCTGCACAACAAGGACAAGAAGGACCGGGACGTGCTGATCGAGCAGCCGTACAGCAGCGAGTGGAAGCTGGTCGAGCCCAAGGAGCCGTTCGAGCGCACCCAGAACCTTCTGCGGTTCAAGACGGCGGTCCCGGCCGGCAAAACCGTTGTGCAAAAAACCCAGCTCGAGCGGGTCTCCGACGAATCGATCACCCTGACAGACAGCGGGCTGGATCTCATCAATATCTACATCCGCAGCAAGGTGATCTCCCCGGCCGTCAAGCAGGCCCTCGAAAAGGTGGTCAAGATTCGGACGGAGCTGGATACGGTGGTCCGCGATCGAGAACTCCGTGAGAAGCAGATCAAGGAGGCGGTTGAGGATCAGGCCCGCATCCGCGAGAACCTCAAGACCCTCCAGCAGAACAGCGATCCGTACCAGCGGCAGCTCAAGAAATTCGACGCCGCCGAGACGCAGATCGAGCAACTTCGTGGGCAGGTCGGCGAACTTCGCGACCAGGAGAAAGCCAAGCGCGCCGAGTTGCAGACGTACCTGCTTTCCCTGGACGTCGAATGATGGAGCCTGGGGAGGGTTATTGCCCGGCCGTCTGTACCGCGTCGAGCCAGTAGAGCTTCTCCATGAATGGGAACTCGCCCGTGTCCGGGTCCCAGCGGAACCAGACAATATTCGGGAGGTACAGATCGCTCGTCTGGCCGACAACGGTCATCGTGCCCTTGATGGTCATGCCGAAGATCGCGTTGAGCGACGAGTCGAGGTATCCGGTTCCCGTGCCCGCGGCCGAGAAGCCCGGTATCGACAGGCCGGCATCGAATGTGACCTCGCCGTGGGATGATGTGGTCACCTGCCCGACATTGTAGAGTTTTCGCGGGATCCCCGCGGCCAGCGGCTGACCGGCGATCATATCGGCGAGATCGACCTGGCGGATCGAGCCGTCCGGATCGATATGAACCGCGGTCGAGCCGTATTGCACCTCGACCCAGATCCCGGCAAGTTGATCTGCTGCCACGGGTTGAGCGTCACCCGTATCGTCGCACGCCCTGTCCGTCTCGGACGGGATGCACTGGCCGACCGGTGGCGCGTAACCGTCAATCAGGCCCTTGTCAAAGATCGTCGCTGCATCGCTGAGGATGCTCTCGCCGAGGGGCGGTGCCGCTTCGGGCACACCCAGAAGATGCTGCATGAACCCGCAACCGGCCGAACCGAGCGCGACTGCTGAAACCAGTCCAATAATCAGCGGACGCCCCATGACCGAACCTCCATAAGGGCCGCGCGGCCGTGACCACGTCTGGCCGCACGCTACTGAATCATTATACCGGCCGGACAGTGTCCCCGGCGTCCGACGCGAAAAGCATCGGGTCTATTGGCCGGCCATTTGGGCGGTTAAAAAAGGTCCGGCCTTGGGTCCTCCCCCGGGGAGGGGGAGGACCAGGCCGGTTGGACTGATGGAGGGGTGGGTGTTGTGATCGGTTCGGTCCTCCATCAGTCCTGCTTGGCAAGGAGTGAAGACGATAGAATCCCTATGCAGCCTATTTTCTCGCTTTCGCGAATCGTTCCGCCACATTCCTCCAGTTCACGACCTTCCACCACGCTTCCACGTACTCGGGCCGCCGGTTCTGATACTTGAGATAGTAGGCGTGCTCCCACACATCCAGCGCGAGAATCGGCGTACTGCCCTGTGACAGCGGCGAGTCCTGGTTGGACGTCGAGCAGACCTGCAGCTTCTGGTCCTTGTCCACGACCAGCCAGCCCCAGCCGGAGCCGAAGCGCGTGATCGCCGCTTTGCTCAGCGTTTCCTTGAATTTTGCGAAGTCACCGAAAGTGCTCTTGATCGCCGCGCCCAGGTCGCCGCTGGGTTCACCGCCTCCGCCCTTGCCCGGCGGCCCCATGATGTCCCAGAACAGCAGATGATTGGCGTGCCCACCTCCGTTATTGATCACCGCCTGGCGAATGTCCCCCGGAATGGCGTCGACCTTGCGGAGGAGATCATCAACATCCTTTGTCACCAGGTCCGCATGACCCTCCAGCGCGGCGTTGAGATTCTTGACATACGCGGCGTGGTGCTTGTCATGGTGCAGGTTCATCGTTTGCGTATCGATGAATGGCTCCAAAGCCTCGTACGGGTAGGGCAACGGCGGCAGTGTGTAATGGTCCATTACCTGCGATCCTTTCGTTTGCTCTCTGGAGGAAGACTTCTTGCGGTCAGCCGGTCGCTCCTCGGCCAGTGCAGCCGTGCCACCGACAACACCCGCGGCTCCCCACGCGGCCGCCAGACGCAGCAGGTCGCGGCGCGGCATCGCGAAGGACTTGTCCTCTTTCTCGTAGAACGCTGCCATGTTCACCTCGTCCGTCGTTTGCGTTTCCTCCGGCGTGATTGTAGGACCCTGTCACAGTCTCGACCACAAAGGAACCCAGTTTCCTTGTCACTGTAAGTACTTGTCAAAACAAGAGATGAAGGCAATCAGTTTCGCCCCTACTCGGCGGCCCAGGGGAATCGGTGTTTGTAATGGCGGTAGAAGAGACCGATGGTCCGCATGGCCACGATCATTCCGTACATGCCGATCAGATCGCGGGCGAAGAAAAAGGCGGGAATCGCTCGCCGACCCAACTTGTCCACCTGGGCCTGCACGATCGACAGGTGGGGCAGACACCAGATGCTGACGGCGATGATGAGCATCCCGCAGACAGCCAGGTATGGAAGGGGGGCGCGGAAGACGGTCCAGACCATTCTGTGCGGCCACAAGCCCCGGAAGCTGCCGCCGATGGCCACGGCCAGGATCATCACCGGCCAGAACAGCAGGCCCAGGATCGTCAGGCCCCTGACGACGGGACGGTCAGGCGCCTGCACCACGTGATCGATAAATGCCCAAAGGTCCCCACCATCGAAGCTCGCCAGGACCTGGATCATCGCCGGAAGCATGGCCAGGGCGGTGATGCCCAGGAAGTGGACCAGGGGCATGACCAGATCGAACGGACTATTCATCCAGACCACCTCAGGGAGGCGGTCTTCGCCGGCGGCGGTGTCGCGCACGATCGCCATGTAAAACGCGGCGATGTAGAGGTCGGCGATGAGCCCAAGCACGATACCGCCAATTGGGATCCACGACAGGACGAAGGGAGCAATGCCAAGAATGAGATAGGTGATGAGATTCGACGGATCAAGCAAGAAACCGAACGATCGGAGCAAGTCCTGCCAGAAGGGCATCTCGGGTCCGACAACACCGGAGCGGTCGGCGTCGTGGAACTGGGCCTGCTCGTGCGGCAGACGAGGGGTGACGCGGGGCAGGGCGGTCCTCGCCTTTTCCTGGGCGGCCGCTTCGCGTTCAGCTTCCTGCTGTCCGGGTGACGGGGCAGCGTCGAGCACCATGACCGGGGAGGAGCTGCCGGACTTCTTCTCGTCTCGGGCGAAATCCGCCAGCCAACCGCCGGTTGACGGTTCCTCCGTCGCCTCGGACTGTCCGACCGGCTCGGTTCCCTCCAGCGGTATGGGCTGCTCGTCGGGGTCATAGCCCGGCTGAGGCACGGTGAAGACGGCTCCGCATGACTGGCAGCGGGCCTTCTTGCCGGCAGTCGACACGGGCATCCGAATATTGGCCCCGCACCTGCATGTGTAACGAACGGCCATGCCTTGCTCTCACCCGCACGAATTGGCGGGGGTCTCCCGGAGACGGCAACCGCCAACGCACATCCTAAGGCAGTGCCGGAAACGCTTCCAGCCGGCCACCGGACCGCCAGGATGCCGGCTACCGGCAAGGCGCGACTCGAGAGTCGCGAGTTGCCGTGCAGTTGTCCGCGGGCCTCAGAGGTGGATCTATTTAACTCTCGTGGCTGTCCTCACTTGCACCAGTGGGACCGCCTTGGGGGAGCGCGGTTCGCCGGCGTTTCGTGATCGCGAACCGCTGATGCGGGTTTGACGGATGCCGGGTCACCTTCTATAGTCGCGTCGTAAGGGTTGTCATCCGCTTTTGAACATCAGGAGTCTCATCGCGAGTGGAGGTTTGGTATGAAAGGGAACGAGAAACTCATTAAAGTGCTCAACGAGCTTCTGGCCGACGAACTGACCGCCATCAGCCAGTACATGGTACACTCGGAAATGTGCGAGGACTGGGGCTACGCCGGCTTGCACAAGAGCGTCGAGGCCCGGGCGATCACCGAGATGAAGCATGCCGAGAAGCTCATCGGCCGGATCCTTTTCCTTGAGGGCATTCCTCGGGTCGACAAGCTCAACAAGATGCAGATCGGCTCGGATGTCCCCAAGCAGTTTGAGAACGACCTGAAAGCTGAGATGGACGCCTGGAAGTCGTACAACGCCGCCATCAAGCTGGCGTGCGAGGTCGGCGACTCCCCGACCAAGCACCTGCTCGAAGAGATCGTCCGCGATGAGGATGCGCACATCGACGACCTGGAGGAGAAGCGGGACCTGGTCAAGCAGTTGGGTCTCGAACTGTTCCTCTCGCACCAGGTGGGGTAGTGGTTCCCGGCGGCATGCGGCCCGGCATCCGTGATCGACAGCTCTGAGCCTTGGGCGTGCGGACCGGAGCAGGAACCCGCTCTTTCGGCCTCTGTCGCACGCTCCCCCGATCTCCTGGGGCGCGTTATGCCTTGGTGGGCAATTGCCTATCTGCTTCACGAGGGGTCTTGTCAGAGGCAGACCCTGAGGAACCCCTGATTCGGGGCTGCTTGCGGCCATTGCCCGTGACTCCTATACTGCTGTCGGCCCCGGCAAGGTATGGATCCGGACGCATCGTCGGGTGTGATCACCAAACAGTGCGATCTTGGATAGACACAGCCTATCCGACGCGTCCGTAGTCCGCATCGACCCTGCTACGGGGCCCTTCTTTCAGACCGGATTCGGGGTCACACCATGAGACGCCGTGAAATCATCATCAAAGACACGCATCGCGGACTCTGGTACGAAGATGGCAAGCTGCTCAAGGTTCTGGAGGCCGCGCGGTATTTGGTCCCCTGGTATATCAACCTCGGGTTCTATCGCCGACCCAGGGTCGACGTCACGATGGTTGACGTCCGCGAACGCGACCTGACCATCAAGGGGCAGGAGATTCTCACCGGGGACAAGGTCGCCAAGGCCAGAACGAAGGCCGAGGTCCAGCGCATTGAGGCGGAAAGCAGCGCGGAGTACCAGCGACGCCAGGCGGAGACGGACGCCGAGAACCACCGCCAGGCAGCGCGAGCAGAGGCTGACGCTCAGCGGGTCAGGATGGAGACCGAGGTCAGGAATCTCGAGATGCAGGAGAAAAGCGCAGGGGTGTATGCCGCTCATCCGGCTCTGCTGCGGCTTCGCGAGTTGGAGACTTTGCGCCAACTGGCTGCCAATGCCAACGCAAGAATCTACATCGGTTTTGACAAGCACATGGCCAACGACAGCGACGAACGTGCCTGAGATCGGATGAACGGGTTCTGCTGGCCGGAAGGGCTCTGATGCGTTCGTGTTTCTCGAGGATTGCGGTCTGCTGGCTGGTTCCGAATGCCGCCGCGTCTCGACTCCTTTTCGACTCACGCGTGCTCTTCGGGCTTTCCGAACAGGAATTGGATAAACGGTACGTCTTCGGTTCGGCAGAAAATGTACAGATGATCGCCTCGCTGCAGGATTGTGCTGCCACGAGGAGCAACGAGTTGCTCGCCGCGGACCAGCAATACGGCGGATGAGTCTGCCGGCCAGGGGATCTTTGACAGGGGCACGTTGCAGACGGACAAGACGTCACTGATCGAGAACGACAGCAATTCGCCGTTGAGCAACCGCGTGGAATTGATCTCGAGTGCGGCGGCCGGGGGCGGCGCCTCCAGCGCCTCGAGTCCCAGACGACGAGCGAAACAGCGGATCGTGGCCCCAGGCACCAGAGCGCTGCAGACGACGACGAAGAAAACGATGTTGAAGACCTTCATTCCTTCCGGAACGCCCGCCAGCACGGGAAACGTCGCCAGGATAATGGGAACGGCTCCCTTGAGGCCGACCCAGCCGATGTAGGCAACCTCTCTGGGCGGGAACTTGAAAGGAAGCAGGCACAAGATCACGACCAGGGGCCGGGCGACGATCGCCATGAAGAGGGCGATGGCAATGCCCACTCCGGCAATGGGTACCAGTTGAGACGGGAACACCAGCAGCCCCAGCATGAGGAACATCGAGACCTGGCTGAGCCAGGCGAACGCGTCGTGAATCCTGACCAGCCCGCTGTGAAAGGGGATGCGGCTGTTGCCGAGGACGGCGGCGGTCGCGTAGACGGCGAGAAAGCCGCTGCCCTGGACCAGCGTGGCCGCGCCGAATGACAGGAACGCGAGTCCCAGTATCAACACGGGGTACAGACCGGCAGTCGAAAGGCGCATGTATCGAAGCAGATACCCGGCCGCCAGGCCGAAGCCGGCGCCGACGATCAGGCCGATCCCGAGTTGAAGCGGAACGCCGATGGCCAGGGCCGTGTAGCTGACATGGTCACCGGTTAGCGCGCTGATGACGCCGAACGTCAGAATCACGGCCATGGGGTCGTTGATGCCGGATTCCAGTTCAATTGTCGTGCCGACCCGCCGGGTCAGCCGCAGGTTGCCCCCTCTGAGCACGGCGAAGACGGCGGCCGCGTCGGTCGATGAGACGACCGCCCCCAGAAGCGTACTCTCGGACCAGGACAGCCCCATCCAGCGGGCAAACACGGCCACGAGGCCGGCGGTGCCTGCCACGCCCACGGTGGCAAGAACAGCAGCGGGCTTGAAGCTCTCCCTGATGGCGCCCAAGGGCGTGTTCAGTCCGCCATCGAGAAGGATCAGAATGAGTGCGGCTGTGCCGACGCGGAAAGCGAACCGGTAATCCGAGAACTCCAGACCCGCGATGCCTTCCGAACCTGCCAGGATGCCAAGGACCAGGAACAGTAGAACGACCGGGACGCCCATCCTCTCGATGGCGCGAGTCGCCAGGACGCTCGCTGCGATCAGCAGACCGAAAACCGCAAGGATCAACGCTGTGGAAACCAGTTCAGTCATGGCCGGCTTGAAGGATATCCGTAGCCGTACGCCGGTGGCAAGACGACTGAGCTCCGCTGAGACCGGTGTGTTGAGACGGGCCACGTGGAAGGAGTCCTGAACGGAGATCGCGGTGGCCGGACGCCGTTCGCGTCTCGGAAGAAACGCCGGAAATCGCCGGTGCGGCCGCCCGGAGCGATTGGGCCGCCCCCTTCACGAACGCGGCATCGAACGGGCTGACCTGAGGTTGCGACATGGTGTGCTCGCGTTAAGATGCGTGGTCGGCGAGGGCTCGGGAGTCTGTGTTTTGGGGCAGGTGACGAATGGTTCTGAAATGTGTTCCGGCGGCGATGTGCTGGCTGGTTGCGGCGTACGGCGTCTCTACGGCGGGCGAGCCGGGCCGGACGACCTTGACGCTTCGGGAAGCGAGGTACACCGTTTCATCCCGACCGTATGTGGTTCTCAAGCGGGCGGACGTCGAGGCCGTCATCGTCGATAACTCGGCCGTCGACGAGGATCCGCTGCTCGGACACCGCGCCGGCTACAGCGGTGTTGCCGCCCTCCGGCATGCGGCACGGCGCGAGAGTCTGTTCGTGCCCGCCTATGCCGGCCTGAACTACGAGCACATCCACGACGGCACGACGCAGGAGCGTGAGATCCTCTACGAACCGCGAAACGCGCCGATCAGGCTGCGGCTTATTGACGACCACACCGTCGATCTTTACCAGCCGCCCACGCCGCATTGGAGGCTCGAGAGCTGCATCCGCTATGAGCTGCTGCCCGACGGCGCGATCGAGATGACCCTCGAGTGCATCCCTCGCGAACGGACATTCAAGCACGGCTACATCGGCTTGTTTTTCGCCAGCTACATCAACAGGCCCGAGTCGCTGGACATTCACTTCCTGGGGAACGAGCGCGACGCTGCGGCCACGCGTCCTGCCGCTGAGAAGGAAGGACTGCCGCGAGCGGGGGCCCGGCCGCGGTGGATTCGCGGCGTCACGCCTTCACACGGAACGCTGGCCACGCACCTGGCGGCCGACGATCGGCGGGAGTTTCCGCACGCGGCGGACTTTCCGCTCTCGCTGGTGTTCAACCTGTCGAACCACGTCTATGACGAACCGTGGTACTACGGCGTGAGCCACGGCATGGCTTTCGTGCAGATGTTCCGCACTCAGGACCAGGTGCGGCTGACCCAGTCGCCGTCCGGGGGCGGCGAGGGCTGCCCGGCCTGGGATTTCCAGTGGTTCATCCCGCGGCATGAAGTGGGTGCGACCTATCGCTTCGTGATGCGAGCGGCGTATCTGCCGTTCGAATCGCCGGAGCAGATCATCCGCGCAACTGCCGCCCATCGCACGGCCATCGACTCTCGTCGGCCCGTGACGCCGACGGACTGACCGGAGTCGTCGAGCCCGTTGGTGACCGCCAATCAGTCCGCACAGTCGGCGTTGACCGGCATGTTCTCGCCGCTGTAGCAGCGCTGGAAGGTGCTGAAGTCGGTCTGATCCACGTCGGTATCCCGGTCGAGATCGGCTTTCTCGCAGTCCACGTCCGCCAGCGGAATGCCCGGTCCCGTGGCGCAAGCCTCGAAGATGTCCAGATCGTCCTGATCGACGTCGCCGTCGGTGTTGAAATCGA
>CAZPIO010000213.1:0-8944 GCA_964586235.1 uncultured Planctomycetales bacterium
GGCGGCCGGAGATGAGCCGGAACGGCCTGCCGGACATCGACGCGGTGCTGACCACTCGGGAACTGGCCCGCATGATCCGCATGCGCGGACTCGATCTGCGCGAACTGGCCGGCGACACGGCCGACACGCCCTTTGGCGAACGGACCACGGCCGGGAAACTGTTCGGCGGCAGCGGCGGCGTGATGGAAGCCGCGATCCGGACCGCCTGCCACCTCATTACCGGCGAGGAGCTTCCGAACCTCACCGTCGAGTCCGTCCGGGGTCTGGCGGGCGTGAAGGAGGCTCACCTGCAGATTGCCGGCATGGACATCGGGGTGGCGGCGGTCAGCGGTCTGGGAAACGCTCGCCAACTGCTCGATCAGATCCGCGCGGGGCGCCAGGACCTGCACTTCATCGAAGTGATGAGTTGTCCGGGCGGCTGCGTGGCCGGGGGCGGCCAGCCGATCAGCACGGACGTGGACACCGTGCGGACGCGAATGCAGGCTCTCTATCGGATCGATTCGATGGAAAGCCGGCGGACGTCACACGACAATGAAGCGGTACAACGCATATACGAGGAGTTTCTGGGCAGACCGTTGAGCGACCAGAGTCACCATCTGCTGCACACGCACTACGGCAGGCGGGAAGTACTGGCCTGACCCGGTCGGAGGTCTTCGATGGGCACACCATTCATCACCACGATCAAGGAGCACTGCCGGGTGTGCTACACGTGCGTGCGCGAGTGTCCGGCCAAGGCCATCCGCATCGTGGACGGCCAGGCCCAGGTGATCGGAGACCGGTGCATCGCCTGCGGCAACTGCGTCAAGGTGTGCTCCCAGGGTGCCAAGCAGGTGCGCAGCTCGATCGGAGAGGTTGAGGCCCTTCTGGCCTCGGGGCAGAAGGTGGCGGCCTGCGTGGCACCCAGCTTCCCCGCGGAGTTTGTTGACGCGGACGCCCGCCAGGTTGTGGGCATGCTGTGGGCGCTGGGGTTCGAACTGGTGAACGAGGTGGCCTTCGGGGCCGATCTGGTTGCGCGCGAGTATCGCCGTCTGCTGGCCAGAGGCAACGACAAGCGATATATCAGCACGACCTGCCCGGCGATCATCGGCTACGTCGAGCGCTACTATCCGGATCTGCTCGATTGCCTGAGCCCGATCGTCTCGCCCATGATCGCGACGGCCAGGGCACTCAGGCAACTGCACGGCGACGATCTCAAGATCGTCTTCATTGGTCCGTGCATCGCCAAGAAGGTTGAGGCTGAGAGCGACCCCGTGGCGGGCGAGATCGATGCCGTGTTGACCTTCCCCGAGTTGCGGGAGATCCTGGCAATGCGCAACATTCGCCCGGACAACGTCGAGCCCTGTGAATTCGACCCTCCGCACGGTGCGGCCGGGGCGATGTTTCCGGTCAGCCGGGGCATATTGCAGGCCGCTGCAATCCACGAGGACCTGATGACCGGCGAGGTGGTCGCCACGGCGGGCCGGACTCACACTCTGGAGGCCATCAAGGAGTTTTCGACGGGCGACCTGGGCGCCAGGCTGCTGGAGGTCCTGGCGTGCGACGGATGCATCATGGGGGCCGGCATCAGCAACGACCTGCCGCTGTTCAACCGCCGCCGACACATGCGCAGGTACTTCAGCAAGCGGATCGAGTCGCTCGATCTGGCCCGCTGGCACGAGGACATGGAACGCTTCTCCGGGCTCGATCTGCACCGGTCGTACGTGGCCAACGACCAGCGTATTCCGACGCCCGCCGACGAGCAGCTCAACCAGATCCTGATCCGGATGGGCAAGCTGTCTCCGAAGGACGAGCTGAACTGTGGAGCCTGCGGCTACGATACGTGCATGGAGCACGCGATCGCGATCTACAAGGGGCTGGCCGAGACGGAGATGTGCCTGCCGTTCACCATTGAGAAGCTGAGGCACACGATCAAGGAGCTGGCCTCCTCGCATGAGCAGTTGGCCAGCACGCAGGAGGCCCTGATCCAGGCCGAGAAGCTCGCCAGCATGGGCCAGCTTGCCGCGGGCATCGCCCACGAGGTGAACAACCCGCTCGGCGTCGTCTTGATGTACGCCCACCTGATGCTCGAGGAGTGCCAGGACAAATCCAAGATGCGCGAGGACCTGGCGATGATCGCCGAGCAGGCGGACCGCTGCAAGAAGATCGTCGCCGGCCTGCTGCACTTCGCCCGGCAGAACAAGGTGGTGCGTTATCCGACCGACGTGCGCGAGCTGGTGCAGCGATCGGTCAGGACCTTCACCATCCCCCCGAGCATCACGGTCACGATCGACACGGACATCGCTGACACGGTTGCCGAGATCGACCGGGACCAGATCATCCAGGTGCTGACCAACCTGCTCAGCAACGCCATCGCGGCCATGGACAAGGGCGGGGCGCTCACTGTTCGGGTCACGGGCGATGCCGACCGTATCCGGTTGAACGTCAGCGACACCGGCGTCGGCATCCCCGAGCAGAACATCAAGAAGATTTTCGAGCCGTTCTTCACCACCAAGCAGATCGGCAAGGGGACGGGGCTCGGACTGGCGGTCACATACGGCATTGTCAAGATGCACTGTGGGGATATCCGCGTGGAATCGAACGCCGACCCGGCCGCAGGGCCGACCGGAACAACCTTCACGGTGACGCTGCCCAGACGTGAGTAGAGGAGCATGGACCAACGCGGCGACAAGGACGACGGCGAGACGGACGGAAACAGGATCACGAGGCACAAGGCAGGACCGAGACGCCAAACAGGAACATACGGACATGGCTGACAACAACAAGACGATTCTTCTGGTGGACGACGACGCGGACTTCCTGATGCAGGAGGAGATCGCGCTGAAGGCGAGCGGTTTCAACATCCTGACAGCCGACAGCAAGAGCCAGGCGGAGGAGATCATCGCCCGCACCCGCCCCGACGTGGCCATTGTGGACGTGATGATGGAGGACACCGACGCCGGCTTCATGCTGTGCTACGACATCAAGAAAAAGGACCCGACGATTCCCATCATCATGGTGACCTCGGTGACCAGCGAAACCGGCCTGGAATTTGACGCCGCCACCGATGAAGAGAAGTCCTGGGTCAAGGCGGATGCGTTTCTGGCCAAACCCATTCGCATGGAGCAGCTCAAAGCCGAGCTGAAACGGCTGCTGAAGGACGAGACCTGATGGAAACGCTTCGGATCCTGGTTACCGACGACGAACCGGGCATGCGGCTCGGGGCCGAACGCACGCTTCGGGACTTCAAAGTGGTCGTTCCGGACGTCCACGAGGAGGTCGCCT
Organism: uncultured Planctomycetales bacterium; assembly: GCA_964586235.1. GTDB lineage: Bacteria > Planctomycetota > Phycisphaerae > UBA1845 > PWPN01 > JAUCQB01. The sequence goes on from CAZPIO010000213.1 coordinate 3,262, forward strand.
TCGTGGTCGACCAGGCTGAAACCGGCGAGCAGGCGATCGAGAAGATCGCCGCTCGGCCGCCGGACATTCTGCTGCTGGACCACAAGCTGCCGGGGATCAGCGGGCTGGACGTGCTGGACCGGGTTTCCGGCATGGGCGACGAACTGCTGACGATCATGATCACCGCGTATGCGTCGATCGAGACGGCGGTCACCGCAACCAAGCGAGGGGCCTACGACTTTCTGGCCAAGCCGTTCACCCCCGACGAGCTGAAAAGCACCGTCCGCAAGGCGGCGATTCGAATCGTGCTGGCCAGACAGGCCCGCAAGCTCGCGGAGGAGAAGAGGCAGGTCCGCTTCCAGTTTATTCGTGTGCTCGGACACGAGCTCAAGGCGCCCCTCAACGCCGTTGACGGCTTCCTTCAACTCATCCGGAACCACACTCTCGGCGGCGAGGTCGGAGCCTACGATGAGATCGTCGGCCGGTGCGGCGTCCGGGTGGACCACATGCGGAAGCTGATCGCCGACCTTCTGGACATGACGCGGATCGAGTCCGGCCAGAAATCCCGTGACCTCGGCGTGCTGGACGTATGCGAGGTCGCCCGGACATCCATCGAGACGATCCTGCCCACCGCCCAGCCGCGGAACATCACCATCGAGCTTCATGCGGACGGGCCTGTTACCATGACCGCCGACCGCGGCGAGATCGAGATGATCCTGAACAACCTGATCTCCAACGCGGTGAAGTACAACCGAGACAACGGCCGGGTGGACGTCCGAATCGCCAGGTCCGGGCAGATCGTGACGATCGCGGTGGCCGACACGGGCGTCGGAATGTCCGGAGAGGAAGCTGCCAGGCTGTTCGGCGAGTTTGTCAGAATCAAGAACGCCAGGACGCGCGGCATCCTCGGCAGCGGGCTGGGATTGTCGATCGTCAAGAGGCTGGCGCTGTTGTACGATGGCAGCGCCGGCGTCGAAAGCGAGCCGGACGTCGGCAGCACATTCACCGTGGTCCTGAAAGACTCATCCCGGGTACCGCCGATACCGGCACCCAGGGCGGCCACCATGAACGAGGGTTGACACCGTGACGCAACAAACAACACACACGCCTGCCGTCGACATCATTCGCGAGCACCAGATCGAAGAGGTCCTCCGGAACAGCCGCAACCGCGACGCAGCGCCGGTGCGCGAGATCCTGGCCAAAGCCCGAGAGCTCAAGGGGTTGCCCATGGAAGACGTCGCGGTGCTGGCGGGCGCCAGCGACCCGGAACTGCTCGGCGAGCTGTTCGCCACCGCCCGGCAGGTCAAGCAGGACATCTACGGCATGCGGATCGTGCTCTTTGCCCCGCTGTATGTATCCAACCTCTGCAGCAACAATTGCCTGTATTGTGCTTTCCGCTCCGGGAGCAAGGCGATCAAGCGCCGGGCGTTGACCCAGGATGAAATCGCCCGGGAAACGAGGATCCTGGTGGACCAGGGCCACAAGCGTGTTCTGCTGGTGGCCGGCGAGTCGTATCCCAACGAGGGCTTCGACTACATCCTCAAGGCGATCAAGACAGTCTACTCCGTCCGCAACGGGAGAGGCGAGATCCGGCGGGTCAACGCGAACATCGCCCCGCTGGAACTGGAGCAGTTCCGCCGACTGAAGGACGCGGGCATCGGCACGTACCAGTTGTTTCAGGAGACGTATCACCGCGAGACGTACGCCCGCGTGCATACCGCCGGCCGAAAGAGAGACTATGAGTGGCGGGTCACGGCCATGGACCGGGCGATGGAAGCCGGCATTGACGATGTGGGTATCGGGGTGCTGTTCGGGCTGTTTGACTGGCGGTTTGAGATACTCGCCCTGCTGCAGCACATTCAGCACCTTGAGGCGAAATTCGGCGTCGGACCACACACCATCAGCGTGCCGCGGCTCGAGCCGGCCACCGGGGCGGATCTGGCCAGCCACCCGCCCTACCCGGTGTCAGACGTCGATTTCCGCAAAATCGTCGCAATCCTGCGGCTGGCCGTCCCATATACCGGGATCATCATGTCGACGCGCGAGACGCCGAACCTGCGCCGAGAAACGTTTGCCCTGGGCGTGTCGCAGATCTCAGCCGGCAGCCGAACCAATCCCGGCGGTTACACGGAGGACGAGGACATCGATTCTTCGCAGTTCTGCCTCGGAGACCATCGACCTCTCGACGAAGTCATACGAGACGTCGCGGAACTAGGGTACATTCCTTCATTCTGCACGGCCTGCTATCGGCTCGGCCGAACGGGCCAGGATTTCATGGATCTGGCCAAACCGGGTGAGATCAAGCATCATTGCGACCCGAACGCCGTTTCCACGTTTCTGGAGTACCTGCTGGACTACGCCTCACCGGCGACTCGCGAGGCCGGTGAGCGGCGGATTGCAGCGGCGCTGCTCGAGATGGACGATCGTCAGCGGCGAACGGCGGAGAAGCTCACCGAGCAGGTCCGGGCCGGAAAGCGGGACGTGTTCGTATGAGTATCGGTCCGATCATTCTGCAGGACGACGCCTGATGGAACAGAAGGATCGACTCGAGTGTGATCTGATTGGGGCGATGGCGATTCCGGCCGACGCCCTGCACGGCATCCATACCGTCAGGGCGCTGGAGCATTTTCCGCTGACCGGCCGGCCGGTGCATCCCGAACTGGTCCGGGCATACGGTGCGGTCAAGCTCGCCTGCGCGATGACCAACCGCGCGCTGGGTTTCTGGGCGGACGATCCGGCCAAGGCCGAAGCAATCGAGCGAGCCTGCCGGGAAATGGTCGACGGCCTGCTCAACGACTGCGTCGTCGTCGATCTTCTCCAGGGCGGGGCCGGCACCAGCACCAATATGAACGTGAACGAAGTGCTGGCCAACCGCGCTCTCCAGATCCTGGGCGAACCCCTCGGGCATTACCAGCGGGTCAACCCGCTCGAGGACATCAACCTGCACCAATCCACCAACGACACCTATCCGACGGCCCTGCGACTGGCGGCCATCCGGATGCTCGGCCGACTGGAGGAGCGGGTCCTCGCCCTCCAGGAATCGCTCCAAGCGGCCGAGAAGCGATTCGCCCACGTGGTCAAGGTCGGCCGGACGGAGATGCAGGACGCCGTTCTGATCACCCTCGGCCGGGAGATGGGGGCGTACGCGGAGGCTTTCAGCCGCGACCGCTGGCGGATCTACAAGTGCCACGAGCGTCTGCGCGTCATCAATCTCGGCGGAACGGCCGTCGGCACGGGTGTGGCCGCTCCGCGCGAGTACATTTTCCGCGTGTCGGAGGCCCTTCGCGACCTCACCGGCATCGGTTTTGCCCGGGCGGAGAACCTCGTCGAGGCGACACAAAACGCCGACGTTTTCGTCGAGGTGTCGGGAATGCTGAAGGCCTGCGCCGCTTCGCTGCTCAAGGTGTGCTCGGACCTGCGGTACCTGTCCTCAGGACCTGACGCCGGGCTCGGCGAAATCCGCCTGCCGCGGCTTCAAGCGGGCTCGTCGATCATGCCCGGCAAAGTCAACCCGGTCATCCCCGAGGCGGTCAGCCAGGCGGCGATGATGATCATGGGGTATGATGCGACGCTGACTTTCGCGTGCGCCTCGGGCAGCCTGGAGCTGAACCCGTTCCTGCCGCTGGTCGCGTACTGCCTGCTCGACGGCCTCGACCTGCTCGACCGGAGCTGCGACGTCCTGAGGCGGTTCTGCATCGAGGGCATTGAGGTCGACGAGGCCCGTTGCCGCCGACATGTCGAGGAGGCCACCGCCACTTTGACCGCTCTGCTGCCCGCGCTGGGTTATGAAACAGCCTGCCGGATCGCTCATCAGGCCGGCGAAACGGGGCGCAGCGTTCGCGAGATCGTTCTGGCCGAAGGGTTGGTGACCCCCGAGAAGTTCGATGATCTGGTCAGCCCGGAGGCCGTCTTCCGCCTCGGGTCTCCTATGATCAAGCATGAAGGCCAGACCGCCGGCCCGGAGAATCAAGGCAACACCCCATGACCGTCTCGACGCCCAAAGGACTGCGACTGCACATCGGCCTGTTCGGCCGGAGAAACGTGGGCAAATCCAGCCTGCTGAACGCCGTCACCCGGCAGAACGTCTCCATCGTGTCCGAGTTTGCGGGCACGACCACCGATCCGGTCGAAAAGCCGATGGAGCTTCTGCCGCTGGGCCCGGTGCTGTTCATCGACACGGCAGGGATCGACGATGCCGGAGCACTGGGCCAATTGCGGGTGAGCAAGACCCGTCAGGTGTTTGACCGCACCGATCTGGGCGTCATCGTCACCGAACCGCAGGACTGGGGCGAGTTCGAGGAAGGCATCCTCAAGGAATTGACCGAACGACAGGTGCCGGTGATCGTGGTCTTCAACAAGGTGGACACGGCCGCGCCGGCCCCGCAGATCGTGACCCGCTTGACCGACCGAGGGATTCCGATCGTCCGCACGGCCGCCCCGGCCGGCACGGGCATCCTGGATTTCCGTCAGGCCCTGCTGGACAACGCTCCCGGCGATTTCGTCGACAACCCGACCATCCTGGCGGACCTCGTCGGGCCGGGCGAACTGGCCATCATGGTCGTACCCATCGACAAGGAAGCCCCCAAAGGCCGCCTGATCCTGCCCCAGGTGCAGTCGATCCGCGATCTGCTAGACCACGATTCGTACTGCATGGTGGTCAAGGAACGCGAGCTTCGCAGCGCACTCGAACGGCTCAAGTCGCCGCCCAAGCTGGTGGTCACCGATTCACAGGCTTTTCTCAAGGTCGCCGCAGACACGCCGCGTGATGTCCTCATGACCAGTTTTTCGATCCTGTTCGCCCGCTTCAAGGGCGATCTGATCACCCAGGTCGAGGGGGCACTCGCGGTGGATTCGCTGAAAGCCGGGGATCGCATCCTGGTAGCCGAGGCCTGCTCGCACCACCCCATCGGCGAAGACATCGGCCGGGTGAAGATCCCGCGGTGGCTCAGCCAGTACGTCGGCGGGAAGCTGGAATTCGAGCACGTGCAGGGCCACGATTTCCCGCAGGATCTGTCGCCCTACAAGCTGATCATCCATTGCGGGGCCTGCATGTGGAATCGCCGCGAGATGCTCGGCCGTATCATGCGCTGTCGGCAGGCGGGCAAGCCAATCACCAATTACGGTCTGATCATCGGCTTCAGCCTGGGCATCCTCGAACGGGCCTTGCGGCCGTTCCCGGCCGCACTGGACGCGTACCGCCGCGCCTGCACGGCCGGCGGAAACAAGGCACCGCAAGTGCGAGGGCAGCCGTGAATTCAATTGAGCCTGCCGCCGCACCCCAGCCGACGCGCGAGGAGCTTCTGCGATGGCTTCGCGAGCAGGACGAGTCGCAACTGGAGCAGTTGTGGGCGATGGCTGACGAGACTCGCCGCGGGCACGTGGGTGACGCCGTACACCTGCGGGGATTGATCGAGATCTCCAACCACTGTGTGCGCGAGTGTGGATACTGCGGCCTGCGGGCGGCGAACCGCTCGCTCCGGCGATACCGGATGACCGCCAATGAGATCATGGCCTGCACGGCCGCCGCCGTGGAGTTCGGATACGGCACGGTCGTCCTGCAATCCGGCGAGGACGACGGGATCAAGCAGCATTGGCTGGCGGATATCATCCGCAGGATCAAGCGCGAGACGAATCTTGCGGTGACGCTCAGCCTTGGCGAACGGCCGGACGAGGACCTGGCCGCATGGCGCGCGGCCGGCGCCGA
>CAZPIO010000214.1:0-2052 GCA_964586235.1 uncultured Planctomycetales bacterium
TCCTTGATTCTTTTTTCCCAAATGCTGTTTTCTTTACTGAATTTGAGCGCTTTGACCGCTATCTGGAGATGCTGAGACGCAAAGAGCCCGAAAATGCGGTTCACTACGTCTCGATCTGTTCACCAAATTATCTGCATGATGCACATTGCCGCTTCGCTCTTCGTATCGGTGCTAACGCCATTTGCGAAAAGCCGGTAGTGCTAAATCCCTGGAATATAGATGCTCTCGAAGAAGTTGAGCAAGAATTCGGTAAGAAAATCTATACGGTTCTGCAGCTCCGTCTTCACCCCGAGATAATGGCTCTTAAAGAAAAAGTAGATAAGCATTCTCCAAACGGTCCTTACGATATAGACCTGACCTATATTACAGCGCGTGGCCGCTGGTATGCCTATTCCTGGAAAGGTGACGAGGAAAAGTCCGGCGGTGTGGCGACCAATATAGGAGTTCACTTTTTTGATATGCTTAGCTGGATATTTGGACGGCCCGTAAAAAGTGTGGTTCATTATAAAAGGCCGGATGTCATGGCCGGCTATCTCGAGCTCAGTAACGCGAGAGTCAGGTGGTTCTTATCATTAAGGTTCGAAGATCTTCCTCCAGAAGTGGCTGAAAAAGGCAAAAGATCCTATCGGTGCATAACGATAAACGGTAAACCATTTGATTTCACGGATGGTTTCCAGGATTTACATACTCGAGTATATGAGAAAATCTTAGAAGGCAATGGCTTTGGACTGGAAGACAGCAGAGCTGGTATAGAAATCGTTTATAATATAAGACATGCGGATGTGACACCGAATATTGGCGAAAAGCATCCTTTATGCCCAAAAGATTAGGTGTTTTTATGATTTTTGATGAAGGGGAATAAAAATTGGCTGAAGAAAACAAAATTTATTTTGCCCACGAAAGCTCCTATATTGACGATGATGTGTTGATAGGCGAAGGCACAAAAATCTGGCATTTTTGCCATGTCCAGAAAGGAGCCCGAATCGGCAAAAATTGTATTCTCGGTCAAAACGTCAATGTCGGAAATAATGTCATCATAGGGAATTGTTGCAAGATTCAAAACAACGTATCAGTATATGAGGGCGTAGTTCTTGAAGACTATGTTTTTTGCGGGCCTTCTATGGTTTTTACTAATATTCTTAACCCTCGTTGCAAATATCCTCAGGTTGGCTCAAAATATTATAAGAAAACTCTGGTAAAAGAAGGTGCTTCTCTTGGCGCGAATTGCACTATAGTCTGCGGTATCACGATAGGTAAATATGCTTTCGTAGGTGCGGGCGCAGTTGTTACGAAAAGTGTCCCTGACTATGCCCTGGTAGTTGGAAACCCAGCGCGAATAGTGGGCTGGATGAGCGAGGCCGGCGAGAAGCTCAAATTTGATTCGACTGGAATTGCCATTTGCGACAAATCCAAAAAGAAATACAAACTGGAAAATAACCAGGTCAGAGAAATCGAATGACGAAAAATAAAAATATTCGCATTCCGTTGGTTGATTTTAAGGCCCAGTATAAGTCAATCGAAAAGGAAATTGATGCCGCTATAAAAGAAGTTTTGCTCAGCGGTCAGTATATTCTCGGGCCAGTCGTCAAAGAATTTGAAGAGCAGGTTGCCGCCTATTGTGGTGTTAAATATGCTATCGGAGTGGCCTCAGGCTCTGATGCTCTAATTCTTGCCTTGAGGGCGCTAGATATAGGGCCTGGCGATGAGGTGATAACAACACCTTTTACTTTTGTGGCGACAGCTCATGCTATTGTTCATTGTGGCGCTAAGCCTGTCTTTGTGGATATCGAGCCTGATACATTCAATATCAATCCAGACCTTATTGAGCCAGCTATTACAAAGAAGACAAAAGCTATCATTCCTGTGCATTTATATGGACATCCGGCCAATATGGATCCAATTATAACCATTGCTAAAACATACGGCCTTTATGTTGTTGAAGATGCAGCCCAAGCGTTCGGTGCCCGATATAACCGCAGGAAAGTCGGTTCAATCGGGCATGTAGGATGTTTCAGTTTTTTCCCAACTAAAAATTTAGGTTGTTATGGCGAC
>CAZPIO010000214.1:2088-8539 GCA_964586235.1 uncultured Planctomycetales bacterium
GAAGTATCATGCTGAAATGATTGGTTATAATAGCCGCCTTGATGCCGTCCAGGCAGCAATTCTGAAAGTTAAATTAAAGTACGTTGATCAGTGGAATGAGCAACGACGCAATGTCGCTCATCGTTATAACGAGCTTTTATCTGAATCAAATGTACAGACGCCAGTTGAAGCTGCTTATGCTTACCATGTTTATCATCAATATACCATTAGATCATCAAAAAGAGATAACTTAAGACAATTCTTACTTGAAAATGGTATGGAAACTTCAATTTATTATCCACAGCCTTTGCATCTCCAAGATGCCTATAGATTTTTAGGAGACATGCAAGGTTCTTTCCCTGAAAGCGAAAGAGCAAGCCAGGAAGTTCTATCGTTGCCAATCTTCCCTGAGCTGAATTCTGAATTGCAACATGAAGTTTGTTCAACGATACCTAGATGGTATTTTCAAGTTACTCGAAATGGCCAGTGATCTTAAGGTCAGGGTATTTAATATTAAGGGAAAATGCCCTGTTTATAAAGCAGGTGACCATTTTAGAATAATCAGAGGTTTTAAGCTGGTTGCAGAAAATCCAGTATACATGCACTCTCTTGCTTCGATCATGCCTTATTACACTGCTTTAAGCCGGGGTGTTAAACCAATTGATTTAGGTCTGTGGGGGCCAAATAACTGTGCTTATGTTCAATGCCTTGATCCCTGCGAATATATAGGCGGCGGTACAGTTGTCTTTTCTGTTTCTGTTGAAGAGGGTGAAGGAAAATAGTTATGAAGGTCGCAAATATAGTTGGAGCCCACCCTCAATTTATAAAGCTGGCACCTGTGCTAAAAGCAATAGAAAAGCACAATAAAGATAATCCTGCTCAAAAAATTCAAGAAGTTTCGATACATACTGGTCAATACTATGATTATGAAATGTCAGGTGTTTTTTGGAAGAGCTTGGCCTGAAATCTCCCGATTACAATCTTCGTGTAGGCTCCGGCCTCCACGGATACCAAGCTGAAGACATGCTAAAAAGAATTGAAGAAGTGGTTCTAAAAGAAAAACCAGATGTGGCAATTGTATATGGTGACACAAACAGTACTTTGGCTGGAGGGTTGGCGGCAGTAAAGCTGCACGTTCCCCTTGCCCATGTTGAAGCAGGTCTTAGAAGCTATAACAGATTAATGGCGGAGGAATACAATCGGGTATTGACTGATCATATGTCTGATTTTCTCTTTTGTCCGACAGAGACAGCAGTTGAAAACTTACAGAAAGAGGGCTTTAAAAACATAGTTAACCCAGGGAAGTTAATTCCAGAAAATTATAGACTTCCTGATAACCATGAAGTGCCAGTGGTGATAAACACTGGTGATGTGATGTATGATTCGGTTCTTCTTTACAGCGAACTCGCACAGGAAGAATCGAGCATCTTTGACAAGCTTTCGCTTTCCACAAAGAATTATGCCTTGGCAACCATTCATAGAGCTGAAAATACAGATAATTCAGAAAACCTTAAATCAATATTTAAGGGATTACATGGCATTTCGCAAAAAGGACTCAAAGTAGTATTACCAATTCATCCGCGAACCCAAAAAAGAATAAGAGAAATGGGCATCGAGACTGATGGTCTGTTATTAATAGGTCCTGTTTCTTACCTAGATATGCTCATATTGGAGAAAAATGCCCGGGTAATTATAACGGATTCCGGGGGTACAAAAGGAACCATTTTTTCCCAGGTTCCTTGTGTTACTACAAGGAATGAGACGGAAAGGATAGACACTATACAAACAGGGAAGGAATAGGCTGTTAGGCCAAGTGCCTTCGAATTTGTTTACGGTTATCGGATCGCAAGATTAGCCCTTTGTGCATCCTACTTTATTTGGAGACAGGCATAGTGCAGAGAGAATAGTACAAGCTATCATAGGCATTAGCAGCCAAGATCCTGTTTGGTGACAACCTGGGTCCGATTGCAGAGGTTCTGTATGACAAAGCGCCTTTGGATACTAAATCATTATGCCGCTGGGCCCGATGCGGCTACAGGGACACGGCATTACGATATTGGTCGCGCCCTGGTACGCTTGGGATGGGAGGTTAATATTTTTGCCTCGTCATTTGATCATTTGACGCATCGCGAGACGCATCTGCAGCTCGGCGAGAATCTTAAAGAGGAGACTTACGAAGGAGTCAGGTTCATTTGGTTACGGACGCCCGCCTATGCTGGCAACGATTGGCGGCGTATCAAGAACATGCTAACGTACGTTGTGCGTGTTCTGCAGGAGGGAAAGGTAAGAGCGCGACCTGACGTGGTGATAGGATCTTCAGTGCATCCTTTCGCTGCATGGGCGGGGTATGTGCTTGCCAAGCGTCATAAAGCGCGGTTTTTCTATGAGGTAAGAGACCTATGGCCGCAAACACTAATTGAGCTTGGGGAGTTCTCGCCGAATCACCCAGCGATCAGGCTTCTCTCCTGGCTGGAGCGTTTTCTTTACGCTAAAGCGGAAAAGATCATTGTACTCCTCCCGAAGGCGGAAGAGTATATAACTAGTCTGGGCTTCCCCCGTGAGAAAGTATTGTACTTACCCAACGGTGTGGATCTTCGGAGATACGAGAAGCCATTACCGGAGTTGCCTCTGGAAGTGAGCAGGGTCCTGGATTCTTTAAACGGGAAGATGATTGTGGTCTATGTGGGAGCCCACGGGATGGCAAATAATCTGGATGTATTGCTGAGAACCGCCAGACTTCTAAAGGATCGAGGTAACGATGCAGTGCATTTCATGCTGGTTGGGGATGGACCGGAAAAACGGCGGCTAAAAACTAATGCAGAAAAAGAAGGCCTTACACAAGTAACCTTTATTCCACCGCTCAAGAAGACATATGTCCCTTCCTTATTAGATAGATGTCATGTGGGCATATTCTGTCTGGTGCCATCACGCCTGTATCGGTATGGGATTAGCCTGAACAAGATGTTTGATTACATGGCGGCTGAGCTGCCGATTGTCGCGATTGGGGTCGAGCACGCCAATCCAGTCGCAGAGAGTGGATGTGGGGTGGAACTGGAGGATGATGATGCAAGTAAGGTGGCCGATGTGCTGGAAATGTGGGGACACAATCCTGAGGAAATAAGAAGACTTGGAAAGAGGGGATCTGGTTTCGTCAGGCAGAGGCATTCAACTGAGATATTGGCTATGACACTTGATGAAATGTTGAGTACGGACCGTGTTTCAAATGTTTTGATAGAGAAGCAACGGTAACCATTGAGAGATAATGTATCGGAGAAAGTCAGGATGAAAAAAGCAGGCTCCATAGTTCATGTAACGAGTACCCATAGGGCGACTGATGGCCGGATATTTTACCGAGAATGCCGTTCTTTGCAAGGAGCCGGATGGGACGTGCGCATCGTGGCTCATGGTGTCCCGCTACAACCTAAGGATGGAATCGGTTTTGTTGAGTTCCCCAAGAGCTTTTCTAGGGTTGCGGTGCTGATGAAGCCACACACGATTGTGCGTTTCCTTGATGACCTAGAAGCCGATGTTTATCACTTTCATGATCCAGACCTTCTCTTAGTTGCAGGTTTACTCGCGGGGAGACGAAAGAAGATAGTTTATGATTGTCACGAATGGTATCAGAAAGTTTTCCCCTATAAAGGATATTCGCCTTTAGTAGCTTCTGCTGCTGCAGCAGGGCTGTCTTTAATAGAAATGCTTGTTATGCCGAGACTTAGTGCACTGATTGCACCTACAGACGAATTGGCCGCACTATATGCTAAGCGGACCAAAAGAGTCTATTCCATTAGGAATTTCGCACCCTTGGAAGGATGGGAGCTTAGTAAAGACAAAGGAAATCCTAAGCGTTATGATCTCATTCATGTCGGCACAGTTTCACTAGACAGGCTTAACTTCATGCTAGATATTGTTAGGACTGCCAAGAGATTGGGGCGAGAGATCACTTTGTGTCTTCTTGGAGTTAGTACGGGAATCAAGCAACACGTAGATAGAGACGATGCTTTAAAAGGACTTGTAGAAGCAATAGAGAGAGTCCCGGAGACGAAGGTGCCCGAGTTTTTGAGTAAAGCCAGGATAGGTTTCAACTACCATCCATATCAATCCCGTTTCATAGTTGCCATACCCATGAAGGTATTTGAGTACATGCGACACGGGTTACCTTTCGTTTCTACAGCGTTGCCCCCTCTCAAGAAGTTGCTCGAGGATTCGGGGGCAGGGGTATTAATTGAGGAAAACACAGTTAATGCCTTTATCAAGGTTATCGGCGAGATTTTAAGGAATGGAGAGATGATGGCACAAATGGGAAACAAAGGGAAACGTTTAGTTAGAGAACGGTATAACTGGGAAGCCGAGTCTATCAAACTCGTCACGCTATATGAATCTCTGTTTTCGTAAAGGGGTAGTGAAATTGCGAAGGCTGATAATTAATGCGGACGGGTTAGGGTTTTCGCCTGGAGTGAACCAAGGAATACGAGAAGTGGTGGAATTTGGTCTGGTCAAAAGCTCAAGTGCATTAGCAAATTTCGATGCCGCGAAAGAGATATCTTCGTTTATCCACTCATGTCCGCAAGTTTCCGTAGGAATGCACATGAATCTTTCTGTTGGCCGACCGGTGTCCAATCCCAGCCGAATCAGGACACTAGTGAACCCGGCAACTGGTGAATTTTGGGGAGATAGACTGCCCAGGATGCTTATGACTGGAAGGATCTCATTCTCGGAAATGGTTATAGAGTTAGATGCACAGGTTCAGAGGCTCCTTGCTCTCGACGTGGATATTACACATATTGATGGCCATCAGAATAAGCATCTTTTTCCGCCTTTCTTTTTCGCTGCTATGAAGGTCGCAGAGAAGCACGGAATTAGGCGTATGCGAACCCCCAGACGTTACCTAAGTGGTAGTTTCGACCAGGTTCTTCGCTACTATTTAGTTCATCCGCAGAGGGTTATGACGCATCTTGCTGGCAGAATTCTTAATAATTATGCGCATTTAAGAGGGTTTCGGACGACTCAGAGGCTGATAAGTCCAGGCTATAGCGATAGTTCCCGGAAGTATTTACTGGATTCGTGGCTGGGGTTGATAAGGGGTCTGCCGCGAGGGACCAGCGAAATTTATTGTCACCCTGCATATCCAGATGATACTCTGCGGAGATTTGCTACGTATGTTGAGCCGAGACGCAATGAAGTTGAGGTGTTGACGAGCAAAGATCTAGAAGAAACGATTCGAGATGCGGATATACAGCTCATATCTTTCTATGAGCTTTAAGAGAGGGATTGAATACATGACGCTTTTAGTGGCTGGCGATGTGATGCTCGCTGCAGGAATTGATAGATGCATCCAACAGGTTACCAAGAATGTTTGCGAGATTAAGGTGAAGTTTCGGGACTCTAGATTGATTGCAAATTTAGAATGTCCTGTCTGTCTGGCCCCTATTGTGGAGAAAAATGGTTTCCGTGCCGATCCCAAGAAATGCGACGAGGTTTTAAGGCTATTCGATGTACTGTCTATTGCGAACAACCATGCGCTAGATTGTGGCGATGATGGAGTTCGTGAAACAGTGCATAATCTTCTCTCTCGCGGAGTTGCAGTGGTCGGGTACCGGGGTACAGATGAACTGCAGAAAGGTGCAGTACTGTCTATCGCAGGCACAAAAGTGGGCCTCTTAGGTTATGTTGATGAAGCATTGTTTAAGAACAGACCATCGACGATATTAGCGACGTGTAATGATTGGGCTAAGGTTAAGTCTGAGATCCAATTACTCCGGCAGTCCACTGACATTGTTTTGTGTATGCTTCACGCTGGCCGGGAAATGGTAAGGTGTCCGACGGCTACGGAGAGGGAATTAGTAATTCGATTCTTGGAGGGGGGTGTCAATATTGTGGTTCGTTCACATGCTCATGTTGTACAAGGGTATGAACAAATCAATACATCGTTAGCTTTTTATGGACTCGGCGATTTTGTTTTTGATGCCGCAATCCCGAGACGTAGGACCTTTGGTGTCGTTCTGTTGAATGGCGATCCTCTTGGTTCTGAATGGCAACCCTTTTTCTTTCATCGGGAAGGGGACTATACCATAAGAAGGCTGCAAGGTAGATCCCTTTCGGGAGTACCGACAGCGTTCAATGGATTGTGGCAAGCAGTGGATAAGACGTGCTACTATGGTGAACGTGCTGTATTCCTATTAGAACAACATGGGCTGGGCGGAATTCTCTATGGAATACGTCGTCTTTTCGGGCTTCGGAACAATAGAAGAATGGTATGAAGGGTTTTCACTACATAGATGGCCAGGCCTGGCAAGGCGGTCGGTGTTTCATAACAACGCAGCATGGAGAGTGAGCGATTGGAAAGGGTTGTCTAGCGATATAGACGACAACATCAAGTAATCTATCAAGTGGCAGACCATACCGGTTCCTAATCAGTTCAGGGCCGGCATCAGTGGTTGAGTCCTAGTGGAGGGGTAATTGATACTAGAGC
>CAZPIO010000215.1:0-8526 GCA_964586235.1 uncultured Planctomycetales bacterium
GGCGTCCACCAGTCCATCGCGCAGTCCCGACGCAACCGACCACTGCCACAGTCCCAGGCCAACCAGGTCGCGGGCCATGTCGAAGGCCACCTCCCGCACCAGGGCGAGGGCATATTCCTCCTCGTTGGTCACGATCGAGATCAGCGGATGCCCGGCGTGAATCAGCCGCTCGAGTTGTTCGCGGTCGCCCATATGGCCTCCTTTCCAGGCCCGCGGCCCGAATCGCGGTCCTCTGCCGCCAGCATACCGCGCTGCGGTGACAAGTAAACGCCCGCAGATGCCGACGGGTGGTACGGGCGGTAGAAGACACTGGCAGACGAGCTGCCAGTGGCACCCGGTGCCGACTCTGGTCACGCTTGCCGGAAGCAGGCGAGCGGGATAGGGTTGTCATCGTCGTGAAACAATGAGCCGGTTGAGCGTGTCTAATCATCAGAGGCTGAACCACCGCGGGAGTCGACGGCAGATGTCGGAGGCGGGCACACCGAAGAAGGCCGGTCTGGTCGCCAAGGTCGTGGCGGCGCCTTTTGTGGTGCTGTTCACGCTGATGGTCGTGGCGGCCGCGATTGGCTTCCCTGCGGTGGGCATATACATGACCTATCGAACGGCCCGCCAACTGGTCAATTGGCAGCGGGCAAAGAGCTGGGTCGAGACGCCGGCGGCCCTCAACGAGCTCGACCTTCGCGTTCACGGCGGAGAGCACGACACCTACGAGGTCGTCTGCCGGTACACGTACGAGTTCAACGGCGTCACCTACAGCGGGGATCGCGTGGGACTGTCCGGCGGAAGCGACAATATCGGGTCGTGGCACCAGGCCACTTACGAGCGACTGAAAGCCTACTACGACGGGGTCGAAAGCAACCCCGCCACCTGCTGGGTGAATCCCAACAACCCGGCCGAGGCCGTGCTCGACCGCAACCTGAGATGGGGGGTGGTCGCCCTCAGCCTTCCCTTCATCATCATCTTCGGGGGCGGGAGCCTGCTGGGTTACCGATATCTGTTTCGAAGCCACAAGCGAAAGCGGCGGGTGAAGCGGCTTCGCGATGAGTATCCTGACGAGCCGTGGAGGTGGAAACCGGCGTGGACAGACGGGCCGTTGCGGTCGGGGACCGGATACGGCATGCTTGCCCTGTGGGGCTTCACGATTTTCTGGAACGCCATCGTCTTCCCGATCAGCGCGGCTCTGGCGGCCGACGCGATACGCTCTGGACGATACCAGATTCTGCTGGCCCTGATCCTGCCGGCGGTCGGGCTGGTGCTCTTCGCAGTAGCGCTGGTAGGGACTCTTCGATACTGGCGATTCCGGGGCAGTTGCCTCGAACTGCAGACCATACCGGGTGTCATCGGCGGTCATCTAAAAGCAACACTGGTGATCGGCGGCGACTTGATGGCCCTCGAACAGATCAACGTTGCCCTGAAGTGCGTTCACCGCGTCACGAGGCAGCACGGCGACGACAGCCGTACCGAGGAACACACTCTCTGGGAAGACAGTAAGACGGTCCAGGCGTCGGACGCGGGTTTCGGCCAGAGCGAGTTGCGCCTTCCGGTGGACTTTCAGATCCCCTACGGGTGCCTGCCTTACGACGACTCGAACTCGAATGACCAGACCCTCTGGCGGTTGACGGCCAAATCGGAGATTGCCGGTGCCAACCTGGATCTGGCCTTCGACGTGCCCGTGTTTCGGACCAAGGAGAGCCGGCCGACGATCGGCGAGGCACCGGAGAAGGTGGCTCGGGTCGAAGCGGCGCTGGCGGCCACCGAGTCGCCGCTGCCGCGCAAGCTCCGCCGCGAACAGGATTTCGACGGGCGCCCCGTGCTGATCGTTTCGGCATGGCCGGGATGGAGTACGTTCATTTTGGCCATGATCATGACCATCGGCCTGCTGGCCGTCGGGGGCGTCTGGCTTCGTACGGTGTGGCGTGAGGGTGGCTGGTCCGTTGTGCTGCCGACAGCTCTGTTTTCGGGGGGCGTGCTGCTTGCCTGGGCGGGGCTGCGGGGATTCTTCGGCTCGACGCGCACGACCGTGCGGTACGGCGATGTGATTGTCGAACGGGCGCGGCTGTTCCTGAGTCGCAAGGTCGAGATACCGCGGGCGGACGTTCGCGAGGTCAAGATCTCGAAGTCGGCGCAAGTCACGTCGGGTTCCGGGATGATCCAGTACTACGTCGTCCACCTGATCACGACCGATGGTCGAAAGGTCAAGCTCGGCGGCATGATACCCGGCGAGCAGCCCACCCGGTGGCTGGTTCGGCAGATCGAGGATGAATTGACGCGGTAGTCGCACGGATCCATGACACATTCGGCTACGACCGGCTTAAGAGAAGCTGATGGGCTTCGACTTCAACAAGGTCGGCTACCTGTCGTTCTCCGCACGGGCGGGCCTGGGCGAGGGTGATCTGGCTCGCATCGAGGTTATCGGCGAGAAGCTCTCCGATCACGTCCGACATTACCGGCCGCACGACGCCGTCGAGCAGCAGTACGAATGGATGACGCGTTCGCGATCCGGCCGCTCTCAGTGCCGGCCGTGCGCGGTCCGCTAACACAACTACGCAGGGGGTTTTCACTTGCATTCGTACTTTCATGACAAACACCTCATGCTTCGTTGACGATGAGATCCATGGTTTCGGAGGGGTATCATGGATTCGGGGGTTCTATTCACGCTCGGTGTTGTTTTCGGCGGTATGGCGACCGACGTACTAGCTCCGCGCCCTCCAAACCGGAGCCTGCGCCGATGGCTGATTGAGGCTTTGTCCGAGGGGATCAGGCGCGGAACCGCCGGACCGCTCCGCCTGGTGGAACGCGATTGCGGTCTGTGCGTGGTCGGCTGCGGCCTGTCGCAGCGTGTTGATTCGGAGGAGGAGGCGGAGGAACTCATCGGCGCGCTGCTCGGCGAGGTGAGGCCCCTGCTCGGCGGGTACGGTCTTGACACTGTGGCCGAGACCTCCCCGACCGGGTCGCCGGACGGCGGTGAGCAGGAGCCCGCAGAGTGTCGAGACGGCCAATACACTGAAGTTTCAGGCGCGGCCGACGATCGGGACATGGGGTGGGTGGAGTGGCCGGAGACGACGGACGCTTTTTGCGACGAGACGGGTACCTGCCCGCAGGCGGCGGCGATCGCGACGGACCACGGCGAGATGCCGGCGCCTGGCCGGGGCGAGCCTGAGATTGCGGGGTCGGCCGCACCGGCAGCCACGGACGCAGACTCGGGTCCGCGCGTCGCCGGCATTGAGGACGTGGACGAAACGCTCAGCGACATCGTGTCACAGATGCGGGCCTGCTGCCCGGCCGCGTGACCGAGTGCTCAATCCAGCCGAGCGATGATTACCTTGGAATAATCCCGATCGCCAGCGAAGTCGACCGGGAGGGGTGGACGCTCGACGATGGTTGCTCGCCGCCCTACCACAGCCGTCGTGACGGCCTGCTCGAGGCGACGAATGTTGATGCCTCGGTCATTCGTGGCGGCTAGCAACAGGCCGCCGTTATTCAGCAGCTCCGCAGTCTCGGCGCACAACCGCTCCAACTGCTCGCCGAGCACGAAGACGCGCGGGGGCTTATTCTGGCGCGAGAAGGTTGGGGGGTCGAGGATGATCAGGTCGTAGCGCAGCCCCTGCCGCCTGGCCCGCTTGTAGAACCCGAAAATGTCGCTGCAGTAGAAGCGATGCGAAGCCTGGTCAAGGCCGTTGATCTGGAAGTTGCGTTTGCCCCACTCGAGGTAGCGTTTATAGGCGTCGACGCTGGCCACGTGCGCGGCTCCGCCCGCGGCCGCAGCCACGGAAAAGCCGCAGGTGTAGGCGAAGGTGTTGAGCACGCGTTTGCCGGCCGCTAGTTCGCGGATCCGCCGCCGGTTCTCACGATGATCGAGAAACAGGCCGCAGGCAAAGCCGTCGTACGGCCGGATGAGGAACTGGAGACCGTGTTCGCGGACGGCCAGTTCGGGCTCAGTCGCCTCGCCGATCCAGGGTTGCGGGTTTTTGTGGGCGGCCGTTACCTCGGGAGCGACGCGTCCTCGTTCGCGCACGAACTGCTTGCGGTAGACGGCCCTGGTCCCCAGCCGGCGGTGCAGCTCGTCGGCGACCTGTCCGGCCGTCTCCTCGCCGAGGGTGAGCCGCTCTTCGCGCAACTGGGCGATCAGCACCGGGCCGAGCTTCTCGACCACCAGCCCTGGTATGCTGTCGGCTTCGTCGTTGAGGATGCGCAGGGCATCGGTGGCGGCATCCTCCAGCAGCGATCGGCGCACGGCCAAGGCCTGGTCGATGGATTTCAAAACGGAACTGCTGATCGGCACGATCGATCCTCAGGTGATCCATTTGCCTGGCAACACACGGGGCGTCGACAGACTATACCCCAGGCCGACCCAACCGCAATGACCGGCCTTGCGGCGGTGATGGGCATGAGTGCCGGGCGCACCTTCACCTCACGGGCAACCGGGACTCCGTAGGGGCGAGCGAAAACAGCCGTAAGGGACACCGACTTGTCCGCTTGCCCCGGAATCCGAAGCCTTCCAGGCAGAAGATTCTCATTGTCATTATCACCATCGAATGCGGAACGGATTCCGCCAGAATGTGCGGCCCGGAAGGGATTCCGGGCCGAGCGGATAGCAGGCTCCGCTTGCACACGCCACTATCGGGCGGCATAATACACGCATTATGCGCCGGCTTGGCACATTGGCGACTTCGCTGCTTGATCTGATTTTCCCGCGGGCCTGCGCCGCCTGCGGTCGGACGCTTTCCACCGATGAGCAGTGGTGCGATCCGTGCCTGGAGGCCCTGTCCGCGGCCATTGCCACGCCGGACAGGTATTGCCCTCGATGCGGCCGATCGGTGGGGCCCTATCTCCGCGACCTGGTCGGCTGCGTGGAGTGCAAGGAGACTCGCTTCTCGGTGGACGGCATTGCCCGCGTCGGTCCTTATCACGGGATCGTCGGCTCGATGGTGCAAAGGTACAAGTTCGGCGGCGACCAGCGGCTGGATCGTCCGCTCGCGAAGCTGCTGGTCGCGGCGATCGGCGGCCAGCTCTGGGCTGACCAGATTGACGCCCTGGTGCCGGTGCCTACGACGTGGTGGAACCGGATGCGATACCACTTCCGCCCGTCGGTCCAACTTGCCCAAGCCGTCGGTCGACGCATGCACCTGCCGGCCCTGCCGCTGATCCGCGTGGCAGGCAAGCGGCATAACCAGGTGGATCTGCCGGCGTCCGAACGGCCGCGAAACGTCCGCGGCGTGTTCCGGCTGCACGCCGGGGCCCGCGTTGCGGGGACGCGTCTGTGCGTGGTCGACGATGTGTGCACCAGCGGAGCCACGCTCAATGAGATTGCCCGCGTGCTCAAGAAGGCCGGGGCTGTCGCGGTGTACGGCGCCGTGATCGCCAGGACTGAACGGGATTAGCCAACTGGCTGAGCGGGGCCTCGGTTGTGCGTCGTCCGTGATAATGACCAATGACGAAACCCAAATGACCAACCAATGACGAATGTCGAAGCTCGAATGACGAATGAAACCCGAAATCCGAATGCCGAATGACAGCGCAGGTTTGAAGTGGCCTTCCTTCGTTCGAGCTTCGTCATTTGGGCTTCGTCGTTCTGGTTTCGTCATTCGGATCTGCCGGCCGGGACGAAATGGTCCGCCGGGGCGGATCCTACCCCCCTCGGTCCCCCCTTGCCAAGGGGGGAAAACAGGCGTCATGCGTTACTGCCGGTGTTCGTCAGGGCTTTCCGCCGTAGAGCTTGCGGAGTTGTTTGAGGACGGCGCGGAAGTCCTTGGGGATCGGGGCGTCGACGCGGACGCGCACGTTGTCACTTGGGCGAGTGAAGGTCAGCGACTGGGCGTGGAGCGAGAGGCGGTCGATGAGCGGGAGTTCCTCGTGCTTGGCGCTGGGATGGTAGTCTTGCTTCACCTGGGACAGGTAGAACGCGGAGGTCCGTGAATAAACCGGGTCGACCAGGAGCGGCATTCCCAGGGCTTTGAGGTGGACGCGGATCTGGTGCTGACGGCCGGTGAAGGGGCGACACTTGAGCAGGGTCACCGGCCCGAGGCGCTCTTCGACCCGCCAGCGGGTGATCGAGGGCTTGCCCTTCTTCTGACTCACCACCATTACGCCGGTCAGCCGCGGGTGCGGGGCGAGGGGCGCGTGGATGACGCCGCTGTTATCCTCGGGGCTGCCGCTGACCAGGGCGAGGTAGTTCTTGTCAACCTCGCGCTTCTGAAACTGGGTTGACAGGAAGCTCTGGGCCGCCGGCGTCTTGGCCATCAGCAGCACGCCGCTGGTGTGCCGGTCGAGCCGGTGGACCAGCAGCAGATTGCAGTCCTTCATCTGATCGCGGGCGAGGATCTCGCGAATTGACACGCCGCCCTGGCGTCCGGGAACGGTCAGCATGCCTGCCGGCTTGTTGAGCACCACCAGGTCGTCGTCTTCGAGCAGTATGTCAATGCTTTTGGACATGGGAGGCAGCCAGGCCTTTAGACCTTCAGACTGTCAGGCTGTTCGACCATTCCGCTGTTCGAGTTCTCGGTTGTTGGAGTGCCAACTCGCGTTGCTGTGCCGGACGTGGCCCGCTCTCGCCCGCTGCCTGGGTCTCCTCTCACAGCCCGCCATTTCCGGGCTTCTGGGCCCGATGAATGGCCGAGCGCACCCGCTCGTGGAGCTCGAGGGGGTTGTTAACGTTGATCCAGGACGCCTCGACGCCGCCGGTGCCCGCGGTCGCGAACGAGATCGTGCCCAGCCCGGTGAGGCGCTCGTACCAGGCCAGCGTCAGGTAGGTGTTCTGTATCTTGGTGAGCGGGCATTCAAACAGGTCGACATTGAGAATGCCGGTGAGCCGCATGATCCGGCGATTGGTCAGGACGTACAGGCGGGAAACCCACTGCAGGACGGCCAGGCCGATCCGGCCGGCGACCAGGACGACCGCGCCCTTGAGAATCAGCGGGGTATTGATGTCGGGCATGAGTCGCGACAACGACCCGGCCGCGAGGATCGCGGCGACACACGCGACCACCCAGCGGAAGGAGACAAAGACCACGAACCACAGCGAAGGCTTGATCGCCAGGATGACGATTTCGTCGCCGTCGAGCAGGTGAGCCGGAAGCAGAGTGGCTGCCTCGAGCGCCGGGCTGTGTGTCCCGGGCGTCCCGTGGGCCTGAACGTACGGGGCCTCCACCGTGCGGGTGGCGCCCGGCAGGCCTGCGATTCGATTTCGATGCGTCAACCGGGTCATGGTTGATAGTCCATGAGATTACTCGGCTGTCAGCTCAGCCAGCCTCTTCATTTCGTTGCGCACTTGCTGTGCGCCGTCGGTCCGCCCCCTCATTTCCGCTTTCCAGCGTACACCTCCGGGCGCAAAACGGCAATATCCTGGAGGTTACGATAATGATCGTCGAAATCGAGCCCGTAGCCCACTACAAAGACGTCCTCGATGTCGAATCCGATGAAATCGGCCGTCAGGTCGGGCGGGGCCTTTGAGGGCTTGCGGAGCAGGACACACGTGCGGATCGAGCGCGCCCCGGCCCGCTCCAGACACGTCCGGACGAGGCGAAGTGTCCCGCCGGTGTCGAGGATGTCGTCGACCAGCAACACGTCACGGCCGGCAACGTCGGTGTTCAGGCCCTGGATGACCTTCGGCTCGTCCGGACGAGTCCGCGGCCCGGCATAGCTGGAGACCATGATCAGGCCGACCTTCATCCTCAGCGGGAGCTGCCGAACCAGGTCGGCCACGAAGATGATCGCCCCGGAGAGAATTGTCACCACGGTGATGCCGGTGTCATGGTCCTGCCCGTAAGCACGGGCGATCTCCTGGCCTAACTCGCGCACCCGCTGGGCGATCTTGTCGCGGGGTATCAGGATTCGGTCGATGTCCGTGTCCATGGGCGGGAATTATAACGCCCCGCACCACGGGTGAGCGAGCCACCGGGTTTATCCCGGTGGTCAAAGGCCTGCGCTCGGAGTTCCGGGGTTCAGCAAAAGCTGGCTTATCCATTCTGCCGAGGGATCGCGAAGCCGCGTGAGCGAAGGTGAGATAACCCTGACCGCATGCGCGGCATGAGATCGGGACCGTGAGTTCACTTCGGAGCGACCCGCTTGGCGGCCGTGGCTGATGGGGGTTTGAGATGGACATCCATCCAGGCGGCGATGAGCTGGCGGGACTCGTAGGCGACAGAATGCCCCCGCCCGTGGACGTAGAAGGCGAAATTCTGCGGGACACCCTCCAGGTCATAGACGCGCATGATTTCCAGGTTCATGAGCACCCGTTGCCGCTGCGTCGTCGGGTTGCCGTCGTTGAGCGCCGAGAGATCGAGAAACGAGCGGGGTGCGATCAGGGCGATGATGTGGTGCATGTCGATCGGCGGCAGGCGGCCTTCGAGCAGCCCCGGGCGCAGGTGCTTGATGTAGATGTACCATCGGTCGCGGGCCCATTCGAGCACCCTGGGATTCTGGCGGAACATGGGGGCGCTGCAATTGCACGCCGCGGCCTTCACGCGATGATCATAGGCGGCAAGAAAATACGTGCCCTGGCCGCCAAGCGAGTGCCCCACCACCCCG
>CAZPIO010000216.1:0-8305 GCA_964586235.1 uncultured Planctomycetales bacterium
CCTTCGGTCCCCCGCACGCCGAATCCGCCGGGCACGATGATGCCGTGGACGTCCGAAAGGCCCCGGGCGGCCTCGGCCGGCTCCAGCTCGGTCGTGTCGAGCCACTTGATGTTCACGTGACACCCGGCGGCGGCACCCGCATGCTCCAGCGAGTGGATGATGCTCGCATAGCTGTCGCGCACCGTGGTGTATTTGCCGATCAGCCCGATGCAGACTTCCCTGCCAGACGACTGGATGCGTTTCACAAAATCACCCCAGATCGCGCGGACCTTGGCCTCGCCCTCGGGATGCAACCGGTCCCGGATCTTCAGCGTCTCGATGACCACGTTGTCCAGCCCCGCCTCGCGGATCATGTCGGGGATCACGTAGATACTCTGGCAGTCGTGCATCGAGAAGACGTTGTTGATGGGCACGTTGCTGTAGAGGGCCAGCTTCTCGCGCACCTTGTGGCTGATCGGCTCCTTGCCGCGGCAGGCGATGATCTGAGGCTGGATGCCTGCCGCCAGCAGCCCGCGGATGCCGAGCTGCGCCGCTTTTGACTTCTGCTCGCCGAGCATCGGCGGCGAGATGATGTACGTGAGGGCGACAAACGTGCAGGAATCGGGCCCTTCCTCGAAGGCCAACTCGCGCATCGCCTCGATGTAGTACGAGTTCTCGACGTCGCCCACGGTGCCGCCGATCTCGACGAACACCACGTCGGCGTCGGTCGTCACCGCCAGCTCACGCAGCTTGCTCTTCACCTCGCCGGTGACGTGCGGAATCATCTGCACGTCGCGCCCGAGGTAGCTGCCCTGCCGCTCCTTCTCCAGAACGCGAGAATAGATCTGCCCGCTGGTGGCGAAGTTGAGCCGCGTCAGGTCCTGGTCGAGCATCCGCTCGTACGTGCCCAGGTCCATATCGGTTTCCATCCCGTCGTCGAGGACGAACACCTCGCCGTGCCGGTAGGGGTTCAGCGTGCCCGAGTCGATGTTCAGGTAGCCTTCCAGCTTGATCGGGGCGACCGTCAGCCCCTTGTCCTGGAGGCACTTGGCCAGCGAGCTGGAGAAGATTCCCTTGCCCAGGCCGCTCATCACCGTGCCGAAAACGATCACGTACTTGGTCCGTCCGGTCTTGTAGCCGGCCGGCATTGGGGCATAGAACTCGGTTTCATCGGAGACGTAGCCCAGCGAGGAGAGCATCTTCTCGGAGTCCACCGTCTTCGCCTTACGTTCCCGCATCATCGTCGCATCCTTGTCTTATCGCCTGACTCTTGATTTTAGGCCGGGTCCGGCCGCGCCGTGACCCGCCCGGTATCTGTCCACGAAAGCCGCGTATTGCTCGGGGGTATCGATGCCGGTGCTCTCGTGGGGCACGACGGCCATCGCGATCTTCGCTCCGGCGTGCAGGGCCCGAAGCTGCTCGAGTTGCTCGACCCGTTCCAGCCCGGCCGGGGGCGTCTTCGTCAGCCTGACCAGGAAAGCGGGACGATAGGCGTAGATCCCCAGGTGCAGCAGCCAGTCGCCCGGCGTTTCCACCTGCCCGCGGGCGTCGCGGGGATAGGGGATCACGCTGCGACTGAAGTACAGGGCATACCCGTGGGCGTCCAGCACCACCTTGACACAAGCCGGGTTGAGAATGTCCTCGGCACGCTTGAACCGGCAGGCGAGCGAGCCCATCTCCGCCTCCGGTCGCGACTGCATCAGGTCCACCAGGGTATCGATCGAATTCGGGTCCATCTCCGGCTCGTCGCCCTGGACGTTGATGATCAACCGGGCATCGAGCCCGGCTGCCACCTCGGCCACTCGATCCGTCCCGCTCGGATGGTCGGCCCGGGTCATGACCGCCTCACCACCGAAGGCGCGCACCGCGTCGGCGATCCTCTGGTCATCCGTCGCCACCAGGACACGGTCCAGCCGCCGTGCCCCGCGCACGGTTTCATACACGTGCTGGATCAGCGGCTTGCCGGTCTCGTTGGCGAGAGGTTTCCCTGGGAATCGTGTGGACGCGTAACGCGCGGGGATGATCGCGGCTACGGACACTGGGTAGCTCTTCCTTCACTAACGCGGGCGCACCGTAGTCAAACGGAACAAGGAAGGATCATAACCGCGATTTCGCGTTTTGTCAAAACCGGATCGGGAAGATTGCCGCGACGAAGCGATCACTTCGTGGTCCGCTGTGAGATTCCCGCATTTCACAGTTCCGGGTCTGCCCTGCAACCGATCATGAGCCTGCCCGTTAAAGATCACGAGGCTTCGATTTGCGTGCAAGCGTGTTGCGGCCTCGGACATGCGGATTTAGTATCAGTTTGCAGATCAGGGCTCGTCTTGGCCGAGCCCACCAGAAAGGACGGGCACATGTCAGCCGGCTACCCCATCTTCGCGAAACGTGATCTTGACGGCTTCTTCGGCCTGGCCATTGACAACCTGGTGCAACTGCTGCTGATCATGGCCCTGTGTGGCGGCCTGTGCGGCATGTCGGGCGAGAATAAGGACTTCATCTACAAGCACATCCTGCCCGGCGTGGCCGTGTCGCTGCTGATCGGCAACATCTTCTATGCGATCCAGGCCCACTGGGTCGCCCGCCGGGACCGACGAAGCGACGTCACCGCGCTGCCGTATGGGATCAACACAGTCTCTCTGCTGGTCTACGTGTTCTTCGTGATGAAGCCGACCTACGACCGCACGGGCAGCGCGCAGCTCGCCTGGCAGATGGGCCTGATTGCCTGCCTGGGCAGCGGGATCATCGAGTTCCTGGGGGCGTTCTTCGCCGAGCGACTCCGCCGCAACACCCCGCGGGCCGCTCTGCTCAGCACTCTCGCCGGCATCGCGATCACTTTCATCTCGCTGGCGTTCGCCCTGCAGATCTGGCAGCGGCCGCTGGTGGCCATGGTGCCGCTGGCCGTGGTGCTGCTGATCTACTTCTCGCACGTCAGGTTCCCGCTCGGTCTGCCGGGAGGTCTGGTCGCCGTCCTGCTCGGCACGGCCCTGGCGTGGTTTTTCAGCGGCATAGACGCATTTGCCACTGCTCATCACTGGGGTTGGCTGCAGATCAACACCGGCGTGCCCATGAGTGTCAAGGAGGTTAGCGACGCCTGGGCCCTGCATGGCAAGTATCTGCCCATATGGTCGGGTGGCACGGTCTGGCAGTTCCTGATCGATCCCGCTCACCGCGCCGACATCATCGGCATGTTGTCGATCATCATCCCGATGGGCCTGTTCAACGTCATGGGCAGCCTGCAGAACATCGAGTCGGCCGAGGCCGGCGGCGACGTCTATGCCACCGGGCCGTCGCTGGCCGTCAACGGCATCGGCACCATCGCCGCAGCTCTGTTCGGCAGTTGCTTTCCGACCACGATCTACATCGGCCACCCCGGCTGGAAGGCCCTCGGTGCCCGCTCGGGCTACTCCTGGCTGAACGGGCTGGTGATGACGGTCATCTGCCTCACCGGGACGGTGGCCACGATTGCCGAGGTAGTACCCATCGAGGCCGGGATTGCCATCGCGCTGTGGATCGGCATCGTGATCACCGCCCAGGCGTTCCAGGCCAGCCCCCTGCGGCACGCGCCTGCGGCCGCCATCGGTCTGTTCCCGGCCATCGCGGCCTGGGGCGCCATCGTCGCTGCGGGTGTCCTGTTGCAGATAGAGCCCAGGAATGGTACGACGGCTCCGGCCAAGGTCGCGGCGGTCGTTGCACCGACCACGGCCACGGCAACAGCCGATACACCTGTGGACCCCGCGGTCCTCAGCGTACCCACAACGCAGGGTGCAGACCACGGGGCCAAACCCCGTGGCTCGCCTGCCGACCGCGTGCCCACGATGCAGGACCTGCTGACCGGCAGCGCGCCGTGGGGAACGGATATCGAAATCAACGGATTCCTGCTCCACGGAATGAACATCATGGAGCGGGGCTACATTTTCACCTGCATGATCATCGCGGCGATTTCCGCGTTTCTGATCGACCGGCGGTTCTACCAGGCAGCCTGGTGGTCGGTGGCTGCCGCCGTTCTCACCTTCATCGGACTGATGCACGCCTACCAGCTTCGCGGCAACTGGGTCGACTTCTGGCTCATCTTCACCAAGCCGTCCGAAGGCGCGTTCACTTACGACGCGTATCCGCTCGTCGTCGGCTACCTGCTCATGGCAGTCGTATTCTTCCTGATGGGCTACCAGCACCGCGACGAGCAGGCTGGCACAGGCAAGACCCTGGAAGACGCCCGCGTCGCGACATCCGACAACCTGTCCGGAGAGTCTTTCGTCTGAGGATCTTGCGGCATCCGGCGCGACGGCGACGGGCCTCGCACCTGCCGCCGGCACAACACCCGTCGCGCCTCCTGCTCGCGGTTTTGACTGAACGCCCAGATCGTCGTGGTAAGTCTGTTGTTGACAATCATTTGACGCACCCGGCGGTAGCGGTTAGGTTAGTACCCTTTATCGACCGGTCCGGCTGCGCGCCGATGGAGAGTGTTGAGCAGGCGTTGCTCAGAGGCCGGCGAGGTTTCAGGCGAGATGTGGATCGATTGATGGCTTCCAGCAAGACGACCAGCATTCCAGAGACGAAGGCTGCCCGCACCGGCCCTCGACAGGTGCCCGGTCAGCGACCGACCGCACCGGAGCAACCCCAGGCCAAGAGCGCGGCGGTCACCGTCAAGGAGACGCTCGAGTCGATCGTGGTCGCCTTCATCCTGGCTTTCGTCTTTCGGGCCTTCATCGTCGAGGCATTCGTCATCCCGACAGGTTCCATGGCCGTCACCTTATACGGCAAGCAACTGACCAACACCTGTTCCACCTGTGGCTATGAGTACGCTCTGGGGATCGGAGACGGCAGGCCGGCCGAGAAGCTCTGCTGCCCCAACTGCCGCATGCTGCGCGACAGCTTCAGTCCCTCGCAGTTTGACCGTCCCGACAGCGGCGATCGAATCCTGGTTCACAAGTGGCCGCTCGATCTGCCCGGCCGTTGGCTGGGGGCCGAACGTTGGGATGTGACCGTCTTCAAGGACCCGGAGGACGGCAGGACCAACTTCATCAAGCGCCTCGTGGGCCTGCCCGGCGAAGTGCTCGAGATTATCGACGGCGATGTCTATGTCGCCAAGATAGACAAACTTCCCAAGGAGGTGCTCGATCAGTTCGATGTCCTCCGGAAGGAGAGCTACCGGTTCAGTCATAGCGACGATGACGCCCTGGGCAGGTCGGCATTTGCCCAGGACCAGATCCGCAAGATGTACGCGGAGATCAACAGGAAGGTCCTGCCATACCTTGAGATTCAACGAAAGATCGAACAGGCCCCGCGTGCCCAGCAGTCGCTCTGGTTCAACGTTTACAACAACGACTTCCTGCCCAACTACGAATCCGACGTCAGGCTGGTGGGCTGGTCGCCGGACGGCCCCACGGCAGCCGCGGCGTGGAAAGACACGAACACCCGCACCATCAAGTTCGAATCGCTCAACGACGAGACTCACTTCCTGCGGTTCGAGGGCGTGATAGATGATTTCTACGCCTATAACGGCGACGACGCAGGCGACTTACCCGACTCCCGAAGCGGGTTTTCGTCAACCAGGAAACTGGTCGGCGACCTGCGACTGCACTTCAGTTGGCTGATCCGGGGAGGCAGCGGCGACCTTGTCCTGGAAATGAACCGCGACAAGGACAAGTTCATTGCCACCCTGAATGCAGGGGGCAAGGTCCGGCTCGAAGTCGAGCGTCCCGTCGCCGGATCGGATGCCCGCCGCGAAATCCTCGCCGAATCGCCAATCCAGAAGCCCTTTGTCCGCGACCGCGCCGTCCAGATCGAATTCATCAATGTCGATTACCGGGTGCTGCTCCTTGTCGACGGCAAAACAGTGCTGAAGACCAACGACACGCAGTATCATCCGTCGCTGGCAAAGCTGGAGCAGCTCTGCCAGGGGCCGGGTGATGCGGTCTGGGGCGGTCTGGTCGAACCCTCGATCGTCCGGATCGGCGGCCGTAACCTCCAGTGCGATCTGATGCATCTGGTCATCGAACGCGATGAATACTACCGCTCCGATGTGTATGGCGGCCCTCCCCACATGAGCAGTCTGCGGATGCAGCATCTGACCGCCTGGGGGACGGCCGGACGCCCCATCCTGCTGAGGCCGGAACGCAAGCACGAGGCCAAGACGTTTGGGGCCGAGTATTTCATGCTCGGTGACAACAGCCCCAAGAGCAAGGATTCGCGCCTTTGGGAGAAACGCGGCGAGCACCTTCTGCACCTCGGTGATGAATACCAGTTGGGCACCGTGCCCGAGGACCAGTTGATAGGCAAGGCGTTCTTTGTCTACTGGCCGGCGGGATATCGTGCCGCCTGGACCGGCGGGATCGGTCTGATCCCCAATTTTGGCCGGATGAGGTGGATTCGTTGAGGGACAACCCGCATAGTTATCCACACGATTGGCAGAACAACGCCATGACTGTACTTTGTCAACCGCGGAGCTGGGCTGTTGGTAGCTCTGGCTTGCGGGCACGGCCGGATGGAAGAGCAAATTGTGTTAAAATCCTACGTGGAAATGAGTTATGATCTGTATCAGAGTTGAGTCGTTGATGCTTCCCGCGCCGTTTAGAACCAGGCTGGCAGCCGTGGAAGTCGGTTTTTCGTCGAATGGGGTGTGATTTTCAACAGGCTTTCCACAGGCCCGCTCGGGGGTTCCCTGAGGCGCGGAGTGCGAGGTTGAGATGTCGAAAACGGGCAACCTGCTGACAACCATCGATCTGGTCAAACGCTACGGAACACGGACGGTCGTCAATCTGGTCAGCTATGCGGTGGGTCAGGGCGAAATCGTGGGACTGCTGGGTCGTAACGGCGCGGGAAAGACGACCAGTTTCCGGATCACCATCGGCATGATCACGCCCGACGGCGGCCAGGTGCTGTTCAACGGCGAGGATCTGGCCAACCTCCCGATGTACAAGCGCGCCCAGCGCGGGATCGGCTATCTCTCACAAGAGCCGAGCGTATTCCAGCGACTCACCGTCCGGCAGAACCTGCTGGCCATTCTGGAGTGCATGAGACTCGGTCGGCGAGAGCGGAACCTTCGTGCGGACAGCCTGTTGGATCAGTTCGGACTGCGCCACCTGGAGGGGCAACTGGCTCGCAATCTGTCGGGCGGCGAACGACGACGACTGGAAATCGCCCGGGCGCTGGTCACCGAGCCTCAGTTGATCCTGCTCGACGAACCGTTCAGCGGAGTCGACCCCATCGCCGTCGAGGGGCTTCAGCGGGAAATCATGCGCCTGCGATCCGAGCACGGGATCGCCATCCTGCTGACCGACCACAACGTCCGTGAGACGTTGTCGGTGACCGATCGCAGCTACATTATCCACGAAGGCCAGGTCATCGCCGAAGGTACGCCTCGCGACCTGATCAACGATCCCAAAGTCCGTGAGATCTACCTGGGCAGCACGTTCCGGGGCGACGAGTTCGACCGCCCCCGACAGCCGGCTGGGAATCTCAGGTAGAGCCGGCGACAGGCCGTCGCGCTCGTCAGGTCACATGGAGCGTCTCAGCTTCGCGGTCGCACGCCGAACTCGGCCAACATGCGAAGGACTCGCTCAACCGGCAGGCCGACGACGTTGCTGAAGCTGCCTTCGACCCGCTCGACGAACCGGTCGGCTGTGCCCTGAATGCCATAGGCTCCCGCTTTTCCCTCCCACTCGCCGCTGTCGAGGTAGGCTTCGATCTCGTCGGGGCTCATCGGCCGCATGGTCACGCGGGTCACATCGTGTTCGGTCAGACGCCTGCCCGTCGCTGACTGCAGGACGGTCACCCCGGTGATCACACCCTGGGTGACGCCGGCCAGAGCCGAAAGGATGCGGCGGGCGTCGTCGCGGTCGGCCGGCTTGCCGTAGATGCGACCGTTGAGAGCCACGACGGTATCGGCCGCGATGATGATCCGCTCGGGGTAGCGGTCGGCGACGCTCGTCGCCTTCTGGCAGGCGGCGGCTTCGACGAACTCCTCGGGACTGAAACGCCGCTCGTCCATTTCGAGCTCCGGCCCGACGGGACTAACCGCCTCGAAATCGATGCCCGCCTCACGCAGCAGGTCGACCCGCCGGGGGCTCTGCGAGGCGAGGATGATAGGTTTGTACTTGTCACCAACGTCTTTGGACATAGGGTCAATATAGAGTACCGGCGGTCAACGGTGTAGCGCGGGATGAGGGCGGGAGAAGAAGACGGGAGGCGCAAAAAGCGGGCGAGTCTGACCACGGATTCCGCTCCTGCCTCGCCGCAGGTGGGGATGACGCGGATGAGGAGCCAGTCGGGCCGGCGCTCCTCTGCGAAGTGGTGGCCCGCCACACAGCACGGGTGTCCTCGCCGG
>CAZPIO010000217.1:0-8189 GCA_964586235.1 uncultured Planctomycetales bacterium
CGCGCCGACCTCGCCGAGCGCGGGGCCGACGTCCCCGACGACCTCCACCGCCCCCGCTGATGTGGGAG
The DNA here is from genome assembly GCA_964586235.1 of uncultured Planctomycetales bacterium. Lineage (GTDB taxonomy): Bacteria > Planctomycetota > Phycisphaerae > UBA1845 > PWPN01 > JAUCQB01. The sequence continues at coordinate 69 of CAZPIO010000217.1, forward strand.
ACCTCAAAACACTGCGCCAAAAGTGGGAGGAATGGTGGAAAACCAAGAGCCAATCGCAACCACGGAGCTGAGCGGGCACCCCCTCCACCAGCCGCGATCTGCGGGGCATCCGCTCACCCGAAAACGCGTTGGAGATCGTTGAACAACACGTACACGAAGATCGTGATGATCAGGGCCAGGCCGACCATCTGGGTCACCACCTGGATCTTGATCGGCACCGGCCCGCCCTTGATCTTCTCAATCAGCAGGAAGACCATCACCCCGCCGTCGAAAATCGGCAGCGGCAGGAAGTTGATCACCGCCAGGTTGGCCGAGATCAGTCCCAGAAAGAATATCAGGTCAACCGTGCTCTTCTGAGCGATCTCGCTGCCCGCCTGCACGATCCCCACCGGGCCCGCCACGGTGTCGAAACCAACCGATTGGTCGATCACCATGCGTTGAATCACCACGTAAACCTGCTTGACGAAGAAGATCGTCCGATCGATCCCCATCATCATGGCCTTGAGCGGGTTCCCCACCCGCACGATCTCGGTCATCCGTTCGGTAACCAGGTCCAGCTCGCCCTTGGAAGCGTAGCTGATTCGCATCGGCCAGGTGTCGAGCATCTCCGCGGTCACCTCGACTTTCACCGTCTGAGGAACGCGGTCTTGAATACCCTGGTGCTCGACCTCCACTGTCCGACCGACGCACTTTTCGAGCGCGAAGCTCGCACCCAGCCAGTGGCCGACGGAACCAGGCCGCTTCTGCCCGTTGACCTCGACCAGGGCCGACTGTTTGCCGTCGATGCGAGTGATCTGATGGTCCGGCGGCAGCTCGAAGACCGTCCCCAGAGTCTTCGGCACGTGGATCACACCGCTCTGCTCGGCTCCCTCGGGCGTCTTCCACGTAACCCGGACGTCGGTGCCGGCCAGCTTGACGAATTTGTCCACGGCGTCCAGCCACCCCGCCACGGCTTCATCGTTGAGCTTCAGGAGAAGCGAGCCCCGCGGCAACAGTCCGCTCAGTCTCGCCGCGGGAGTCTGGAGGTCCTTTCGAACCTCGGTCACAATATCCGCCACCACCGCCCTGTCGGTTTCCTCCCCGCCCACTTCCATGCCCAAGGTCGGCTTGCCCTGGCCGAATACGCCCTTCCCCTCGGGCCGAACGACGACTTCAATCAGCGTGCCCGGCTGATCCCACATCGGGCGCAAAACCACCACGCGGATGTCCCGCTCGCGATTGGCAGCGATGCTCTCAAGCACTTCGGTGATGGTCGGAGCCTGGCGGTCGCCCCATTGCACGATCACGTCGTCGCGTCTGAGCCCGCCTAGATCCGCGCGCCCGTTCGGGATCACGTCGGTAATGCGCAGACGCGGCACAAAGCCGAGCAGATGGCCGCTGTCACGATCGGTCGTGCCCGTCGGCAGGAACCGGGGTCGCAGCCGGCGCGGAAGGTGCAGCGTCCGCACGGTCCCGTCGCCGAGCTTGCGGCGCACCTCCAGCGTTGCGTAACGCCCCTTCTGTGTGGCCAGGCAGTGAACGATATCTCGGAAATTGGACGTCTTTTCACCCGCTATGGCCACGATCTCATCGCCCGGATACAGTTGTTGATCCGCGGGCAACGCCGGGTCACGCAGCACGTCGGCAACGATATTGTTGTTGTTGCCCGCGACCCCGATTCCCAGTCGCAACGAGCCTTCAGCCTCATCCATAACCGGCAGGATCTCGGCCATGTGCGTCGTCGGCCCGCTGCCCGGCGCACCCGGTCGCTCGAACTTCACGCTGAGCGGCCGGTCGGGCTTGGCCAGCATCACGGCCATCTTGAGATCCCGAAAACTGGTCAGCATCTCGCCGTCGATCTCGGTGATCCGGTCGCCCACCTGAAGGCCGGCCCGCTCTGCCGGCGACCCCCCTTCGACCATGTCGACGATCACCGGTTCGACTTCCGTGCCCACCATGTGAACGACCATGAAGGCGATGGCGGCGAAGACGACGTTCATCACCACGCCGGACGAGACAATCACCATCCGCTGCCACACCGGCTTGTTCAGAAATGAGCGAGGATCATCCTTGACCGCGATCTCGCCCGACTTGTCGATCTCGAAGTCCTCCTGCCCCTGCATCTTCACGTAGCCGCCGAGCGGCATCCAGTTGAACCGGTACTCGGTCTCGCCAAGGTCAAGGCTGCTGCCGATCTCGGCGAGTTCGGCCTCGGCGATCTCGCCCTCCGGTTCGCTCACCGGGAGACTCTTGCCCCTCTTGGCGAGATAATCTTCAATGCGACGGACGTATTCCCCGTACGTCGAACCCAGCCGCCAGCCGATGCCGCCGCGATAGGAGACCAGGGCCCTGCCGAAACCGACGGCGAACCTGCTCACCCGCACCCCGCACCACTTGGCGGCCAGGAAATGCCCGAGCTCATGAACGAAGATCAGGAACGAGAAGCCCAGGATGATCAGAAAGTAATACCACAACGTCCCGAGGCCCTTGCCCAGCATCAGCGCGCCCAGAATCGGACTGCCGCACTCCGTCAGTCGCTCAAGCATTCAGCCACCTCGCGCCGAGCCCAGGCATCGGCCTCCAGGAGTGCTTCCAGGTCCGGGTTCGGCTCGACCCGGTGCCGCCCAAGCACTCTCTCGATCAATTCTACGATCCGTCCGAACGCAATCCGCCTGCCCAGGAAGGCTTCGACGGCCGCCTCGTTGGCCGCGTTGAATACCGCCCCGGCCGTACCCCCCGCACGAGCCACCTCGTAACCGAGCCTCAGAGCCGGAAAACGCTCCATATCCGGAGGCTCGAAGTTCAGCCGCCGTATGGTCGTGAAGTCCAATCGCGTCGCGCAGCCGGCGTGCCGCTGCGGGTAGGTCAGCGAATACTGGATCGGCGTTCGCATATCGGGCGTGCCCAACTGGGCAATCACCGACCCGTCGCAGAATTCGACCATCGAATGGATGATCGACTCCGGGTGTACCAGTACTTCAATGGAATCAACCGGAAGACCGAACAACCACCGGGCTTCGATGATCTCCAACGCCTTATTCATCATAGTGGCCGAATCGATGGTTATCTTCGGACCCATCTTCCAGGTCGGGTGCCGGAGTGCGTCCTCCACCGTCGCTTTGGCCATCTGCTCGCTTGTCCAGGTCCGGAAAGGCCCTCCGCTTGCGGTCAGGAAGACCTGATGCACCTCGGCTGGACGGCCAGCCGTCATCGCCTGAAAGATGGCCGAGTGTTCGCTGTCGATTGGCAGAAGCTGGGCCCCCGTCTGCCGGGCCAGAGGGATCAACATGGACCCGGCCACGACCAAGGCTTCCTTGTTGGCCAGTCCAACCTGCTTGCCCGCCCGGACAGCCGCGACGGTCGAGGGCAGCCCCGCCGCCCCCACGATCGCCGCCACCACGAAGCTGCTGTCCTTGCGGCTCGCCAATTCGACCAGCCCATCGGCACCGACCAACAGCTCCGTGGACCCGTTCAGAAGCGGCCTGAGGCTCTCAGCATGACCCGGATCGGCGATCGCCACTGCCGAGGGCCGGGCCTCCGCCGCCTGCTCGGCCAGTTCACGCCAGCGCCGGGCCGCACACAGGCCCGAGATCCGGTATTCCGGTCCCAGGGCGCGCACCACGTCCATCGTACTTCGGCCGATCGAACCGGTGGACCCCATGATGCAGATGCTCTTGCCCACAGTTGCCGCTGCTTCCGGCGGTGGTTATCCAGCAAGGCTTTCCAGCTCACCGCCGCCCACTATAAGAGCCTGACGGAACCCTGACAAGCGTAGGAGCGGTCTCTGACCGCGCCCCCCTGTAGGAGCGGCTTATAGCCGCGACTCTTGGCGAGCCGAGGGGTTCATCCCCTCGGTCTTCGATTGTCCTGTAGGAGCGGCCCGCAGCCGCGACCCTTCCCCTGCCCGCCCGCGGGCACACCCAGAAGGGGTGGCATGGCCAAGCCCCCGCTCGCTGTGTGCCACTGGCAGCTCGCCTGCCAGTGCCCGCCATATCTCTCCACGAACAAGCCCCGCCAAGGCTCAACAGGGCTCGACGCTTGGATAACCGGTATAATCATCACGGCGACGCTGGTGCCGCCTTGTTCCTCATGGATGCCGGCGTCAGGGGCGAACTACGAAATTCAGACTGCCGATAGAGTGCTCATGCCTGAAATCCTGCTCAAGGCCACGGTGTTCGACGTCGAACGCCGGGAATACAGCGTCCCCGGCAAGGGCCCGGTTCGTCGCAAACTGGTCGTCCATCCCGGCGCCGTGACAATCGTGCCCCTTCTGGACGCGGCGACGGTGGTCATGATCCGGAACTACCGTTTCTCGGTCGGACGTGAGCTGCTCGAACTGCCCGCCGGCACTCTCGAACCGCCCGAGCCCCCGCTGGAGTGTGCGGGACGCGAACTCGAAGAAGAGACCGGCTATCGCGCCGCCCGGCTCGAACCGCTCTGCGAGTTCTACACCAGCCCCGGCTTCACCAACGAGCACATGTACGTCTTCGTGGCCACCGGGCTCACCAGGACCAGCCAGCGATTGCAGGAAAGCGAACAGATCCGGGTCCAGACCATGCCCCTGGCCGACGCCCTGGCCGCCACCGCCGATGGCCGCATCGTCGACGGCAAGACCATCGCCGCGCTTCACGTCTACCATCATCGATACGGGAGGTCGGCATGAGCTGGCGCGACAGGCCGTATTCGGGACCGACAGGCGGCGGAGGATGGGGCTCCGGCGGCTCCACCTTCCGTGAAAACCCTCTTGCATGGGCCCCCACTGTCGGCACCGTGTTCGGCATTCGGGTCCAGGTCCATTTCATATTCATCCTCTACGTCGCGATCCAGTTGCTGCGCAGCGCCTCCGGCGGAGCTGACGCACTGTGGTGGGAATTCCGCTACATGGCAATGCTGTTCGGCCTGGTCTTCCTTCACGAGTTGGGCCACTGCTTCGGTGCCCGCCGCGTGGGCGGCACCGCCGATCACATCCTGATGTGGCCACTCGGCGGCTTGGCTTACGTCGCCCCGCCTCACCGGCCCACAGCCCACCTGATCACCGTTATCTCCGGGCCGATGGTCAATGTCTTGCTGAGCGCAATTGCGGCTGCAGTGCTCGTGCTCAAAGCCGGGTCGATCGACGTACTGCCTCTCACCCCCTTCACTCTTTCGCTGCCTTACACGCCCGAGTTGTGGCCGCTCCTGCAAAGCCCCTGGCTCTGGCTTCTGCTGTTCTTCCACGTGAACTACACGATGGCCGTATTCAACCTGTGCATGCCCGTGTACCCGCTGGACGGCGGGCAAGTCCTTCAGTCGGTCCTCTGGTACCGCATGGGCTACGCCCGGTCGGTGCGTATTGCCACCACCGTCGGCATGGTCGGCGCGGTCGTCTTCGGATGCTACGGCCTCTTCATCCAGAACTACCTGCTCCTGGGAATCGCGATCTTCGGCTACATCACCTGCATGCAGCAGCGTCAAGCCGTGGCAACGGAGAGCGGGTATGGCTTCGCCGATGATCTGCCGACCGCTGGCACCGCTGCCGGCCCCAAACCGCGTCGCCGCTCCTGGCTCGAAGGCCGCTGGGGACGAAAGCAGAAAAAGCTCGCCGAAGAGCAGGCCGAGGTCGATCGCATCCTGGCCAAGGTCCACGACCAGGGACTCGCCAGCCTGACCCGCAAGGAAAAGAAGATCCTCGCCCAGGCGACCCGCCGCTACCAGGAAGACGATCAGCGAAGGCTGTGACGGGGGGAGCTGTCAGTTCTCAGGTCGAGCACTGAAAACTGACCACTGACAACTGACCACTCCTTCCTTTGACTTGCCAACCCGCACCCGTATAGTGTCACCCAATGAGACAACAGGGGCATCGCTTCGCCGGTTGTCTCCTGTAGAAGCGGCTTGCAGCCGCGACTATTCGTAGGAGCGGTCTCTGACCGCGATGTCCGGTTACCGACCGTGGAGTCGGGCTCAGAGAGCCCTCCTACACCGGTTTTTGGGGTCCCTTGCGGCCGCGATTGTCTGCTGGTTTGGAACTTGTCATGCCCGAAAAAACCTACCAGGTCTGCATCAACCCCGACTGTCGGGAGACCTTCGCGATCGACCAGGTGATCTTCAGTTGCCCGAAGTGCAAGTCGCTGCTGGATATCGGCTACGACTGGGATCGGCTGGCCGTGCCCCACTCGCTGGAGTCTTTCGAGCACCGATGGGCGACCAAGGGGCTCAACGTCGAAGGCCGGCTGGACTTCTCCGGCGTGTGGCGGTTCCGCGAGCTGCTGCAGTTCGTCAAACCCGAGCAGATCGTCACCATCGGCGAGGGTCGGACGCTGCTGGAACAGAACAGCCGTGTCGGGGCCGAGGTCGGCATGAAGTTCGGGCGCCTTTACCTGCAATATGAGGGCCTCAACCCCTCGGGCAGCTTCAAGGACAACGGCATGACCGCCGCGTTCTCGCTGGCCCGGGCCCTCGGCCGCAACCGCGTCGCCTGCGCCAGCACCGGCAACACCTCCGCCTCGCTGGCCATGTTCGCCAACAAGACGGACCCGCCGATGCAGGGCATCGTCTTCATCGGCTCGGGCAAGATCGCCTACGGAAAGCTTTCGCAGGCCCTCGACTACGGAGCGATGACGCTGCAAATCGAGGGCGACTTCGACGCCTGCATGCGCCGCGTGAAGCAGGTCTCCGACAAGCTCGGCATCTACCTGATGAACTCGATGAACCCGTTCCGCCTCGAAGGCCAGAAGGCAATCATGTATCGCGTGCTCGAGGCCCGCGGCTGGGAGGTGCCCGACTGGATCATCGTCCCCGGCGGCAACCTCGGCAACAGCAGCGCGTTCGGCAAGGCCTACATGGAGCTGCACCACCTCGGCCTGATCAAGCGCATCCCGCGGCTGGCGATCATCAACGCCACCGGGGCCAACACGCTGTACCGCCTGCACGAGAAGGAAGGCGTCCGCTGGAACGGCGGCCATTATGACCAGGCCAAGGTCGCCAAGCTCTACGGCGAGATGGACGCGTCGGGCTACCTGCCGCACACCATCGCCTCGGCCATCGAGATCTCGCGCCCGGTCAACCTGCCCAAGGCCTTGCGAGCACTTGAGGTCATGAACGGCGTGGTCCGCGAGGTCACCGACGAGGACATCCTCGAACACAAGGCCCTCATCGGCCGTTACGGCTTCGGCTGCGAGCCGGCCAGCGCCGCCAGCGTCGCCGGCCTGCACCAGCTCCTCCGCGAGCAGGTCATCTCCCCCGACGAGCAGGTGGTCTGCATCCTCACCGGTCACGAGCTCAAGGACCCCGACGCCACGGTCAAGTACCACACCGGCATCGACATGAAGGCCATCACTCCCCCGCCCCCCGTCCCCCCCAAGGGCAAGTTCGCCAACACCCCCCGCAAGGTAGCCGATGACCTCGAGGCCATCTGCGCCGCCCTGGGCGAGAAACTCCCCGAGTAGGACCACAAGTGGGGCCGACGCCCTCGTCGGCGCTCTTCGTCATGCGTCTCCGCGCCGGAGGATCATCCGCCCGGTGCTCTCCGCCTTCACAAGGGGGAGCCGGAGGGGGTTGGGCGTGACGTGTGCGAGAAGAGGTGCCGACGAGGGCGTCGGCACCACGACCGAGCGGGCGCGCGGAACGGGCGCTGAACACGTGAGTGGTGACCTGTTTTATACCGTTTATAGATCTTTCATACTACATTCGGCCACTTGCGTACAGGTACGGCAGGTGGCCGGACCTCCTGGCCGGCGGGTTTCGGGGGGCGGGCGGTGGGTTCGTTTGGCGCGGAGCCCTTCGGGGCTTCGCGAGGGGCGAGAGAAGAGAAGGATGAAGGCGGAAGGCTGAGGGCTGAGTCAAGGCCGGACGGTGCTGGGTCGTCACTGGGGTTGGAGTTCTCCAGGTTCTTGTTGGGTTTGTTCGGCATGCCACCCTTCGACGGGCTCCCGCCTTCGCCAGAGGCTTCGGCGTGGCAAGCCGGGACGGGGCGGGGGGCGGGGGAAGAGGACGCGGGGATGGGGGGACACGGCGACGCGGAGACCGGGGAGGCAGAGACCGCAGGACCTGCAGGGGCGGCGGCCGGGGCCTCCTCGGGGTCGTCGTGGAGGTCGTCGTCTGAGTCCTCTTCGTCGAGGTCGTCGTCGGGGGCGTTGAAGGGCTGGGGGGCGTCGTTGTAGAGGC
>CAZPIO010000218.1:0-8028 GCA_964586235.1 uncultured Planctomycetales bacterium
GACCCCAGCAGGGCTTGCGCTTCGATGAAGTCGGCCGCGGGAATCAATCGCTGGCCCGGCGGGGTGGAGAGCAAACGTCCCAATAACTCGCGGCCCCTGGCAGGGTCTACCTCCATCATCAGGCGCCCAAGGTGGAGTGTTGCCGACTGTCTTGTCGAGTCGCGGAGTCGCGGGGTGCCCAGGACCCGCTCAAAAGCCGCCCGGGCGTCCTCGCGGCGGCCGACCCGATGGAGAACAACCCCCCAGGTGTCCCATAGAGAAGCATCGTCCACCCCTGCTTGAATCGCCCTGCCGGCCAGCATTTCCGCTTCGCCGGGCTTCTCGAGCCGCTCACAGAGAATGTACGCCAGGTCGTTCAGCACACGGTAGTTGTCGGGTTCAACCGTGAGAGCCTCGCGGTAGGCCGCAGCCGCCTCGGCGTATGAGCCCATCTGATATCGGGCGGAACCGAGTCCAGTGAGCAGCAGGGCGTTCCGCGGCAGGGCCTGCAAGCCCTTTTCCAGAATCGAGCACGCCTCACCGCCCCGATTGAGTTGAATGAGGGCCGTGGCAAGTGCGAGGTAGGACTGGGCCTCGTTGGGACGGCGGGCCAGCAGATCATGGTACAGGGCCAGCGATGCCTCGCGCCACGTGGGGTCGCGGGATTCCAGCAACAGCAGGCCGGCGACATTGGCCACGACGGAGTCCTCAGGCCGGGCCCGGAGATGAGTCTTCGCGGCCGCGAGCAGTTGTTCCCATTCGGCGCCGGCCGCATGCCATCGCAGACGTGCCACCACCGGGGAGGGCGATCGCGGCGCGAGTTCGGCAACTTGCCGAATCAGGTCGTCGGCTTGCCGCCGGTACTGGTTGTCCTGCGGTGCGAGAGCAAGGCACAGATCGATCATCGCCAGGCGGGCATCGATCGCCCGAACCGTATCGGGTCTGGCCAGGAATGCCTGACCGACCCTGGCAGCCGCTTTCGCCGCCACGGAATTCAGCGGCACGCGGGCAATGACCGCACGAGCGTAAGCCGCCATTGCCGCCTCGTTGAACGGCTCGGCATCCAGCGTCTGACGAGCCGCCACGGCCGCGGAATCGGGGTCCTCACTCAGTAACAGGCTCGATTTGAGGAGCAGCACAGGGACATCGCGCGGACTGGTTGCCAGGATGCGGTCTGCCAGTTCGAGCGCCCGGCCGCGGGCGGCGCGGGCCGTGGCACCGAACCCCTTGGCCTCGGCCGCCTGCAGGCTGCGCGTCGCAAACTGGATCCTCTTTCTGAGAATGGCATCGCCGTCATGATCCTGCCGCTCCAGCCGGTCGAGTTCGGCCTCGCCGTCGGCCGGAGCCCTGACGTAGAGGTAGTCCGCCCGCAACAGGAGAACGGCCAGATCACCCGGACGTTCGGTGATCAGTTCGTCGATCATGCGAATCGCCTCATCCATCCGCTCCTGCCCGCCGCTGCCGAGCAAGGCCTCTGCAACGGCCGCCCGAAGGGGATACGACTTGGGTGTCACGGAGAGGCCTTCGCGCCAGGACTCGACAGCCTTGTCGATGCTGCCTCGCCGATAGTACATTCGACCGAGGGCCAGGAAAGCCGTCTCAGTCGAGTCTTTCAGCTCAGCGATCTTGCGGATCGCCGCTTCGGCCGAAGCCGAGTCTCCCTGACCCTCGTAAACCTGGGCCAGAAGAAGGTAGCGGTCGGGCCGCGGGCCGCGCGAGAGGGCCTCCTCGCAAAGCCTGAGTGCAGGCCCGAACTCTCCTTTGGCCAGATGGAGCTGAACGAGAGCGGTCAGGGCTTCCGCGGAATCCGGAGCGGCGCGCATTGCATCGTCGAGGCATTTCTCGGCCTCCTGTATCTCACCTTTCTCCTGCAGCAAGGCCGACAATCGCACCCTGGCAGCGACATCCTTAGCTTCCTTGTCTTTCGAGACCGCTTCCTTCAGAAATGCGATCGCCTTCTCGCGATCGCCCTGCCGCAGAACCTGAACAAAGCGGAATCGTACCGAGAGCGGATCATCCGCGGGCAAAAGACCCACAGCCCGCTCCAATTCGTCCCAGCGCTGCATGCGTTCGGCGAGCACGGCCAGCCGGCGCGCGGCCTGGATGCTCCTGGGATTGTTCGCCACGGCCTTCCGGTAGGTTTCAAATGCCTTCTTCTCCTCGCCCGTCCGCTCGTACAAGGAGCCGAGGGCCAGGGCGGGCAGTTCCCAGTCGGGGTCCTTGGAGAGGCATTCGCCCAGAAGAGTCTCGATTGTGCCGCGATGTTCGTACGTCCTCCAATCCTCCGGGCGCCTGGCAGGGTCGAGGTAAGCGATCGCCTGGGCGCAGCGCCAGTTGATACCATCTTCGCCCTCAACACGTTTGATCTGATCCGCCAGCACCTGGCGATCCGGGATCCTGCCTTCAGCCGGATCCAGCGAGAGAAGCAGTATTCGAGACGCGACATCCCTGTCGTCTTCGGTAATTGCGCGTACGAGGACCTCGGTGGCGGCCTCAGCCTGGTCATGGCGGATCAGCAATCGAGCCAGCAGCAGTCTCAATGAGGAGCGAGCAGAGCCCTGGGCTTGTTCAATCAGCTCATCGAGAAGCTTTCTGGCCTCGGTGATGCGGCCAGCTTCGGCAAGCAGGCCGGCCATGCGGGTTTTCAAGGTAACGATCTGATCTTTCGCAAGGCCCGCGGCACCGAGAAGCGCACCGCATTCGGCGATGGCCCGGTCGTACTCCTTCGCCTCGGCGAACAGATCGATGAGCGCCGCCCCGACCGCCCGCTTATCGGACGCTTCGGCCCACAGATCACGCAGGGCCCTGACCGCCGCTTCCTTGTCTCCCTGCCAGGCAACCAGCCTGGCATGCAGGATGCGAATCCCGGTCGCCTGTGGGTGTTGGGCTGCAAGACCGGCCAACTGGCCGATCATGTGCTTGATAAGTGCCGGGTCGGGCCTGACTCCGTCGGGGCGGGCGGCCTGCGCCATCAGCTCAATCTTCGCCAGAAAGGCGGCATTGGCGGTTTTCCGGCTCAGGCCGGTCAAGTTAATCTCCGAGGCAATCCGGGCAGCCTCCTCGAACCGACCCAGAGAAGAATAAGCTCGGGCAAGCTCGACCTGGGCCGCCGCTACCGACCTGCCCGCCTCCTGCCTCAGACGCAGGTACTCCTTCAACGGACCGATCGCCCGCCGAGGGCTGTCCGCCCACATCAGCGTCCGGCCGTAAAGGAGGTGGGCCCGAATCAACCTGGGATTGTACCGGAGGGCCTTCTCGAAGCGGTCAAGGGCCTCGTACGTCCGACCGTCGGCCATCGCAAGCAGACCCTGAACGTAAAGCAGCGTGTCAGTGTCGGCCGCGAGGGCGCCCAGTTCATCCAGGCATTTGCGGACGTCCGCGGGGCGATTTGCCGCCGCGTAGAGTTCGGCCGCAGGGCGGAGGACGTCCACTCGCTGCTCGCCCAGCGGTGCCACCAGCGCTCGATCGGCAATTGCCGCACCGTTCTCAGTGTCACCCGACTCGAGCATGACCTCGGAGGGCTGCACGTACACCGTGGGATTATGCGGTTCGGCATCCGCCGCCCTGCCGAAAGCCGATGCGGCGGCATCGTCGAAACCGGCTTCCGCCAGCAGTGTGCCGGCAGTGAGCAGCAGGTTGACATTGGCTCCACCCAGCCGCACCGCCTCCTCCAGATCAGCCCGCGCCTGGTCGTACCTGTTTTTAAGGAGATAAAGCTGGCTTCGAGCAAGCCTGGTTTCCGCTGACTTCGGGTTGCGGTCCACGGCCTGGGTCAGTATCCGCTCAGGGTCATCGGCCGGATCGCCCTCGCCGCCCTGGTCGAAGACCAGAAACGCCAGCGACCGCGCTCCGTCCACATCGCCCGGGTGACGGTCGAGCAGCCGGTGCAAGACCTCGCGGGCCTCGTTGGGCTGCTTCTTCGCCACCAGAACGGCCGCCTTCAGGCGCAGGGCCGCCGGATCCTCCGGGCTCTTCGCCAGCCACTGGTCGAGCAGTGCCAGCGCCCTGTCGTAGTCTTGCGCTTTCGCCTGGGCGACGAGCGTCTTCACAAGGTTATCCCGGGCGGCCGGGTCGTCGGGAGCGTCGGCGTGCCATGTCTCGGCGATGCGGAGGGCATCGACCTTGCTGCCCAGCCGCAGGTAGAGATCCGTGAGTTTTCGGGCCGCTTCAACCTGCTCGGCCTTCAGCCCGCCGACCGCCTCCCCGGCACCGGCACGCCACCGGAGGATCTGCTCCCATGCGTTGATGGCCTGTTCGACGTTGGATTTGACCGGTGGCCTGCGGTGGAGCTGGGCGTCCGCATACTTCAGCAGGGTCGGGAAGTCGTCCGGGTGGCGTCCCAGGTACTGCCCCAGCCGGACCGCCGCGATGGTGAACTGCCGATTCTCATAGGCAGCATTTCCCTCCGCAAGGGCCCGATGCTCCGCCGAGCGGACCCGGTGCTCGTGAAGCAGATATCCCCCGACCGCCACCGCGCAAACGACGGCGACCAGCACAGCAAGAACCTTCACGTTCACATGTCCACATCGAACATTCTTGTTCACGATACCATTCTCCCGTTCTTGGCCGTGCTCCGCACAAGAGTCCGGATCTCGGCGATTGTCGACACAGTCCGCTGTCTCATTCTCGGACACCTCGCGGGTCCATCGTCAATCCGGCGGCGTCTCGCGGCGTCCTCCGGCGGAACCTCGCGCCGACCGAGAGGCCGCGGACGACCGGAAAGGGAACTCGACCGGTTTCGTGCGAAATGGGACCATCCGCGCCGCCGGTTTTTTTGGACTGTTGTCTTCGACAGCTAGTTCCCGATAAATTAGAGTGGTTGCAGGGGTCCGACCAGCTTTCGGTTTTTTTCTTGCCCAAGCGCATCCCTGCAGGCACAAGATGAACGGCCGCGGATTCCGTGATTGGCCGCTGGCTCGGCGCAGGCCAGCGTCAGGTGGGGGAGTTCTTATTTTTATAGTCGAGCCATCCTTGTGCCGGTAACTGTTACCGGGTGTGACCGTCGCCCGAACAAGACCTGGCCGCGCCGATTTATCGGGACACCTTCAAGATGACATTACAGGACACGCCGCGAAACCGTTGCGCGACTCGCGATCCTATCGGACTAAAAGATCCCAATTTCCCTTTTTTTTGCTGGCAAGCGCGAACTCATCGTATGTTTGGGAGAACACGGCAAACTGGGAAAGAAGGGGAAGCGCAGCAAATGTGGGGAGATGGGAAAATGAAGCGCCTTCCAGGGGGCATCCGCAATCGGGGTCTGTCTCAAATCAATCCTCCGAGCAAGTGCCGTTCTGAGTCGCGGCGGAAGCGCAACTTCACCGCACGCTTGCTCTCCGCAACAAGGTATCTCCTTGTTCTGGCGGCCGTGCTCGTGTGCATGGGGCAGTCGTGCCTGGGTCCTCGACCCGATGATCAGGTCGAGGGTTACCATCCCGGTGATCCGATCGATCCGGCCGAGGCGCTCGACACGATCGCAGACGCGGGCGCCGACCAGGAGGTTGAAGAAGGCACATTGTGCTGGCTCGACGGCCGGCTGAGTTCCGGAAACGGGACACTGGTTTTTACCTGGCAGCAGATCGCCGGGACCCCCGTGGAACTCAGCAGCTACGATCAGCCTCTGGTGAACTTCACGGCACCTTCGCCGGCCTCGGACCAGGAGGAACTGGCGTTCCAGCTCGTCGTCCAGGACATTTACGAAACCACAGAGGCCGGCAGGCCTGTGGTCAGGAATGACGAAGCCTATGTACGAATAAAAGTATGGAAGAAGTATTTTGATGTCGATGGCGACGGTGTCATTGGATCAATGGACAACTGTCCGAACGTGTCAAACGCCGATCAGGCGGACGCCGACGGAGACGGCATTGGCAACGCGTGTGACAATTGCGCTGATGCCGCCAACGCCGATCAGGCAGATTCCGACATCGATGGCGTGGGCGACGCCTGTGACAACTGCCTGAACGCAACCAACGCGGATCAGGCGAATGCCGACGGTGACGCTCTTGGTGATGCGTGCGACCTCTGTCCGGACGATCCGGCCAAGACCGAACCCGGCCTGGCGGGGTGCGGCAATCCGGAACCGGCAGGTACGGATGCTGACGGTGACGGCGTCGCGGACGATGCCGACAACTGCCCGACCGTGGCCAATCCCGACCAAGCGGACAGTGACGGCAACGGCATCGGTGATGCGTGTGACACAATCGTCACGACCAACGATCCGCCTGTCGTGAACGCTGGTCCGGACCAGGCGGTCATGATATCGGCCGCGTGCAATCTCACCGGCAGTATCAGCGACGACGGCAATCCGAACCCGCCTGGAAAGACCACGGTCGCCTGGTCCAAGGTTTCCGGGCCGGGCGTAACGGCATTTGCCGATGGATCGCAGGCTTCAACAACCGTAACATTTGACAAGCACGGAACTTATAGTCTCAAGCTCTCCGGCGAAGACGGAGCTGCAAGCGGCAGCGACACGTTGAGTGTCTACGTGATCCCGACCCTGACGATCACCGTCTCGCCAGACGCGCCAAGTCCGGGAGAACCGGTACAATTCAACGTGACGCGCCAGGGGCTTGCGTTGACCGCATCCGATCTGCCCTGGGGCAGCCAACTGGCCTGGAGTTTCGGCGATGGCGCCACGGCACAGGGATATCCCGTGAACCATACGTACGCGAATGCGGGGACGTACACCGTTCGACTGAGTTTGGTGTTGACCTCGCTCGGGCTCGGCACGCTGGCATGCGACCAGGGGCTGACTGACAACGGCTGCAAGCAAGTGAACGTTGCGGCGGTGGTTGTGAACGTCGCGCCGGTGATTGCCGCGGTGCCGGACGACGTCGTGGCCGCCGGCGCGGCTTACACGTGCGCCCCGGTCCTGACCCAGGGGACGGCGCCGGTGACCTGGTCACTGGTCGCTGGTCCGGTCAACATGACCATCAACGCGAGCACCGGACTGGTGTCGTGGCCCAGCCCTGTCGCGGGCACTCACACGGCCACCATCCGGGCCACAAACGGAATCGGCCGGGATGATGAGACCTGGATTCTGGGAGCCATGGTCCCGCCGGTGCTCGCGGCAATCGCGGCCCACTCGGCTGTGGCCGGAACGGCATACAGCGGAGCCCCGACGTTGAGTCAGGGGTCGACGCCGGTCACCTGGTCGCTGGTTTCGGGACCATCCGGTGTCACAGTGAACTCGAGCACGGGCGCGGTGGCCTGGCCAAACCCGGTGGTTGGCGCCAATACGATCACGATTCGCGCCACCAATACCATCGGCAGCGACGATGAGAGCTGGACGCTGACGATCACACCGATCCCGCCCGTGATCGCTGACGTTCCTGACCATACCGCAACGGCCGGCACGGCTTACAGCCGCACGCCGAGCCTGTCGCAGGGTACGACGCCGGTCACCTGGTCGCTGGTCAGCGGCCCGACGGGGATGAGTGTCAATTCGAGCACCGGCGTGGTCTCGTGGGCCAGCCCGACCGCAGGGACTCATGCAGTGACCATCCGAGCGACCAATGGCGGCGGCAGCGACGACGAGAGCTGGACGCTGACCGTCGAGGGCGCGGTATCCGGCTGGCAAAACATGGCCTTCGCCTCGCAGAGCGGAACATTCACCGCGGAGTTGGACGCCATCCCGGGACAGGCCAACATGGACGGCGTAATCGGTCTGTCGTCCGGTGCCGCCACTGACTACACCAGCCTGGCGGCGATTGTCCGGTTCAACGACACGGGCACGATCGACGTCCGCAATGGCGGGAGCTACTCCGCCGCCGCGACGGTCTCCTACGCGGCCGGCACCAGCTATCACATTCGCATGGTCGTCAACGTGGCGGCCCACACTTACAGCGTGTTCGTCAAGCCGCAGGGCGCGGCCTCTGAAACCGCGCTGGCGACGGACTATGCATTCCGAAGCGAGCAGAGCGCCGTCACCTCCCTGAACAACTGCGGGCATATCGCTGACATGGGCAGCCTACAGGTGCAAGGCCTCACTGTCAGTTCCACAGTGGCCACGCCCACGATCACTCCAAACGGCGGCGCCTTCGGCGGTTCAGT
>CAZPIO010000219.1:0-7905 GCA_964586235.1 uncultured Planctomycetales bacterium
ATCCGATCGATGCTACCACCAACGTAGTCCGGATCGGTGGCCGAAAGGCGCATGATCTGGCTGTCTATCTCGACCTCCTGGTACAGAATCCGGGCAAGGTTCTCTTCCTTGATCTGCTGGCGCTCAATGATCTGGTACACCAGAGAGCCCACACTCATCCGGCCAAGGTCGGTCTTCTCACCGAGGATGGCCCGTGCGGGATCCTGTTCGATGGTCGGGCGAACCTCATACGGACGCCAGGAAGGTCCGACGCCGATCAGGTCGCAGAGGTCCGGCTGTTTTGATGGGATCGCCGGTCGGATGATCTCCTGGACCGTGATATGTTCCAAGGCGGTGCTGCCGATGGCCGACAGCCCGCCGGTCGTCTGGATTGGGTAGTAGTTTGTCATGGTTGGTCACCGGTTGTCGTTATTCTCCGGTAGTGACGGGGAGTGTGGGCAGGTATAAATACTTTGCGGAAAAGGACAGGCGACGGGACCTGCGGAAACCGAAAGGTTTATAACCCGCAAGTGATTCGCTACCCCACAATGGCAACAAACAACTCCACCGAAGAAGAAGTGGAATGGCAGCGGGTCAAAGGGGCGATCCTTCGGATCGACCAGACCACCCGCGAAATCAACATGAAGCTCTCCCACCTGATCGACCGCGATGAATGGTGAAGCCGGTCTCATAGACAGGCATCTAGGCTGGCGCAACATTTAAGAATCGGGGCCGATTCACCTCTCGAATTCTACACCGAGGTGATGCCCATTGAACGAAATACCCTGCCCGAATCCGACTGAAAGCCCAGACCGAAACGGCAAGATCGAGGTCCATTTGACTCCCGAAGCCATGCACCGTTGTCTGAGGAACAGCCTGCAGCGGACCCGCCGGCGAGCGGCCGGATTGATGGATGATCTGCTGCGTGCCATCCACGAGCCGCGGCCGGACATCGAGCGGATCAGAATGCTGGCTGACGGCGTGGCGTACGAGGGACGGCTGGCCCGGCAGATAAGCTGCGAACTGGCAATCATCGCCGAGGACCGCCCTGACTGGAGGCCCTGGTAATATATAATCAGACATACCCAATCAGAAACAAATCCTCCTCCTGGCAAGACTTACGTCTTCCAGCCAGACACAGCCCCAGTTGGGGCTCTTGAGGGCACTCTCACACCCCCCGAAGGGGGGCCAGCCTTCCGCAGAAGGCTATTTCTCGTGGTCCCGAAGGGACCCGCAAACATCCCATTCCGGTCTGGCACAGAGCCAGACCGGCGATATCATTCTCTTCCCGAAGGGAAGGCTATATCCTCCTTCGGTCTGCCACAGAGGCAGGCCGACCCTATCATTCCGTTCCCGCAGGGAACGCTATAATCCCGCCTCTGCGAGCCGCTTCGGCGAGGGCGGGCAGCATACTTCCATACAAGACTCCATTCAGTCATCCGGCGACAGCGGCCAGCAATGCGCCTCATCGAGCCGCTTACATCCAACCACCCCAGGTGACAGCGATCCGCGTCTCCTGATCACCGCTTGTCAGCGGTGCTACCCGCGATAGCGGGCCTCCCGGATCCGCCTGATCTTCTCATGCACCGACCGGATCCGGGCATTCCAGACAGCAAGGCCATGCATGTCTCCCACGCAGTGACTCGAGTTGATGACGCCCTTGTCGAGGTAATCGAGCACCAGGTACTTGGCGGGACTCTCGACTCGATCATTCAGTGTCTCGAACATCCAGGTCGCTTCACGCAGCTCACGGTTTGCGTGCGACAGGGCACACCGGTATCGATCGAACTCACCGCGCTTCCTCGCGAAGTCGTGCGTGTTGAAAGCACTCACATCTACGCCATTCTCCCACTGCCCATGCAGGAAGAAATCATCCTCCGTCGGTGGAAGAGCCAGGACTACCCCCCAGTCCTGAAGCATGATCTGGTGCTCCAGCTCACAGGGATCAGCCAGCTCTTCATCGTCCAGACCCGGCACACTGCCGTATGGATTCCTGCGTTCCTCGGAGAACAGTGGCGAGATAGGCACATCATCGACCTCGCACTCCTCATCGGTGAGCTCGTTTTCGTATTTCATGGTAAGACCTCCGGTACGACCGCGCTAGCGGCGGTTCGCCCGCTCTTGAGCGAACCGCCGTCGGGAGTGCCCGGGGTGACCGCGAGACAAAACGAGGGTGAGAATAGAGAGTGGGTCCCTCGATGAAGCCTTGAGCCCGTAGCCGACCCCGAAGGGGGAAAGGCTTATGTACTCGATGGCGAAGAGCCATCGGGTTCATATGCCTTTAGGCGTGAAACGGGCCCACTTCCCTCATACCCTCCGGCACCTCTCCCCTGCATGGAGAGCTGTCGTCAGGAACATCTGGACAGCGCCTCGCCTCGTGTGCCCCCAAGCCAGACTCGATCAGAGCAGGGTGGCTCGAAGCCGTGTAAACCACCGGCGCCGCAACCGCCAGAGCATCCAGCAATCGGATCAGCCGGCCATAATCACGAGCCTTCTTCAGCTCCGGCAGACGGTCGGCAATGCGCCGCTGAAACTCAGCATCCCAGTCCTGCGGTCCGACGTCGTCGCCGTCGATGTACTCGGCCTCCAGCGTCGCCCATGACCAGAACAATTGAAGCAGAGCGTTATCGAACTCCTCCTGCAGTTTCGCAAAGTCGGGTTGATTACACATGTTCGTACCTCCGGCGCGACCGCTCTCTCGGCGGTTCGCCCGCTTCCAGGCGAACCGCCCGGTATCCCGGCGACGGTCTCCGCCGACCGGGAGCCGCCGACCATCTCAGACCACACCCCTTTTCCTGCCGGGCGCCAGCCTCTGTCGCTTAACTTCCTCATCGCTATGGCTGTCGAGAAACGCCTCCAGGGCATACTCGGCGGCCAGGTCGATCGCTCGCCACTCGTTGGCTGAATCGTCACTGCTCATCTTGATCACCTCGGTGAAAAAACGGGTCACTCGGACCCGTTTCCGTTGCCGTCTTCCTCCGAGCGGCGGTCGCACACCAGCCATTCATACGCCTGCTCGATCGCCAGCCGAAGCCTGGGCAGATCGGTCGTGTTGAAGCTGCTGGTGCTTTTCCACTGGCCATCCTTGTCTTTATAGCGGCGGTCAATGGTGATCCGCTCGACGGTCTTATCCCCCGTGGCTGTGGAGATCTCGTTCTCCCAGACAGCGGCCGATATGCCACCGACCTCGAACTTCCGGATGGGTTTGTTGTTGGTTGCCATTTTTGTTTACCTCGGCGAGTCCATCTTGATTGTGAACACGCCTGTCTGCGAAACGACAGGCGTGTCCACCCCGGGCTCAGGGTCATCTTGGAGAAAGGAACGGCCGCCACGAGTTGTCCCGCACCACCGGTTCCGGTTTCGGCTTGATCACCCGCCCTTCGCCGTGGCACCACGCACATTCCACGATCCCGATGTCGGCGTGTCTGACCGTCTTCTCACATCCGCAATGCGGGCATTTGAACCGGTCGATGATCAGTGCGTCGCCCCACCGTAAGATTCTGACGTTGTCGTCGACGTTGCCGATCAGATTCCTCTCGGTCTCCGACAGCGATTGCAGGATGCCGAGCCGCTGATCCTTTGCCAGCCTGGCGCGCGGCGGGATTCGCTGAGGATACTCATAAGGTATGTATTCCGTGTCTGACTGCATTGTTGGCCTCCGGGATGCGCCCCCTTCGTTGCGGCGGCTCTCCCGGCCGGGAGAGGGCCGCCGCCGCTAATGTTTCCGGTTTGGCGGTTGCATGGGGTGATTACTGCCTATGTCAGGTAGTGACGTTCGTTGTCACAGGAACAGCTCGGCCCGCTGCACCAAGCAGGATCAGGTAGACACCCCACAGCCTGGTCTTGGTCAATCAGGTATTCGCCCGCCAGTCGCCCTGCCGTGCACTTGGCCGCCATTATCAGGTCTTCAGATTGAAAGCCCACGATGATCTCGTGCAGAGACTTGAGCCTCTGGGGCGCAAACAACAGCAAGTCAGTAGATTACGCCGGGGCAGGCCTTGTGGCACCGAGCCAAGGCGGTCGCCGCTCAAGAACCAAGATCCGGCAGCGGTAGCTGTCATGAGCATCAGGGGGCCGCAGTATTCTAGAGAACCTGCGTCTTGAGCCATACAGGCATGGCTTCTGTAGGGCTCAGACTGTTGGAGCAACGGATACTGCTTTATGGGTTGCCCGCCACCGGTCTAACCAGGGGACGCAGACCAGTGACTGACGGAGCGGCGTCCTTACAGTTCTTTCGGACAAGGCTGCCGATCATGGAAAACGAGGAGTCAGTCGTGGCATCTCGTCTGATCGGGATATAGGTGTCCGGATCCCCGGGAAGCACCCATAGAATCTCAAAAAGATCCTTGCCTAGGCGGCGTGGTGGTGTTATATTGTAATCAGCGGGGACGATAGCCCGTGATATAAAGTTTGGCCGGCGCGGGGCGGATATTGTTCCATTGCCCTGTTTGCTATTGATCACGCCAAGCCGGCAGTATTTCTTGAGATGATGATTAGCGTCGGGTCCGAGCACAGGCCGTGCCTGTGTTGAAGTCGGACCGGCGACGCGTGAGCCGGTTGCTGCCGCAGTCAAGTGCGCGGCCGCAACCGATGGGAGCGGATCTCGTGGGCGCCCCCCCACGTGATCGGCTTGGCCAATGAGGGGCGGGAGGAAGGTAAGTGACGAGCCGAGCGGTGGTATCAAGGGGCGCCCGCCGCGTGGGCCTGTCCGGGCGACAAGGGTCGCCCGGCTGGCTGGAGTCTGCGCCCGGTTACCCAGGCAAGGGAGGTGCTGCTGAAAAGCTGTACTCGCAGTCTGTTAATTATGCTGGCTTTATGTTCATTGCTTGTGCTTTTGGGTTCTCCGCAACATGGGTTGCGAGCCCGACAATGGAGGCATGCGTCCGCAAACAGGCAGACGCCATTTCCCGGAGACACAAACAAATGCCAAGAAGGCAGCCAAGCAAGAATAACAGCAATATCAGTGGCGCATTTATGGCATCTATAGCTTCTGATTTGCGTCAGATAATAAACAGACTTGATGATCGTGCTGTAATTGATAATGACATAACCAGATTGACTCGAAAGGCGTGCAGGCGACTGTCCTGCAGCGAACCCGAGATCGCAGGGCATCCGCTCTCCAAGTTCACTAGCGTCCCGTATGTGGAGGTTGGTCGCGGTCGCATTCGCGACGGTCTGAATGGGAGGATTCTCTCCCACTCTTGGCTCAAAGGTGTCCATGCACCCATCCTGGCTCACTTGATCGAGCACAACAAGATCCACGCCATGTTGGTTGCCGCGATGCAGGCCAAGTCTGCGGAAGGGACAGTAAAGCTGCTGCACCAGCGTGCCGGCGTCACGATGTCGAAGCTTGGTTCCTGCTTGAACGGGTGTGGACTGTCAGTCTCTCGCACATCAGGTAATGACACCATTCCCGAATGGCAGTTCAGCAAGGACCACGGCTGCAAGGTTCAACTGTCTGTTATCGAGGCGGTCCGCCAAGCCGAACAAGCGGAACACCTCCTCTTGGCTCGTGACGCGAGATGTGCTCTGTCTACGGCCCTAGCAGCCATCAAGACCGACCCGGCAGTACTGCGGGCGCATACAGCATTCGTCAGGTCAGCCTCCGAATTGGGCATGACCGCGATAGACGCGGATTGTCGGCAGCAGTTGCCCAAGTCGTACACGTGGCTTGAAGCCCGTCACACCGGTCTCAGGCGCGTCAGCGTAGTAATTGAGGCCACATCAATTGTGGTCAAGGATAAGGACGGATGGGGTGACCTGGACGCAATAAACGAGGAGCTAGCCGATCAGGCCAGGGAGATTCAGACTGTCTTGGACTCGGCCGAGCCACTCTTGCAGAGTCTGCGACCGGAAGATTTGGACATCAACCGCCGTATTCAGCAGCTTCGCAGAATGCGGAAGGAGGACGGCAATGCAAAAGCCTGATCCACGCAAGCTGCTCCACGCAGAAGCTCTGGTTTGGCTCCGGGAGGCCTTAGAGGAGCCGGGGGTGAAGGGAATACTCTTGCACCCCCGTTTTGTTGCTCTCTACTGGTGGGCAGAACACCACACGTTGTTTGCGAAGCAGGGTTATCCCGTAGGCGCACGGGGAACGGCTGCGTTACTGGTGGCCCGCGATCTCCTGTTCGATCTTACGCAGGCCCCCAAGGTTGATAGGATCATAAAAAGGGCCAAACAGGAGAGTTATCGTTTCTTATCACCTCTAACCGGAGAACACCGTTGCCCCAAGGACGTGGTGGATCTAGAGAATGCTATTGAAAGCTTTCTGCAGGATAATTGCTGTCGTCCGACGGACGAGGAACTGCTGGACAGACTGGGCTGGACTGTAGATCAGCTCCTCGATGCTCAGCGGTATCGTCGGGAGCGTTCTGCTGGGGTGTATTTTGAAAACTCCGACGACGAGACCGACGAGAGTGATGAATACATCGACAGACTATCATCATTGAGGGATGACTCGCCCCGCAGTTTGTCATTGCCGGGGAACAACAAGCTGCTCGCCGGCTCTTGACGATTGTCGTTGTTCAGCGAACCGGTTTCAACAGAAACCTACTCACCAAAAGCCTGAT
Organism: uncultured Planctomycetales bacterium; assembly: GCA_964586235.1. Lineage (GTDB taxonomy): Bacteria > Planctomycetota > Phycisphaerae > UBA1845 > PWPN01 > JAUCQB01. The sequence continues at coordinate 6,549 of CAZPIO010000219.1, forward strand.
GAGGGTCGTGTGACCTTCATCAGGCTTTCTTTATGCGCAGGAGGCTTCCACATGCCCAAGCCCAAGACCCCATCCACCCGTGTGCAAATGCAGCCCCACCCCCCGTTACCGGCCAACCGCTGGATTCCGGTCATCCTGACGACCGTCCGGCCGGATGGCGACATGTTCAGGTTCAGGTTCACCGTTCCGGACCGTCGCGAGCAAGCCGGCCGGCAAGTTGAGCACGCTGTCCAGGCCTTCATGGCTCCCGGATCGCCGCTGGTTGAGTTCCTGGCAGCCGCTTTTGACGTCCAGGTGGCCATGGATGCCGAGATTGAACTGGCCGACCTCATCGGCCGGAATACCGAGGCCAAGTTCTCCAAGCCCGGCCCCGACGGCGGCTACCAACAGATCGTCGCTTGGCGACCCGTCTCGGCCGCAAAGCCGACCGCGCCGTCAAGCCGACCGCAATCAGGACCGTCAGATTCAGCGGGATCGACGTCGGCACGATCATCTACACCGGCGCCCCCGGCCGGGCCAGCCGGCACGGCCGTGACCAGGGCCAACCCGGAGAAGGGGGGACAGAATGATTGATTGGAAGACCATCCCAAGCAAGGTCAACACGTACGCGACCGTCCTCTTGGCCCTGTCCCTGGGGGTCGTGTTCACCATGGCCACGATCACAGGAATCTATTCGGCGTACCTGTTATTCCGCTGGACCGTGCTGCTCATCCACAAGGCCCTGGCCGGCTAGATCGGAGCACGAATCATGCCCTTCGGAATGCCCGGTCCAAACCCGATCCCCAGCCGCCGGAAACGAACGGTCACGCCGTACATTCGCGCCGATGGCACACCCGCGATACAAGTCACATGGGAGGAGGTCAACGCCTCGTCACCCGACGCTGACATCGACACGGTCAGGATGTGTGTGCGGCAGGAACTGCCGTGCGGTTGTTTCTGCCCGCCGGCGGAGGTGATCGGCGTGTGTAGCGACTGTGTGGCGGCAGGCACGCACGGGGGCATTTGCCGGAACCACCATGTGGTGTGCCCGTCCTGCGGCAAATCGGTCTGCTGGCAACACAGCCAGCCGATCGAAGAAGGCAAGCCCCGCCGCCTCTGCTTGCAGTGCCACCGCGACCGAGAACGACAGGCAACCCGGGCCTGGATCATCTCCGGGCTCAGCCGGGTTCTCCGGTCCGTGTTCCTCAAGTCTTCATAGGAGATTCCATGCCAAACACGCCGCGTGGGCAGCAGTACCGCGAGGCCATACAGAACCGGGCTCATGCCCAGCTGCACCGGGCGGATACTCTCGGCGCCCGCCGGGATCCAGGGATTGACAGTGTCGCAAAGCTGCTGGAAATCGACGCCCCCGACGAGG
>CAZPIO010000220.1:0-7760 GCA_964586235.1 uncultured Planctomycetales bacterium
CCCGCCCACTTGAGTATCCGCCCTTTTCGTCCGAGCCGAGCCATGCCGACAGTCTATCGCAGCCGCAACGGACATCAAACAACGCCCCGTCGCCCGAAAAAGCAGAGAATTAACCGCCAAGTCGCCAAGTCGCCAAGAAGACGAGGAGCCGGCTAACAACCGGCCGCTTCTCCTTTATTCGTGTCATTCGTGCTTGCCCGCCGTGGCGGGTATTTCGCGGTTTACAACTCCTCCGCTCACAACAGAGACGGTGAGATGGCCGCGAAGAAGCACAAAAAGCTCAAGAGTTGCAGCAGGACGGCCGCCACCCCCGTTTTTGCGTCTCTTGAGCCTTTTTGCGGCAACTCTCTTCATGATTTCTTCTTGGCGTCTTCCTTGGCCTGAGCGTGTCGAAGGCGGCGCCTTGGCGGTTCAGCCACTCCCAGTTCCTTCCGGCTGATCGCTGATCGCTGACCGCTGAAAGCTCTCTTCTTCCACCTTCCCCCCGCACTCCGGACACACCCCGCTGACGTTGCCGGTCCGGTTGTACCCGCATTTCCGGCAGAGACAGAGCTCCTCATGCTCGGTCGTCCGCCACCGAAGGTTCGTGTAAATCCGGCGGCAGGGAACATAAGCCAGCACGAAGGCCGTGGCCGTCAGCATCCCCAGGACTACACCACCCGGCAGGCCCCAGAAGTCAAAGCCGCTGTCCACCAGGACAATCAGCAACACCCACATGAGGAAACCAGCCGCGACGATCAACAGCAGGAAGGCAGCCGCCGCCGTTGCCAGTGATCGGCCAACAGAGAACCTCTCCTGGCGAGGAAGTGCCGCCACTGCGCCCCGTTCATCGGTAGGTGTCTTCCCCGCACCTCGATCGGGTCGCCCAAGGCCGGCACGACGAGACACCAGAACCCCGATCAGCAGACCAAGCAGGCCGTATGCGGCTGCATTCGCAGGAGCAAGCAATCCGATTCGCGGCATGGACATACCGACCCGGGTCGTTGGAACCAGAGACAGCAAATCCAACAGAAAGATGCCGGGGCAGCCCAGGGGGAAAAGCCATTGGCTGTGCTTGGCACCGTACGCCGTCAACACTCCCGCGATCAGGCCGACGACACCGCCCGCCGTTGCCACAAGCACCACCCGCCGACGCCCATACTGTCGTGCCATGCGTCACCCACGATCTGCGGCTCCATCCGCTGGTATCCGCTCCCCGCACTCCGGACACACCCCGCTCACGTTCCCCGTGAGGTCATACCCGCACTTGCGGCAGTGACCGGGCGGGATGCGACGGCGTTCGCACCACCAGGTCAGCAGCCCGAAGATCACAAGCGGAGTTGCGTACCCGGCCAGGCCGAGGCCGAAGCGTAAGGGCAGATTGCCGTAGGCGGACGCGGACAGCGTCCACGCCAGGACCACGTTGATCGCCAGGAACGCAAGAAAGCTCACCACTACCGCAATCGCCGCTCGCCAGAACCAGTGCATGCTGTCATTCTCCTCCTGCGATCAGTCGCTGTCAATGCGCCACCATGCCACGAACCGTGCGAGATCAACCACGAAACCCCGAAAGGACGAAAACACAAAACAAGCACTGAACCCGCTGAGACCGAATCGGTCACTACGGCTTCGTCATTCGACATTCGTCATTCATTGGTCATTCGGGCTTCGTCTCGCCACGGCGACTCTCCGACATTCGTCTTTCGCCGCCCGCTGGGCCTTCGCCATCGGTCATCGCCGCGCCCGCCTTCACTGAACCCTGAACCCCGAACCCTGTGTTCGGCTTCTGCCGAACACCCGCCGTGTTATCTTCACAACGGGACCAGCGGACAGACTCTGCGCAGACCCGCCCAGGGCCCACCCGCAACGCCCGGCTCTTTGACAACACGCAAGACTGTTCGGCGGTCAGGCTGTTCGACTGTCAGGAGGACAGGGGCTTCGCCAGCCAGGCGCCCGTCCTGCGAAACGAACCCATTTGTGCAGCGGGCAGCAGGTAGGGGTCGGAGCCGCCGGAGGCAGCGCAGACCTGCCGCAGGAGCCGACTACCGACCGCTGAAAGCTGGTGGCTCGTCCTGCGAAACGAACCCATCCAGGAGGGAGGCATCAGCGGGAATACCGGCAGGATGAACCTGCCGGCTCGCTGCGCCAAACGAACCCAACGGCCGAACCCGGAGGATCTGTAAGATACCTGTTCACAACAAGTTAGAGTTTCCCCGGCCTCCTCCGCCGCCGGTCGCGACCCGGCCGATCCGCTTGTGGCCCGCACCCGTCGGCGTCCAAGGTGCAATTCCGGCCGGAAGCGGTTACACTCCCCCGTCTGCACGGCCGAACCGGGAGCGGCGGTCAACGCTCCGGCCGACCGATGGACAACGAGACACGCAGCTACTTGTTTTTGAGGAGATCGATCGAAATGCCACTAGTACCCATGCGCATCCTTCTGGATCACGCCGCCGAAAACAACTACGGCATCGCCGCCTTCAACGTCAACAACATGGAACAGATCCAGGCCATCATGGAGGCGGCCAGGGAAACCGACAGCCCGGTCATCATCCAGGCCAGCCGCGGGGCCCGAAAGTACACCAACGATGCCTACCTGCGCCACCTGATGCTCGCGGCCGCCGAGCTGTACCCCAACACCCCCATCGCCATGCACCAGGACCACGGCAACAGCCCCGCCACCTGCAAAAGTGCTATAGAACAGGGTTTTACCAGCGTTATGATGGACGGCTCGCTCAGCGAAGACGGCAGAACCCCCAGCACCTATGAGTACAACGTGCAGGTCACCCGCGAGGTCGTCCAGGCGGCCCACGCCGTCGGCGTCACCGTCGAGGGCGAGATCGGGGTGCTCGGCGGCATCGAAGACGGCCACGGGGCCGGCGGCAGTGGCCTCGAGCACGTCACCGACCCCGCCATGGCCGAGAAGTTCGTCGCCGACACCGGCGTCGACGCCCTCGCGGTCGCCATCGGAACCAGCCACGGAGCCTACAAGTTCAAGACCAAGCCCACCGGCGACGTCCTCAAGATGGACATCATCGAGGAGATCCACCGCCGCCTGCCCAACTGCCACCTGGTCATGCACGGCTCGAGCAGCGTGCCGCGCGAACTGGTCGACCTGATCAACAAGTACGGCGGCGGCCTCAAGGAAAGCTACGGCGTGCCCGTCGAGCAGATCCAGCGCGGCATCAAGCACGGCGTCCGCAAGGTCAACGTCGATACCGACAACCGCCTGGCCATCACCGCCGCCATCCGAAAGGTCTTCTCCGAGACCCCCGAGAAGTTCGACCCGCGCGACTACCTCGGGCCCGCCCGCGAGCTGATGAAGCAGGTCTGCATCGCCCGCATGACCGCCTTCGGCCAGGCCGGCAACGCCGGGAAAATCAGGACCAAGACCTGCAAGGACATGGTCAGCTTCTACAAGAAGTGAGCATCCCTTGCGCCTCCCGGCCCCGCGGCCGGGGCATGAGACAAACACGAGGCTTCCGGGAACCCACGGCCGCAAACCGTGGGTTCTCTTTTCCGCCCCCAGCCGCTCTCATTGCCACGCCCGCCCGATCGGGCTATCCTGTAACGGCGGTCGCATTTCCGTGAGCAATGGAGACCTGTCTACTCTTGCCATCTCGAGGTGACCAATGAATTCCGAAACGCCCCAAAAACCCCGGACAATCCGATGGAGCATCGTCATCATCACGCTGCTGATCTTCGGACTCTGCATCTGGCTTACCGTCAGGACCGTTAGCGGCGGCCCCGAGTATCCGACCTTCATGATCCCCGGCCAGGCCGACATCTCACTGCCCGAACCGGGAACATACACCGTCTTCTGCGCACGCCCGGCCAACGTCTCCGTCTCCATGGAGGACTTCAGCCCGCCTGAGATCCTCTGGTCGATCCAGGACGCGCAGAACGCCGCGCTGACTCTGAAACCCTACGGCGGCTCGCTGAGGGTCAACGAAACCGTGGCCATCGGCACCATCGACATCCCCGCCGCCGGCAACTACCGCTTCGCGGGCTCAATCCCCGAGACTGACCGGCAGTATGAGATCTCTTTCGGCAAGGGCATGGCCAGGACCGTCGCCACGGTGGTCGTCTGCATCGTGGTCGCGCTCGCCTCGTTGGCGTTCCTGTTCATCTATCTGGTGGTATGCCTCATCCGGCGCCTCGCCCGAACACCGGCGGCGAAGTGAACCCTCCCGCCCTCGCTTATGGGGCGCAGCCCTTCGTCCGGTAAGGCGGAATTCGCGTTCGACGCAGCCGCGGTTGCCAAACCCTGACCCCGTTGTCGCCGATAGGGAGTCGGATGAGCCAACGCTCGGTATGCTGCCGATAAAGCCGGACCTCGTGGGGGGCGAGCTTGCTGACATGCCGACCTGCTAAGGAGAGGTGAAGCATGAAAGCGTCCGAACTTGTGTCCAACGTCCTGATCACCGTCGGGCCCACCACCCTGCTCGACGATGCCCGCGAAACAATGGATCGATGCAACGTGCGGCATCTTCCGGTCGTCCAGGACGGCGTTGTCGTCGGCATGGTCAGCCACCGCGACACCTGCATCGTCGAGGGACGCGTCCAGCAGCCCAATCGCGGCGCCGACCTCGAGCAGGACCGCCAGATGCGCATCCCCATGCAGGTCGCGAGCATCATGTCCGCTCCAGTCTGGTGCGTTGACGCCGCATCCGATATGGGAGAGGTCGTGGACATGATGATGGAGTACCAGATCTCGGCCCTGCCGGTAACGGACAAGGGCAAGTTGACCGGCATGATCACCACGACCGATTTGCTCGGGTGCTTCACCGGCTACTGCGAGGCCCACCCGTACAGCCAGGCCAATCGCGATACCGTTGCCGCATACATGGACGAGCCGCCCGTGGTTGCCGAGCTGAACAACTACGCCCACATCGTGCTGTCAAGCATGGTGCAGATGCAGTGCTATTACGCTCTGGTGGTGCTGGACAACCGCCTGGTGGGAATCATCTCGGACCGCGACCTGCGCAAGCGCCTCGGCGTCACCGTGCGAGGAAGCCTCGAAGATGTACCGGTCTTGCACGATTCGCACGCGTTCACTACCGCCGGACATCTCATGACCCCCGAGCCGCTGACCACCTCGACCGACACGCCTCTGAAGGAGGCCGTGGCGATGATGCTCGAAGGCAAGGTCGGCGCCCTGCCGGTCGTCACGGCCGATGGCTCCGTCGCCGGCTTCCTGACCGCAACCAGCATCATGCGGGCCGTCCGGCCGCTGGTCGTCGAGGATGCCGCGGTCCTCGTCTGACGTGGCACTTTACGGATCTTCAGGCCTATCCGGCTTTCGGGGCACCGTAAAGTCGGCTTCGAATGGTCTCCCGGTGCTCGGCCGCGACGCCAGGGCTCATCTTGTCAACCATGGTCACCGCCTCCGCCAGGGCAACGCCAACCTCGGCTTCGCCGGCCGCGACGACGCTGGCCCCCGCGCGACGGAGTGCGGCGGCGTCACGCAGATGGGTGCAGCGAACGAGAACCCGCAGCTCGGGGTTGAGCAGACGCGACTGCCTGATGATCTCCGCGGCGTCCTCGACATCCGCGCTCAGGATCAGGCTCCCGGCCGTGGCAATCCCGGCTTCATCGAGGGTCCCCGGACGAAGAACGTCCCCGTACAGGGCCGCGTGTCCCTCGGCACGCAGACGACGCACCGTGTCGAGGTTCAGGTCGACCACCGTGACGACCGCACCCCGATCCGTAAGGAGTCGATGCACGATCCTGCCGACCGGACCGTACCCCACCAGGATGCAGCGGTTGGGATCGATCGCAGGCCGCGGACCCTCGACCACCGGCGCAAGCTTGGTGGCCGTCGCCGACAGGCGGCGCGCCCAGGAATAGATCGAGGGGTTCAGCGCGATTGAGATAATCGAGGCCGCCACCAGGGCGTTCCATCCCGCGTCGTCGATCAACCCCAGACCGCGAGCCAGCGAAGCGAGGATGAAGCTGAACTCGCCCACCTGCGAGAACGCCGCCCCCACCGGGATGGCCACCGCAAAAGGCTTGCCCAGGGCTCGAACGGTCAGCATGGCAACAACCGGCTTCCCGATCACTACCACCGCCAACACCGCCCCAACTACGAGCGGACTCTGCACGAGACTCCACGGGTCAAACAGCATACCCACCGAGACAAAAAAGAGCACGGCAAAGGCGTCGCGCATCGGCACTGCGTCGCCCGCCGCTCGGGCTGCAAACTCGGAACGCCCGACGGCCAGTCCCGCCAGGAACGCCCCGAGCTCTATCGACATCCCAAACAGGGTCGAGGAACCGACCGCAATTCCCACGGCCAGCACCAGCACCGCGAGGGTAAACAGCTCCCGCGAGCGGGTTTTCTCCGTCCGTTCCAGCACCCAGGGGATGACCCAGCGCCCGAGCACCACCACCACGCCGATGAGGCCCACCGCCTTGAGCCCGGACAGGCCGAGGGCGGCCCAGATACTCTGGTTCGCGCCGCCGCCGGGGGCGAAGATGATCGGCAGCATCAGAAGCATCGCCACCGTCAGCATGTCTTCCACCACGGTCCAGCCGATCGCGATGTAACCGATCTGCGCGTGCAGATCTCGCCGCGCCGTCAGCACCATCGCCATGACCACCGTGCTGGCAACCGAGATCGCCATCCCCAGGATGATCCCCGAGATCCAGCTCCAGCCCATGAGACGCAGCAGCACCGCCAGCGCAACGGTGGACAGCGAGCTCTGAATCAGCGCGCCCGGCACCGCCACCCGCCATACCGCCACCAACTCGCGCAAGTCGAAACGCAAGCCGATCCCGAACAGCAGAAGGATGACGCCGATCTGGGCAAACTCCTCCGCAATCGCCCGGTCGGCAACGAGCCCCGGCGTGAACGGCCCGAGCATAACACCCGCCAGGAGGTAGCCGACGATGGGTGACAGCTTCAGACGGTGGGCAATAAGGCCAAAGGCCAGGGCTGCCGCCAGGCCACCGGCAAAAGTCACAAGAACACTGAGATTGTGCATTCCGGAACCCTGATGCTAAAGAAGTCGCTCGTTCATCAGCTCGTCGCCAGGCGTTCGCCGCAGAAGATGCCTTTCGTCATCGTCCGGTCCATCGAGTCCCTTCACCAGTCTTTCCATTCGCGGAGTCATTGTAGGTACTTTCACCTGCGCGCGAAACGCTCCGTCAAAGGTTCGCCGTCACCTGAGAACCTTGTCGCGAACTGCTCCCAGGACGGCTCCCGCAACCGAGCGCCAGATTCCGCATCCACAACGAGACCCGACATATCCCCTGTGAACTCCTTGAACTCGCGGAACCTGGCGATGACCACGCAGCCGATGGTCCAAGTGCGAAACCGTCCCCGAAATACTCCTATGGGTAGCCGTCAGGGGCCGCGCACCGGTTCGACGTCGTCGACCCCGACATCACCCGACCTCTGGCCGGAGAGACTGTCAGGCTCGCAAGCCCGAGACAGAGTAAGGTTATTGACTCAGTGCCTCCATCAACAAGGCAGTCTGCCTCGGCCGCTCCACCGCCTCAAGAGCCCATAAGTAACTGCCAGTTAATACCTTGCGTGAAGCTCTCAGCACACTCGCAATGAGCCCGCGTCCAGCCCCCGAATGATTGCCTGCCCTCCAAAGACGGCCCGCCGACCCGTACCCACGTAAAAACACCCGGCGCCGCTCCTGAACAAAAGGTGTTGAAATCAGCCATGAGGCGCGTATAGTTGTCTGTCTACACGCGGGTGTAGCTCAGTGGTAGAGCGTCACGTTGCCAACGTGAATGTCGTGGGTTCGAGCCCCATCACCCGCTTTTGAGAA
>CAZPIO010000221.1:0-7702 GCA_964586235.1 uncultured Planctomycetales bacterium
GTCGCCAACTCATGGCCCCCATCCTCGCTTCGCTCCCGGCCACCCCGTCGCTTCCACTGGTGAAAGATACGAAGACGAAGGCGAGGCAAACAGTAACGGCCACTGCCGAACCGGGACCGCTGGTCCCGGCGTGTAGCGATCGGCAACTGGCTGTCCTGCGGCACTGCTGTGAGTTCCCCCAGCTTTTTTCAACGGAGAGGATGCCGGTACTCAAGGTTAATGATTACCATCAGTTTGATGGGGTGGTCGAGCAGCTGGCGAAGTTGTATCTGGTCACGATTCACGCGCCCCAGCTCGGTTCACACAAATACACCTTCATCGAAGTGACCGACACCGGCTGGGTTGTAGCGGGCATGAACAAGCCGGCTGGCTACATCGGCCACGGAGGGTTCCTTCATACTGTTCTTATCGCCCGCGTGGCCGAACACCTGAGGCAACTAGGGTGGCAAGACGTCCGGACAGAGCACCCCGTCGGCCCGGCCGACCATCGCGTGGACATCTATGGGAGCCAGAACGACGTCCGTACCGGACTGGAAATATCCCTGAGCCTGTCCAATATCGCCGACAACGCCCGCAACAGCCTGATCGGGCACGGGGCGGTGCAATCGCTCGTTTTCCTTTGCGACGTCGTGTCCAACTGCAAGAAGGTCAAGAAGATTCTACAGAAGGCTCCTGAACTCCAGCCCTATATGGACCGTATCCGCGTGGAGCGAATCGACCAGTACATTTCTGGAACAGCTTTTTTGACCTGATCTGGTAGACGCAGAACGGAGGTTGTTATGAAAGCAGTCAAAGTCATCGTCGTCTGCTGGCTGCTGCTCATGCTGGTTTCGTGGGTCCGTGATAACAGCGGCAGCTTTCCGCTGCTCGAAACGCTCCCCTTCATTTCCCGCCAGCATCACTTAGGACCGCTATATGAAGTGGTATCTATAACGATCCTGGGGCTTGGGTGGTGGGGCTACATGCGGCTGATGAGAAGGAGATGACGCGCAATGGTATGGGAATACGACGAGAGCGATCCTTGGGACGAAGAGCCTCGCGACGACGAGACGCCGGAGGAGCCGCAGTGGGATGAACCGATCGAGGTCGAAATCCCGGAGGACATCGAAGCATGCACCGAGTTCGAGCAGATCATCATACAGGAGTATCAGGGCGGCCGAATCAGCCCCGAACAATATGTAATGCATATGGCCAAAGCCCGGGAAATGCAGCAAAGGCATCAGGAACAACAGGATGAATTCGGCAGGCGACGCTACAAGGACCCGGTTGATGCCCATCTGGACGCACTTGATCTGCATCGCCGTCGAGCAGCGGAGATACGGGCGGCCGAGTTCGAGCTGATGGGCGTCGACCCGGGAGCGGCAGCTTCAGAGTACGACCATCTGCTCGAAAATCTCGACCGGCCGAAGTACGAGCAGAAACGCCTGCGGCTGTCGCGGATGTATCGGAAGCTGTCGCCAGGCCAGAGGGAAGAGTTTCGGAAAAAGGTTTTGGAATCAGGACTGATGAGCGAAGAGATGCTCGACGAGATGATCGAAAAAGAGCTGGAGTGACGCATGCGCTTTCGCTGGAATATTCTGCTGGTTCCGTTGACCATACTGGCATTGGCCTGGCTGAGCAACTCCGTGCGGTGCACGCTCGATTTCGATGACCTGTTTCCGATGCGCGGCCGAATAGTCGCTGAGAAACACCTGGTGCTCTTGGGGCTGTCGGTCCTGGCCATACTTCTTGCAGCCAGATCCCACATAAAGAGATAACGGGACAGGGAGTACCACCATGGACGACCAGATCAAGCCAGCTCACGAATGCGAACGCTGCGGCTGTGATGTGCTCACAAAGCACACCGACCCGTCCGACGGCGACGGATTCCTGGTCTGCGCTCGGTGTCTGTTCGTCCAGGGCGAGCAGTTGGACACCCTCGACCAGCTTATCGGGCACCTCTGGGCCGTTCATGACCAGACCGGAAACCCACGGCCGGAAGACATCCACGCATTCTCACAGGCGGGGACGGAGCCACCGGAGACCTACGAACCCACCGAGCCTTCACCCATGGAGATGGATGATTTCGTTGAGCAGGCCAACCGCATCTGGGAGGCGATGGATTATCCCATGGACCCGACGGAGGGGGGTGAGCTGGTTGGGGATGAGGGTGACCACATTGACGGCCAGATGCCCATCGACGGCGGTGACACAGGCACGGACACCCCGTGAACGCGGCAGAGAAGGCGGGAGATTCTCCGGAAACAATCTGGGGCTGATTCAGTGAGGGCATGTGCGAGGGGTGCACTGAACACCCCACGTGCTCCAGGCAATCTGATGGGACAGGGTCCCAGGAGGCAAGACAATGCGATGCATGATCAATGGCAGAGAGTTTGACATCCCAACAGGTGGTGACGGCCAGGTAGCCGTCGACGATGTCAGGAGGGCCGCCGCCATTCCACCCGACCGGCCCCTGATGCTCAAGAAGGACAACGGGGCGAACACGGTAATGAAGCCCGGGCAAAGGATCAGTGTAAGCCCCTGGCAGCACTTCGCGGACATGCCGGCATACCGGCGGGGCCACTGAGATGAACAGCTGCTCATACGAGCTTCGGCAGCACCTGCGGGCACTCTCCGTCGCCTTCAATCTGTCCGTGGCGGACGACTACGAGTACATCGTTGTCCATGACGTCCGGCTGCCGCCGGGTTTTGACCGGAGCGAGATCGACCTGCTGATCGAAATCCCTGACGACTACCCGAGCAGCCCGCCCGGGGTGGCAAACCGTATCTATGTGCCCCAGGGCCTGCGGTTCAAGGGCCGGAAACTGGAGGACGTGCACGAATCCATCGATCCGGGGTGGGGGGATTGGGCGTGGTTCTGTTTCCAATACATCGACTGGGACCCGCAGACGGACAACCTGATCACGCTGGTCGAGCTGATCCGGGCGGATCTCACCGATCCGAAAACACATTGAGGAGGACTCACATGAAAACAACCGAGAATCGTACCGGCTCAGCTCTGGGCCGGGAAATCACACTGCGTATCGACCGCAAGTCATTCGACAGGCTTCGGGATCATGTCGCGAAAGATCCCACCAGCGAGCATTTCGCATTCAGCCTGGTCAACCCCGCGAGGACAGCCGACGGCACGGCTTTCATCGTGGGCGGGCTGTTTCTGCCCGACGAGGGGGACCTGACCGAGCAGACGGCCGGAAGCGTGGCATCGGGAAAGGCCTTCCAGTCGTTCGCCTACCTGATCGCCGAGCAACGGGGCTCGAGTGTGCTGGATATGCACACCCACCCTTTTCAGTCGGTCCCCCACTTCAGTGGTATTGACACCCGCGAGTCCGCCAAGAATGCCCGCTACCTGACCGGCAGACTCGCGGCCCCCGCAACCATGCTTATGGTCGTGTTCAACTCCGACCTTACCGCCTTCGACGGGACGGTCTACGACCGGTCGCTGGAATCGTTCCGCAAGATCGACCGCCTGGAAATCCTCGGGGCCGGCAACCGGGTTATCCCCCTGGGTGAGGATCTTGGCGAGGATCGCCGCCTGGACCCTACATTCAGCCGCCAGTGCCTCGTCCCCGGCTGGGACCAGCGGGCTCTCGCCCGTCAGCGGGTGGCCGTCGTCGGAGCCGGGGGAAACGGCGCTCACGTGCTGCAGACCCTCGCCCGGCTGGGCGTCGGGGCCGAAGGCTGGCTGTGCGCCGTCGATCCCGACATCATCGAGCTGTCGAACCTGCCCCGGATTCCCTACGCGTTCGCGGGGAACGTCGGCTGCCCCAAGGTCGCCGTGGCGGCGGCCTACGTCGCAAGAACCAACCCGGCCATCCCCTTCTACCCGTACCCCTGCTCCGTGACCGAGAAAGCCGCCGTGGACCGGATCAAAGGGGCGACGGTCATCATCGGGGCCGGTGACGGGGACGGCGTGCGCAAGTTCTGTAACGAACTGTCCGTGCGCTACTGCATCCCCTACATCGACCTGGGGTGCGAGATCCACGTCGGCGACGACTCGATAGAGGCCGGCGGCCAGGTGTGGTTGGTCATCCCCGGTCAGACCGGCTGCCTGGTCTGCTGCGGCGCTTTCGACCCGTCCGTCGCCGCCCTCGAATTGCTGGACGACGAGGCCAAGGCCGTCCGGGCCCGGCAGGGTTACATTCAGGGCTCGCGGGACCAGGCCGCCCCGTCGGTCGCCAACCTGAACGCCATCATCGCTCAGCTGGGCATGCAGGTCTTCCTGTCAATCGTCCACGGCAAGCCGTTTGTGGGGTCCGGGTATCTCCACTTCAACCACTTGACCGGCCAGACACTGGTCGCCGAGAGCACCGTCAGTGATTCGTGCCCGCTCTGCGGACCGTACGGCATCATGGCCGCCGGCGACGAACACCCGGTTACCGTCCCGGTCGAACCTCGGTTCATGCCGATGGAGCAGTCTGCGTGAACGCCAGGAGTCCGAGACTGCAGGACTATACCATCCAGGGGCCGTGTGAGGTCAGGCCCTGCGGCAACATGGGCAGCTTTCGTGCGGTACGCCGCTGCGACGGGCTGCCCGTGTTGCTGCACCACTTCCGGCCGGCCGGGATCCTGGTGGACAGGCAGCCTGATCTCGAATTGACTGAGGTGGTCGATTTCACCCAACCGTTCATTACCCGGTTCTCACATGTCATCGTCGCGGCAGGCAGTGCCTACCTCGTCGAACCGTTGCCCCCGTCGGTTCCACTGGCCGACGTCTGGCGGACCGTGCTTCATCAGCATACTGACGACGCTGTCCGGGTTGTGCACTCCCTGGTCGCGCAGTTGAGGCAGATCGTCAGCAACCCGGGCTTTCAGGCGCGGCCCGGCCATGTTTGTCTGGAAAACCTCGTTTTGGCCCCGGGCGGAACCTGGGTTCTCCTGGCGGCTCTACCGCGGGCCAATGAGATCAGGGTGCGGATTCGGCGACAAGGCGGATATCGCTCGGAAAGCCTCGGGAGACAACTGGGAGGTTGTTGCGCTGGATCGGCCATCGCACAGGTGATCGAGAACCTGATGAGAATGCATTTCGACATAACGCGGATGACCGGTCAGCCGCTCTTGTCAGCTGACCAGCAGCGATCGATCGCCGCCATTGTGGCGGCAGACACGGGCACAGATTCCCGGTGCCTTGCAGATCAACTCCCTGATTCGCAGCAGTGATTTCCTGAAAAGCTTCTTAACCATCAAGGGTAGCGGCAGGCATCGTGCCCGCCTTGTTCGTGGTAACCACAACGAAGGAGACCAAACCGTGAGCGAGAATTCGAATCAGCCGATCGCAAAGAAGCAGTTCGACCGTGTTCAGTGTGCCATATGGCCACGGAACTTCCCGGACGGGCGGGTGGGTTATGCCGTCTCGTTCTCCCGCAGCTACCTGGACGGCGAGGGCAAGTGGCAGCGCACCTCTGACTTCATGAACAGGGATCTGCCCCACCTCGGCTTGGCAAAAGACTGGGCGATCGACCAGTTGGCGGCGTTCAACGACACCGCTGATGCCGGCGGGGATTGAGACTGACAACTATGTTGGGCATTCTCGAAAACCACACTGTCTCGGCCAATCAGTCCGCCCCTCGAAAGGTCCGACTCCAAACATTCCCCCAAAAACCTTCCTGATTCACCACCGGCGGCGGCGTGGTCACCAACGGCCACGCCGCCCCGGCTGGCCCTACCTTTTCACGGACAACTTTCCTCGCTCCTGATAGTGAGAGACTTCATCACTCTGCCAGGAGCAGCAGCCATGCCCGACGACAATATCCCCCACAATCTGTTCGGCGATGATCTCGTCGTCGCCCGCTGGACGTACCTCGAATGGTCGTGGCTCGCAGAAATGAGCAGCAAAGGCGTCCACCTGATCGCACACGAGAAGGATTACGATCCCGGCCAGATGGTCATGTGGCAGGACCCGGACCACCCGCGACTGACCACCGTGAAACCGCACGGCCAGCGGCTGGCGTACGAACTGCACGCGGCCATCTCCGGCAGCCCGGTCAAGCCCGAGGTGCCGTGGGTACCCGATCGACCCGCCTGGCACGTCGAGGTCTACCGCGAGCTGTTGCGGCTTCCGCCAGGGCAGGTGACGGACCTGTTCGCCGTCGTCTCAGCCCATCGCTGGCCTCACACGAAGAAGGCCATCCTGCAGGTAGCGCGCGAGTGCGCACTCGCGCCCCTTTGCCCGCTGCACCGCGTCGCCAGCTCGCCGCAACATCCGATCCGATTTCCGTGGGGGCGATGGTGGCGGTCTTTTCTGCTGGAACAGGAGCGGCAGGTTGTGAGCGATGGGGAAAGGGGCCATCTCGGTCAGACGGACTCGAGGTGAGTTATGTACGCGGAGATACGGGCAACAGATCCAATCCTCGACGACGACGGTCTCCGTCGGCTTCTCAAGCTGCCGGAGGGTGCTGATTTGGGGCATTACCGCGACCAGGAGGGATTACCCTATCTGCAATTCCAACATGAAGGCCACGATGCTCATCGATACATCACATGCGAGGTTCTTCGATGGCTGGCGGGGCGTCAGCACAACCTGCTCGACACTGGCAGCCATCCATGCACTACGGAGATCCCATCTGTAAAGCCCGAAACACGGGGCAAGGTCAACGGTTCTTCCGCCGGCGGCCTTCAGGACATCTATCAAACGCTTCGTCGCGTCGAAAAAAGCGCCCAGGACATCAATCGGAAACAGGAAGTATTGGCTTGCGACGTTGTACGAATGGCCCAAACGGTGGAGTGCATGGCCGACGACTCAGGCCCTGAAGCAAACCACCAGGAAGCTCTCACCGTGCAGCAGTGTGCCAAGCGTGCCAACCTGACCATTTTCATGGTCAAGCGGGCCGTTAAGAACGGAGAGTTGAAGGCCAAGAAGGTCCGACAGCGGGGAACAGGCGCAGAGTATCGCGTGCTGGAATCGGATCTTCAACAGTGGCTCGGCTCGCGAGAGACAACCGAGACCGTTGTTCGGCAGCCACCGACCTCACTGCGTCATCTCAGGCCACCGCTACCGAATTTCCTTGAACGCTGACTTATTCATGTGGCCGTCGGCGAATCGGAGGGTGCCGCGGGTTCATCAGTAACAGGCTCGACGTCCTTCTTCTTCTCTCCATCTGGTGCCGAAGGCTGCGAAGCAGGCGTGCCGAAGAAGTGCTGTTCGATCTTCAGAATGGCATCCTCGACAGCCGGTGGCACCACGCCTGCGTACCGTCTCCACATCTTGGGACTGGCGTGGCCAAGAAGCATCTCGATTGTGACCTCGCTGGCTCCCGCGACCGCAGCCGCGGTTGTTGCTGATTTTCGGAGATTGCGGAACCCTCCTTCATGGGAGACCTTTGCAGCCGTTTTCAGTTTAGGAAACTCCTGTGCAATAGCGTTCTTCTCCGCTCTGACCCAGTCCTGTCCGAATTTCGTAGTGAAGACCTTGCCCAGTCGTCCTGACCGGTAAGACGCCAATTGTCTCAGGGCCTCAACTGACCGATCCCACAGCCGGAACCGCCTAGGCCTAGTCGTTTTCCAGCTAGGCTTCTTGCGAGGGTAATTCGCTTCCTTTCGGTCCAGGTCAATGCTCTCCCATGTGAGCCGGGCGATATCCACGTTATCGAGACACCCGTTGAGTGCGAGCAGGATCATCGCCTGCATTTGAGTACCGGCCTGAGCCAGCAATGCCTGAACCTCTTGTGGGGTGTATGGGATGTCGTCGGACATCGGCTCCGGAACT
>CAZPIO010000222.1:0-7698 GCA_964586235.1 uncultured Planctomycetales bacterium
ACTTTATGAAAACCCGAGGCGTCATAACGAGGCCCGAAAACGACTAAAGCTCACAAACAGAAAGCTCTGTTCTGCGCCGGAAAGGGCCAGATCTTCTGTGGCCAAACGGCGGCGCCAGCGCCTCGTCACTCCTCTTATCAGTAGTATGATGACCGCCACGGCACCCACACACCACAAGGTGTAAAGGAGCAAGCTGTCACGCACCAGCCAAAGGCACATGGCGACAGGAAGAGCAACGTGCGGCGACAACGCGAGCCACAAGGGGACGTCGGAAGACCAGTGCGGATGGCCAACCCGCACCGTGGCGATATGCCGGAAGGCTGTCAGGTGTTCCGTGGCATTTCCACGAGCAGTCATTCTCAGGATCCGTTTCGTGGTAGACTCGCTGCGATTTCAGCCTCTCTGCGCGGCACACAAACGCGCCGCAGCCTGCCAGACCATTACACCAAGCATGATCGCCGAGTTCGACTCCCAAGACCAATCATGGTTGATGCTCAGAATCGTGTTCCGCGACCCGGCTGCCGATGTCGCCTGTCGTAGCGCAGCTTCCGCAGCCTGATGCCCTCCATCACGTCCTCAAATAGGCCGTTGGTCTCGCGCGCATCGGGATCATAATACGGGATCTCCTTGGGGAGCCGATCCGGAGCGTACGGCAGCATCTGCGGCGGAGCAGTCGAAAACCGAGAGATTCGCTGCGACGGGAAGGGCAGCGCGAAGCTGTGCAGGCGAAAATCAGGATCGGCCAGTTCAAATGGTGCCCTGGCAAAGGCCCCTATGATATCGTCCCACGACTTGAGGAGCGCATCCACACCGGCCTTGAAATCTCCGTTTTCCCAGCTGTTGCCGACCAAAACGGCTGGAACCCCGATCACAACAACAGCGCCGACCGCACCCGGAGTGCCAAATAGAAGGCCGCCGGCTATAGTGGCGAGCGCCGCCACACCATACGCAACAGTCTTCACAATAGCCCTCTCGTCGCACTTGAACAATCCCAAGGGGTCAATCGTGTTTACTGGGCTCGACAGGCAGTATGCATAGAGGCTCACGCCGTCAACGTAGCCTATCGGATCTCGCTGGTGCCACCGGCCGAGGGACGGCGAATACGTCCTGAACCAGAAGTGGTACAGAACGACCGCCGCATCGTACCGCTGGCCGGTGAAGGCGAACGGGTTGCCGTAGGCGGAGGTTGGCAAAAGCGTCCCACTGGCGTCATAGACATGAGTCATGCCGTAGGGGTCGTAGCGGTAGCGCTCGACAACGTTGCCGTCCGCGTCTGCCAGGGCAACCACGTTGCCCAGCACATCCCGCAAATAGTGAAGCACCTCCGGTTGGCCCGCGCCGACCTGCCCCTTGGCGGTGTAATCGATGATTGCCACGGGCATCGGGTACTCGGTACCCCAGACGAACTCCCGAGCCAACGTAGCCGTGGGACCTTCGGTGATACTGTATTCCTCGATGGTCATGGCCCCGAAGACCACGTGGCGGGTCACCCGCGGCGTGGCCAGCATCCCCTGCTGGGCGTCCAGGTATTCCTTGCTCTCCACCCGACGGCCGAAGGCGTCGTAGTTGATCTCCAGCAAGATCTGGTCTGGAGAGCTGGTGAGCCGCCGGACACGGATCAGGCGGTTCTCCTCGTCGTATTCGTACTTCTGGCCCGTCGGCGCGCCGGTGTCGTCGGCATTCAAGGCCCAGGGGTTCTCGGTCAGGTTGCCGTTGTTATCGTTGGCCAGGGTGTACGGCGACTGGCCCCCGCTGCCGTCAGGGTCGAGACTGGTGATCTCGTTGACCTGGTTGACCTCCCGGGTCTGCTGGACGGCCGGTTGGCCGTTGAGGGTGGTACTGAAGTCCAGCCAGTTGCCCCGGCGGTCCAGGTCGGTCCACTGCTGTTGCGAGGGCAACACGGGATCCGGTAGCGGCGTGGTGATATCGTCACCCTCGGGGTTGAGCACGCCTCGCTCGAAGTTCCGCAGCCGGTTGCGGGCGTCGTAGCCGTAGAGTTCGCTTCGGTCGCTGGCCATCAAGTCCCGAGTATACAGCCGGTTGCCCACCGCGTCATAGCCGTGGTCGTACTCCACCAGCGTGGTCGGCGGCTCGCCATTCTTGAACCGCTCCAGGTGGGTCATCCGCCCGTTGACGTCGTAGTCGAAGACGCTCGAAACGCCATTGGCGAAATCGCTGGAAATGACCCGATCGGCCAAGTCCATCACCCGCGTCCCGCCCACCCCCGTCCCGCCGGAGACTCCCTCCATCCGGAAGCGCTCGTCGAAGGTGTAGGTGACCTGCCGCGTGGCCGGGTAGGTCACCGTCACCGTGCTATTGGGGTTGCTGATGGCATAGCTGACGGTGGTGCTGTAGGTCCCACCGCCGGTATAGGCCTGGGACAAACTCGTAATCCGGCCCAGGATGTCGTACTGGAAGGTCTCGTTGACGAAACCGTTGTTGGCGGTCAGCAAACGGCCGGAACGGTCATAGGTGAAATCGTCCTGGCGGGTCGGATAGATCCGGTGGAGCAAGCGGTACATGTCGTCCCAGACGAAGGAGGTCTGGACGCCCTTCTGGTCGGTACGGCCGGTCGGCTTGGGGCCGTTGCCGTAGGCGTAGTGAAGGGTATTGGGAGTCGCGTCCGGGAAGGTGATGTCGGTCAGCCGTCCGGCGTCGTCATACGCGTAAGTCGTGGTGTTGCCGTTGTGGTCGGCCAGGGTCTTGGCCTGGCTCATGCCGTCGTAGGTGTAAACGGTGTTGGTGTTGGCCGTATCCCCAGTCCCGCCGTAGTTCTCGGTAGCCGTGGTCACCCGGTTCAACCCGTCGTATTGCCAGCGGGTCACGACGCCGTTGTTGTCCGTCGTGGTCAGCCGGTTGCCGTTGGCGTCGTAGGTGTGCGAGGTGTACTTGTCGGTGCCGGACTCGATGAGGGGGTCATATTCCTTGATCAGCCGGTCGGCCTGGTCGTAATGGAACTGCCAGGCGTGCCCCTCGCCGTCGGCCCGGCTGGTGATGTTGGAGTTGGCGTCGTAACTGAGGTCCAGAATGGCCCCGACCGAGTCGGTAAGCGTATCCAGCCGGTTCACCGCGTCATAGGTCCGGGTGACCACGTTGCCGTTGGGCATGATCACCGTCTTGAGGTTGTCCGCCCCGTCGTAGGTGGCCCCGGTGATGATGTCCTGGTTGTTGGGGCCGAAACGGGTCTCATCGATCAGACGACCGGCCGAGTCGTAGGTGTACTCCGTGTACTCGCCCTCGGGCAGGGTCACCGACTTGACGTTGCCGCCGGGATAGAGCTCGCGCTGGTAGATGATGTCGTCGGAATCGCCGCCGTTGTCCGCCGTATCACCCTCGCCGACCTTGCGGACCGATTTGACCAGCCGGTCCAGCTTGTCGTAGTACAGGTAGGTGATCTTGTTGTCCGGGGAGGTGATCTTGTGCGGCTGCGAGCGGCAAGCGCAGCCGCCGTCGGTGTAGTCGAATTGGGTGGTGAGCGCAAGCGTGTCCGGCGCAACCGTCTGCGTCAGCCGCCGGTTGACATTGTCGAACGTCTGGCTGACCGAGTACTTGTCACCCGCCGGGTTGGTGGTGAGTGTCCGGTCCATGCGCGTGATATTGCCGACGCCATCACGAGTGTAGACGGTATGATAGTTCTCGGGGTCGGTCACCGCGACCAGGAAGTTCTGGTCGTTATAATCTAGAATGGTGTCTTTCCTGTTCGGATCGGTGATTTTGGTGATGTTGCTGTTCCCATCGTAGACCCAGTCGGTGGTCAGATTCAGCGAGCCGTCGGCGACAGTCCGCTTTTCCGCCCGGTTGCGGTGGTCGTACACGAATGTCGTCTTGTGGCCGCGCGGGTTGGTGACCTGCTCCAGGTTTCCGTGGCCGTCATACTGGTATTCCGTCTTCAGATTAAGCTGGCCCGTGGTGCCGGGGTCCTCGACGGTGCTGGTCACACGACCCATTTCATCGCGGGTCCACTCGGTGACCGTATTGCGGTCACCTCGCTCGATGGTCCGTCCCGTCAACCGGCCGCAGTCGTCATACTGATAGTGGGTTACAAGATTCAGGACGCCCGCTCCACGAGTGAGCTTGATGATGTTGCCCTTCAAGTCGCACTCGGAGACCATGACATGGCCGTTCACGTCGGTCTGAGTAATCTTCTTAATGCGGTTGGGCAAAGGATCGCCGCCCGGCAGGACGCCTTCCATCTCGTCGTAGAACTCGTAGTCTATGGTCGTCACCCGGTCGGTGCCCGACTCTATCAGCGGATCGGTGATCTGGATCACACGTCCGTGCGAATCGTAGGTGTATATCCAGCGGTCGTTGTCGGGTTCGGTGATCTCGGTCAGCAGTGAGTGCATGCTGGGATCATAAGTGTACGTCCACTGCTGGCCGGCCCGGTTCGTCTCGGTGTGCAAATGACCGTATGCATCATAGGTGTAATTCTCGGTAAGTCCGCGCTCGTTGGTCACGGAGACGACCCGGTCACGGTTGTAGCCGGAGCTGCTGTCACCGTAAACGGCCGATCGTGTGTAATTGTTGGGCGTCAGAATCGAGGTCGTCCGCCCCCGACTGTCGCGGGCAAGCGTCCAGGTCTTTCCTCTCCCGTCAACGATGGTCACGTTGCCGGCAGCGATCGCGGACGCAGCCGTGTTGTCGCGACGGGAGGGGAAGCCCTCCGCGCATGACACGCTGAGAATGATGTTGCCATCGCTATCCTTGATGGTCCGCTTCTCAGGATTGATGGAGTATTCGATCGTGTAGTATTTGCCGTTCTTGAGCGTTTCTTTGGTCATGCGGTAGAGGCCGTCATACTCGTATGAAGTCGAGTGGGACGTCGGGTCGGTCACGCTCACCAGCTTGCCGCCGGCTCCCTCGTAGGTCAGCGTCGTCTGCTTGCCGGCCGGATCGAAGATCTTCCACAGACGTCCGTACTCGTCATAGACGAACTGAATCTCTCGACCGTGGGGGCTCACCACCTTGATAAGCCGGCCGCCATCGTAATGATAACGCATCACGAGGCCGTGAACATCGGTCCGCTCGATCAGAAGGCCTGTGTCGTCGAAAACGAAGTGCGTGCCATCCTCCATGGTGATCTCATAGTGGTTCTCGACCTGCGACAGCACGTCGCGGCGTCCGTTAGCCGGCTCGAATTGCCCTGTCTGGGCATTCCAGAGGAAATGGATTCTCTGAAACCGCCCGAACCAGAAGCTGACCCTTTGAACAATATCACCGACGAGCCGTTCTTCGACACGCCCGATGAGACTGTGTGTCCAGCCGTATGCCCCGAAGAAGGTGTTGGTGTCCGCAGATCGCGAATCGTAGTACAGGGTCAGTGAAAGCTCGGTGTCGCTGTAGGCGTAGGTGTCCACGATGTTGACCGCCGCCCAGACCTGGCCCTTGGCAAGGTTGAGATACACGCCGTCGCCGCCGTTCCCGCTCCCCGCCCCGCCACTATTCTGCGACACGGGCGGGCCATCACTGGCGAGATTGGGTGGGGGAGGCCCCGGCGGCTCGCTCCGGCACGGTGTCCCTCCGCCGCCGGCAGAGCTTCCGCCGCCACCACCGCTGCCGATGCGGCATGCACCACCTATCTCACAGGAGCTCGGCTCAAATGGCCTAGGCTGAGGACACGGCGGCAACTCGGGTGGAGGCGGCGCCGATGAGCCGCCAGCGGAAAACGCGTCCATGCGGCTTGTAGTGGGAACGTTCGGCGGGTCCGGGCACGGATCGTCCTCAACCTCAGTCTCGTCATCGCATGCGTAGACGCACTCGTTGTTCTGGCATTCGTAGCACTCTGGACAAGTTACATCCTCGCAGGGATCGCCTGGCGTGCAGGCGCGGACCTCAGATGTGCAAACGAGGGGCATCCCCGCAGCCAAGCATAGAATGACGACGATGCCGCCACGCACCACTGTCGAGATACCGCGATTTCTCATGCTTTCGTGTGTTGTACCCATGACCTCACCCAGTTCTTACGTAGGAATGCTCCGGATACCGGCGAACTCGTCAAGAAACCACCTCGTTCGTTGCACTCATAACCCAAGTCCCCTAAGAGCGGGCCGACGCAGACCAGCCCGTCAGTCGGGTAGCGAAGAAGAGGCCTAGTTCAGCTTCTTCCTCAGCATTTCATAGCGGGGCGCGACCCACTGGTCGAAATCCGCACCATATCGAGCCCGCACGCGATCCAGCAGGGCCAGGCCCTTCGCCGGGTCGCCCAACCTGTCGCAGCAGGACGAGGCCCGAATCAGGGCGACCGTGCGAATGGTGGAGAAACCAGGGCCGTCATCCTGCGGGTGTCGGTCATCCAATTGCACCGCGCCCTCAACAGCTTCGTTGAGCCGGTTATTCCAGGCCAGAGCACGGATCCGCATCAGGGTTGCGAATGCCAGCTTGCTGGAGGGCGCTTCGGATTCCGTCAGTCGGCTCAGGAAGCGATCGGCCAGATCCAGCGCCTCCTTGTTCAGCCTGAGTGAGCGGTACAACTCGACAGCCTGTTCGTTGGCGTAATGGGAATCCCCGCAAGCGCCCCCGGTTGACAAAGCCAGGCAGGCATCGGCGGCCTGCCCGGCCACCTCCCTCGCCTCGGCGAAACGGCTGAAAGCCTCCGCCCGTTGGCCGTCTCTCCCAGACTGCTCGCTCTGTTGACCGAGCACGTTTGCAAGACCGACAAGAGCGTCAACTCGGGAGCGCGCCGCCGCCGCCGCCGAAAGCGCCTGTTCGAAGCTCGCCCTCGCTTCCGCAAGGCGTTTCTCCCGGTTGTGAACCTTGCCCAGGGCGATGAGACGCCCGGCCACATCCTGCAACGGACAGTCCGACGCTGCCGGGGCTTGAGTGCCCAGGACCGCGGCGACGACCGCGGCCGTCGGGTCCGCCGAGTGGGCCGGATCCAGCAGGTACATGCGCCAACTCAACTCCTCGCCCGTCTGATCCTGGATGCTGTACAGGCGGGCGATGGCTTCCACCGGCTACAGATAAGGTGTCAGGAAGATCTATTTCACGTTGATAATCATCCTGACACCTTTTCCGGTCCGACCTTTTCCGGTCCGGCAGCCAGAAAACTGGTGGCCGGGGAGTGAAGGAGTGGCGGGCAGACGAGTCTGACCACGGATTGCACTCCTGCCTCGCCGCAGGCGGGCCTGTCTCGCCGCAGGCGGAGATGACACGGATGAGGAGCCAGCAGGGCCGATGCCCTCGCCAAGCATTTCTGTTTGACGCCGGAAACCGATCGCCGAGAGTCGAGGGCTGAGAGCTTTGACCGACCGCACGGTGCCGAGGACGCGGAGGAGGGCGCCCTTCTTTTAGAACCTTTACTGATAATGGCTTCTGACCCTTTTTCCGATCCCCACCCTTGACTCGCTGTCCCGGGCGGGGCCCGGCCGTCGCCGGGCGACGGGTCTCGCTTTGCGAGACGCATCGTGTCAAGGGCCCATGTAATCATACACGAATTTGACCTTCTTGTTGCGAGGAGGGTCCTCCGATGGGCTCACCGGCACGACCTCGATCAGCCGGTTCCGGTCCTCTGCGCCCCTCTGAGCCCTGCGGTGGAAGGCTTCGTCCGTTTCTTCGACGATGGAAAAGACCGTTGAACCACAGGGGGCTCCGAGGACGCGGAGGAGGACGCCCTCCTTTTGGCACCTTTACTAACAATGGCTTCTGACCCCTTATCCCGTCCCTTATCCCGTCCTGGTTTCTGCCACACGTGATACTAGC
>CAZPIO010000223.1:0-7595 GCA_964586235.1 uncultured Planctomycetales bacterium
ATCGGGCTGGCAATCTGCAAGAAGATCGTGGAGCGTCACGGCGGGAAGATCTGGATCGAGTCGCAGCCCGGGGACGGTACCACGTTCCACTTTACCCTGCCGGATGAGGCCTGAGGGGAAACCGGTCCGCCCCGCCGCGACCTGATGTCCTTGATGCCGTGGAGATCCGACTGACTGCGTCAGAACGCCGTCCACTGGGCCTCGGACGTCTCTTCCCGGCGCCGGTAGCTGTCATGCGTGTCCCTGTTGAGGCAGTTCCGAACAACGGCCAGCAAGTCGGCCAGATCGAATGGTTTCGATAGAATCGCGGCAGCGCCGAGTCGCTTGGCCGCGTCGCAGGTCCGCTCATCGCCGAACCCGGTTACCAGAACAATCGGCGGGTGTCCGGTGTACTCCCGCATGCCCCGCAGCACGTCCATCCCCGTCGTGTAGGGCATGCGGATGTCGGAAATGATCAGATCGTACTCGAAGGCTTTCTGGCTGCCCGCGAATCCGACCAGGTGTTCCAGCAGTTCCAGACCGTCGCGGCATTCCACCACTTCGCAGCCGGCGAGGTGCAACGCCTCCGTCAGCATCACGCGCATCCCAGTATCATCCTCGGCGAGGAGGATGCGCGGAGACCTTCCGTTAACCTTCAGGACTTCCACACCTTTACCGCCCCCTGACGGCGGCGTTCGCGTTCCTTCGCTCACGTTTGGCTCTCCTTTGCTGGTCATGGTTGTCCCCTCCGCGCCAGGTCCTCGCACCCCGAGTCGCCAACGCACATATTATACGGGTTCTTTGCGGGAGAGGAAGCGATTTCCTGCATTGAAAGTCGATGAACGACGTCATTCGCAATTCTGCAGACCGGCCGGCTCATGCGTCTCGTGACCCGCGGTTGCGGCAGGCTTTCCGCCGGGCCGTCCGTCCTGCGTGAGGTGAGAGTGTCACGATGTATCTGGCTGCTGCCAGTGAGGCGAGACGGACGCACATAGTCAAACCTGGGCGGGCGCAGGCAGGGCAGGAGGCACGCCACGTATGGTTCAGTGATATGAGGCGGCGACCTCCTGACCGCACGTGCCGACGTCGGAAGAAAGAGGTGCGCATCATTTGCGATCGGCGACTGAAGCTGTATCATTCCCGAGACGAGAGGCGTGGCATGAGAGCGATCGGCAAACGATCACATGCCCGGACGATTTCTCAGGCAAGGAAGACACATGAGCGATCCGAATCCACAACAGAGCGAAGGCCAGCAATCACAGAGTTCTCCACCGATGCCGTCGACACCGCCGATCCAGGCGGGCCCGCTGGCCCGGCCGGCCCTGGGCTATGCGTCTGGGGCGCCTTCCACGTGGCCGACGGTCATCGGCGTGATCGGCATTGTGTTTGGAGCAGGCGCTGTCCTGTTGACGCTTGGAGGTTTCGGGTTTGCCCTGTTAATGCGGAACGCGCCCGGTATGCCGCCAAACCCGCAATTCGAGGATCGATGGCTGCCCTGGACCCTCGCCTCGATGTTCGTGACCTGCGCAGTGGCAATCCTCCTCCTTGTCGCCGGCGTGGGCATCACCAAGCGCCGTGCGTGGGCTCCCCGGCTTGCGAAGGTGTGGGCCATTCTGAAGATGGTAATTGTCCTTGGCAGCATGATCATCGGATTTCAGACGCAGCAGGAGACGATGGAGGCTTTGCAGCAGAGCGCCGGGCCTTCGCCGATGCCGAATCTTGAGGGCCTCGTGGCGTTCTCAATGTGCGGGGGGGTGTTGTGGGGTTGGGCTTTGCCGGTATTCATGCTGATCTGGTTCTCACGCTCGAGTGTCAAGGAGGAGATCTCCAGGTGGTCGTGAGTGGCAAGACGTCGCCGAGCGCTTCCGCGGCGCCTTTCGGCCGGGCCAAGGCGAGCGGAGGGCCGGACAGCCGGATGGAAGCCTGATCTCATGCGGTGCAGGACTTGTGATTACCGCCTGTGGAATCTGCCGGCGAGGCGATGTCCGGAGTGCGGGACCCCGTTCAAGCCAAGCGACTACGAGTTCACCATCAACAGCGTACAATTCCGCTGTCCGCACTGTGGCCAGTCCTACTACGGCACGGGCGAGCGAGGGCACCTGGTGCCGATCGAGTTCGATTGTGTCGGCTGCGGCCGCCACATCCATATGGACGAAACGGTCCTGTTCCCGACCGAGGGTGTCCAGGAGGAACAGACCAAGGTCGAGTCCGTGCCCTGGATGGAGCGCAAGGAACGTGGGCGCGTTCGCACATGGTTCACCACGGTCGGCATGGCTCTCGTCCGTCCGGCACGGCTGATGGAGATGCTGCCGGAAGAGGATGCAACCGGATCTGCGGTTTTGTTCGGGGTGATCGCCACCTGCGTGGCTATGCTGGGCTTCGTCTTTCCCTTTTTCGTTTTCCCACTGATATTTGCCTTTGTCGGGGCGGGAGGTGGGGCAGGACTCTTCATGCCAATCGGCCTCGTTATCTTCTTTGTCGCTGCCGCCGCGGTCGTCTTTGCGCTGACATGCCTATGGGGTCTGGTGATTCACGGCCTTCTCCGGCTCACGGGCGACACCGCGGGTGGAATCGACCGGACCTACCAGGCGGTGTTCTACGGGACAGGGGCGAACGTCTGCTCGGGGATTCCGTGTCTCGGCTTCTACGTGGGGTGGATCTGGTGGCTGGTCAGCACCGTCCTGATGGTCAGGCAACGACAAAACGTCTCGACCTTGCGGGCCGTGTTTGCCGCGGTAACGCCTCTCGTGACATTCATCGGCACCGTAGCCGGACTTTACGTATGGCTCATCGTCTTCGTTCTCTCCACGATGCCTACCACCATGCCGGCCGGGGCAGTCGGCACCATGCCGGCCGGACCGTTCACCACGAGCGTTGGCCTCGGCGGGCCACCCATTCGAGTTGTTGCGACGGCCCTTCGAGACCACGCCGCAGCCCACGGTGGGGCGGGTCCAGGCCACGCGACCGAACTGGTGGCCAGAGGGCACCTGATTGCCTCGGATTTGATCGCTCCCGGCTCCTCCACCAAGCTGAGCGACGCAAAGGTGGGCGAATCGACGCTCGAGGACTTCCTGCCCGACGAAACCGGCGAGATCCTGAAGGCAGCCCAGGCTGCGGCTCGAGACCTGCCGCCGGGTACCGTCGCACATCGGGTGGGCGACTACATCTTCACCCATCACGGGATCAAATTCACCGAGCCGCCACCACCGTTGTGGGTTGTGGTGGAGTGGCCTGATCCCGTCGCCAATCGGCCGCTGAAGCCGAACGCGATGGTCCAGACCGCGTTTGCCGACGGTACGGTTGTCCTCGTGGCGGTGGGCGAGTTCTCAGCATCCCTCGCCGACCAGAACAAACTCCGCAAAGAGTATGAATTGCTGCCCCTGCCGGACCTGAGCGGAATCACCCACGCCAAGCCCGCGGTGGTCGGCAAGCAGTCGAATTGAACCGCCTCCTTCACCGGAGGCAGGAAGCCTCTGGCGTCACCTCGGCACCGCTCAGACAGGCCATGAACGAAGTGAAATCGGTCTGGTCGACGTCATTGTCGCCATCCAGGTCGGACGGCTGGCAGTTCGAAGGCAGAGTCGTGCCGGCTGGAGCATAGCAGGCCTGGGAAAGCCCGAAATCCGCCTGGTCCACGTCCAGATCGTTGTCCAGGTCGCCCCGATAGCCGGGGAAGGGTCCCCAAACCTCGAACTCCGGAATCCGGGCATAGTTGTCGATGCCCGGATCAGTGATGTAGAGACGCACATATCGAACAGTTCGCGCACTGAGGTAGCTGCGGTTTATCAGGTTGGCCCGGGTGCTGTTGTCAATCGGTCCTTCGGTGGTCCACGGGCCCGCGAGGGTAGTGGCCGTCTGTATTGAGAAGGCCTCGGCGTTATAGCTGGCCGGCTCGCCCGCGGCACCCGCCAGCCGCACCACGTAGCCGTTGACGGTGCGGTCGCCGCCGAGATCGAGCGCCAGCCAGTGTGGCGGGGCGGTGTTGGCACTGGTCCATTTGCTGGTCACCGAGACGATGCGGTCGATGGCGTTGGTGCCCGACCATTGTGGTCCATAAACGGAGTCCGTTTGAACGGTGGGGGAATAGGGGGCCAGGTTCTCGCCGGTCGGGGGGGTATCGTTGAAGACGCTGTTGTCCGGCCAGCGATAGAGCTGCGCGACCGCGGCATCAAGGTCGGACAGAATCTGTCCCTTCTGGGAGATACCGTCGATCCTCCACGGGTCACCCGACCAGCGGTACATATTCACGCAGCGGAATATGGGCTTGCCGGCCGCCGGGGCGTCGACGGTGTTCCAGCGATTGATCTCCGCATAGATCTCCTGCATCCAGCCGGCCTGGTAGGGCTCGCGGTTGGGCTCGGTGTCAGGCCAGGTGCCGTCCCAGGAATAGATGCCGTTGCACTCGGTCGCGTACAGCGGCAGGTTGTACATGCTGCTGGGGATGCCGTAGTTGATCCAGTCCTTGTAGACATAGAAGCTGAAATAGAGCATCTGCCCTGCGGCGTTGACCTGGGCGGTGCTGTGGATGTCCGCGTAGTGATACCCCCGTGAGTTGATGTGCAGGGCGATGCCGTCGGGCCCCGGTCCGCTGTTCTGGATGGCGGTCAGCATCTGGTTCATGTACTGGACCCAGTTCAGCGGATTGGCATCGTGGGTGTATCCGCAGGCACTGCCGGCACTGTAGGGCCCGCCAAACGGGGCCAGTGCCTGCGAGCATACCTTGTGTGCCGGGCGGACAGCCTTAATCGCATCATAGGCGAGCCGGAAGCAACTCGCGTAGCTCTGGGGTGAGACGTAAGGCTTATGCCCGCCCGACGGTGGCCATTCACCGGCGAGGTTGGTCTCGTTGCCGATTACCCAGATATCACAGCCCTGGCTGTTTGCGACGAAGCTGGCACAGCGTGTGGCAAAATCATCGTAATTGTCCGGCAGCGGAATCGTGCCGCCCGAGTCGCAATACCCGTTGTTGATCCTGCAGATGACCGCGTGGCCCTGGTCGGAGAATGGGCGGAAATCGACGCCCCAGGTGTCGGCGGGATTGTGGCCGACCGCCACGGTGGCCGTGATCCAGCCGGTTGCTCCGCCGCCGGAGATGTGGTTGAGGTACTCCTGCGGAGACGGCGAGTGATCGTGAATGCCGTAGAGATACGGGCTCTCCTGGGCGCGAGCCGTCACCGCAGTGAGACAGGCCAGCGCGATCAGCCCGGAACGCAGGTTTCGTCTGTAGGCCGAGACCCGGAACATGCGTTATCTCCTTCATCCGCGTGACGACACCGCGACGATGCAGATGATTATACCGCCCATCCGGGCCGGCCGCACTTCCCGGACGGGGGTAAATGCAGGAAGTGTTTGCCTGCCGTCCTTCAATTCCGTACGATGGGCTCGGGGATATTGGATAGACACCGTCGGGTGGAGCTTTCCCTTGACTACAGATCCCACGAATACGCCGCACGGCCGTCGGTCCATCTTCCGTATCGGCTTGAAGCGGCTCGTCGAGCCTCTGGCCGACTATATCCAGGTCAGACTTGATGCCGCATCGTTAGGCGCGGCTCCCGAGCCTTCGTACCGGGCCGTGTTGCGTCCGCCGGGGGCCGTCCCTGAGGCCGAGTTCCTGTCGCGGTGCTATCGCTGCGGAAACTGTATCGAGGTTTGCCCCGCTAAGGCTATTCACCCCATGAACAGAGCCGACGTGGAGAAGGCGGGAACGCCCTATATTGATCCGGACCTGGCCGCCTGCGTCCTTTGCGATCAATTGGCCTGCACGAAAACCTGCCCCAGCGGTGCCCTGCAGGTTCTGGCCGACAGGCGACAGGTCAAGATGGGCATCGCCCGGATTGACCGCTATACCTGTTTGCGGCGATCGAACGACCTGTGCACGATTTGCCTGGACACCTGCCCCCTGGGGCGCGAAGCCATCGACTTCTCAGATGGCGGTGAACTGGAGGTTAAGCCGGCCAATTGTGTGGGCTGCGGCATCTGTCAATTCAACTGCCCCGTCCGCCCCCGCGCGATCGCGGTCGATCCGCGTTGAAACAGGCTCTTTTCTTCTGGGGCGGCGATACGGGATGGGCCGGCAGCGGCTGGGCTAGTCTGCCTGCGAGGCCCTCCTGGGGCTGCAAGCTGTGGTGCGTCCGAAGTATCACTCGGGGAGCCTGGTGGGCGTCGAATCTCGAAAGAGGGCAGGATCGCGGCAACGTGCCAGGGCTGCAAACGAAGCTGATAGTAAATCCATCACGGAAAGAAATCTGCAACGGCTGAAAATGACGCAAGTCTTTGTCATACAGATGATTAAGTCGTTTGTCGTCGATTGCAGGCGCCGAAAGCCGACTTTCAGGCTTGCCATTGATATGGCCGGGCCGTTAGAATGACGCAGGAAGGCGGAGTATGGTATGTGAGGGGTGATGCAAAGGACGTTATTCTGCGTCCCCTCGCGACTTTACGAGTGGAGACAAACGACTAGTATGTGTTAACGGCAACGGCAGCCGAGCGCATGAGTGAACATGCACCGTCTTCCGATTGCCAGAATGTGGCGGTATAAGCGTGTAGCTTTCCCTGTGGCAAGGGGGCACATAAGAGCGGTCAAATCGGGAGGTCAAGATGCGCAAGTTGATGTTGGCGAGCACGGTTCTTCTGCTGGTCGTCGGTCAGGCGATGGCACAGAGCCAGGTCTTTATGGAACTGGAAGTCGGGGGCAGCAACAACGGTGCCACCTGCGCGAACCGCGTGTATTTCACGCCGGGCTCGAACGCGGACGGCACAGTACTCCAGCTCGACGCGAACGGGCATATCACCTGGGCTGTGCGGCTCCATGCCAGCGGCACCCAGCCCGGCGGCCTTGAGATCCGAGGTGTGGCTAACTACGTGTTCGATCTGGAACTGTACTCGATGCCGAACCCGGCAGAGCCCCTGGTTTTGGCGGAAAGCGCTACGTTCACCAGCATGGCCAATGCCAATCCGGGAAGCTGCGGCAACGAAGGGAATCCCGAGTTGAACCCGACGGCGCCGTTCCTGACTAACGCTGCGTTTCCCTACACATTTAACATTTCCTATACGGTTGGGACCAACTACGGCCCGGGGCGCATCTTCGATGTATGGAGAAACAGCACCTCGGACACCAAGGGTGGTCCGCGAATGGACGTTCACTGCTACCCGAAGGCTGCTCCCGGGACAGGCAAGCTCTTTGGCATGGGCGCCGGCTATTCGAGCTGGGTCAGAACTGTCGGCAGCACGATCACGTTTGGCGGGATTGGCAAGGGCGATTGGCCGACTCCGAATGTCTACCCAAACCCGTACACGGGGTGTGTTGGTGACGCGTCAGCGCTCGTAGGATGCCAGGGATGGGGCCCCGTGGCCGAGGGTCAACTCGAGGGTCTAGAGCCCGGCACGTATGTGCTGAGGCTCATTCCCGGTGGAGGTGTCAACGTCCTGCGGAACGAAGCAGGAAGCAGCGGAAAGGACGTATTCGCCTTGGCGGCCGATAGTGTCGAAGGTGATGACATAGTGTTCGTCGTCGATACTCCGCTTCAGCCCGTTACGATCGTTGGGTGGCAGAGCATTCGCACGCACACCGGCCTCGGCGACCTGCCGATCAATCTGGTTGCGACCGATGGCCAGGC
>CAZPIO010000224.1:0-7432 GCA_964586235.1 uncultured Planctomycetales bacterium
AAGGAGCCGATGGCGGGGCAGCAGGTACGATCAGAGGTCCTGGTGGTGGGGGAGCCTCAGGTATCAAAGGACCCGACGGCGGGGCCGCCGGTGCTGTCAGAGGCCCGGGGGGTGGTGCCGCAGCAGGGGTTGTCGGCCCCGGAGGCGGCGCGGCCGGTGCAGTTCGGGGACCAGGGGGCGCCGGTGCCGCGGGTGTCAGGGGGCCGTATGGCGGCGCCGCCGGTGCCGTCTGGGGGCCGCGAGGTTACGGTGTTGCCGGTGTGCGGGGGCCTTACGGCGGTGGCTACATAACGACCCTGCCCAACGGTGCCTTCCACTATCCCTGGCACGATCACGACTACTGGTGCTTCGGATTCAGTTGGTATACCCCGTGCTGGGTCGGCGACAGTGTCTACTACGGCTGGGCCTATCCGCCGGTCGGCTACTACTATCCGTCCCTCCCGCCGGAGTACAACACCACGGTGATCAACAACACCACGTACTACGAGTCCGAGGGCGTGTACTACCAGCAAGGAGAAAAGGACGGCAAGAAAGGTTACGTGGTTGCCGAGACCCCGGAAGGTGCCAAGGCCGCGGAACCTGCGGGTGAGAATCCTTTCAAGATCCTCAAGAGCATGTGTGATTACCTTGCCGGCCTCCAGAAAATCAGTGCAGTGGCTCAGACGACGACCGACGAGTTGGGAGAATCCGGCGAGAAAGTGCAGGTCTCGGCCCGTCGAATGATCTACGTCAGCCGGCCGGACAAGGCTGCGGTGGACGTGACCGGCGATAAGGGCACAAAACGGTTCGTTTACGACGGCAAGACTGCCTCGATGCTCGACAGCACGAAGAACATCTACAGCGCCATCCAGGCGCCCGGCACGATCGATACCGCGCTCGATATCCTCGCCCAGGACTATGGGATCGCGCTGCCTCTCGGAGATCTCTTGTACAAGGACCTGTACGACCGGCTCGAGGCCCGTACGGCGGCAGGCCAGTACATCGGGTTGCATGAGCTCAACGGCCTCAAGTGCCACCACATGGCGTTTCTGACGCAGATGGCGAGCTGGGAAATCTGGGTCGAGACGGGCGACAAGCCCGTGCCTCGCAAGATCACGATAGATTACGGTCAGGATGCCGCTCGCTCGCGATACTCCGCGGAGATTTTCGCTTGGACTGGTTCGCCAACGTTCACGGCAAAGACGTTCGAGTTCAGACTGCCGAGCGTCGTGAGGCGAATCCAGATCCCGCGGGTCACGACCCCAACCACGACCCCGGCTCCGCCGGCGGCGACACCGGGAAAGGCAGGTCAGCGGTGAAGATCAAGTTTCACGGCGCTGCGGGCGGAGAAGTCACCGGCTCGGCGTACCTGGTCCAGACGAAGCAGGCCCGGGTTCTGGTCGATTGCGGCATGTTCCAGGGTAGTCGCGAGGCCGCCGTGAAGAACCGGCCCCCCGAGACGGCTCGCCGCGGCAAACTCGACGCGATTGTGCTGACCCACGGGCATCTGGACCATACCGGACGTCTGCCACTGCTCGCGAAGCTGGGATATAGCGGCCCTGTCTACGCGACCCCGGCCACTCTCGAAATGACCGCCCTCATCCTGCGCGATTCGGCCCGGCTGCAGCTTCAGGACGCGGAACGCCAGAACCGCAGGCGAGAGCGCGCCGGCGAGCCGCCGATCGAGCCCCTCTACGGGCCCGAGCATGCCGAAGCGATCATACCGCAATTCAGGCCCGTGCCGTACCGCAAACCGGTGACGGTCGCGCCCGGCATCCAGGCGTGCTGGGCCGAGGCCGGGCACATGCTCGGCTCCGCCAGCATTCAGTTGCTCGTGGACGAAGATGGCCGAACCAAACGGGTCGTCTTCTCCGGAGATCTGGGCCCCAAGGGGGCGCCCATCCTCCGTGACTATGAGCCCTTCCAGCAGGCCGACATGGTGTTCATCGAGTCGACGTATGGCGACCACGATCATCGGCCGTTCCGCGAGACGGTGGAGGAGTACGTCGACATCGTGAAAGACGTCGTTCAGCGCGGCGGCAAGGCCTTGGTGCCGACTTTCGCCGTGGGCCGCGCGCAACTGCTGACCGTGCTGCTGAGTTGGATGTTCCGGAAAGGCAAGGTCAAGCCCTTCCCCGCGTTCCTCGACAGCCCGATGGCCATTGAAGCGACGCGGATCTACACCCGCCACGTCGAGCTGTTCGATGACGAAATGCGGAAGTACATGAGCGAAAAGCTCGTCCGCGACGACCTGAAGACGCTCAAAGCCACCGAGACGGCCGACGAGTCGAAGGCGATCAACTCGGTCAAGGGACCGTGCCTGGTGATGGCCGGCGCCGGCATGTGCAACGCGGGTCGAATCCTGCACCATCTCCGGCAGAACCTCTGGAAGCCGGAGACGCACCTTCTCATCGTCGGCTACCAGGCACACGGGTCAATCGGCCGAGAACTGGTCGAGGGCGAGAAGTTCGTCCGCATCCACGGCGAGAGGGTCGTCGTGCGAGCACAGATTCACACCATGGGCGGCTTCAGCGCCCACGCCGGCCAGACCGACCTGCTGAACTGGTTCGGCGTCATCGCCCCGTCAAAGCCGCGCGTCGTCGTGGCTCACGGGGAGGACGGCCCGCGCAGGGAACTCGCCGCACTGATTCACAAGCGGCACGGACTGAAACCGGTCCTGCCGATGCTGGGAGATGTCATCGAGTTTTGATTGAATCTCGAGGAGACTATGGCGAAGCGACAGTCTATCGATGAATGGGAACGGAGTTGGCAGAAGCACTGGGCCAAGGCGGGCACGACCTACGAGTTGCCGGCCGAGCGCGCCCACGAGCGCGATTTCCTGATGCAGGCGCGGACCCCGGAGGCCGAGAAGGCGCGGCTGAAACGCATCAACGAGGAGTTCATACGCGGCTTCAATCGCCTTTACAGGCTGGGCCCCGCCGTGACCGTGTTCGGATCGGCCCGTTTCAAGGAAGAGCATCGCTACTACAAGATGGCGGTCGCAGTGGGGAGGGAGTTGGCAAAGGCCGGTTTTGCCGTTCTGACCGGTGGCGGCCCCGGCATCATGGAAGCGGCCAACCGCGGCGCTCACGAGGCCGGGGGCACGTCGATCGGCTTGAACATCATCCTGCCGTTTGAGCAGGAGCCGAACCCATATGTGGATGAGAGCATCGAGTTTCACTACTTCTTCGTCCGCAAAGTGATGCTGGTGAAGTACTCCTGTGCGTTCGTCATCATGCCGGGCGGCCTCGGCACGCTCGATGAGATGTATGAGGCCGGCACCCTGATCCAGTGTCACAAGATCGGACCGTTCCCGGTCATCGGCATGGGCAAACGGTTCTGGAGCCCCCTGAAGCCGTTCACTCAACACCAGATCAGGGCTGGCGCGGTCGGCAAGGAGGAACTTGGATTCGTGCGGGTGACAGACTCGGCCAGGGAAGCCGTCGAACTGATCGTGCGCAGTCAGCCGCCGTCCCTGCTGGCCGGGCTCAAGCCGTTGTGCCCTGGCGCGCGAACAAGCAAGGCCGGCCTGAAGTAGAAGCGGCGTCATGGAGGTGTCCGCACAGGGAGAACCGATCATGAGTTGGCTGCTGATCTTCGTTCCCATCGCGATTGCCCTCGATCATCTGGCTCCGGAGCGACACCTTCTAATCTTCGGTGCCTCGGCTCTCGGGATCCTGCCCCTGGCGGGTTGGATGGGGCGAGCCACCGAGCAGCTCGCCGAGCGAACGGGGGAGGGCATCGGAGGGCTGCTCAACGCGACGTTCGGAAACGCCGCCGAACTGATCATCTCACTGTCCGCGTTACGTGCCGGGCTCTACACCGTGGTCAAGGCGTCGATCGTGGGCTCGATCATCGGCAACACCCTGTTGGTGCTGGGCGCGGCCATGCTCGCCGGTGGCCTCCGCCGGCGCGAACAGCGGTTCAATGCGGATGCCGCCCGGTCCCAGGCCACCATGCTCGCGCTCGCCGCGGTTGCGCTCATCGTGCCCTCGGCCTACCATCTCGCGGACCCTGCCGCAGTCTCCGTTCTGGGCTCGCTTAGCATCGGGATTGCGGTCACGCTGCTGGCCGTCTACGCGCTCAACCTGGTGTTTTCACTGGTGACGCACGCCTCGCTGTTCAAGGGGTCGGGCACGCATGCGCAGGAAACGCACGAGGCGCGATGGAGCGTCCGCCGCGCCGTGCTGGTTCTTGCAGGTGCCACCGTGCTGATCGCATGGATGAGTGAGATCCTGGTGGGCGCGATCGAACCGGCGGCCAAGACGCTCGGGATGAATGACATCTTTGTCGGCGTGTTCGTCGTGGCGATTCTGGGCAACGCGGCCGAACACGCCACGGCCGTTACGTCGGCCGTGAGGGACCGCATGGACCTGGCCCTGTCGATCGCCATCGGATCGAGTGTCCAGATCGCCCTGTTCGTGGCTCCGGTCCTGGTTCTCACGAGCTACTTCCTGGGACCCCAGCCGATGGATTTCGCTTTCAGGGGCGGGCTCGTGCTGACGGTATTCCTCGCGGTCATCATCACCGCCCAGGTCGCCGGGGACGGGCACTCGCATTGGCTGAAAGGAGTGCAGCTTCTGGCGGTCTATCTCATTCTGGGGCTGGCCTTCTTCTTTGCCCCGAACACAGTCGGCCGTTGAGGTCGGGATGGAATGAATGATGATGCTGTCGAACGCACAGCTTGAACGGACGCGGCTGGCGACGGAGCTGTGACGAGTCGCCGCAAGAGGCTCCCCGATGAAGGCACTTTTCTCCAAGTATGGCATCGCCCGCAGGCTTCAGCTCAGTGTGGGCATCGCCGCGGCGCTGGTGTTCGCGTTCACCGTGTTGTTGAACTACCGTACCAGCCGCACCGAACTGGAGCGGCAGACCAATGCCAAGGCCATCTCCGAGATCCGCGCCGCCGCCCGCCGGGTGGACGACTTTATCGCACGCATCGGCATGCTGCCCCGCAGCACGGCCAGCCGCCAACAGGTTCACGGCCGCGATCCCGACCCTGACATGGTTCCACTGATGGCCCAGCTCCTCTCCCAGGTACCGAAGGATGAGGTGTATGGCCTCGCCATGGCCTTCGAGCACAAGGACTGGCGAGAGGAGAACGCGATGCCCTGGGTGGACCGCAAGAGCTGGCCGAACAGGACGCGTGTGGGATACGACTACCACGACCCGAAACAGGAGTGGTACAGCGAAACCAAGCGCTTGCGGGCCTTCTACGTCACCGAACCCTACTTCGATGAAGGTGGCTCCGACATCACCATGGTGACCCTTGCGGTGCCCATGTTCGATACCGCTTCAAACTTCGACTTCATCGGTGTCGCCACGGCCGACCTGGCGCTTGACTCCATCCGCGACATGATGCACTCGGTCCACGTCTTTGGAGCCCAGGACACTGGGCAAGCGGGTACCAATGCCGTTGAGTATGCCTTCCTCGTCAGCCGCGCCGGCAGGATTCTGGTGCATCCGAACGAGGAACTCATGCTGCGCAAGGGATTCCCCGGTGCCGACGTGACGAGCCGGCCGGGTGGGCAATCCATGGCGGCAACACCCGAAGGGTTCGCCTTGATGGAGATGGATGGCAAATCGCGGCGCGTCTACTGGGCGACTTCTCCGCTCACCGGCTGGAAGATCGTTCTCAACATTTCCGAGGCCGCCGTGCTCAGTCCCGTGCGCGAGCTGACCTTTCGGTCCGCTCTCCTCGGTGCGGCCGGTCTGGCGGTGCTGATTGTGATTGTGTCCGTGATCGCACGGCGGCTCGGTCAACCGCTGCTGAGCTTGACGCGTACGGCCGCCGCCATCGAGCAGGGCAGCTTCCACGACGAACTGCTGAGCGACCTCCCGCAGCGCCGGGACGAGCTGGGCGAACTCGCCCGCAGCTTCCAGAAAATGGCACGCGAAATCCGGGTCCGCGAGCAGAATCTGGCGGACCTGAATCAAAACCTGGAACGCACCGTCGAGCACCGCACCGCGGAACTGACCGCCCGTGCGGGTGAACTGGAGAAACTCACCCAGGAATCCCAGGAACGCGTCACCTTGGAGTCCGGCCTGTCGGCGCTGAACACGAGTCTTCGCGGGAATCTGGCCGTGGTGCAGGCAGCAGAGCGGAGCCTGGCAGCCGCGGTTGAATTCCTGGCAGCACCCGCGGGGGCCCTGTTCGTCCGCGGGGCGGACGGGCTTCTTCATCGCCTGGCCGCGTGCGCCTATCCGGACGGCGCCGATGTCCCGGAAACGTTTGCCCTTGGCAGCGGTATCGTCGGAGAAGCGGCGCAATCGCGGCGGCCGATTCTCAACGAGCCTGCCGGCGAGAGCCTGCGGGTGCATTTCGGCTTTGGTGCCGTGCCTCCTTCTCACATCGTGGCCTATCCGCTCCTGGCCGGCGAGGCGCCGATGGGAGTCCTCGAGCTTTGCCTGTTCAGGCCGTTGACTGACACCCAGGCCCGGTGGCTGGAGAAGGCGTCCGAAGCGATGGCCAACGCCCTCCGCTTCGCGATCGAGAGCGAAGAGCGGCGGCAGGCCGAGGAACAGACTCGCCTCATCCTGGAGGCGAGTTTAGAGGGCATTTTCGGCGTGGATGCCGAGGGGGATGTCAGCTTTGTCAATCCCGCCGCTTGCCGGATGCTGGGCTTTACGCCGGAAGAACTCCTCGGCCAGCCTTCCCACGCCGCTTTCCACCACCACCGACCCGACGGGAGCGATTACCCGAAGGAAGAATGCCCGATGTATGCCGCCTACAAACACGGCCGGTCGAGCCGCATCGACGACGAGTACCTGTGGTGCAAGGACGGCACGGGTCTGCCCGTCGAGTACGGGGCCACGCCGATTCTCAAGGACGGCGCGATCATCGGGGCGGTGATCAGCTTCAGCGACATTACCGAACGCAAGCGCAACGAGCAGGCCCTGGCGGCCAGCGAACGGAAGACCCGTCGGATCCTCGAAACTTCGATAGAGGGGTTCTGGCTGATCGACAACAACGCCGTCACCGTTGAAGTCAACGACGCGTTGTGCACGATCCTGAGTCGGACACGCGAACAGATCCTTGGCCGCAGCATCTTCGACTTCACCGACGAGGAGAACACCCGCATATTCAAAGAAAACGTCGCCAGGCGAGCGCGGGGCGAGTCCGGCGCGTACGACGTCTCGCTGCTGAGGCCTGACGGCAGTCTCGTACCCTGCCGCGTCAACGCCATGCCGCTCCTGGACGAACAGGGCGTTAAGATCGGCTCCTTTGCGATGTTCACCGACATCACCGAGCAGAAGCAGGCTGAGAAGGAACTCCTGGCGGCGATGGACAAGGCCGAAGCGGCCACCAAAGCCAAGAGCGCGTTCCTGGCGACTATGAGCCATGAGATTCGCACCCCGATGAACGCCATCATCAACATGACCGGCCTGACCCTGGAGACCGAACTCACCCCGAAACAGCAGCAATACGTCAGCGTCGCCCATTCCTCGGCCA
>CAZPIO010000225.1:0-7425 GCA_964586235.1 uncultured Planctomycetales bacterium
TCGCAGGTGTCCCGGTCTTCAGAGCGACCTCGCCCCTGGCACACGTCGCATCGTTCGAGCCCTTCCCTGCAGCAGACGCAGGGACGCATCGCCTCGGCAATGGGCTGCTCCACCGCCACATAGCTCTCAGGCCTGCCGAGGAGAGTGTGGCCCAGTTGACGCTGGTGACGTGCGTCGGCGAAACAGAACGCTCCTGAATCGTCGGGTGTGGAGTGTGGGCGGACCGCCCGAGCCGCCGGGAGTACGTTCCTCGTGTACCCCGACATTTCGTGGTATCGAGTATTGATCCGGCGGTATGTCATCTCACACCTCGCTTCCGATCGTTCCTCCCCGAGCTCCTCAGGCCCGGGACACCTGCCCGTTGCCCGGCCTTCACGTGAGGGCCGGGATTCCCAAACGCTTATGCCCACGGGTTCGGCGGGTCCGTCGGCGATCCAGGTCTGTCCGGATGCAGCGGGCGATCCGGTCTGTGGCCTTCGTGATCGCCGTGGCCAGGTCGGCGCCGGTTCCCTTGACGCTCTTCCAGGCACAGGGAAGGATGCGCGCATCGATCTGGCATTGCTGGTCGATGCCGCCGCGCGGGCCATTCAGGTCTTGGACTCTCACGACGACGTCTTTGACTCGTGAGGCAAATCGCCCGAGGGCGAATACCAGACGCCGCTCGATGAAGTCGACCCCACTGGGGTCCAAGGTGACGTTCCTCGCGAATACCTGGATACGCATGCAAACCTCCATATCTTTGGTGACGTGCCGGTTCCGCCGGCACTTACGCCCTATTGTACGGCTCCGGGACTATATCGATTCATTCAAAATACAGACTTGACTGTTCGATTAGATCAATGTATTGTGCAGGACATGGAATCTCTTAACTTCAATCATTTAAAGTACTTCTGGACGGTTGCCCGAGAAGGCACGATCACCGCTGCGTGTGATCGGCTGTATCTCACGCAGTCTACTATCTCGACCCAGATTCGAGCCCTCGAAAATCAGTTGGGAGCCAAGCTGTTCGAGCGGGCGGGACGCAATCTGGTTTTGACGGAGACGGGGCAGGCGGTGTACCGGTACGCGAGCGAAATCTTTGCCCTGGGCGACGAACTCGTCGATGCGGTGAGGCGCCGTCCCGCGGACCGGCCTGAGCGCCTGAGCATCGGGGCCCAGGACACCCTGCCCAAGCTGATCGTCTGTCGCCTGCTCGAACCGGCCTTCAGCCTGCCGGAGCCCGTCAAGGTGATCTGCCATGAGGGGACGCCGCTGCAGTTGTTACCAAAGCTGTCGACGCACGAGGTGGACCTGGTGCTCGCGGATGCGCCCATGCAGCCACAGATCAAGGTCCGGGCGTTCAGTCATCCGCTTGGCGAGTGCGGGATCGCGTTCTTTGCCGTGCCCGATCTGGCTCGTCGGTTGCGGAAGGGGTTCCCCGAGTCGCTGTCGGGAGCGCCGGCACTGCTCCCGGCCGAGACGGCAGCCATGCGTGCCACGCTTGACCGTTGGTTCCATGCGTCTCACATCCGTCCGGCCGTGGTGGCCGAGTCCGAGGATATTGAGTTGATGATGGCCTTTGGCCAACAGGGACGAGGTTTCTTCCCTGCCCACGATGTAACCGCCCCGGAGGTGACGAGGAACTGGCAAGTTGAGCTGATCGGGGAAGTCGGTGGCTATACCGAACGGTTCTACGCCATCAGTGTCGAGCGTCGACTCAACCACCCGGCAGTCGTGGCGATTACCGAAGCGGCTCGCAACGCCCTTTTTACACACTGAATCCAGTCGCCAGCAGACGCAGGCCTGCGGTTGGGCGTTGCCAACGCCGTGATAGCGGTCCGGGCGATCTTGGGACGCCAGGATGGGCTTGTCCCGGTGACCAGTGCCATTTTCGGCTGGCGGCTCCGGTCAACTCGGCAGGTATCGCGGGCGGCCTTGATCTGGGTTCAGATCGAAGGGCCGGTCGCGCGGGCAGGGGGGCGCCCGTGGCAGCCCGCGTGCAACTGACCTGTTGGAGACGGCACCGGTCTGCCCCTTGTCGCTGGTTGTCCCTGGACGTGCAGGTGCCCAAGCACTTCGGGAAGACTCGGTCAACGAGTACCTTGGCTCGAGAGTGGCTTGGCTGGCGAGGGAGTTCTGCGAGTCCCGGGAATGTCATTCGCTCAAGCTCTTCGCTCTCATGGACGATGAAATTTCTGCAATAATTTCGCGCCGGACCTTGACCTTCGAAAATCAGATGCCACAATAACTTCAATTGGGTCTCCGCGATTTTTGTTTCTTGCTTTGTGCCGGGAGAATGGCGATGTTTCGGAAGGTGGCTGCTGCACGGGGGAAGACGGCAGCCGGCGAGGACTGCTTGAATGGGAAAACTCCACCATCCGGTTTTCACCGAGAAAACTGACGCCGTCCGCAAGTGGACGGTCAGCGATGCGATGGATTTGTACAACATCCGCAACTGGGGTCATCCTTACTTCTCCATCAACGACAACGGCAATGCCTGTGTTCACCCCCAGGGGCCCCAAGGCCCCACGCTCGACCTCAAGCAGTTGGTCGATGAGCTTCAGCGGCGGGGTATCGCTCTGCCGGTATTGATTCGGTTCTCAGATATCCTGCGTGCCCGCGTTGAGGCCTTGAACGAGGCTTTCCGCCGGGCGATCGAGGAGTACGGCTACAAGAGCCGATACCTGGGCGTCTACCCGATCAAGGTGAATCAGCAGCGGCAGGTGGTGGAGGAGATCGTCAACTACGGCCGGCCCTACCAGTTCGGTCTTGAGGCCGGCTCCAAGCCCGAGCTGCTGGCCATCCTGGCCCTGTTGGATTCCACCGAGTCGCTCATTATCTGTAACGGCTACAAGGACTTGGAATACATCGAGATGGCCCTGCTGGCCACCAAGATGGGCAAGGCCGTCACCATTGTCGTCGAGAAATTCACAGAGCTGCCGCTTATTCTGGAAGCCTCTCAGCGGCTCAACGTGGTGCCTCGGCTGGGGATCAGGGTCAAGCTGTCGAGCCGCGGATCAGGCAAGTGGGAGTTTTCCGGCGGCGACCGGTCCAAGTTTGGCCTGACCATTGCCGAAATGGTCGAGGCGGTCGAGTACCTGCGGGCGAACAACGCTCTGGATTGCCTGCAGCTTCTGCACTTCCACCTTGGCAGCCAGATCACCAATATCCGCTCGATCCGCGAGGGCCTGGAGGAGGCTTGCCGGATCTTCGTCGAGATGGTTCATCTCGGAGCGCCGTTACGG
The DNA here is from genome assembly GCA_964586235.1 of uncultured Planctomycetales bacterium. Lineage (GTDB taxonomy): Bacteria > Planctomycetota > Phycisphaerae > UBA1845 > PWPN01 > JAUCQB01. Next base: position 3,225 of record CAZPIO010000225.1, read on the forward strand.
TTCCTGGACGTCGGCGGCGGCCTGGCGGTCGACTACGACGGCTCAAAGACTAACTTTGCCAGCAGCCGCAACTACTCCATGCAGGAGTATGCCAACGACATCGTCAGCGCGGTTCTGGAGGCCTGCGAGGCGGCCGAGGTGGCGCACCCGGTGATCGTGTCCGAGTCCGGCCGGGCGATCACGGCCCACCACTCGGTCCTGGTGTTCAATGTCCTGGGGGTCAGCTCCTATAGCGAGATCGAGGTGCCCAAGGAGATTCCGGAAGACAAGCCCGACCTGCTCCGCAACCTGCTCGACTGCTACCGGAACATCACGCGGAAGAGCTTCCAGGAGAGCTACCACGATGCCCTGCACTACCGCGAGGAGTGCATGAGCCTGTTCAGGCACGGGTACCTGACCCTCAAGGACCGGAGCATGGTCGAGTCGATCTTCTGGGGCTGCATGCACCGGATCCTGCGGATCGTCCAGGAGCTGGAGTACGTGCCGGACGACCTCGAGGGGCTCCGGCGCTCCCTGGCGGACACCTACTTCTGCAACTTCTCGTGCTTCCAGTCGCTGCCGGACTTCTGGGCTGTCCAGCAGTTGTTCCCGATCCTGCCGATTCACCGGCTCAACGAGAAGCCGACCCGGCAGGGCATCCTGGCGGACATCACCTGCGACTCCGACGGCAAGATCGACCGCTTCATCGACCTGCGCGACGTGAAAGACGCCCTGGAGCTGCACGCGGTCAACGGCGACGACTACATTCTGGGCGTGTTCCTGACCGGGGCCTACCAGGAGACGCTCGGGGACATGCACAACCTCTTCGGCGACACGAACGTTGTCCACGTCCGGCTGGATGCCGGGGGCGGCTATATCATTGAGCAACTGATCAAGGGCGACACGATCAAGGAAGTCCTGCAGTTCATGCAGTACTCGTCGAACGACCTGTCCAACCGCATGCGGGCGACGGTCGAGGCGGCTGTTCGGGCAGGGACCATTTCCTTCGAGGAAGCCGGCCACTTCCTGGAGAAGTACGAGCGGGATCTCCAGGGCTACACCTACCTCGAGCGGCGGACCGCCCGGTAATCATGAATTCTCATGCGTGATGCGTCTTCACCCCGGCGAGCAAGATGGCTGATTCGAGGCTTGATTGTGGTCGTCGTGATGGCGGCCTGGGTGCTGCTGCTCAGGCTTGACGTTCCGATCATGCGCGCGGGCACTCGCATCTTTCCGGCGGCCCCGACGGGCTGGACCGAGCAGTTCCTGCTGGGCCTCCGTGACTTTGGACAGATCCTGCCGGTGATCATGATCTGCATCGTGGTGGGGGCCTTTGATGCCCGGCGGCGGCGGATTATCGCGGCCATCCTGCTGGCCCAAGTGCTGGCCATGGTGGTCTACAACGGTGGCAAGTACACGGTCATCCGGTACCGCCCGAATTCTGGCGTGGTCGATGTCCGCGCCCCGGCCGCTCGTTCGGCCGACTCCTGGGGTGGTTGGAGGCCCTTCAACACCGAAGATCGCAGCCAGTCCTTCCCCTCTGGCCATTCGGCGGCCGCTTTCGCCCTGGGCACGGTCCTGGCCGCGTTCTACCCTCGTCTGGCCTGGTTGTTCTGGACGCTGGCTGTCGGCTGCGCCGCCTCGCGGTTCGTCCAGTTTTACCACTGGCCGAGCGACTGCCTGGCGGGGGCCGTCCTGGGCTATCTCTGTGCCGGTTTGTGGGTGTGGGTCTTCCTGGGTCCAAGTGATCCCCGAGCAGCCCACCCGGCGTCCCCCTCGGGCAGCGTTTCCTGAAGCGTACCAGAACCGTCGCTGACTTGCCGAAGACACGGCCGAGCACCACGATCACCCCCTGCACGGGCGTGCGAAGCCGTGAAAACACGTTTCCACTCAACGCCCTTCGATGGTATAATAGTTCAAGAGTAAGCTGACAGGAGACGGGTAATGACTTACCAAGGCACGGTCAAGAACGGTGTGGTGGTCTTCGACGGTGAACCTCCGCTCCCGGATGGGGCCCGCGTCAGCGTAGAACCGGCAGACATGGCACCCAAACGCACTCTCGCCGAGCGCCTGAAGCCGGTTATCGGTATCGCAAAGGGGCTGCCGCCCGATCTGGCCGAGAATCACGATCATTACCTGCATGGCCGCCCGAAGCAATGAACGCAGTATTCGCCGACAGCTTCTACTACTTTGCCGTCATGAACTCCGACGATGCCGCGCACGATCGAGCGGTCAAACTATCGGAGAAGCTCGGAGCATCGATAGTCACGACTGCATGGGTGTTGACGGAGGTGGCCGACGCACTGGCCGCGCCCGCCCAGCGACCGGGTTTCCTGGCACTGCTCGCGACCCTGCGGGGTGATCCCGAAGTGACGATTGTGCCTCCTCACGAGGAAGTGTTCGAGGCGGGTATCGACCTCTACTCTCGCCGCCCCGATAAGGACTGGTCCCTGACGGACTGCATCTCGTTTGTGGTGATGCAGGAGCAGGGCATCACCGACGCCCTGACCGGCGACCACCATTTCGAGCAGGCGGGGTTCACGGCTCTGCTGAAGTAGGCGGCTCAGATGGCGGACGATCAGCGGAGCCTGCGGAAGAGGCGGCGTCGGTGGGGCACTTGGGCAGTGGGACTGAGCCTGGGAAGTAGCCTCCACCTGCGGTGACAATCAGAGGGATGCGGAGAAAAACGCAATGTCCGCTTTGACTCGCCCTCCCCGTCCACCCGTGGCCCCGGCCGTTTGCGACCCGTCGGCAGATGGGTACTCCAGGGCAAGACGGGGGCACAGGCGTGTTGTGGCTGGTCTCATCGCGATTGGCCTCATCCTGGTCTTCCTTGCGGGCTATGTGTTCCATTATGTCATGTTTGCGGGAATTGGATCGGGTCCCACCTTCATCGAGGAGTTGAGATCGGAACGGGTGAGAACGGCAGACATCGCCACGGTTCGGGTGTTGAAGTTCGACCCCGGAGCAGGTTGGCCGTTCACGGAGGAGGACTATGCCAGCAAGGCACAATCGACTCTTGCCCCCGGATCGGTCGTCGCGGAATTGATCGCTATCCTGAAAGAGCACACGACAGACGGGCGAGTTAGCCGCAACCACCCGGAAGGCCTGTACTACGGCATTCTGGGTATTGATCTCGTTGACGGCCGCCGTTATTGGCTCTTCTACGAAGTCGGGTGGTATCAGGGCTCCTACTACGTCTCACTCACTTCCAGCGCGGCAGGAACCACGAATCCGAACGGCGGCAAGCGTTACGAGAACACGGCCCTCGCACGATTTCTCGAGGCACATGACCCTTGGTTCCATGGTAAGGGTTCTCCGGGCACTCGATACAGGGTCAACTCTCCCGATGACGTTCCGTGATGGCAAGGTCAGACGACACTCGTTCTATCAGCCTGACTTTCGGATTCGTTTGATTCGCGCGATTCGTGATCAGAAACCTGGTCGACCACGAAATACACGAATGACACGAATGGAGGAGGCCAGGCATCGGGCGGGCTGCGGTATCGCGGGTGTTGCGAGAGCACGGCAAGTGGTGCCGACGCCCCCGTCGGCACTTGGCCGACGAGACTGAGCCGTAAGGCAGCGTCAGTTTCAGAACCGCGACCGTAAGGGAGCGGCCGCCAGCCTTGGCTGGCGGGTCTTGGGCGGCCATGCCAGGAGCACCGCCGTGCGACACACTGACCCCGGATTCCGATACGGCCAGGATCATCCGGCCGGTTATCTCATCACCTTCCGCACTCACGCCTCATGGCTGCACGGAGACGGCCGCGGCAGTGTTGATCGCGAGCACGACGTGTTCGGCACACCGATGCTGCCCTCCGACCCGGTTCGCCAGCGACGCGAGGCGGACCTGGCCGGAGAGCCCGCGGTGACGCTCACTCCTGACGAGCGGCAGGTTGTGCATCGGGCAATCGAGGAAGTCTGCGTCCATCACGGTCGGCATGTCCATGCGGTCAACGTCCGCTCCAACCACGTCCATGTTGTGGTCTCCGGAACCGAGCCGCCCGAACGCATGATGAATGCCTTCAAGGCACGCGCAACTCTGCAACTGCGGAGATGGGGCTTGCGGAGCGGCGAGTGCCGCTTGTGGGCTCGGCACGGCAGCACGCCCTATCTGTGGACGGACGAACAACTCGCCGCAGCCTGCAACTACGTCGTTGATCGGGTATCCGTCCTGTCGACCGCATCTTGTATCTGACCGGCGAAATTCGCATGATCT
>CAZPIO010000226.1:0-7398 GCA_964586235.1 uncultured Planctomycetales bacterium
GCTGCGAGAACAGGGCCGTCGGCAGGCCTACATCAATAAGCTTGCTGAGCACCGGGGCATCGCCCCCGTGTCCGCTGAGGTGAATGATCAACAGGGCATCGGCGTCTTTCAGCTTGCCTGCCACCTGGCCTGCTTCGGCCGGGGGTACCAGGTCGCCGCCAACGAACTTCACATCGCCCAGACGGGCTTCGATCTCCGCGAAGTACTTGTCAAACTTGGCCAGTTCCTCGGTGGGGCGAGTGAGATAGGCATCGCCGGTACGGCCGGCAAACACCTTGTAGATCCTCGCCGGCGGCAGTTGGCGCCAGGTCCGCATCTCGGAGCTGGTCTCCGCGCCGGCGGCCAGTCGTGAGGCCAGCAAAGCGCTGCCCACTGCGGCGGTCCCCAGCAACTCTCTTCTGGTCAAAGGATTGTTCATGATATGCTCCTCCCGCACGTGATGCACCACACTGAACAGAACGACCTCGCCAGGACAGCGATTCCGACGCCCCATTATCGGGCAATCCAACATGGGACGCCAGCCGTCTGCATCGAGAATCTCACCCGAACAGAGCTGTAACCGTTCGGAGCTCCCAGATCGACCGGGGGTCGGAAATCGCAACCGTAAGCGTCATTCCTGGGAGAGGGTTCAGCCCGAACGCACCCCGTAAAGGGCGGTTTTCCCTCGCGCTGGCCGGTCAACGGCGATCACCCCGCGCAGCCCGGATCGGCCGTCACGTCCGGGCCGCTCAGGCATCGCAGGAAGATGCCGAAATCGCCCGCATCCACATCCTCGTCGCTGTCCAGTCGGGCATTGACGCACGCCGGGGCATTCTGGGGCGAGCCCGCACCGCTCAGGCACGCCTGGAAACGCCCGAAATCCTCCTGGTCCACATCCAGATCGGCATCGAGATCGCCGGCCACCGGCTTGACCTGCAGTTCGACCCCGATCGTGACGGACTGGTTGATCGCAAGGGGGTCGCTGACCTCGATGGCAGCCTCGTATGTCCCCGGCAGCAACTCGCCGACATCGTAGCTGACGCTGATGCTGTCGGATTCCCCGGTGCTGCTTCCGGACGTCGGCACAACACCAAGCCAACCCGCCTGGATGCTGATCTCGTAGTTCAACGTTCCGCTGCCCCCGTTGCGAACGGAGAAGCTGTCGCCCGGCGGGTCCACGCTCCAGGTCGTGACCACCTTCAGGCTCGCAGGCTCGACGATGATGTACGGACCTGTTCCGATGATCGGCTTGTCGATCAGGGCGTCGGTCCGCCAGGAGTCGTTGTACCAGTCGTAGGCAACGCCGCTCAGTCGCGTGTCGGTGATCCGCACTACCGAAAACGCCTGGTTCCCATGGACGACTCTGCAGTCGGAGGTCACAAGATAGTCGAAGCCGCGCCACTGACCCACCCGCGGGTAGTGCTCGTGACCCTGACACATGAGGATGACGTTGTGCCCCTGGACCGCGTTGAAGAACCGGTCCCACTGAGCGTGAGGTGGATCGACCGGCGTATAGTGGTTGAAAATGACCACTGGCTGCTGCGCCGGGACGGCGGGCATGTGTCCTTCAAGAAACAGCAGGGCCGAAGCATGAAAGGGCTCGGTGCCGCCTGTCCAGCCGTCAAGACCGATGAAGTGCACGCCCTGGTGGTCGAAAGCATACGAAGTGCCGCCATGCCGGCTCGTGATGGCCGTGCGGATCTGCGTGGCCCCCGGCTCGTTATAGGAATCATGGTTGCCGGTGATCTCGTAGACCGGCATCGTGAACCAGCGACCGATGCAGGAGATGAAGTCGTCGTCGGTTGTCCCGTCGTTGTCCTGGTACTGCGTGTAGGCGGTGTTGTCGGTGATGTCGCCCGCGACCAGGACGAACTGGATCGGCCCCACCGCGCCGCCGAGCTGAGCCGGCCAGGGTGTGCCCGCCAGCGAGGCAATGTCCCCGGCCGAGTTGTCGCGATACCCGCCGCCGTCGTACGCTCCGAAATGCGTGTCGGACCAGACCGCAAACGTGAAGTCGACGCCGCAGGCTTCACTGCTCCAGACGGCCAGCAGCACAATTGCCGAGCCCCATGTTCGACGATTCTTCATGGGTAAACCTGCGTATTCCTGATTCCCCGGAGCCGAGGTGACCCACGCTCGGTCCCGCGTTCCCTCCCCGATCCCGCCGTTCAGCTCACCATCTTACTGGCGGCCGCTGACAACCGGTGGCCTGCGGCGTGCGTCGAGCGGAGACCGCGAGTCCGCGGGGATCGCTACCCTCCTCGCACATCACCCGTTTTGCCCGACACATTGTAACATGAATCTGTCTGGGCAGCGGAAGAAGTCGTCGCTTCACTCCGCACATGGCATCGTCGCGCCGCAGGTCGGCAATCTCGCGTCCGGGGTGGCAGGGCACGCCCGGGCCCGATAAAGGCATCTGAACCCGGTCGGAATCCGCCGGTTCCACCTGATCATCAAGCCCGAAGTCCCAAGGCAGCGGTCGTGCGGTGAAGATACACACCGGACCTGAACAGTGACGCACGCGTCGGCCGCGTCCGCTCGCCGGTAATACCGCATGTGTGGGCCGGCCGGGATGCCGGTCAACACGTCGCCGGAACGAGACTCATATCCTCAGGAAGATCTTGCGCCGATAGAGGAACCGAGCAAGCCCAAAGATCAGGAGAGCAACTACCATCGCGATCACCAACTTGTCGTACCGGCCGAACGTGGCCGCTATGGGGCCCCCAGCCAGGCGACTGGCGAGCTGGGCGAGATCCACAATGTTTTCGGCCATGTAGATCGTGATTGCGTTCATGCCGATCCACACGAACGGCATTGCCCACGCCCGAAACTTCCAGACGTCCACCACCTGGTAAAAGACCGCCAGCAGAATGCAACTGTAGCCGCCCGCCGCCAGCACATATGACGAAGTCCAGATCTTCTTGATGATGGGGAACTGCATGCCCCACAGGTAGCCCAGGGCGACGCCGGCCACGCCCGCCGCCAGAAGCCAGAGCGTCTTGGCCCCCGGTCGCATGTCGCTGCGCCTCAGGAACAGGCCTGCCAGCACGCCCAGCAGGCAGGTCGAGATCGCCGGCAGGGTGCTCAGAAGGCCCTCCGGATCGTGATTGCCGTCCCATTTCCTCAACGGCAGGAACCGTGCGTCCAGGTAGTTGGCGAGGTTCTTGCCCTCCTCGAAATGGCCGGCCCCGACGCCCGGCACCGGCACAAAGGTCATCAGTGCCCAGTAGAGCACCAGCAGTCCGACGCACACGGCCACCACGCCGCGCGGCCCGCACCAAGTGAAGACCAGTCCCGCAAACAGGTAGGCCAGCGCGATGCGCTGAAGAACGCCCAGCAGCCGCAAGTGATCGATTCCCTCGCTGAAGCCGCCATAGTAGAAGAGGCCCAGCAGGAACAGCAGGAGCGAGCGCCGGAGGACCTTCCGGTACGTGACACCCTTTCCCGATGTCGCAATGCTCCTGCCGAGCGAAAAGACCATCGACACGCCGACGATGAACACGAAGAGCGGAAAGATGAGATCGTAGAACCGCAAGCCCTCCCAGGGCACGTGCTCGAGCTGCCGGGCGATGAAGGCGACCGGACCGGACGGGCTCACCTTGTGCAGCGCGAGGACGACGCCCTCCGCGGCCACAATCCAGAACATGTCGAAGCCCCGAAGGGCGTCCAGCGAAACCAGCCGCTCCGACGCAGGCACGCCACTATCTTTCGTCATTCGGGTTTCGGATTTCATTGGTCATTCGGCCTTCGTCATTCGTCATTCACTCAGGTTCTGTCTCATCAAGCCTGCGGAAGTTCACATCCAGGGCTTCCAGCCGCTGGAGATGCTGCCGAAGGCGGGCAACGAACGCGCTGTAGTCACGCGGCCCGCGCGGTGACCAGACGACTTCGGCCAGCGCCGCCGCTCGCGGAAACGCCATGTACTCCACGTGCCGCGGATCGGGCATGTACTCGCCCCACAACTGGCCCTGCGAGCCGAGAATGCGGCGTGCCTGCTCCTCGTTCAGGGCCTTCGGGATCGGCTCGTACTCGTATACCTTCCGCAGCGGCAGGTCCTCGTCAAAGGCCATCGGCTCCGTCTCCCGCGGACCCTGATAGTAGTCGAAGTACGTCCAGAACCTTGGGGTCATGACCACGTCGTGGCCGGCCCTGGCCGCTGCGATGCCTCCTTCTTCGCCCGTCCATGACATCACCACCGCACCGGCCGCGAGCCCACCTTCCAGGATCTCATCCCAGCCCACCAGCCGCCGCCCGTGCTTCGCGAGAAAACCGTCCATCTGCCGGATGAACCAGCTCTGCAGTTCCTCCTCGTTCTTGAGACCCAGCTCCCTGATGCGGGCCTGTATGGCCGCGACCGCCTTCCACTGGTCCTTGATCGCCTCGTCACCGCCGATGTGGATGAACCGGCTGGGGAACAGCTCCATCGTTTCCACAAGCACTTCCTGCAGAAACGAGATCGTGGGATCGAACGGATTGAAGATGTCCTCGCAGATTCCCCACCGCGTCCAAGGCCGCAACTGCCTCTCGGGATAACAGCCCAACTCGGGGTACGCGGCAATGGCCGCCCGGGCGTGCCCGGGCATCTCGATCTCCGGGACAACGTCGATGTAGCGGTCGGCCGCGTAGCGGACAATCTCCCGGATATCATCCTGCGTGTAGAATCCGCCGTGCGCCCGGCCGTCATACTTGAGAACACCGCCGCGATCCACGTGCCCGATCACCGTCTCGTCCCGCCACCCGCCGATCTCGGTGAGCTTGGGGTACTTGTTGACCTCCATGCGCCAGCCCTGGTCGTCGGTCAGGTGAAGATGCAGCACGCTGAACTTGTGCAGCGCCATCGTGTCGATGGATTTCAGGATGAACGACTTCGGCAAAAAATGATAGACCGTTTCAAGCATCAGGCCGCGCCATTTGAAGCGCGGATAGTCAACGATCTCCACGCACGGCACCGCCCACCGCGTGTCCGCGACCGCCGCCTTCCGGAAGATCGCCGCCGGCAGAAGCTGCCGAAGCGTCTGGATGCCGTGGAACAGGCCCGCGGGCCGCGCGGCGATGATGACGATCCGTTTCGGCGTCACTTCCAGCCGGTAGCCCTCGTCGCCGAGCCCGCGCGCCGACTCATCAATGCGCAGCGTGATGGCCCCGTCGCGGGGCTCGGTTCCCTCCGTGACCGCAAGTCGCAGCCCCATGGCCGGTGCGAGGCAGTCTGCGAGTTTGCGGGCCTCCGGCAGGGCGACCCCGGCCGCGACCACTCGCGCTTCCGGCGTGATCACAAACTCGCCCGGTGATGTCTTGACCTCAACCGGCTGCGGGATCAAGGCCAACACCGAGGCCGGCCCTTGGGCAGATGCCACGCGCGCTGCCGGGACGACAAGACTCACGCAGGCGAAAAACGGTATCAACTGGGATCTGGATATGCTCATCTTCCGTTCCTTGCCCGATCCCTGCGGCCGGGGACGCAGGATACCGACGAATGCCGGAAACCTCAAGCAACGATGGTTTGCGCTTTGCACTCCACCGGGCGTGTGGTACCATGTTCAGGGCAATTTTGACGTCGCTGCGATTCCTTTCCGTGTGCTGTCCACCTCTTTGCGGGAGGATGTCAACCATGATCAAGCGTCATACCTGGTGGAAACTGGTCGTCGTTGTGATTCTGTTGTCACTGCCGGCCCTGGGCGCTCCGCCGGCGTCGCAGCCCGCGCGGGAGCGGGTGGCCGTCGAGGGCAAGGGCTACCTCGAGCGGGTGGACGGCTACCCCGTCCTGCACCTGAAGGGCAGCCCTGAAGAAATGGGTTACCAGCACGGCGTGCTGATGCGCGAGCACATCCGGCAGAACGTGGCCTTCCTGCTCGATCAGAATCCGGACGAGGTGATCGAGATCGGCCCCCTGAAACTCACCCGGACGATGATCGGCGGAATGCTCAACGGGGTCTTCGCCGACAAGGTGCCCGAGCGGTTCATGAAGGAGATGGACGGCCTCGCCCGCGGGGCAGGCCTTCCGGTCCAGCGAATCACCGCCGCCAATCTCATCCCCGAACTGTTCCACTGCAGCGGCTTCGCCCTGCTCAAGGAAGCCACCGCTGAAGGCCAACTCCTCCACGGCCGGGTGCTCGACTACGGGGTGAGCCTGCGACTCCAGGAGCACGCGGTCCTGATCATCCAGGAGCCCGACAACCACATCCCCTTCGTGAACGTCTCGTATGCCGGGTTCATCGGCTCGGTCACGGGCATGAACTTCGAGCAGATCGGCATCGGCGAGATGGGCGGGCGGGGCCAGGGACAGTGGAACGGCATCCCGATGAGCTTCCTGGTGCGAATGGTGCTCGAGCAGGCCAGGACCCTCGACGAAGCCATCGCCGTCTTCGAGAAGAACCCACGGACCTGCGAGTACTACTACGTCATCTCCGACGCCCGCGCCAATAATGCGGTGGGCATGAAGGCCGTCCCGGAGAAGGTGGAACTGATCCGCCCCGGCGCGTTGCACCCCCTGCTGCAATCGCCGGTGAAGAACACGGTGCTCATGTCCGCCGGGCAGCGCTACCAGGTGTTGAGCAGGCTGGTGGCCGAAGGCTACGGCAAGTTCACCCAGGCCTCGGCCATCCGGCTGATGGATGCCCCCGTGGCCATGAAGCACAACCTGCACGATGCCCTCATGGTGCCCGGCCAGGGCATCATCTGGGTGGCCAACGCCGACAAGGATGGCAACCAGGCCTGCAAGCAGAAGTACTACCGCTTCGACTGCCGCGAGCTGACGCGCACCCGCCCACGAGCCGCCGTCCCGGTTCGTGCCGCAGCGCGGTAGTCACGTCGGGAGAAGGCCCGCGCCCCCGCACGCCTTCGAGGCCCGTTGAATCAGTAGTTCACGTTGTCGCACGCCGGGTCGGCCGCGATGCCGGGCCCGGTCGCGCATGCCTCGAACTTGTCCAGGTCGGTAGTCCCGTTCACGTCTTGGTTGCCGTCATCCGGGGGATTGAAGAATCCGTCGGCGTTCGCATCCTCCCGGTCGAAACACTCGCACGCGGCGGGGATAGAGCCGCCGGGGTTCGATCCCGTGAAGCACGCCTGGAACAAGGCGAAATCGACCTGGTCCACGTCGTCGTCGCCGTCCGCGTCCGCGAAGGGGTCGTGGCACGCACACGCCGGATCGGGATCGCAGTCCGGGTCGGCGCAGTCGATCAGGCTGTCACCATCGTCGTCGATGTTGTTGAAACACCGGTACTCGGGCGACGGGCCGGCGGAAAGATCGTCAATATCAACGTAGGACAGGTTACTGCTCTGATCGGCCGCGGCTTCCTCCTGGGCGCCGGTGCCCGCGACGCCGCTCCGAGGGGCCACATCGGCCGGGTCGATGCACTGGACGTGCCAGGGCTCAGGGTCGGGAGTCCGCTCGGCCCAGGCGCGGGCACGGATGCGAACGCC
>CAZPIO010000227.1:0-7382 GCA_964586235.1 uncultured Planctomycetales bacterium
CTCCCGCGGGCCATCGTGGCGGCTATACGCCCGGCTGCGGTACCAGGCAATACTTCCTGGTGTGCGATCGAGCCATCTCCATTTGGCGTACGTGCTTAACGTGACGCCGACGGCTCAACTCCACCAGCGGCCGCCAGACGCGCCCGGTCAGACGATGCCGGATCAGCCACGGCCACAGCCAGTTGGCCCGCTTGTAGAGGTACGACATCCCCAGATATGCGATCGCGGCCTTGACCCCGTCCGGCCGGCGGCGCCAGATCGACCGGTGCGAGAACAACCGGCGATAGCACCAGGCGTACCCGGCCTCCAACTCCTCCGGCTCCATGTGGCGGGGCCGGAAGACCACGTGCGACGTGTCATACAGGCTCCAATCCTTGTGCAGCAGCCGCCCCTCGGCCTCATATTGCCGGAACAATGGTGTGCCGGGATAGGGCGTGAGGATGTGGAACGTCGCACATTCCAGCCGGTTCTCGTCGATCCACGACACCGTCTCCTCGAACACGCCCGGCCGATCATGGTCGAAGCCCAGCACGAAGCTGCCGTTCACCTGGATGCCATGATCGTGGAAGATCCGAACGCGACGCGCGTAATCGGCCACGCGCGGCGACCGCTTCCGGGCGGCCAGGAGATTCTCGTCGTTCAACGTCTCGAGCCCGACAAACACACCCGTGCAGCCGCCCAGGGCCATTGCCCGGACCAGCGACGGGTCGTCGGTGACGTCGAGGGTCACCGCCGCGCTCCAGATGATCTCGAGAGGTCGCAGAGCGGCGCACAGTTGCCGCAGGTACTCGGGCTTCGAGCCGAGGTTGTTGTCGACGAACACCACGTAGGGCTGGCCCTCGGCACGGATCTCCTCGACAACCTGCTCGACGTCGCGGACCTGGAAGGGCATGTGCAGGTTGTTGGTCGCCAGGTAGCAGAAGCCGCACCGATTATGGCACCCGCGGGTGGCGATGATGCTCGCAGTGGTCAGAAAGCTGCCCCGCGGGATGATGATCCGCCGGGCCGTCGGATCGAGACGATAGGGGGCGCAGTAAGATCCCTCGTACACGGATTTGACCGTTCCCGCCTCGACGTCCCGCAGGATCTGTGGCCAGAGCTGCACGCCCTCGCCGATCGCCACTGCGTCGGCGTGCCCGGCCGCCTCCTCGGGACAAGACATGACGTGCAGCCCTCCGAGCACTACCACCGAGCCGCGACTGCGGTACCATTCGGCCAGTTCGTACGCCCGGCGGGCAAAGGTCAGGTGCACGGTGATGCCCACGACCTGCGGGGCCGGGTCCGACGGCGGAGGGCCCTGGAGGAGGTTCTCATCCCAGTATTGCACGGTCCAGTTGGCCGGGGTTGCGGCGGCAATGCCGGTCAGCGCCAGGCTCGGTGTCAGCACGTGTTTTCCGAAACTGGCTCGAGGATCTTTCCGGTAGAACGGGTCGATCAGCAAGGCGTGTCGCGGCCGGATGGGGCCTCGACGCGGACAGAGAGGGAGCAGGGGCGGGGAGAACATCCCCCGCCATGCGCGAGCGAATGGCGGTAGCATGGGTTACCTCGGCGCGGCTTGCCTGCCAGGCCGTCACTTGGAGCCCATCTCGGTCTTGAGTCAAGCCAATTCCAACCGGCTCTTGGTGGGATTCGATGGGCTCTTAGTCAATTACGCCCGTCAACCGCTGCCGGTTCGCGGCTGCCATCAGATTCTTCTTGCCTCCGCGGCCGAAGTCAACGGATTCTCGCCTGATAATGAGGTCCGATCGGGCATACCGGGGGTGATAGCAGCGGATGACGAACAACACGCTGCCAATCGGTTTTCAATCGTGAGCTTTCAGCCGGCGATGATTGGCGGCCGACTGTTGACTCAAGACCAATTACTCTACTTCGATCACTCGCGTTTCCAGTTTGTGACGTCATCCTCCGTGCCGTCCTTGCCGTCAGGGCCGAGGCTCCACAGGTCGTAGCGGCCCTCGTTGTGCTTTGCATCGTCGTTGCCAAGGTACTCAAGCTCGCGGCCCCAGGGATCCTTCAACACCGCTGATTCCGCCACGTACGGACCTCGCCATTTCTCGGCTTCGGCTTCATCCTCCGGTTGAGTGGATAGCTCCTTGAGCTTCCTTGGATATCGTCCCACGTGGGTCTTAAACAGGTCGATCGCCGCGGCCAGCGTACCCCCGCGACTCACCTGCCTGCGAGCATCTTGCACCTTGCTGTTCCCTGTCGCGTCTGTCTTTTTGGGTTCCGGTGCTCCCAGGTCGTCGGGCATCTCGCGGCCCAGGCGGGTGTAAGTCTCCTCGAGCACCTGCTTGAAGCGGTCCATGTTCATGCGATCCACATGGCCGTCGAGGAAGAGGACGTTCGTGGCCTTGTTATCCTGGATCTCGGGGTTTTCGTAGGCCACTACATTTCGTGGGTCCATGGCGTTGGTCTGGCCGTCGATGTAGATGTAGGAACTGGTGGCGTCGGATTCATCCTGCGGCGACCGGAGAATCTCTTCAGGCATAGCGCCGCTATCCACAAGCGTTTGCAGGTCGGGCGGCAGCTTGCCCTGATGCTCCTCGGAATACATGATCGACGCCACGCCGATCTGCCTCAGATTGGACATGCTGACCGTGCTCTTTGCCATCGTCCGCGCCCGGGCCAGCGATGGCAGAGCGACCGAGATGCCCAGCGGGATGATGAAGCCGCCCTCCCCGATGGCCGGCAAGGCAACCGGCAGAGATCCATACGAGACAGTCAGCACGCCCTTGTCGTTCGCGACCGAGGCCGAGACGTTCCCGAAGATATGCCGCACAACCGTCTGGACAGACGGCAGCATGCCTACGTTGAGGGGGATGTCCTCCTTCTGCAGCAGCGCCGAGCCAACCTGCCAGAGCGGCAGCGCGAAGGAATACAACTGCTGCACGCCGGCCCGCGTATCGACGTAGGTCACGGAGTATGGGCTCGTCGGCATGAGTTTCTGGCCGCGCTGGAAATCCGGATTGTCCAGCAACGACGGGCCGCGGTTGACCAGGTGATCGATCTCCATCCGGACCATCTGGGGGTAGAGGGCCGCAATCCAGCGGCCCTGGTACTCCGCCCACGCCGGCGCGATCGGCATGGGTATGCCGCTGATGTTGAGATATTCGATCTTCTGGCCGTGGTACTCTTCGCTTTCCACCCGGACGGTGGCATCGCCGCCGATCTCCTCCGCCACGACCTCCGCGATGTTCCGCATCGCCTTGCCGAGCTGGTTGCCGGGCTTGACCTTCACCACCACCACCATGCCGCTGAACCAGATGCCGCCGAAGTCAGGAGAGTCAAAAATGGCCCAGGTGTCCTGGAAGGCCCCGAGAATGTCCTGCTCGATGCTCACGCCGATCCGCTTCTCGATATCGCCGATCGCATCGGCCACGGCCTGCTCGCCACCGGGCATGACCATCTTCAGCACGTCGATCATCGATCGATAGATCGCCGCGACGTCCAGGTTCGTTACCGTGGCCCAGCGGGCGCTCTTGGGGACCACCCCGATGTCGTCCTTGATCAGCGCCTTGTGGCTGATGAACGGGTTGTTGCCGCTGTCGGCACCGGGCATGTCCAGGAACATAGTGGTCTTAAAGCCGCTGGCCTCCGGGACCATCGCGAACGAGAGCGACTCCCAGGCATCCGCGCCAACATGTGTCAGAAGCCGGTCGACGGCTTCGGGATCCGACACGAACGGCACGCCCGAGGAGGCCAGCATCGGCTGGAAGGACTTGAACGCCGCCAGCACCCCTTTGATATCCAGGAATGCAGAGGGGCAGTCTGTCTGGGCCCCGACGGTCTTCATTGCCGCGGAGAATCGCGGGCTGCGGGTCAGCGACTGTTCCACGGTGCCATTGGCCAGATGTTCCGTTGCCTTGGTCCCCACGGACAGGATGAAGAGCTCGTCCACCACACCCCAGCGCACCGGCAGCGGCGACTCCTTGAGAGACTTGAAATTCAAGTCGCCCACGGACGCCTCCTCGGCACCATCAGCCGGTACGCCGGCGACGGTCAACGCTCTGTCCATCATGTCAACCAGTTTCGGTGCGTCTTTGCCGGCGCGCACGATGAAGGCCGCGTCGACCTGGGGTCCGGCCTCGCTCGCCCCGGCCCCGATGAGACCCACTGCCGTGGGGTGACGCCAGACGACGGCCAGCAACTCCTCCACCAGTTCGAAGATCTCCTGACCCTTTTCGTCGTCGATCTCGGCCGAGATCTGGTCCTCGATCGCCGGCCAGATCGTCTTCCACCACGTGGTCCGCAGTTGCCGGAATTCGGGCTCCTTGACCAGTTTTGCCAGTTCCGTTTCCCGGGAGGCGTCGGAGAAGGGAGCAATGCCCGGCCAGCCCTTGTAGAAAAGCGTTCCGGCCGGAAACAGGTCGGACAACGCCTTGCCCGTGAGTGCCGGTGTTCCCTGAATTGTCGGTGCGGAAGTCGTTGCCGCGACCGGGGCGGCACTCTCGGCCGCAATGGTCGGGCTCGCGGCCAGAAGCACCACCGCCGCCATCCACCACCATCTACGTGTGTGCGTTGTCACGGTTCTTCTCCTTTCCTCGGATATCCATTCCTGCCACGCGGGGCTCGCGGCAATCCGCGATCCGCCGCTTCCAGAACTATGATTTTGCCTGGCCGGTCTGCTCGCAGGTGTCGTGCGGCAGGGCCAGCATCATGATGCCCCTTTGAGCCAGTGTTCGCAAGTATGTCAGCACTGCCGCTTCCGCCTGTGGCATCTCCATTGCGTGCCGCGATGCAAATCGCTCGATGATCGTTCCGACCGTCGTTTGGCCATCGATCATCCGCCAGGCCTCGACTCCCAGGGGGTCGAGCTGATATCGCCTGACGATCGGGTCTTTGCAGCCGCCGCTGAGCCAGCGGAACAGGCGCGTTCGGGGCAGCGATACCGTCAGTTCGAGGCCGCCGTCATCGAGCGTCTTCTCGACGATCCCGGGGCACTTCAGCGGCCGGGCTGCAAGCAACGATTCCTTGCTGGGTGCCCGGCTTTTCCTGTGTCGCCAGCCCATCACCGCTCACTCCCCGCCCAACGCCGCCGTAACCGCCTGTGTGACGCGTCGCCTCGCGTCCTCAATGCAGCCGGTCAGCCGTGCCCCGGCGGCCCGTCGGTGCCCGCCCCCGCCGAACTGCCCGGCGATGGCTGCCACGTCGATATCGCGCCCGCACACCTCCGGCGACTTGCTGCGGAAGCTCACACGGATTTCGCCCGTCCCGGCGTCGCTGAGCAGCACGGATACGATGGCCGACTCGGCCGACAGAGGCTCGTTGACCAAGTCCTCTGTTTCGGCTGCAGACGCGCCGGCCCGGCGGAACATGTCAGGCGTGATGTGCATGACCGCGACCGAACCATCGGCATGCAACGTTAGTGTGCCCAGCATCTCCGCCATCAGCCGGACTCGCGACAGCGGGAACGACGCATACAGCCGGCCGTACAACACGTCCGGTCTCACGCCCAGGTCGATCAGGTCGGCCGTGGTCTGCATGGCTCGGGCGTCGGTGTTCGAGTGCCTGAACCAGCCCGTGTCCGTCGCTATGCCGGTGAAAAGGGCCTCGGCCGCCCCGGCATCCAGCGTCCAGCCCTCTGCATCGCACCAGGCATGCAGGATCTGGCAGGTGGCTGCTGCCGAAGGGTCGATCACGTTCACGTCACCCTCGCGTCCTTGGGAAAGATCGTCGCCGATGGCATGATGGTCGACCACGAGGCGCGGCAAGACACTGGCACGGAGATAGTCGGCCGCCGGTTTGAGCTGGCTCCAGCTACTGGTGTCGAGGATCAGGATACCGTCAAAACCGGCGTCAATCTGTGCCGGTAGATCGGACCGCCACCGTTCGTACTTGCACAGGCCTCCGAGGAATTCGTACCGGCCGGGCAGTTTGTCGTAGACAAAAGCCGTCGCTTCACGCCCGGCCGCCTCAAGCACGCGCTTCATGGCCGCTAGCGCCCCCAGCGCGTCGCCATCGGGCCGGTCGTGGGACAGGATCATCGTCCGTTTCCAGGTGGCGAGAAGCCGACTCGCCTGCTCGAACGTCTCCCGATTAACCATAACTCACCTGGCGCCTTTTTTGCCGCTTCCTTCGGCACTTATGCGGCCGCATAATAGCATCGTAGGCTTCGTCGGGCTTCCTTAGTTGAGCCGTATTCCCTGCCCGGGTTGTATAAGGATCGTCCAATGCCCGAGCCGTATAACATACTGTTTCTGTGTACCGGCAATTCGTGCCGGTCCCAGATGGCTGAGGCGTTGCTCCGTCATCTGGGCGGGAGCCGATTCAACGCTTACAGCGCGGGGAGCCACCCGGCCGGGTACGTCCATCCGCTGGCCACCGAGAGCATCCGGCTGATGGGCATCTCCACTGCGGGTCAGTATTCCAAGAGCTGGGACGAGTTTGCCGACACCCGGATGGACATCGTCCTGACTTTGTGCGACCACGCCGCCAGCCAGCCATGTCCCGTGTTTCCCGGCCCTGCAGTGCGGGCACACTGGGGCTTGCCCGACCCGGTCTTCGCCCCCGGAACCGACGAGGAGCGACTGGCCTTCGCCCAACTCGTTGCCAACCGCCTTCGAAGCTGGATCGAACAACTGATCCGCCTGCCCCTCGACAAACTCTCGCCTCAGCAACTGCGGGCCGCGCTTGAACGGATCCCCAAAGTCTGACGGTTTCACGTCATCCCCGGGAATCTTCCTCGATCTGGATGTCAGCCTGCTGTCTTGTAGGAGGGCTCTCTGAGCCCGATCGGAAGCAGAGTTGCGGTCGGAGACCGCTCCTACAAGCCCTCTGCCCAGTCTGTCATGGACCCGAATCACCCGATCCGGGGCATTCACTCTGGCAAGAACCTGGAAACCCGGTACCATGTGCCGAAGCCAATCAGAGCGTTCGGGGGCGAGTGGTGATGCCTCCGGCCGCACCGTCTAACGACATGGAAGGAGAACACGCATGGCTAACGGAACTCTTCCCGCATATCTGGCTCTGGCCAAACCGAACCCGATGAGCAATCGCGGTCCGTGGTGGACCAACACTGCCCCAGCGTACTTCGGCATCTTCACCTGGATTGCGTTCTACGACAAACTGGGAGGCTCCTTCAAATACGGCGGTCTTGATGCCGCGCTGGGCGGTCTGGTGATCGCCGCCGTCATCTGCCATTTCCTCTATCATTACGTTTTCGGACTCCTTGGAATGCGGACGGGCTACCCTCTGTACGTGGTGGGCAGCTCGACTTTCGGCACCAAGGGCGGCCTGCTCTTTCCGGGCATCTTCATGGGCCTGCTGCAGATCGGCTGGTACAGCGTCTGAACGTATTATGCTGCCAAGCTCATGCTGGGTGCATGCAACGTGAAGGCCCTTACCCTGCTGGATCCCGGCACGGCCAACCGCAGGGTCAGTTT
>CAZPIO010000228.1:0-7377 GCA_964586235.1 uncultured Planctomycetales bacterium
TGGCACGATCGTCTCTGGCGATGCCAACCAGGTTAAGACGCTGATTGGTAAGTCGGTAGCGTGTCCGTAAGGCAATGAATAACCCCGCCGCCGGGGAGCGTTTCCCCGGCGGCTGGCCATAAGAATAATGGTAGCCGCCTGGAAAATGTGATTCCGGCGGAGGGAGAATCAAGGGTTTTTAGAAGATTGGAGGAGTAAGATATGAAGACAACTGCTTTAGGTGTGGCTGTTCTCATGATGATGGCGGGAACAGCTTGGGGTGCGTACGGCGGGGCGCTGACGGCCGATAGGACCGATGTGATGCCGGGCGAGTCGTTCACCGTCGTCCTCTCGTTGGTGGCGGATACGCCGCTGACCGGGTGGAACGCCAAGTTCACCGGGCCGGCGGGCTACGAGGTAGCCCCCAGCTATATCGGCGCCGAACTCGGCTGGGATGTCCTCACGACGGGTGCGGCTCTTGGATGGAATAATTCCGCTCCGGTCAAGTTGCCCCTGACCAGCAACTTCGGCAACCTGCTGGGTTCCGGGCCGCTGGGCGACACTGCCGAGGCCGGTGGTGTATTCCAGATGGTCATCACCGTCCCGGCGGCTGAGGCGTTCCCCAAGACAGTGAACGTCACGGTGGAGAGTCTGACAGGAACGGACGACGGCTACAACGATCTCAGTGCTGTGGTTGAGCCGCTGGCCATCAACATCACCCCCGAGCCGGTCAGTGCACTGTTGCTGCTGGCTGGTCTCCCGATGCTGCGTCGTCGTCGCTAAGACGCGGGTAGCTCGGATATCTTTTATCGCTTGATTTGTTACGGAGCTGGTGGCTCTCACCAGCTCCGTCTATTTATGCGCAGCGGCTGAGGGCAGTCTCTGCCGGGCCTACTCCTGTCGGCCTCGTAGCGAAGTGCACGCCAGATTCTTAATGCCGAGACCACAGAGCGAGCCGCACTGCTTCGCTGGTGGTCATGATACCGGTACAATCCCCGGTTGTATGAGTCATGGCAGGTCGGGAGGTGCGGGCGCATGGACGTTTATCGGGTCGTTGCTTTGAGGATGGCCGCAGCCACGCTGGCGCTGGTCTCGGCGGTGGCGGGCGAGGAGAAGGCTCCCAACGTGGAGGTGAGCCTTCTGGCCGAACGCACGGCCTGGGTTCCGGGGGAGTCAGCGGATCTGGCCATCGGGTTCAAGATCGAGGAGGGGTGGCACATCTACTGGCGCAACCCGGGGGAGGGGGGGCTTGAGCCGAGGTTCAAATGGACCGTGCCGCCGGGGTGGCGGGTTGGCGAGCTGCAGTTTCCCGCCCCGCGCCGACATATCGATGCCGGGGATGCGCATACGTTCATCCTCGAAGGCGAGCCGACGATTCTGACGACTGTGATGGTTCCGCAGGATGCTGCGCCTGCGTCTCAGGCGGCCGTCAGCGTTGACGTGAGTTGGATGGCCTGCCGCAAGGCCTGCTTCCTGGGCAACAAGACGCTGACGATCACGCTGCCGGTGGCGGGCGGTGACAACCTGGCCGAGCCGGCCAACGAGGACCTGTTCCGGTTCATCCGCGGCGAGCTGCCCCTGCCCGCCGGCCAGGCGAAGTACCTCAAGAAGCTCCAGGCCGTGGCCGACGTGGACAAGGCCAAACCGGGCTCGAAGTTCGAGGTCGCGGTTGTGTTCGACGTCGCCGACGGCCATCACATCAACTCCCACAAGCCGCTCAGTGAGTTCCTCGTGCCGACGGACGTGTTTCACGATACCACCGAGGGACTCTACATCGGCCGGGCTCGCTTCCCTGGGGGCAAGCTCGAAAGCAGCGGCATTCCGGGCGAGCGTCTGTCGGTTTACCGCGGCGAGGCCGTCGTTCTGTTGCCGGTTGAGGCCGAGCCTGGCCTGACCGGCAGCGAGGTGCGAATCAGCGGGGTCGCGACGTACCAGGCCTGCTCGGATCAGACCAAGGTGTGCTACCCGCCGACGGCCGTCGAATGGGAGCTTGTTCTTCCCGTGGCCAAGCCCGGAGAAACGCCCGGGAACGTCAATGCGGCCCTTTTCGAGGCCGCGCGGCGCGAGGTCCCGCCTGAGACCGCCCCAAGCGCGCCGACGAGCAGGCCTGCGTCGCAGGCAACCGCAGATCAGCTACCCGGCGCTTCGGCGGCCGTTAGCGGCAGGGGGCCCGCTCTGCTGCCGACCAGCGGCTCATGGCTGGGCCGTATCCAGGCCGCCCTCATGCGGCTGGGGCTGGCCGGCTACCTGATCATGGCGCTGGTCGGTGGGTTCGTGCTCAACCTGATGCCCTGCGTGCTGCCGGTGATCTCGATCAAGGTCCTTTCGTTTGTGCAGCAGGCCAAGGAGAGCCGAATGCGGGTCCTGACGCTCGGCTTGGCATTCGCGGCGGGGATCGAGCTCTCGTTTATCGCGCTGGGCCTGCTGATCGTCGGCCTGGGGCGCACCTGGGGCGGAGGTCACACGTGGGGCGGTTTCTTTCAGTACCCGCAGGTGCTCATCGGCTTGGCCGCGGTCGTGACGGCATTTGCGTTGAGTCTGTTCGGCGTATTCGCGTTGTTCCCGCCCCGGATCGTCGGGGACTTGGCCGGCCGCGTGGAAGGCGAGGGCCACATCAGCGCCTTCGGAATGGGCCTGCTTGCCACGGTGCTGGGTACCGCCTGCACCGCCCCGTTCCTGGCCGGGGCTGTGGCCATTGCCTCCCGGCAGCCGGCGGCCGTCGGAATGCTGATTTTCGTGACCGCCGGGCTTGGGATGAGCCTGCCTTACGTGATCCTGGCGGCCAAGCCCGTGTGGGTGCGATTCATCCCCAAGGCCGGGCCGTGGATGGTCACGTTCGAGCACCTGATGGGGTTCTGCCTGCTCGGCACGGTGGTCTGGCTGCTCAATCCGCTGGCGGCTCAGATCGGCGGCTATGGGCTATTGTTGGCGGTCCTGTTCCTGCTGTTGGTGTCGGTCGGGGTGTGGCTGTACGGCAAGGTTGAATACGGTGCGGCCCTGAGAAGGAAGATCACCTACTACGCTCTCACCGCCGGGGTCATCGTAGGTGGCTGGTTCGTGTGTTTCCGATTGCTCTCGACCATCCCGGGCCTGATCGAGGAGCGGAGGGAATTGTTGCTGGCCTCCTGGAATCAGCCGACTTCAGGCACTCAGCCGTCCGACGAGTTCGCCGGAATCGTCTGGAAGGGCGATGAGATCCCGTGGATTCCCTACACTCGCCAGCGAGCCGGCCGCGCTGTGGATGCCGGCTACACGATCTTCATCGACTACACCGCCGAATGGTGCGTGAACTGTAAGGCGAACGAGAAGGCGGTGATCAATACCGAGGCGGTCCGAGAGGCGATGAAACGCCTGCGGATCTTGCCGTTCAAAGCCGATTACACGCTGCCCAGCCGCGAGATCGCGGAAGATCTGAAGAAGCACGGCAGTGGGGGCGTGCCCCTCTACTTGATCATTCCGGCGGGACGGCCGGATAATGTAATTCGCCTGGATGAGGTGCTGACTCAGTCGGCGCTGATCGGCGGGCTGGAGAAGGCTGCAAAGGAATCGAGAGCGAAGAATTGAGAGTTGCGAATGGCAGAGGATAGGGTCCCCATTCTGTTTGACACGGACATCGGCAGCGACATCGATGATGCGGTGGCTTTGGCCTACCTGCTGAGGCAGCCGAGATGTGACCTGCTGGGCGTGACCACGGTCACGGGCGAGCCGATGGTGCGGGCCCAGCTCGTGGACGCGGTGTGCCAGTCGTTCGGCCGCAAGGACGTGCCGATCCACAGCGGGGCGGGCAAGCCGATGATCGTTCCGCAGCGTCAGCCCGAGGTGCCTCAGCGAACGGTGTTAGCGAAGTACCCGCACCGCGAATCTTTCGCCCCGAACGTCGCAGTCGACTTTCTGCGGCAAACGATCCGCTCGCGTCCGGGCGAGATCACGCTGCTGACCGTCGGGCCGTTGACCAATGCGGGTTTGCTGTTCGCCCTGGATCCGGAGATTCCCTCGCTGCTGAAGGCCCATGTGATGATGGCGGGCGTCTATGTTGCCCGTCCGCCGGGTCACGGCCTGACTGAGTGGAACGCGATCGGCGACCCGCACGCCACGGCGATCGTGTTCGCCGCTCGTCCACCGGCCGTGCGGTGCGTGGGGCTGGAGGTCACCACTCGCTGCCAGATGCCGGCCGACGAGTGCCGCAGGCGGTTCAGCCAGGGGCCGGTCAGAATCGTCGGCGAGATGGCCGAGGAATGGTTTAAACGCCGGCCGGCAATCACCTTCCATGATCCACTCGCCGCGGTGTCGATCTTCCAGCCGGATCTGCTGACTTTCCAGGCGGGGCTGGTCGAGGTTGAGCTCGAGTCGAGCCGCTTGAAGGGCCTGACTCATTTTAATCCCAACGCCCGGGAGAAACCTCACCAGGTGGCCGTGGACGTGAAACCCGAAGCGTTCTTCGAGTATTACTTCGGCACCGTCGGGTGATCGCGACGTGGGCGGGCCGCTCTGCTGCTTGGCCTGTCGCTTGCGCTGCGGGTTCTGAAATTGGTCCGTCGCTTGCGATCGCCACGTCGACCAGGCTCCGGGTTCTGAGTTGGCACGGGGAGTGGACAATCGCGGGCCGAATCCGCGATAATGGGGGTCCAGTCGGAGGCCGGGAGCGGTCCTGCGTCTTCCGGCTGGCAATGCGGGAGATCTCACTTGGCAGACGAAGGTACGACGAATCCCCCTGCGGCAGCCGCTCCGGGGCCGGTACTGAACCGGGTTGACGTTCCGGCAGGCTTGTGGACCCAGTGTCCTTCCTGTCAGGCAACCGTGTACCAGAAGGCCCTGGAGGAAAACCTGCACGTTTGCCCGGAGTGCGGCTACCACAACCGGATACCTGCCCGGACGCGGATCAGGCAGCTTGTTGACCCGGACACCTTTGAGGAATTCCTGGCCGACCTGGTCAGCACTGATCCGCTGCGGTTCTCGGACCGCGGCAAGTACAAGGACCGGCTCAAGCAGGCCCAGGAGAAGTCCGGCGAGATCGAGGCCGTGGTGACGGGCAAAGCCTTCATCCGCGGCCGGCCGGTTATCCTGGCGGTCATGGACCCGTTCTTCATCATGGCCTCCATGGGCGCCGTGGTGGGCGAGAAAGTGACCGCCTCGATCGAACGGGCAACGGACGAGAACATTCCCTTTGTGATCGTGACCGCCTCCGGCGGGGCCCGCATGCAGGAAGGCATGGTCTCGCTGGTGCAGATGGCCAAGACGTCCGCGGCCGTCGCCCGTATGGATGATGCCGGCGGACTCTACATCGTGGTGATGACCGACCCGACGACGGCCGGCGTGGCCGCGAGCTTCGCGTCTCTGGGCGACGTCCACATCGCCGAACCCGGAGCGATGATCGGCTTTGCCGGACCGCGGGTCATCGAGAATACCATCAAGGCCAAACTCCCCAAGGGTTTCCAGTCGGCCGAATTCATGGTGGAGCACGGATTCGTCGATCGGATCGTGAACCGCAAGGATCTACGCACCGAGATCGCGCGGATCATCGACTACGCCGGCAAATGAGCCGCTCCGCGATGCAAGTGGCGATCGGGTTCGCGCGGGCCAGATCCCCGGGAGCAAGTGGTCCTGCCTTTTCAGGCCACCGAGTTGTCTGTCGAGAACGCACACCTGCCGGTTTTGCTCGCGACCCTGTTTCTCAGAGTTGGCGTCAGCGTCGATTGGTGGTTCATCACTCCAGTAAGACCGATAATCCTTGGCCCAACGGCACATTCCTTCTCAGGTAGTCACCCCAGCTGATCACCAAGCCGATATGAGCGCAGAGAGCCGAAGCGCTCGCCGCGCCTGGCGAATCCAAGGGGTATCAGGCACCACGGGAGACGATCCATGACCATGTCGGATGCACCTCCGGTTGTCAGCTCTGCCGGTGACGACTCGGCCATGATGGAGCTTGTCGAGGAATTCGTGGGCAATCTGCAGCACCGCGTTGAGGCAATTGAGCAGGCGGTGGCGATGAACAATCCGAGCGAGCTGGCCCGTCTGGCGCACCAGTTGAAGAGGGCCAGCGGTGGTTTCGGCTTCGAGACGATCGGGACAATGGCAGCAACGCTGGAGCAGTCGGCCAAGGCGGCCGGCTGCGTGAGCGAGGTAGCTGCGGAAGTCACCGAACTGATCTCCATGTGCCGCCGGGCAACGGCCGATCCCTCTTTGTGAGGGCGACAGCAGTGATGGAGGTACGCGGCGATCCGCCTCGACCTCCGAGTGAGAAGCGGGCACCTCGATTCGCGGCCGGAAACGCTCCGACGTACGTGTTTAGCGTGCCGGGGTCTGGCTCTTTTTGCCCAGATGCGGTTCGGCGTGTGGTCTGGGGATGCTCACTGAGTCCGGATGGCCCTCGGAGGCACAGAAGAGCCGGCAAAAAGTGCCTGACCCGCTCTCTTGCACGCTAAACACGTACCGCTCCGGCCGTTTTCATGCGCCGCCCGATTGATGACGGGCCCGCGAAAAAAGAATCGCCGCGAAACATCGGACGCAGATAACCCCATCCGACGCTTCGCGGCGACTGGCGATCAGAAGTCCCCAAGGGTTCAACGATCGCGTTGGTTCGTTTCGGCTGTCATCCGTCGCGTTTCGTGGCGTCGCGACGGCCGAACCATCGTGGGCTTACTTCTTCTTCCTGGGGGCCTTCTTGCCAAGGATGGCATCCTTGCAGGCCTTGGCCACGCGGAACTTCACGACCTTCTTGGCCGGAATCTTGATGGCTTCGCCGGTGGCCGGATTGCGGCCCATGCGGGCCTTCCGGTTCACGAGCACCAGCTTGCCAAGACCCGGCAGCGTGAAGCTGTTCTTGGCTTCCTTGTAGGCCAGCAGCGCCAGCTCCTCCATGAAAGCCATTGCCTGCTTGCGGTTGATACCAACCTTCTCGGCAAGCATCTTGGCGGTGGCCGACTTCGTGAGTTTAGCCATTTACGGACCTCCTTGTTCAAGACATGGGCCGCCCACCGGCCCAATTTCACGGGAATAATACTGAGAATTGGTCTGTTCGTCCAGCGAAAACCCCTGAATTTGTTAGGATTTTTTGAGATCCGGCGGACGACGTTGAGTTTTTCGGCGGTTTTTGCGAGTTTCAGGCTACCCGCCGACCGCAGATGGGGGTGGTTGGGCATTTCGGGGTTTGCCCTCCACGTGAGAAAACAGCCGCAAATCGGCCGGAAATCGCCTTGGGAGTCGGAAAACCGGCTGTTTTCCGCCAGTTTCCGATCTTTCGACCGCGGTCGGCGACAGATGGGGCGATCGAGCCTGGGCGAATTTCACAGGCAAAATCGCCCGTGTGCTCTCGAAAGAGGCGGGCCTGCGGGGTTGGTTGAGGTTAGCCCAAGTTGAACACTTTCGAGGCAAGAATGGCCTTGGCGATAGCGCCAGGGC
>CAZPIO010000229.1:0-7108 GCA_964586235.1 uncultured Planctomycetales bacterium
CAAGCTGGTGAATCTGGACACGATGCTGGTCTGTCCGGGCAAGATCATCGAGACGGGCACCAGCCCGCTGGCCTGCCGCACGCAGTTCACCCAGAGCGTGGCCGACGCCAGGCGGCTCTTCCTCGATTGGGGTGCAGACGTGATCAAGGGCGATGTCATGACCCTGCTGCACCGCGTGGTGTTCTATGGCGACCACATGAAGGCGGTGCAGGACCTGGGCGACTTGATGGGCTTTATGGTGCGCGAGGAGGGCGGCGTCGCCTGACGGGCGATCCCCCCTTGAGATGAGCCGGGCAGTATCCGAGGCTGCGACGCGAGCAGGCGCATAAAGCAGATACCGGTCAAGACTTGTATGGCAATTCATCCTTCAACCTGAGATAATTGGCAGGGAAGGAAGAAGTGCCATGAGTTCCGGAAGCCTTCGGTTTGGATTCGTTCTCTTGCTGGTCTGTCACGGACCGGCAGCGGCGATCACGAACCTGCTGAGCAACGGGGACTTTGAGGCCGGCAGCCTGGCCGGATGGGGATCGCTTGTCAATGCCGAAGTCTCGACGGCCCAAGCTCAAAACGGCAACTATTCTTGCCATCAGACAACCGGCGGGACGGGCAGGATCAGCCAGCCGCAATCGGCCACTGCGGGCAAGACCTACAAGGCTCTCGCCTGGTTCTACATCGTCCAGAGCGGCAACGTGCAATGGGGAGGCATTCGGCTGGCCGCCTTTTCAGGCAACTGGGCGACTCTTGCTCAGACGACCATGACCACCGGTTCTCACGGCGCGGGGGCCTGGTTCAAGGTCGCCATCCGCTTCACGGCCGTCGATGGTACGATCAACATCAACGTGGACAAATGGATGAACAGCGATGCCGTCGTCGAGTTTTATGTCGATGACATCGTGCTGTTTGAGGATGACGGAACCAATCCGCCGCCCGATGTCCAGATCACAATCACACCGGACGTGGCCACCTCGGTGCCGGCTTCCGTTCAGTATGCCCTGACGGGAGATGACCCGAACGGTGCCATCAACAACATCTACTGGAGCTTCGGCGACGGCGGGCACGCCCTGAATTCAACCGGACAGTACACCTACGTTTCGCCGGGCCTCTACACAGTCAGTGTCATAGCTCGGGATGATCAGGGCGCGCAGACCACCAGAACCGCGACCGTAACGGTCAGCGACAACTCGTATCCCAGCGTGAATCTCTCATCGCCTGCCACGGACCCGAGCGAGACCAGCCAGGATATGCTCAACCTGACCGGACAGGCCGCCAGCGCGGTCGATGTTCGCTGGTCCACCGACCGCGGCGAAGCCGGCGCGTGCTCCGATCCCGTCAATCTCAGCGCGGCCGTTCCTCTTCACCCCGGACGGAACCGTGTTTTGCTCAATGCGTTCTCGGCCGCCGGCCAGATGACCAGGGTCGAGCGGCAGGTGTATTATCATCCTCAGGATCCCGTTCAGATCACAGCCATCGTTCCGCAATCGACGAACGTGGAATGCTGGGCACCTTTCGTGGTTTCCTTTGATGTCCAGAATTCCTGGGCCACGGCGCTGGAATGGCCCTACGACAGCAACCCGCCGGCCGGCATCACGCCTTCGCTGGGCATCACCGTCAATGGCGAATTCAGCGATGACGCCTTCCAGACGGTCCTGGTCCAGCCCGCGTTCTACTATCAACCTCATGTTTACGAGGTGCGTAACAGCAAGGACTGGCTTACGCCGCAAGGGCTGCCGCACTGGATGTTGAAGTTCGCACCACCGCGAGTGGGTACCTGGCAATATCGTATCACCGTTACCGATGCTCGTGGGACAACCACATCCTCGACCCGGAGTTTCACCGCCACGACTCCGGTGGACCCCCTCAACCACGGCTTCATCCGGCCCAACCCCGTCGACAAGCGATATTTCCGGTTTGATGACGGCACGCACTATGTGGGCGTGGGGCACAATGACACATACATTGATGTGGCCAGCTTTCTGTACAAACTCGAAAGCAGGCTGGCCAGAATGGGCAACGACTCGGCGAACCTCTTCCGCAACTGGATGCTCGGGTCATGTGTCTGTGGCTCCGGCCATCCGCCGTTGCTGTCGGCGACGCTTCCGTACCACGGCTATCTGCCTGCCGAGGGGCTGAATTCGCAGCAGGCATACGGCCAGAGCGACGTCAGCGTGAAGCTGGACGCCTCCAACCCCTGCATGTTCTATGGCTGGTTGGGCGGTGATACGGCTCTACAATCGGGGCATTCCTACCGCGTGCGCGTCCGCGTCAAGCTGATCGGGGTCACCGGCCCGGCCCAGGCGGGCTACGCCTACGGCTTCACGGTGAAGCATACCGGCTGGCCTGATCCACCGGCCAACTTCTTTCCGAGCAAGCCGGCGATTGTGGCTCATCGCAACGGTTCACTGGACTGGAGCGTGCAGGAGGGAACCTTCACCGCAACCGGCAATTACCTGGGCAATGTGAGCTTCATCCTGGAAAACACCACGGGTGGCGCGGCTTTCATCGACGAAATCTCGATTCGGGAGGTGCTCGCCGGGGGTCAGCTCGGGCCAGAGCTGAACCGCCGCCCCCGGATGAACTACCATCAGTACTTCTGCAACCTGACCTCGTGGCAATATGACTGCATGCTCCAGCGGGCGCTGGACTTGGGCCTGTACTACCGGATCGTTGTGACGGAGAAGGACGACTGGGTTTTGACCAGGCTAGGAGCCGGCGGCTTCATTGAGAAGAATTCGAGCCCGACCAACTTCAACGCAGCACAAGGCACACCCGGCTACTGGTATCAGACGGGCTGGTGGCGATACCTCACGGCCCGCTGGGGAGCGTACCGCTCCGTACACTCCTGGGAACTGGCCAACGAGCAGGACCCGAACGATTCCCGCGGACATGAGCACACTCAGCGGATGGCCTCCTGGTTCCATGGCAACGACCCGGTTCGTCACGATGCGCTGACTTCGTTCTGGAGCGATTTCCCGGCCACGGCATTCTGGGGCAATGCCGCGTACCCCGACGTGTTTCATGCCGACGTGCACGCATATCTTTACTACGGGACGCCCGAGAACACCGATGCCGCATATGGGCACTGGACGCTCGGACGAAGCCTGCTTGCCAAGAGCATCGGCAAGCCGATCATTCGTGGCGAGACCGGAATCCTCGGTCCTGACAGCCACGGCGGCGGCGAAGACACTGATCTCAAACTCGACACCGCCGGTGTCTGGCTGCACAACTTGACCTGGGCTCAACTTGACTACAACGGCATGCTGGAGTTGTACTGGTATCCTAACAACATCCGCGGCGAAGACGTGGGCCACGGCGATCTGTACGGCATCTATCGGGTCTTTCGGCAGTTCATGAACGATATCCCCCTGGGCAACGGTTCGTACACCGATGCCCGGGCGACGTCTTCGAACCCTGTCGTTCGAGTTGTGGGTCAGTTTGACCGCACAGCCATCAGGGGTCACCTGTGGATCGGCCATGCCGACCACCATTGGCGAAATGTCGTAAACGGTGTGATCATCAGCCCCGCAAGCGCCACCATCGAGATTCCGGATGTGGCCACGCCTGCACGGTATTCCGTGACCTGGGTGGACACGTACACCGGCCTGACCACCGGTCAGCAAATGCTGTTGCCATCGCCGGAGGGTATTGTCTCGCTGGCTGTGGAGAGTCTCACAACGGACGTGGCGGTAAAGATCGACCTTGTGCAGGAGTTGTCCCGCGCGGATTTCGACTCTGATGGCGACGTTGACCAGGACGACTTCGGCCACCTGCAGTCCTGCCTGAGCACACCGGGGCTGCCCATTGCTGATCCTGATTGCCAGAATGCCCGCTTGGACGATGATAGCGACGTGGATCAATCCGACCTCGCTGTCTTCCTGCGCTGCATCAGCGGCCACGGCGTGTCGGCCGACCCGAACTGCCCGAACTGAGGTCCATCCATCGAGAACAACAGGAGCGGTAGGCGCAACCGGCGGACGCTGTACAATGGCTGAGCGCCGCCCGGAAGCGTAGCCGGGCGAGACCATCGGTCGAACTTCGGACAGAGTTGCCTGGGAGGTTTCGGGTTAGAGAGAGCTGATATACAGGCCCTCAATCGAGCCCCGTGATTTGGCCAAGGGCAAACCTGGTAGTGCGACACGCTCGGACCGGAGGGCCAGCCAAAAGGAGGATTGTATGAGACGTTTTGTCACCACTTTGCTGATCGCCGCGTCCGCGGTCGCTTCGGTGCATGCCGCGGACGTCCGCCGACTGCCGGTGAAGGAATATCGCGACAGGATGAAGGCCGGCTGGCTGGGCCAGATGGCCGGGGTCGCCTGGGGGGCACCGACGGAGTTCAAATGGAAGGGGGACATCATCCCGGCCGACAAAATGCCCAAGTGGGTGCCGGAGACGATCAACGGCAGCTTCCGGCAGGATGACCTTTACGTCGATATGACCTTCTTGCGCACGCTGGAGGTATACGGGCTTGACGTGTCGATCCGGCAAGCGGGCATTGATTTTGCCAACAGCGGCTACCCGCTCTGGCACGCGAACAGGGCCGGGCGCGAGGCGCTGCGTCGGGGCATCGCTCCGCCGGACTCGGGGCATCCGGAGTTCAACAAGCATGCCGACGACATCGATTACCAGATCGAGGCCGATTTTGCGGGCCTGGTTTCACCCGGCCTGCCCAACACGGTGATCGCGCTGGGTGAGAAGTTCGGGCGGATCATGAATTACGGCGACGGGCTTTATGGGGGGCAGTTCGTCGGTGGTATGTATGCCGAAGCCTTCTTCGAGAAGGATCCGATCAAGCTGGTCGAAGCCGGCCTGCGATGCATTCCGGAGGGCAGCCAGTACGCGGAATGCGTCCGTGACGTGCTCGCCTGGTACAGGGACAAGCCCGAGGACTGGGAAGCAACCTGGCGGCGGATCAACGAGAAGTACCACAAGAACCCGGCCTACCGAAGGGCCTCCTGCGACAAGGGCGACTTTAACATCGACGCCAAGATTAACGGGGCCTACATCGTCCTGGGGCTGCTTTACGGCAAAGGTGACCTGGATCAGTCGATTATCATCTCCACGCGGGCCGGCCAGGACTCGGACTGCAATCCATCGAGTGCGGCCGGGGTGCTTTTCACTACCCTCGGGTTTTCGAAGGTCCCCGACCGCTTCAAGGAGAAACTCGACGAGGAGAAGTACTGGATCCACACCAGCTACAACTTTCCGAAATTGATCGACGCGTGCGAGAAGGTCGCGCGCCAGGCGGTGGTGAAGGCCGGCGGAAAGATCGAGAAAGACGGCAGCGGGGAGGAGATGTTCGTGCTGCCGATCGAGAAGCCGGTGCCCGGCAAGCTGGAGCAGTGCTGGGAGCCCGGGCCGATCGCCGGCAGCAAATTCACGGCGGAGGAGATGGCCCAGATCAAGCCGCCGAAGGAGGGGCCGCGCAAGAGCACCCGCGTGGACCTCAACGAGGCCCTCTCGAAATTCGCCCCCGGCTGGATGATCAGGGACTGCGGTGCGGACATGTCGCCGGGCATTCGCGACGAACTGGGGAAGAAGAACGTCCTGGTGACCCACCCGCTCAGCGAGACGATGCCTTGCGTCCTGGGGCGACGGGTGGACATTCTGCCGGACAAGAAGACCACGCTGCACCTGGTGGTCGGGCACCATCCTGACGGGGATTGGGTCCTGAGAGTCTCGGCCGACCGGCAACTGGTTCACAAGGTGATCGGCAAGGAGAGCGCGCCCGACGGCTGGACGAGCATTGATGTGGACCTTTCCGAGTACGCCGGCCGGATCGTCACGCTGCAACTGACCAACGAGGCGAATGGATGGTCCTATGAGGCGGCGTACTGGGCGAAAATCGAGATTGAATAGAGAGTCCATCGTGCGGCGGTTTTCTGTCTTCGACGGCGATGACCGACTTGACATTCCATCATACTGAGATAATTATTTCACTGGCGCGAGGAGCCGCACGAAGTTGATTTCATCAGCGAGGGGTCGTGGGGCCGCATCGCGGTGGAAGTCAAGACGGGCGCCTACACGAGCCGCGATCTCGCTGGCTTGCTGGAGTTCCAGCGACGATTCCCCGGTATAGAACCGCTCGTGCTTTGTGACCCGGGACGAGAAGCCCCCGCCCAACGCATCGGGTTTTCAACCCTGTCGTGGAAAACGTTTCTCTTTAACGGCCCCGGCGGCCACAACCGCGTGCGCCGACGGTAGGACCCGACCCGCTCGCTCAAGCGCCCAGAAGGATCGCGTCACGGTCTGGCCGGCAGACGTTCTGACTGACGCACTTGCAGGGTGCCGGCGCGGACGTATAATCGACGACATGTCTTCAAAACAACTTATTCAAGACGGCGGCGATGAAAAGCTGGGACAATCACAGAAGGCGTCTTTTGGGTCGGCCCAGGGCGGGCTCACGCGGCGGCAGGTGCTGAAGCGCACGGCGCTGGCCGGCGGTGTGGGTGCGCTGGCGGCACCCTATATCGTGCCATCGGCAGTGCTGGGCCGCAACGGTGCGATTCCACCGAGCGAGAAGATCGTGCTCGGCGGCATCGGCATCGGCGGGCGCGGGACGCACATCGTCAAGTGGATGCTGCCGGAGAAGGACGTCCGGTTCGTCGCCGTGTGCGATGCGCAGAAGTCGCGGCGGGAGGCGGTCAAGAAATTCGTGGACGCCCACTACGGTAACAGTGATTGCGTCGTTTACGGTGACATGCGCGAGTTTCTTGCCAAGCGTACCGATATTGACGCTCTGATCATCACGACCGGCGATCGATGGCACGCGCCGGCCACGGTCATGGCCATGCGCGCCGGCAAGGACGTCTACAGCGAGAAGCCCTCGTGCATGACCATCGCGGAGGGGCAAGCGGTGGTGGACGCCGCCAAGCAGCACGGCCGGATCTATCAGACCGGCACGCAGCGGCTCAGCGAAGCCAACTTCGTGTTCTGTATTGAGATGGCCCGCAGCGGGCGGCTGGGCCAGGTTCATACGGCCCGGGCACACACCGCGCCCTGGGACGCGGCTGAACTTTCGCACGACTGGCTGCCGCCCGAGCCGGTGCCGCCCAAGGAGGAGGTCGACTGGGATCTGTGGCTGGGGCCTTGTCCGTGGCGGCCGTTCAACTCG
>CAZPIO010000230.1:0-7060 GCA_964586235.1 uncultured Planctomycetales bacterium
CGGGGATGGCCGACTCGATGAATACCGGCGCGATGGGGATGGCTGCCATGGGCTTCCGCAACGCTCCTCCGGCGCAGGATGGGAAATCGGCATGATGCCGCCGCTCCTGCTGTTGTCGAGGCGTAGACGTAAGCGAACATCGCTCGAAGTCGTCGAGGAACGGGCGCCTTTCGTAAGCCCGCTGCCTGTATCGGCCAGACATCTGGCGAACTGCACGGTCCAGCTCAGTGATGCCAAGCTGTCAAACTGTGCGCTGCTGCCGTTGTTTGACCGCCGAGGCGTCGCCTCCAGAATCCTTCTCATGCCCCTCGACTCCCTGGAATACCGGGTCGTCAATTGGCGGCCAGGGCTGGTATACGTCCCACTGCTGGGGGCCGCCCGCATGGACATGCCGTGGGCGGCGCCGCAGGGAGCCTCGGCGAGCGAACCGCTGTGGTTCTATGACCCGCGTGGTCTGGTCGAATGCCGCAGGAGCAGTTTGCGCGGCTTCAATGCCGTCAACTGTGCGGGGTTGCTGCCAGGCAAGGTGGTCAGCGTGCTCTGGTGGCGGGACCTGTCGCGCGTGTCGGGCGTGTGGGTCAAGACGAAGGGTGGCCTTCAGTTTGGCAGGTGGAAGCCGGGTTGGCTGGCGGCGGCACCTCCGCGGCCGACGGTGGAGACACCGGCGAAGCCCGTACGTGGCTGGGTTCTGGATCCTGTCTGGATGCGATAGGCGTGCCTCCCGTAATCCCCCTGCCATTGCGGTGTCTATATGAGAGAGGTGATTTGTTCGGGAGCGCCTCGGCCGAGCCGAGGCGAGCCCTCACCAACGGCCGTGATCGCGTGAGTCTTCGAGAGCGGTTTGTCGGGCAAAGGAGAAGTGAGCATGGGGCGATTTGGAGTGATCATATCTGTCCTGGTGGTGGCGCTTGTTGTCATGCAGTGCGGTGCCGCGGATGAGCGGGGTGAGGCGAAGACCACTCGCGCTCGCACGCTTCTGCGTTTTCTAATCGACGGTAAGTACCGCGAGTTCACCGATGCCGGTACCGAGAAGGTCAAGGCCGCGATGGGCCCCAAGGAAGCCGAGCAGATGTGGGAGGGCATCACTTCGCAGGTCGGCCAGTACCGCTCCGAGATATCCGCGAAGCCCACCAAGGTCACAGGGTTCTATTCGGTTCAATTTGCCTGCCGCTTCGATCGCGGCAAGGTCCGTTTGAGGATTGTGCTTGACGACTCGGATCGCCTGGCGGGCCTGTGGTTCGATCGGATCGATCGCGAGGTAGCGTATACGCAGCCCGCCTATGTCAGCAGCGAGTTGTTTCGCGAGGAGAAAGGGACCGTCTCGGCCGGACGGTTCCCGCTGCCCGGAACGCTGACGATCCCGAAGGCCGCCGGCCCGCATCCGGCGGTCGTGCTGGTACACGGCTCGGGGCCGCACGACGAGGATGAGACCGTCGGGGCGAACAAACCGTTCCGCGACCTGGCGTGGGGGCTGGCTTCTCGCGGGATCGCGGTGCTGCGCTACGAAAAGCGGACTCACAAGCATCCGACCGCAACGAAGCCGGCCGACTGGACGCTCGAGACGGAGACGATCGACGACGCACTGGCCGCGGCGGACCTGCTGCGGAAGCGCCCGGAGATCGACCCGAAGCGGGTTTTTGTCGTGGGTCACAGCCAGGGTGCGTTCGCGGCGCCGTTCATCGCCCAGCGAGACCCGAAGCTGGCCGGCATCATCCTTCTGGCCGGCAACGCGCGGTCGATCCTCGACCTGGTCGAGGAGCAAACCGAATACATCGTCAAGGTCAGCGGGGCGGCGGATGACGAAACGAAGAAGAAGGTCCGCGAGGTGAAGGAGGCGCTTGCGGCGATCCGCGCGGGCAGGCTGGAGGGCGCGAGCGAGAAGCTGGGCATGCCCGCGGCGCACCTGGAACGACTCCATAAGCTGGATCCGGTCGGGGCCGCGGCGGGATTGCGGCTGCCTATCCTGATCCTTCAGGGCGGGCGTGATTACCAGGTGACCAAGGCAGACTTTGCCATCTGGAAGAAGCAACTCGCAGGCAAAGAGAATATCACGCTCAAGCTCTATGAGCCGCTGAACCATTTGTTCATCGCGGGCGAAGGTCCCTCCACTCCGGCCGAGTACGAGCAGCCCGGCCACGTGGACGAGCGGGTGGTGGCGGATATCGCCGACTGGATCAAGTCACGGCCCCGCTGAGCCGTCGAGGGCAAGAACGGCGTCTCGGCGCAGGGCAGGCGAGGGCGTCGCAAGATCGCTTGTCGTCGAATCCTGTCCGGGATGCCGGTTCCGCTCGAACGCCTGTCATAACCTATAAAAGTGGTATAATATGGTAAACGACGGCCTGCCGTCGGGTCGGCCGAGTGTGTGGCGTGGCGGGCGTCATTTTTCCTATGTTGCCCAGATTGCCCAAGTTTGGGTTTGTTTGGCGCTGGGGACTGGTTGGACCGCCATGACGCCGCCTTCGACAGGCTCAGGCCAAGGAAGACGCCAAGAAGAGAAGTGAGCCAAGCGGGAACCACGGAGACACGGAGGGCACCGAGAAGATGGAAG
The DNA here is from genome assembly GCA_964586235.1 of uncultured Planctomycetales bacterium. Lineage (GTDB taxonomy): Bacteria > Planctomycetota > Phycisphaerae > UBA1845 > PWPN01 > JAUCQB01. The sequence continues at coordinate 2,549 of CAZPIO010000230.1, forward strand.
GGAGCAGGCTTCTCCATCTTGACGTTGGGTTCGTTCTGCGCAACGATGGCGCGTGGGGCTGGAGGCGGGGGCTGAGAAGACACCCGCCAAGGCGGGCAAACTCCGACACGGAGATGCGGGGACACGGGAAGGGGCGACGCGGAGAGAAGTTGGCGAAGACTTCCCAGGTTGCCGTTGGGTTCGTTTCGCAAGAGGAGCTGTCAGCCATCAGCTCTCACCTTTCAGCCAAATAGGGCCGATCTGGAGATCTCAGTTGTCAAAGAGCGTGGGGCGCGGGCAGGCGTACGGCGCGCGGTGTCTCTGCGGGTCCCGATACGCACATAACACGGCAGGGCGCTTCGCTCAGCCGGGGAATGGGCGAACAGACGGGGAGAGACAATGACCAATGCCCAAGCCTCAATGACCGGTCAATGTCCAAATCCGAATGTCGAAGACACGCCGTGGCGAGATGAGTGATGGCCACCGAGGGACTGGAGGACGGAAGACGAAGGGGTGTGTCCACAGATTACGCAGATTGCGCAGATTGGACGAAGCGGCTCTGCCCACGGCAGCGAGACAGCAAGGCGGGAGGCCGGAGGCGGGAGGACCGAGGAGTCTGACCACGGATCACACGAATCACACGGATGGGGAAGCGGCAGGGATGGGGGGAATCCCGCTGGCACTTCAGGGCGTCTTGATGTACTTTATGGGGGTCGGAGGGCGGGGTTCGCCAGGGTGCAGTTCGGGGCCGGACCTTGTCTGGCGACACGCTTGGCATAATGTGGCAATCAAACCCTTCCACCCGCACAGACGGCGGGTCGAGCAGCAATCGATGTCAAACGAAGCGGACACGTGCCGACGGTTTGTCGTTGCCGGGCTCCTGGCCGTGGGGTGGGATACAGAGCTGGATCGGCTCGGGGTTCAGGGTTCGGGGTTCAGGCCTGCTCGCCGTGGCAAGCAGGGTTCGTGGTTCCCGGCTTCGCTGTGGCAGCTACGCCGTGGCAAGCAGGGTTCAGCGAAGGCAGAAGGGGCAAGGCAGAAGGCAGAGGGGACTGGCAGGAGAAAGCAGAGCAGTGTGCCCGCAGATTACGCAGATTGACGCGGATTTCGGGCGCGGGCCAGGGCCGGGAGAGACGAACACTCCGGGCGCCATGGCGAAACGCGAGATATGCGAAGAGGGACCGGAGCGCCCGGACAAGCGAGCGAGCTACCTCCTCCGCTACCGGCCGGACCTGCCTACTGTGGTTTTCGAGTCCAAGCCGACCTACGCCAGCGCTGGCGACGAGATCCAGCAGGCCAACAAGAAGCGGCTGAAGGAACTCCGATCGCTACCGCCGCCGAACTCGACGCCCTGCTCCCCTCCATCCTCGACGAGGCTTTCAAGGGAGAACTGTGATGAGCAAACAGGGGCATCTTAAGGCACTCACAGATCTCGCGTCGGATGTTGTCTCTCGCGCCAAGGATTACATAAGCAAGGAAACCGTCGCTACTACCGCAACCGACTACGTGGTGCCCAGTGTGAAGATTACGAAATATGATGAGGGAGTCCCCATCACAGAACCTCCGGCAGGAGCTCGCCCGACGCATTCGGGCTTATGACCGACAGAGGCTGGACGACTTGCTGGGTCGAATCCGGATACTCAAACTCGACAAGAAAGGCCAGATCCGCCGCCGGGTCGAGGTGGACGGCCGTCAGCCGGTTCTGGCCTGCTACATCACGGAGCCTATGCGCCTGCGGGCGCGGTTCAAGGGCAATCTACTCAAGGCGAAGGTCCGGCGAGATGGGCGAATCCGCTACGATGGCCGGCTGTTCAACTCGCCCTCGGACGCCGCCCGAGTTGCCGCCCGGCGCCGCGCCATGAACGGCTGGTGGTTCTGGACCTATGAACGCGCCCCCGGCGACTGGGTGAGGCTGAGGGAACTCAGGCGCTGAGAAGGTGCGACTGGAAACTCGCGGGTGGCGGTACCGAGAGCCCGGGCTTCGCCGAGGGCGCCGACAGCATCCGCAAGACCCTGAACCCGTGATTCGGAGGGACGGCCGTGTGCCAAGCCAGTCTCGCGGTTCCGGGACAATCTTGAACTCGTACGCATGCCGGGATTGCCTCCGGGTTCGACGTGCTGCTGCCTTTTGTCCCGGCCAGGACAGTCGTGAGGAAGCTGTGAAATGGGCGACGGAGCAAGCCGACTGAGCGAGAAGGCCGCCAAGATCCTTCGGCTCATTGCCGATGGCTGTAGGTACAACCAGATCGTCGGGCGCAACGCTGGGCTGACGTACGAGGACATCTTCAATGCCGCGGCTGAGGCCCTCAGGCTCGTCGAACAGCCGGTCGGCGCCGTGACACAGCGGGTAACGGGGACCGATGAGCCCCCTGCCGTTAGCACGACGCCTATCGAAACCACCGGTTGGCGTCGGCCCTACTTGTTCCTCATCCGCGTGGATCTGTGTGATCTGCGGGCAAGGAACAGCGACCAGCCGTCAGCGATAGACTTGCCACCATTTGCCAATGCACAAGTCATCGTCGGTGAGCACTTGCAGCGGTTGCGGGCACCAGGGTATTCTCGCCACCATGTACTTTTTCTGCATCGATGAGACCGGCAACCGAGCCCCTTCCTTGACGATTCCGCGGAGGTGAAGGCCGGGAGACTGCTGGAGGACAACGCTTGACGCAACCACTTGGCGGACAGGGCGTTACGAGCTTTTTCTTGACTACCGCCGCGGGTGTAGTATACTTTCTGTACAACTCCCCCGCGACAAGCGGGCTGGGCAGTCTATATGGCTGCCCGTTTTTATGCGCCCGCATGAAAGGGGGCCACGCATGAGCCGTCGCAGCATCGTCTACATCGACGGGTTCTGAAGACGTCCACCACGGGCGCGCGGAACGGATCATCCTGGTGAGCGGCGACTCGGATTTGGTGCCCGCTCTGGAGATGGTCAAGGCCCAGTCGCCGCAGACGCAGGTAATCGTGTATGTACCGTCGCGGCATCCGGTTCGCGGGGCCGCCACGGAGTTGCGGGCGGCGGCGGACAAGGACAAGACGTTTCCGCTACGGCTCCTGGAGGTCTGCCAGTTCGCGGCCGAGGTTCCAGACGGGCGCGGCGGCGTAATCCGCAAGCCCGCTGGCTGGTAGTAGAGGGCAGGTGCCGGGTGGCGATGGAGAGAGGGCGAAGTCCGGCCCATTGGTCGATGCGTTCGAGAATGAAAAAGCCCCGCCAAACGAACGCGGCGAGGCCTCTCAGCACAGTCAATGATGTCCGGCGGGGCGAACCCTATGTGAACTTCAGGCCGCCATCGCCGCCGAACTCGACGCCCTCCTCCCGGCCATCCTCGACACGGCGTTCAAGGGGGAGATGTGAAGAAGCAGTCAGCCGTCAGCGATCAGCGGTCAGCCGGATGAAGAGCATGCTCATACGAAGATGCGGTCGGCGCAGTCCATCATCGCGCCCCCACCCGCTCGCTGCGGTCGCCACGGCGGACCAGGGTTGCGGTTGTGAAAGATGGGACGGGTAGCCGGTGCCGAGAAGGGATTCTCGGCACAGCGAGGCGCCGAACAGTGCCGACGAGGGCGTCGGCCCCACATCGTCGCCGGCCGCTCCTTTACGGTCGCCACGGCGACCGGGGGCGCGGTTCTGAATACCGGGGGCCTCAGGCGGGATGGTCCGCCGGGGCGGACCCTACCGTACTGAATGGGGAGCGGAGAAGGTCCGAAAACACGGCAGGTATAACGGTTGGGGGCGCTGGTATAATGGCGGAAGATGGGGCAGCGGCACAATCGGGCGAGGGGATCCGGGAAGCCTCGGCTCGAAGCACCGCGGCGGGGTCGGGGGATCGGAAGTCGGCGATGATGACGGGGCGGATGTCAGCTTCCGTGCGAGTGTTGGCGGCGACCACCTGCCTGTGGATGGCCGCGGTTTTGCCCGCCTGTGCGGAGCCGGATTCATTCGTCAAACCCAAGACCGGCAAGAAGTACTTCCCGATCGGGCTGTGGGGCGGATGGCCGTCCGTTTCGGGCGACCCGACCGACTACTATCAACGCGTGCAGTTGCATCTCCCGGACATGGCCGCGGCCGGCTTCAATATGACCAATCTGTGGGTCAGCAGCAATCCGTCGTCAGCCAATCTGCAAAAGGCGATCGACACGCTCAATGCGGCCGAAGCCAACGGAGTGTACCTGAAGATCCGGATACATGAATTCGTGCGGTATCGCGACTGGCCTGCTCGCAGGAACGACCTCGAGACCTTCATCAACGCGGTGGAAGAGCACAACGCGCTGTTCTGCTACGACTCCGTGGATGAGCCGGAGCTGGGCGGCGAGGGAGGCGTTCTGCTCACGGACCTGGTCGACATGAAGAACTGGGTCGCGTTGAAGGACGCCTATGACCGTCGTGTCTGGTGCAACCAACCGGCCATCTTCCAGTGGCAAGCGCGCGGGCTGTCTCAGCTCACCGACCCTGACGACACGCCGTACGCGCACGGCCTCGGCACGGTACCATGCGCTGCCTTCGAATACGGCTGTTTCCATCCCCGTTCCGCC
>CAZPIO010000231.1:0-6601 GCA_964586235.1 uncultured Planctomycetales bacterium
TGATTTCTTCTGCGGCTCCGGGACAACTTTAGCTGTGGCCGAAAAGCTCGGCCGGCGCTGGATAGGAAGTGATTTATCAAAATTCGCTATCCAGGTGACGAGGAAAAGGCTTCTGGACATTCATAACTCTAATGATTTGATAGAGGATTGAAATGAATATTGATATGTCAAAAGAGATCAAATCTATTGATTCTCGTGAAAAAATGATCCGCTATTTTGATGGTTACGCTGCCGAACGAATGGAAGAGTTAGGTAAGAAAAGTACGAAGCGACCCTTGGTTAAAAGCTATATGCTTGAACATGTAGGAGACAGTCAGAAGCAGAAGGATATATCCATGGTCTTAGGAATGTCGGGGATAATAACTGAAAAAATTGATGAGAATTTATATCGCGTGTTAGATACAAACAATGGTAATGGATATATGGGGTTCGTTGAAGTATTTACTCCCAGGTACTTCGTATTTTACACAAGTCAACCCAGCGATATAGCTGACAGCTGGGTAAAAAACCTAGTTTTTAATTCTCCTGACCTGGATCATATATGGCTAAGCGGACTGACCTTTAACGTTTTGTGGAAAAGAGTGATACAGTTAAGCAAACCTTACCGATATGTAAGTTTACTGTTTGTTCATGAGAGTATCTACGAAATCGATTCAAAAGCGAATGAACCTGAGCACAATGAAAATGAATATAATGAGGACCAGTCGGCACTGATCGATAGAGATGTGGCGGAAATTATTGAAAGGAGAGCTGCAAAATTTAAGCTAGTTGACAAGATTTCAGTTGTTCAATTGCGATTTCCCTCTCCTATAGGGCGGGGGGGGCATGATTTTTATGATAATGGCAAGGTCACTAATAGAAGCGGTGATTTCAGAGATCACAGGTCTCATATTTTATATGTTCAGCGTATATATGATGAGCTAATGAAAAGAACGGAAGAAAGAGCTTGGTATTCTCTAGATAAAGAGAAGGTATCAGTGCCTGGGAAATTTCAGAAGCTAATTGGAGCTCCCGTGACGATAGACTTTGGTGAGCCATTAAGCAAAGAAACGTTTGATTACTGGATAAAATCAACTTTTGGGCGTATTAACAACAAATTTAGATTATGGGGTAATCCAATAGTCTTGGGACCGACAAAAGTTCATGTTTATGGTGTAGACAAACATCTGTGGAAGCCCATCTTCCTTGAATTAACAAATAAGCACTTGATAGCTATTGTGCCGAAGGGAACCTGCGGGAATACTATTCATCGTCTTATCTGCAACATTCAAAAATATATTGACCCATCAGCAAAAGCATATATTGGAGACAAGGAATATAAGAGTCTGGTTGACGAATCTTCCAAGGAAATTAAATATGGAACAGGATATTAATTCACTTTGTAAGGATCCTTTGTTTCAATTGAACTTGGCTATATGGCTGACTCAGCCACAGCCTCCAGATAATGTAGCTATCGATCCTATATTTTATAGATCAGGTTTGAGTATTTATTCTATTGGCCCTCTGCTTTCGTTACCTCCTGAAGTAAGAATTAATGCTTTTGAGAAATTGGATTGTCAGGACAAAGCATGTCCTGATTTAGTATTGATGAATAGCGAGCGAATCAAAATTTGTCTATTAGAATGCAAGGCATCTTCGTTTGGAATACGATCTAATACAGCTAGACAGGCAAGGACCTTATTATTGATGGCAGGGCCTATTGTTTCGGATATTTTAGGGTTAGGAAGAAACTGGCGAAACTGTGGCATATTGTGTTATTTGATTGGGCCTAATCAATCGGGGCAGCTCGAGGATACACTACAAACCCTCCAGAGGGAAATAAAGGATAATGGTTTTGAACCAGGATATTTTGGCTGTATTGAAATATCTGCCGATGAATCAGTGATCACATTAGAATATTCACTAGAGGTTAAGGAACTACTCAGTCTCAAGATAGATTCGCCACTGCAAATAATGAAATTGGAAAAAGATACAGACCCAAGACCTCTATATTTCATTCCTTATGATCCAAATATAAACCAGACGGCGGAAGAGAAGGAATTTTCGAGACGTGTGCTATTTGAACGGATATTGGAATTCTTTATCACTGATATCGGCGGGGCCGATGTTCCTATCAAAACATACATTAAAACTGAAAAATTTCTAAATGATGCGACTTTCGGAATGTATAGTATTTGGGATGATGATGAAGCGAAAAAATGTTTGAGGAAGTTAGTCCGGACATTTTTAAAAAAAATAGAAGGTACCTTAAAAACTCCGGCTAAAGAATGTATGCATTATGAAATTGAGGACGGGTATATGGTCGATATAAAAGACGATAATGCCAAATCAGAGTTCCTTAAGCAACTTCAAAAAATCAAACCAGAGACTATGGGTGTATCAGAAAGGGTACAGCCATCCCTATTTGAATATGATGATCATGATTGATTCATTAAGTATGATAAAAAGTCAAAAAGATTATCGAAAGCATAGAGAGCATTAAAGTGTTTATTTCCATCAGGTTATTTGGTGTTGAATTTATTGAGGTCAGAATATCAAGGAATCTTTTTCGTGGTAACTGTTCAGCAATTCTCTTTAATAATAAGCTAAATCTCACTTGTTAAAAAGGTTTGTATAAGAGGTAAATATGGTTCAAAAAAAATATGATAGGCCAGCTAGGCCGTTTGAACTCTGGAATATAGGCAATTATGAAACGGTTTACTGGCAGGAAAGGCATGAAGAATACCTGGCTTTCATGATCAGGTTGTATCAGGCGCAGCCATTAATGGGTTTCCATTATCTTCATGGCAGAAAAGGTGAAAGGGCGGTTCATGTTGGGCCATTAAATGCTCCTGTTACGATGGAAGAGGTAGAAAAAGTCATTATTGAATGCCGGGCCAATCAGTTCGATAAGGCAGATATCCTCGGCTGGGAGTGGAGTTATGAAGTTAATGAGCTGGCCAAAGAGCTGGCGAAAAAGAATGGTGTTAATTTGAAACTTATTCAAATTCCCTCTGTAAACGAAATAAAGGCTTCCCTTGTCGGTTTCGACCTTCAGTTATTGAAAGTGCCTGATCAGGTAGTTGAAAAAGAGTTATCGAAATATGTTAAATTTCCAGAAGTTGCCTACCTTGAGATAGAAACAAAAGTCAAAAATCAAGAGGTCGCTCTTAAAATTGTGGACTTCCAGGTGCCACCAACTGCTGAACTGGCTGAGATCGCCCGCAAAATTAAAGATTCTAGGGAACTTATAGACTATTGGGCAGTAGATTGGGATTACAAGGGAGACACTTTTCATAATAATTGGCAGAGCTTTCGAACAAAAAAGAATCCGAGAGTTGATTACCAGGTAAGTCATAAATATGAAAGCCATGGCGAATATCAGATAATGGTCAAAGTCATAGATGTGTTTGGTAATGATACGAATAAGGTTTTAAAGATACATATATGACATGAATGAAAGGTATAAATAAATGAACGAGAAAAGCTACAACGGAGCAAACTGGGTAAGAGTAGATCTGCATCTGCATTCTCCCTATGTGGAGAGCTTTAAATTGCCGGCAGGATTCGATTTAAATTCGAGCGATGCCCGTAAAAATTTGGCTGAAGAATATGTAAAAAAGTTAGAAGAGAGCCAGATTAAAGTAGGAGCTATTACTGATTATAATGAAATACACGAGGAATGGTTTAAGTTAATTAGGGAAAAGGCACAAAATAAAGGAATTACTTTGTTCCCCGGTGAGGAACTTTCTCTGAAATTGACTGCCGGCAAATATGGCCTACATATACTTCTGATTTTTGAGCAAGACGCTGATATTGATGGTCTTAGCAGACTTCTTTATAGTTTCGATAAAAATCCTGAAGACCCTTTAGTTAAAGGAAGGAGTCACAGAGATATTGAAAACAAAATAGAATTGGAAGAATTGATAAAGCAGGTTCGATCAAAATTCAACTGTCTCGTTGTATTCCCCCATCCAGAAGAAGAAAAAGGACTTCTTAAAACGTATAATCCTTCCCAATCTGCGATTTATTTAAGAGATATAAAACCAGATGCTATTGAATATATTTCTGATGGATCTATGAAAAAATTGCTATCTACAAATGAACTTTCATCTGATTATTTTGATAAAATAGCAATAATCGAAAATACAGATCCCAAGTCTCTTGAAGAGATAGGTCTTAAAAAGAGAGATAATAGAATACGAGCTACGTATTATAAGTTAAGTTCTTTCTCCATTGATGCTTTAAAAACTGCTCTTCATGACCCCGAAGTAAGGATACGAATATATGATTGCCCTTGCTTTTGTTACGACAGGATATCAAGGGTCACAATAAATGGATCTAGTTTCTTGAAAGATTTAGAAATTTATTTCAATCCTGAGCTAAATACATTTATAGGAGGAAGGGGAGTAGGAAAATCTGCGATTATAGAGACCATACGTTATGCTATGGATCTCCCGGTATATGCAGGTAAATCTGAAAAATTAGATTTTGTGAACAGTGTAGTCGGGAGCGGAGGTGAGATAGCTGTTCTGGTAGAAAGATATTATGGAAAGACGAAGAAAGAATATGAAATAAGAAGAACATTAGGAAAAGAGACAGAAATTTATGAAAAAGATGGTGCGAAAACGGATTTTTCTGTCCACAGTCTGTTTGAAGAGGCCAAATACCCAATAGTTATAGGGCAAAAAGAACTTTATTATCTGGCTACAACGCCGGCCTACCAATTGGAATTAATTGACGAATTGATTGGCGAACAAGTTAGACTTGTGCAGGAAGAATTCAAAAATTTACTTGAACGTTTAAAAGAAAATGGGAAAAAGCTCCTATCACTTAAGGAGCGGATTAGTAAGAAAGAAGAATATGAACAAACGTTAAAGGGGATAGAAGCCAAGATAAAGGTCTTTAAAGATTTAGGAGTCGAAGAAAAACTCAAGAGATGGACAGACCTCATAGATGATGAGCAAAAATTAAAAAACGCAATTGAAAGCGTAAATAAAATAAACGACAGTATATCGTCTTTTTTTAATGAAATCCTGGCTGAATTCTCTGAGATAATTAAGAGCGTAATGACTGCTAAGAGTGAAAATAAATATATATTAGAAAAACTATCTACAGAGGTAAATCAGATTAAGAAAGCCGTTGAACAAACTAAAGAACAGCTTCTTAAAGTTACAGGTGATAACTTAAGAAATATTGGTCAGTTGAATTCAGAGTGGTCAGAAAAAAAAGCAGCAGTAGAGGCTGAGGTGCAAATGATTAAGAGAGAATTGGAAGGGAAAAGCCTTGAACCTCAAAAGTTAGAGAGCTTAACCAGGGAAAGGGCAAAGTTAATACCATTAATTGAAGAATTAAAGAGACAGGAAGAAAAAATGAAACAATTAGAAAGAGAAAGAGAAGAAATAAAAAATGATTTAGATAGAAAAAGGCACGAGATTTTTCAGGTTAGAGAGAAACAGATTAACAGGATAAATGATGTTTTGAAAAAGAGACTTAAGGTTGAGGTCAAGTATGAAGAGGACAGGGGCACCTTTAGAAAGAGTTTAACAGATTTGGTCAAGGGTTCAAGAATTTCAAATGATGCCATAGAGTCAATAATCAGTGCACCGAATAAATTAACTGACGGTCTTTTAATTTCGCGTTATATTCAGCAGAATGGTCAGAAACTGCAGGAGGAATTTAACCTCACTCCGGCCATGTCCAATAAGCTAACAGACTGGTTTAAAGAGCCTGAAAGGCTTTACGACCTTGAGACCTTATTTCCTGAGGACAAAATTGAAATATATTTAAGAGTTAATAGCGAATATAAAATAATTGATAAGCTATCTGTTGGCCAAAAGGCCACTTCTCTGTTATTGCTTTTGTTTGCTCAAGAAGACAGGATTATGATACTTGATCAACCTGAAGAGGATTTGGATAACCGTTTCATATATGAAGATGTTGTAAAAATTCTAAGAGAGATGAAAGGGAAAAGGCAGTTATTAATAGCCACTCATAATGCCAATATTCCAGTATTGGGAGATTCTGAGCTAATTATCGTTTTAGAAAGCCAGAATGATAGGTGTGCTATTGTTCATAAGGGTTCAATAGATAAGGATGAGATCAAAGCTGACGTTAAAAACATTATGGAAGGTGGCGAAGAAGCCTTTAGGATAAGAGCCCAAAAATACGGGGAGATTTAAATGGACTTATTTGGAAGCAACCTTATTATAAGAATACCAGCTATATAAGGCAAAACAGAAAATGAAACCTACAGAAGTCTTACAACCTAGCCAGAGACAGCCTAGCAAGGCATATCTGGTTAATGCCTTAAGAAATGCCATAGCCGGATGGCGCAAACAGGGCTATCCTAACACTACCCCGACGACCCAAAGGTTGCTTCAATACTGGTTTATGGAAGACCATTTATTAGACAGGGAACCTTTCGAATTCTGGTTTTGCCAGCGTGAAGCCATAGAGACCTTAATTTATGTCTATGAGGTCATGAAGAAGCGGAATTTTATAGATATGGCCAGGGATTTCGGGGCAGGGCCTATCCACCTGAGTGGCAAGAGGAATTTGACCTTAAGGTCATATTAAAGGAAGAACCAATTCATGTCATTCCAGAGTCGGTCTTATTCTT
>CAZPIO010000232.1:0-6594 GCA_964586235.1 uncultured Planctomycetales bacterium
TTGCCTGGAACTTTCGAGACTTGTGGCTTCTGGCAAAATAACCGGAAGGGAATCACTAATCGCTTTCAGGGCAGAAAGGGAAAACAATCCCGTCTGTTTTGGAAGTTACTCGGGCTGGATAACATGCCCAGCAACGAGACGGAAAGAATGGAAGCCGGCGTGTAGGCTTTGCAAACAATTATTTCACATAAGGAGGTCAATATGACCGAAGAAAAAAAGGAAATGGCGGAAGTGGTGGTAGCCCCGCCTGAAATCATTGCTACCGCCGAAGGGAATGGCCTGGATATCGTCCAGACCGTAGATAGGCTTGAGAAAAGCATCTCGGCCTATCAGAAAATCAAAGAAGTGGCCCTGAAACTTACGAGACCAGAAGACTGGGTGGATATGGGCGGGAAGCCTTATCTGCTCGAATCCGGGGCCCAGAAAATTGCCAAGGCCTTCGGAGTAGAAATCTTTGATGTAAGCCTTGAGCAGAAAACATTCACAGATGACAGGGGCAGTTATTCGGTGTTTGTGGCCAAAGGGAAGGCCCGCTCAAAGATCCTGGGAAGCTATGTTGAGGATATCGGCACCTGCTCTCAGAGAGATAAGTTCTTCGGGATGGAAAAAGGGCAGTTCAAACAGCTTGAGGATGTGGATATCACGGTCGTGATGAAAAAAGCCGTGACGAATCTTTTCGGCCGGCTGATTGACAGGGCAATCGGGCTGGGCGGCACCAGCTGGCAAGAGCTTGGAGCCCTGGGCATTAAACCAGGAGCGAAGGTTGAGTATAAGCAGGAATCGGCGGCGGCTAAAGAAATCGGGAAGATGATTATGGACATGGTTGGTGGAGATACTGCCGCAGCTTCTAAGATGCTTCAGGAATTCACCAGGTTTAAAGGTAAGGATGGGAAAGAAGTGAGTATTTCTTCAATTGCCCAGCTCTCCGATGCTTGGGCCCAGAAAATCCTACCAAGAGTTAAGAAGGCCTATGACGAGTGGCAAAATATTGGCAGCGAGGCTGTTCTTGACCTTAAGGATGGAAAAAATGATTGATATCAAGTCGGCAGTAGAGGAATATCTCAGGGGCCAAATCTATATATCCCCCCATCCGCTCAACAGGGCAAGCGAGGCTGGCCATCCCTGCCAGAGATTTTTGGTATTGAGCCGGACCAAAAACGAACTCCGGAAGATGACTGATCTTGAGCTTCAAAAGATTTTTTCAGAAGGCAGCTTCCAGGAAGAGACGGTATTATCGCTTCTTCGGTCGGCCGGTATCAAGGTTGACCAGCAGCAGCGGGCCTTCGAGTGGAAGAAGTTTGAACTTTCTGGCCGGGTTGATGGCTTCATTGTTGATGGTGAAAACCGCTGGCCGCTGGAAATCAAATCCATTAGCCCGAATGGTTTCATAGAAGTTTCTGGTTTTTCTGACTTCCACGAACTCCTGGAATCAAAAAAGCCCTGGGTTAGGAAATATCCGGCCCAGCTTCTGCTCTATATGATGATGGCTGGGAAAGAACAAGGCGTAATGGTATTCAAAGATAAAACCAGAGTAGATATTCACCAGATTAACTTTCAGCTTGATGATAAGGCTCTTGAATATACAGAATCAATTCTGAAAAAACTTGAAGAAGTGAATGCCCACATCAAGGCCGGAACCTGTCCAGGGGCCAAGTGGATTGAAGAGTGTCCGGACTGCCCATTCTTTGGCACAGCTTGCTTGCCGGATGTAGATTTTGGGGAAGGGCTTGAAGTTCTGAACGAAGGCGAACTTGAAGAAAAACTGAAGCGATGGGAAGAAACAGCAGGGGCGTCGGCTGAGCATGAAAGGCTGGACAAAGAAATCAAGGAAGCGGTGCGCGGCAGAAATGTAGTTATTGGGAGCTATCTAATTGAATCGAAAGAGTGTAGCAGGAAAAATTATAATATCCCTCCTGAAATCAAAAAGCAGTATGAAGAACAGGCCACCTATTTTCTAACCAAGATCAGGAAAATCTGATATGATGGATTTACTTTCCGGGAAACCAAACCAGACCCTCCCTCCTTGTCTCCTTCACTGGTGCGGGGCGGAAGACACCAAACCTTCTTGCCCCGCTTCCCGGAATTTATTTTCAAATCTAAAAACAAAGGAGAGTTAAGATGGAACTATTTAGAAATTTAGACGAAGAAGAAAAAATCGAAAAATTGGTTGAGGCTCTTTTTTGGCTTGCGGAAGCAATTGCGGAATTAGATTATGATATTCGGGCCATACGAAATGCAATGGCGAACGAAGGGAAAACGGGAGATTATTCCTGCATTAGCCTTGAAGAACTGAAAGATGGTTTCGAAGAATATTTGGCGGGAAGCATTCTTGGCATCCCGTTCTTGAAGTGAGGATAGAAATGACCGAGCTAAAGGATATTGACATTATCCTGGCTATCATTGCCCTGGCTTATACAAGAGCCATGCCACTTCTGGACTCGGCCGTTATCCTTGCCCACAAAGAAAAATGGCCAAGATATTCAATCTCATCAGTAGAGGCCCTGGCGAAATCATGGACTGAAGAGATGGGTTTCTATCGCTATCACAACTTGAATAAAGCACTGAATGCCTATAAAGCCGAGATAAGGAAAGTCAATGAAAATAACCAGCCCTCTAAAACATGATGACCTTTCGGATAGGGATATCAAGCTTCTGGTTCTGGCTATAATCAGGGAAGAAATCGAGGCCATCAAGCGGCCAAGAAGTCATTACCGGAATGAGGCAATTGCCTGGGTCTTTGGCCTATCTCCAAGCGAAATTGATTTTGAGACGGCCTGCTTTGTAGCTGACCTTTCGGCTAAAGCAGTAAGGGAAGCAATGTTCAAGCGGGAAATCATCACCAGGGCAGAGGTTGAGAAAGTTAGAAAAATATTTTCAAAAACACTTGACAAACCATAATTCAAGTTATAAATTATCTAAAGTAAGGGAGAAAGAAATCATGAAACCAGAAACACTTCGGGAATGGAAGGAGCTCAATGGCCTGACCGTTCAGGAGATGGCCAATATGTTTGGCCTCTCTTATGGCTATATGGGATGGATACTTCAAGGAAGGTATATCCCGTCGAGAAAACTGGCTGAGAGATTATCGGTAGAAACAGGGGTGCCGGTAGAGGGGATACTTTGGCCAGAAAGATATGAAAAGAAAGAAAAAGACGGATCTGCGAAAGAGCCCCAAAATGAGAAGAAATTGGATTAAACTCTGGGTGGACCAATGCTTAAGGGGTTCTCTAATTGAAGAGCTGACGCCTGTCCAACGTTGGTTGTGGGTAGGCCTACTACTAATGGCTGGCGACTCCGCTATCCCCGGAATAATTTATCGCAGGCTTGATGATAAACATGAACCTGTCGGCTTTTCAGATATTACCATTGCCGAACTATTGGATGTCCCACTATTAGAGCTTCAAGCTGGCCTAAAAAGGTTGGTTGAAACCGATAAAATTATCATAAACGAAAAAGGGGTAATAACTATCAGGAATTGGAAGAAATATCAATCAGAGTATTCAAGGCAAGAACCATATAGGAAAGATAGTAACGAAAGTTACAAAGAAAGTTGTAACCAAAGTTACAAAAATAATTGTAACGAAAGTTACGAGACAGAATTAGATATAGAAAGAGATATAGAAAGAGAAGAAGATAAAGATACTAAGGGGGAGTGTGAGGGGGGAAAAAATAAATCAACTTCCAAAAAACAGGAAGCCACTTCCCAAAAAGTGGAAGACGCTTCCCAGAAACTAATCGGCGATATCATTGCCAAGTGGAACTCTTTTTCTCAAGAACATGGCCTGGCCAAAGTAGACTTCATCAAGCCAGGGACTACCAGATATCAGAAGCTTCGGGCCAGGCTCAAGGAAAAAGAGTTTGATTTTGACGCCATCCTGAAAGAGATAGAAAGATCCGATTTTCTAAAGGGGGCATCATCTAATTGGCGGGTGACCTTCGACTGGATAATCTGCCCCAATAACTATCCGAAGGTGCTTGAGGGGCAGTATAAGAGCAAATATTACAGCTCAATGGACGAGCTTGAGGCCTGGGCAAAGGACGACAAAAATGAAAAACATTAACTTGGTTATGTTTTTTATTTGGCTTTTTGGCATAGTTTTTGGTTGGCTCTGTTCAAATTGGTTTGCTGATTTGAGATGCCAAAAATCATGGGAAAAATGGATGACACCAAAATATGAGAACAACCTGTTGAATCTGATAGATTGGTATCGGCAGTCAAGAGAACACGTTACTAAAGCTGGCAACAAAATTATCAAAATAATCTGTGATTCTATCAGGGATATTATTCCAGACATAGAAGGTTGGGTTGGAAGTATTGATAGCCCTGATGTTCTCATTTTCAGCTCATCCATTCAAGTTGCTGTCTGGGAAAGGGAGATCAAGGAAAACGGTATTGGAGGTAGAAATGAGGAGAGGTGGCGGAGTTTGGGCTCTTTAATAGGAGAGGTTTTTCCCGAACTTAAGTTTCGTGTTGATGATAACGGAATGTATATGCCACCGGAGAAACAAAAGATAATAATAGAAAGACTACAGCAATTGAGGTCTAAAAATGATAAGCAAAAATGAATTTCTGGACATATTCAAGCCACTTAAGATTAACTTCCCGGAGGTGAAAGCCGAAAAACTTCAGGAAGATTATGAGAGGCTCAATATCTACTCACCCGAAATCCTTACCAGAACGGTAGAATACCTTCTCCAGAACTACAAGGGCAGAACTTATCCGGTCTTCGCTGAAATCTGGACAGCTCTTGAAAATGCCTGTGAAAACTATAAGCCAGAACTTGAGAGAAAAGACATTGACCTGAAGTGCCAGACATGCCACGATACCGGCTATGTGAATGGGGTAAAATATGTCCAGTACCGGAACTTCAAAACCGGAGAGCTGATGAGGCCGAGCAGGGTTGATGCGGTTGGTTTCTGTGATTGCCTTATTGGTAGGAAGCGAAAGGCCGCCACAATGGCCTATTGGCAATCGAAGCATGACCTTCAGAAGGCCGCCCTTGATGCAAGGAAGGCATGGGAGGAGACACTGTGAAAAAAATCATCAGGGCAATCTTGGTTGTGATTTTAGCTCTGTTCATTTTCTGCTTGGCAAGTTGGATTACCCTGGTGTGTAAGATGGAACGAGCCATAGAGCAGATCGAAATCGAACAAGAAAGGTGAATAGGGGGAACAGAATGAAAATCTTAATTATGGGTTTTCTTCTCTTGGTAGCTTTTGCTATCGGGGCCAGCTGGGCTGAATTGAAGGCCGAGCGGATAATTAACGGGCTCAAATTCGAAAATAACTTACTCAGGCTTGATTGCCAGCGGCTCTCTGAAACATTAAGGGAGTTAAGGAGTAAGGAAAATGAAGCAAAAAATTGAAGCGGTAATCAAGGGCAATCGCATCTTTTCCCTTGAGTCGCATCTCAAGGCCTGCGGCACCTGCCCATTTGGTCAGGAATGCGAATCATATCAGGAGGCTTTTGGTTCGAGAGAATGCCTGAGGGATGACTACGGGCGGGCAATGCTTGATTTTTTGAAAGATTCGAGAAAGGAGAAAAGGGTATGACCAAGAACAGCGAGCAGCAATATGAAACATATGAAAGTCTTATTAAAAAAACCTTGTTAGAAATTAACTATGCACTTCTTAAAGATACCAAATGGCATTATGATGTTGATATTAAAAAGGGGTTGATTAGGGTAATATCGAATCTTGGCGCCTCTTATCTCTTCGCCTGTCAGTTGAGCGAAAAAGAGATGCTTGATATTTTATTAGGTTTGAAAGAAAAGGTGAGAAGGGTATGACTATTCAAGTTTTTTCTACCATGGATAAAGTAGAACGCTTGTTGAAAAACATTAACGAAAAGCTCGGAGATACTCCTTATATCATGACGGCCGATGCAATGGATGGCTCAATTAGCGTGATAGAAAAATTTAAAACCATCACGAGGCATTGCTATGGCTTGACCGAAAGAGAATTATTAACCGCCCTATTCTGTATTGATTTGGCCCTGGGATTGAAGGAAGGAGAGAAGTCATGACCACTGAAATTTCTGTCATCGGGATATTTGCCCTCTTGCTAATCGGCTGGATTTTAGGATTTATCATCGGTGGGGCGGTAATTAGCCATATCTGGCAGAAGAATATTTCCGAGGCCTTATCTCCAGGCTGGGCTAAAAAGATCGAGAGAAAAATTCAAGGACGGGAGGATTGAAATGGAAAATAAATATGAAAAATTGATTGATGAAATTATCTATTCTGTCGCCCATTTGATTTTTGGAGATCCGGTTTTAGCTGTTCATCAAAACTTAATATCTGGGTGGCTAAAGGGAGATACAGGCATAATTGAAATGATAAGAGAAATTCAGCAAGACAATCTAATTGAATCAATGAAAAATTTGGGGGAACGGAATGATACTATCGGGTGATGCGGAAATAGTGGAAGCGGTTCTGCCAGATGTTTTCTCTTATCAGTCCGTCCTTTATGTCGGGGCAAGGCCAGGCCGGCAGGTATTGGCCGGAGAGTTTAAGGCGAGGGGAACGAATGTTGACCTTCTTGAAATCTGGGGGCCGAACTTTGATGAATTAAGCAAAACCCATAGGCACATTT
>CAZPIO010000233.1:0-6488 GCA_964586235.1 uncultured Planctomycetales bacterium
CCTCGTCGGGGGCGTCGATTTCCAGCAGCTTTGCGACACTGTCAATCCCTGGATCGCGACGGGCGCCAAGGGCATCTGCCCGGCGAAGCTGGGCCTGAGCCCGGTTCTGCGCGGCGTCGCGACGTTGCGAGCGCGGCGTGCTTGGCATGGAATCCCCCTATGAAGACTTGAAGAAAACCGACTTGAGGATCCGGCCGAGCCCGGAGGTGATTTGTGCGCGGACAGTCTTCCATTTCTGGTCCCGGTAACATTTCAGGCACAGGCGCTGTTTGCTGCCTTCGGCGGCCGGATGGCTATGTTTCCAGCAGACTGATTTCCCGCAGGAGCAAACCGCATGGTGGTTCCGGCAGATACCCCCGTGCGTGCCTTCCGCAACGCAGTCGCTACAAACGCCGATCACCTCGGCCGGCGGACAGAAACAGCCGCAGGGCAGCTCCTGACGCACATACGTTCTGAGGGTGTCGATGTCGGCATCAGGTGAAGAGGCGTTAACCTCCTCCCACGTGACTTGTATCGCGGGTGTGCCATCGGCGCGTATGTACGGCGTGACCGTCCGTTTCCGGCGGCTGGGGATCGGGTTTTGTCCAGGCATTCCGTAAGGCATGATTCGTGCTCCGATCTAGCCGGCCAGGGCCTTGTTGATGAGCAGCACGGTCCAGCGGAATAACAGGTACGCCGAATAGACTCCTGTGATCGTGGCCATGGTGAACACAACCCCCAGGGACAGGGCCAAGAGGACGGTCGCGTACGTGTTGACCTTGCTCGGGATGGCTTTCCAATCAACCATTGGTCACCCCCTTGTCCGCGGCAGCGCCGGTGTTGTGCATGGCGGCGCCGGCCGGTCTTGCCGGTGTTGCCGGCGTTCCGGCCGTTGTTGCCGGTGACGGCGATGGGTTGGGCGACGTTACGGGTGATGCTGCCGGGACCGGCGACCCCCGCAGTGACGCCGTGGCCGGCGTTACCGGTAATTCCGCTGGTGCCGGCCGCCAGGCAGTGATCTGCTGGGTGCCGTCAGGGCCGGGTTTTGAGAATTTCGCCTCGGTTTGCCGACCGACGAGGTCGGCCAGTTCTAGGGACTCGTTCATCGCGAGCCGAATGCCGAAAGCCGCCGCCAGCCAGCCGGTTAGGGGCGATCCAGGCCGGAGCAGTGCCGGCAACACATGCTCAATCTGCCGACCCAGCTGATCTGGATGGTTGACTACCTCCGACGTCAGAGTCAGCAGACCTTCTCCGAGGCCAATTCGCACCAACCTCAGATTTACCCATCTCCCGGATGGGATTGTGTCGTATTCCCTGAGGACCAACTTCGTTGCCGATTGCGTGGGTTTAGGCATGGGGGATACCTCCTGCGCAACAAAAAACGCCTGACGGGGAGCACAAGCTCCCCATCAGGCTCCGGGCCGACGTATTGCCGCGAAAAGCGGCCTACTACTCGGTCACATCCGCGTCCGTCTCGCAGTCAGGGGCAATGTCTCCACGGCGTCGAACATCATTCTCATCGTCGGGAAACCTGCCATAGTCTCCATAGTGGCCGGTCCGGCTTTTCTCGTTATAGATGATGAACCGCTCGTTGAGCGGCTCAGGGCGGTTAACGCGGTGTGCCCGACGCCCTCTTTCGACGGTTTGAGGTCGATGGCCGGTCAGTTTGGCAATCTCATCGACAGTCTGAGGCACTTGCTCGCGGGCGGCCTTCTCTTCGCCTCGGCGGTACGCCCTTGCCGGCAGAGCGATTGCATCCTTCTCAGATGCAACACAACCCGACCGTAGAAGCCGTTGTGTAGCCTTGCGCAGGGCTCCTGCCAGCCGCTGCAAGATGACTTCCTCAGCACTGTTGTCATCAGCCCGGACTGCGAGTTCCGCCAAGGCCAGTTCGCCCGCCCCCCGTATGGTCATCAATGTCGGCCCGCCGATTTCATCTTTCCACCCGAGCAACCCAGGAAGATTCTCCAGAGCATCGGCGATCACCGGGTACGCGGCAAGCGGCCGGACAAGACCCTCTCGAACGGCCGCATATGAGCCCGACCGGCGGATCTGACCCAAGATGTGCTTCAGGTCCTTACTCATCGGGATCTACTCGACCTACTTGAAAAGGCCCGTCTGCAGCCACTCACCGGCTTGGGAATAGACGCTTCCAAACCGCTCAAGCTCCGCATCCAGAGTTGCCAGTGTCCCCGACAAGTCAGCTTCTGCTTTGGGGTCTGGCTTGCGCCGCCACATGGCCGCAAGCCGGGCCCGGGCCGTTAGCAGGTTTGCATACCGCTCGACCAGAAGCTGACAGGTTGTTGTCTGTCGCGCGGCATCGATGCTTACGCCGTGCTCGAACACAAGCTGGCCCAACATCAAATGGGGCTGCGGGAGGCCGGGACAATGCCCGATCGCCCCGCAGGTGTGATCAGCGGCTACTCGGAGGTCCCCAATGACCGTGGCTGCGGCGGCCTCGCGGAGTCCGTCGCGGACCAGATCAGTCGACACGGTGCCCCAAGGCATGATTTCCCGTTGCACCATGAGCAGGCGCTCGGGAGCTGAGCGAGCCCGGTCCGGTAGATCCGGCGGTGCCGTCGTAGTCATGACCACCTTGACACCCGTCGGCTCCAATCGGATATTGAGCGGCGGCAGCATCTGGTGGATTCGCTCTGTCAACAGCTTGTACGACGCGATTCGCTCCAACATCACCGGCCACATTGCGGCGATTTCGAAGAGTCGGAGCCATCCTGGAGCGAGCAGGCTCGCCGCCACGACACGCAGGCGGTAGCAGCGAGGCGGAAACACACACAATCGCGATCCGTCTTCGCGGATCAATGTTCCACCCCAGACGTCGAAGTAGGTTGAGTTGCTCATCGCTACTGCTCAAACTCTCGTCCGGAAGTCCCGGCCATATCGAGCCCCATGATGTGGCCAACACCAAGGCTCATGTTTCAAACCACACCGTGCCTGGCCGACTCGTCCGGCGTATCCCCCCACACACTGGGCACGGCGGACCGTAGCGGACGGCGATGTCGCCGGCGGCCTCACGACTCTGGGCCCAGGAGACCGGTAGGTCTACCAGCCGCCAAAGGGCGGCGCCGGCGGCGGGGCCGAACTGCAGAGTGCGGTCGCCGAGATGCAGATTGCCGGGCTCGATGGAGATAGTGGCCAGGGGCACGGCTACTGACCTCAGACAGCCCCCCCATCGCGGATCCGGGCGATGGCGTCCGAGAGGGACGCGACGCCGGCTCCCGGCCGAGACGATAGCCTGGGCAAATCAGCGGTGCCCAACTTCGCAACGTCATCAGTAAAAGAGCCGTCCATCATTCATACAGTAACACCTATTTAGAGGTTATGCAAGTACAAATACATTTTGTGCAGTTATGATCACTGATGCTCACTCATGGTTAGACATGCGCAGTTATGTGCAGTAAGCTGGTTCTGGTCTTGCGAGACGGAGGTATGACATGCCGGGCGAGCGGAAACGAACTGACACGGTCTCGATCGACAAGAAAGCAATGATCGGCCTGATGAAAGATGGCGACTGGTGTGGCGTGAAGCTCGCCGAAAAGGCTCGTGTGAACCGTAGCACGATCAACCGCGCAAAAGCAGGTGGGAGAATCAAGCGATCAGCAGCCGCTCGCATCGCTGAGGCGCTCAACGTCCCTTTGGCACAGATCACCACCGTAGCCGTTGAGGAAAGTCCGTCGAAACATGGGTGGGCTCTGACAGGATACCTGGGCCACGTTCGCGAACAGGTACACAACCTCGAGCATGACAAGACCGTGGCTCTGCACAGACGTTATCGCCCAGCCGACTACGATTCATACCCACTCCTCGCCCGAAAGCATCTCGCCGTAGCGTGGTCTACGCCGTTGACCATAGACTACCTGTCCCAAGAGCTCGATGACGTTCTTGCGGGGCATCACTTGGGGTCCGGCCGGTCAGCATCGCTATTCAGGGTTCTGACGCAGATCACGGATCGGACGCCTGAGTTCGCCTGCGACCTTCCAAACAAGCTCAAAGGGAAGGACTCGCTAGACGTCCTCATCATGCTGCAGCGGCATTACGTCAACATCGGCAACTATAAGAAAAGCGAGGAACTGGACAAACGTATCCGCAAAATGATCCGCTCTTCTGCCGGGAACGGTCTGCTGGAGTGGTTGGTTGACATGCGAAGGGCCAGGGTCCTGTTCGAAGACGCAAACCTAGAAGAGGCCCGGACTCTGTTCAACGCCCTCCGCCAAAAGACAGTCGATCCATCCGATCTCAGATCGTTGGTGATGCCACCGGAATACTGGGCAATCGGCTCGACTCTCCTCTGGGCCATGACAGAGATACTGGGTCGTACCGAGCCCACGGATGCTGACGCCGCGACCCTCAATTGCCTGCACGCCGCCGTTGAGCACGGCTTCCCCGACTCAATACTTTACGCGGTAACCCTCATGGCCCAAATCCTTGAGAGGGAGCAGAGATTCGACCTCGCAGAGAAGGTATATCGTGATCTTTGGGATACCGCTGTTCGTCTCGACAACGTGCTGACAATTGTGAAAGCATGTTGCGGTCTCAGTGAATGCATGTTGATGAAGCGGGAAGAGGATGTGGACATGGCAGAGTGTTTCGCCTTGGCCGAATCCAAGACCGAGGAAATGCCAGGGCGCCACTACGAGGTGCTGACTGCCCGATCATTTTACCGACTGCTCACCAAGGGAATGAAAGGTATCGAAACGGCAGAGAAGGACTTGAGCCTGGCGGCGAAGAGCTGTAGTCAACACCATCCCGGTCTGTTCAAGCGAAGATACCGAGCCTGTCGCCTCTTGATCTGGGCGGCTCGCACGGGCGGATGGCAACACCTCTTCGGCCAGCCGCCTGGCACCAGTATTCTTGCCAGGCTGACGCGATACTTCGGCGAGAAACACCTCGGTGGCGACGTCTGCCCCTGGAAGTACAGGAACGCGCAGGTGATTCTGTCACGATACCCTGCGATAAACAAGTGACCGCGACGCGCTCACTGCTGAACCTGGGAGCATGGTTTACGAATGGGGCCTGACCGTCTACACACTCATATTTTCCCCCATCCACGTCGCCTCCCCAGCCGCACTGACCAGCAACAGCGGCACAACGACAATGCTGAACACCGCCAGCGCCTCCCCGGTACCGTATGTCGCCGACCAAGATCCCTGGGCGAGGCCGAGATCTGCGGCCAGAGCGATGGCCGGCATCTCAGGCAGGTTCAATGTCAGGCCTACCACGGTCCGGCATGGTTTCCCGCCACCCGACGGCTGGGATCTATCTGGCAGATCCTCGCTGGCAGCGAGCATGAGCCGCAGCGCGATGCCGAGGCCCAGGCTGACGCCGACAACTCCCAGCCACGTGAAATGGCCAGCGGCCCCAAGCCCGACGACGATCCCGCACACGATGCTGTTATTCAGTGCGATTGTAGCGGCCCGTCGGAGCCATGATGGGCTCGCGATTAGGGGGGAACGACTTGGTTGAGCCACCACCGGCGATATCTGCTGGTGTACCAGCCGACTGCGCTGCATATGACGATGACCGCGGTACCGACGAGGGCGTCCGGCCAGATGGAGATCAGTTTGTCGGACCAGTCGGGGGGCATGGCGATGATCCCAGAGAATGTCGTGGCCAACGGGTCATCCTGAACATGATTTCCCGTTCCCGCCGCAGGATATGGGCCGAAAGGTGACCGGGCCAGCCGCATTGAGGGTGCAGCAAGCCGCCTGTTGTGTCAGTGACGAACCTGTGGAAGGTTCGATGCCCACCCCCTCGATGGTCGACTCGGTGGGCGGGTTTGGCCGGTTTTGACGAGCCGGGCCGGTCCCAATCAACAGACAAACGGGTCGGCCCAACCACACAAGCCACCTTGTTGCCGGGTCAGTCTCAGCATGCACGATTGCCCCGGGCCAGTGCAAGGCCGGGATCATTCTCGGCGGCGGCCCTCTCCCGGCCGGGAGAGCCGCCGCAACGAAGGGGGCGCATCCCGGAGGCCAACAATGCAGTCAGACACGGAATACACGCCGTTCGAGGACCCGTACAGAGTCCTGTCGCCCACCAGACCGGCAAAGGATCGGCGGCTCCATATCCTACAATCCTTGTCGGAGACGGAGAGGAAGCTGATTGGTAACGTCGACGACGACGTCAGGATCTTCCGGTGGGGCGACGCACTGATCATCGACCGGTTCAAATGCCCGCATTGTGGGTGCGAGAAGACGGTCAAACACGCCGACATCGGAATCGTGGAATGTGCGTGGTGCCACGGCGAAGGGCGGGTGGTTAAACCGGAACCGGTGGTGCGGGACAACTCGTGGCGGCCGTTCCTTCCTCCTAGGTAACCGTGAGCCCGGGGTGGACACGCCTGTCGTTTCGCAGACAGGCGTGTTCACAATGAAGATGGACTCGCCGAGGTAAAACGAAAATGGCAACCAACAACAAACCCATCCGAAAATTCGAAGTCGGTGGCATATCGGCCGCTGTCTGGGAGAACGAGATCTCCACAGCCACGGGGG
>CAZPIO010000234.1:0-6460 GCA_964586235.1 uncultured Planctomycetales bacterium
TCTATGGCATGGGCACCACGCAGATGGGCAGGTACGACTTCGCCAGTTGGAGCCTCCACATGGCGTTCATCATCATCTTCAGCAACCTCTGGGGTGTCGTCCTGCGTGAGTGGCGACTGGTCGATCAGCGTACGAGAATCGTGCTGTGGGCGGGAATCATCACGCTCATCGCTTCCACCGTTTTGATCGGCTACGGGAACAAGCTCGCGGGCCAGACATGACGGGGTGAGCGGGTCCGCCGCCGGCCTTCGCGGGACACGGAGACAGATCATGAACCTGACGCGCAGAACATTTCTGAAATCAGCATCCCTGGGGCCGGCCTGTCTCGGTGCGGCCAATCTGCCCCTGGTATTCAGCGCCCAGAGCGAACGAAAGGAGACTCCCCTGAAAGACTGGCTCAAACGCCGCGGCCGCATCTACTGGTACGACCAGTACGCGCTGAATGAACAGGACACGGCCTTCGCCAAATATGATCCGGACCGCATCACCGAGGAACTCGCGGGTACCGGAGCGGACATCATTGTCGTCTACGCGGCCAACCAGTTCAGCATCGCCTATTACCCGAGCAAGGTCTGGCCGCAGCATCCGAACCTTCGCGGACGGGACTACGTGGGCGACCTGATCACGCGTCTGCGGGCCCGCGGCAAGAAAGTGGTGACCTACATCAACTGGCTGGAATCGCGGCATCCCGAATGGAACACGATCCCGCTCGGGAACGAAGACAATCCCGACCACAAGGAAATGCCGCTGGTGAGCTGGGCCGACCCGAACGACCCGGACAGACGCGTCCAGAGGGTCCCCGGCGGGCGCTGGCGGTATCCGTGCATCAACTCCCCCCGCCGCCAGCAGGTATTGGCCGTCGCCCGCGAAATCGTCGAACGTTACAGGCCGGACGGGTTCCACCTCGACATGTTCCACGCCAACGGTGCTCTGTGTGTGTGTCAGTACTGCCGGCCGGAGGTCGAACGGATCTGCGGCACGAAAGAGATCACCCATCAAGCCGTCGCCGCTCACTGGCGCGAGTACATCGACTGGAAGTGCCAACGGAGCGCGTCGCTGATCGCCGAGTTGACCGCCATGCTCCACGAACGCGGTATCCTCGCCTGCCATAACGCGGCCTTCCCGCTTCACCTGCCGTCGATCTACGGCGTGGGCGAGGAGTGGATGCCTCATCTGGACGTTTATGTATCTGAGATATTCTCCAACCTGTACATGCCCAGTACGACGGTTCGTCTGCAGCGGGCCCTCGGCCTGCCGTCCTGGGAGCTGCTCACGTCGACCGCGCCGAACTACGCTCACCTGTCCGTCCCGGCCGCATGGTGGCGGATGAGCGCGGCGACGTGCAAGGCCAACGGCGGTGAGGTGCTGGGGCCGTGCGGGGTCGGTGCTTACCCGGATACGACGAGTTCCAGGCTTCTGCTGGACACCGTGAAGTTGGGCTTCGACGTCTTC
Organism: uncultured Planctomycetales bacterium; assembly: GCA_964586235.1. Lineage (GTDB taxonomy): Bacteria > Planctomycetota > Phycisphaerae > UBA1845 > PWPN01 > JAUCQB01. The sequence continues at coordinate 1,453 of CAZPIO010000234.1, forward strand.
ATGCAGGATGCCGATCTCGCCGAGGGCGCCGTCTCCATCGCCAAGGTCGGCCTGGTGTTCTCGTGGGCTACGCGCAAATACTTCAAGGACGGCGCGATGAACTGGTCGGAGGAGATCGACGGCTGGTCGCGCCTGCTCATCGGAGAGCACCTGCCATTCGACCTCATCGTGGCCGAGAAGGTCGCCTCAGCCGCCGATCTGTCGCGGTACGACCTGGTCATCCTTCCCAACACGGCCAACATGAGTGAAGCGTTGTGTGGGGCCGTCACCGCGTACGTGCGAAACGGCGGCCGCGTGCTGGCCATCGGCGAGACGTCGTTCTTTGATGAGAAGGGCTACAGGCGGTCCGATTTTGCGCTGAAGGACCTGTTGGGCGTATCCGGCAAAGGATCATTCGAGGGCAACTTCGCCATCGAACGACCCGGTGAGCCGCACCCGGCGACGGGGATCTTCCAGCAGGTGAAAACCACGGCAAGGATTCTCGCGCGCCAGGTGTCGGTCGACCCGGCCGGCTCGGTTTCCGGAACCAGGGATCCGCTGCCCATCAAGCCGACGGATTGGCCGGTGGTCGTGGCCAATACCTTCGGCAAGGGACAGGCGGTCTACATCGCCTTCGACGTCGGTCGGATGTACGCGAACCAGAGCCTGCCACACATCGCGTCGTTCATGGCGGACGTCGTCAACTCAACGCTTCCGGACCGTCAGATCGTGGTCAAGGCCCCGCGCAGCCTCGAGGTGACCGTCTTTCAGCAGCAGGCTCGCCAGCGGATCATGATCCACCTGGCCGATATGACCCAGTCGCCTGCCGACATGACCCGGATCACGGAAATCATACCGGTCCAGGATATCGAAGTGACGATCCAGGCGCCGTTCGCTGAACCGAAGGTCAGTTGCCGTGGATCCGAGGTTTCCTCGAGCATCGATGGCAGCCGCCTGCGGATCCGCGTTGCCAAGGTTGACAGCTACGCCGCCATCGTGATCGAAGCAGGTGCGTAAGTACGAACGAGAAATGCCCACCCCCCCTGCATACTCCGGGCGGTTCTGGCCGCGGAGTGGTTGCAGAGTGTCTCGCACCCGTGCTGAGGAGCGTCCCTCGGCGCGCATCCGGTCCCAACGTCGAATTCAGACGCCGTGTTCGGAGGTCAGGCCGTGCTTGCGCATCAGAGCGTGAAAATGCGTCCGCTGCATACCGACACGTTCCGCGGCCTTGCTGACGTTACCCTCGCACTGCTGAAGAGCATCGTTCAGGAACCGACGTTCCAGCTCCTGCACCGCCGCATCGCGGACCTGCTGCTTGAGGTTCTTGAAATCCTGCCACGTTCGCGGCAAGGACGCGGCCCCGGCCGGCACCGGAACCTGACGAAGCTCACGGGGCAGGTGCCTGGCCTCAATTCGGTCGGACTCGCAGAGAATGGCCATCCGTTCGACGACGTTTCGCAGTTCTCTCACGTTTCCAGGCCACGAATATGCCTCCATCATCACCATCGCCTCGGGCGTGAAGCTCTTGGTGTTGATCTCGTTCTGGCGACAGCAGCGTTCGAGGAAAACCATCGCCAGTTTGGGGATATCTCCCTGCCGTTCTCGCAGAGGCGGCAGGTCGATGGGCACGACGTTGAGCCGGTAGTACAGGTCTTCGCGGAACGCTCCGTCCTTCACCATCTGCGTCAGATCGCGGTTGGTGGCGGCAATCAGCCGGATGTCCACCTCTTGCTCTGAAGTTTCCCCGACCCTGCGAACCCGCCGCGTTTCCAGCACCCGTAACAGTTTGCCCTGCGTCTCAAGGCTCAGATTTGCGACCTCGTCGAGAAACAGCGTCCCTTTGTTTGCCACCTCGAAGAGGCCCTGTTTCGTGGCGATTGCGCCGGTGAAGGAGCCTTTGGCGTGGCCGAACAGCTCGCTTTCCAGCAGGGTCGGGGCCAGCGAGCTGCAGTCGCAGCCCAGCAGCGGCCGGTCCTTGCGGCGGCTCAGGCGATGGATCGCCCGTACGACCATCTCTTTGCCGGTGCCGCTTTCGCCTCTGACCAGCACGGTACCGTCGGTCGGGGCCACCCTGCGGATCAGGCCGAACACACGTTCCATGGACCGGCTTTCGCCGATGATCCCTTCGAAGCCCTTGTCGATCTCAAGAGCCCGGCGAAGTGCCGCGTTTTCCCGAATGAGGGCCGATTTCTCCATCGCCTTCCTGAACACAAGACGCAACTCGTCGGGAGTAAAGGGCTTGCCGAGATAGTCGGCGGCACCGTGTTTCATGGCTTCGACAGCGGACTCGACGGTCGAGTGCCCGGTGATAATGATGACCTCGGCTGCCACCCCCGCGGCCTTGACCTGCTTCAGGACATCCATGCCGTGGAGCCCCGGCATCATCAGATCGAGCAGGATCACGTCGTAATCGCCGGTCAAGGCGGCCTCCAGGCCTTTGCGCGGGTCTTCGATACAGTCGACGTGGTGCCCCTCCAACTCGAGGCAGCGGCGGCAACTCAAGCCGATGACCAGCTCATCATCAATGACCAGCACACGCTGGCATCCAGCCACCTTCTCAGCATCACTCATCAATTCCGGCCTCCTCGGCTGTCTCGCCGCCCGCTTTGGCGGTCACCGGCACCGACATCCTGGCAGTCGTTTCCTTGCCCACCGTGGGGTTGGGCTCCAGCATACCCTTGCGCCAAATCGAATCGGCTCGCCATACACTGTATGGGCAAGTCATACACAAAGCCACCCCGCAGTATCGCGAATCGGAGGTGACAATCTCTCTGAATAATATGAGACGTTATTAAAGGATAATTCACTTCAATAAATCGAAGAATTCACTGCTCCGGGCACGTTATGGGCGGTCCCAGGACCCAATGGAAACACCCTATCCGACTGGTACACGGCTTGCTTGTGAAAAAAAGCACGAAGTCTGGCATGCTGCCAGGGCGCCGCTGCAAGGCGTTGCCTGGCGAGAGGATTCGACCCCGGGTTGCGTGGCCGGCCGTGATCGGATCAGAAGTGAAAGGGAAGGTGTTGGGTTGGTGACTCCGGACATAGACACAATTCTGGCAAAGCATCGCGACGCCAAGCGGGACGCGCTGATACCCGTCCTCCAGGAGGTTCAGGAGGCACACGGGTATCTCTCACGCGAGGCGGTCGTCCGTATTGGCAAACACTTGGGCCTTCCGGCAAGCAAGATCTACGGCGTGGCCACGTTCTACAATCAATTCCGTTTCCAGCCGCAGGGCCGCTTCCACGTCCAGGTTTGCCGTGGGACGGCCTGCCATGTGAAGGGATCGGCGGCGGTCCTTGATGCGATCAAACGCGAGCTGAAAATCGAGCCCGGCCAGACCTCGCGGGACGGCACCTTCAGCCTGGAGGTCGTTGCCTGTATCGGAGCGTGCGGTCTGGCCCCGGTGATCAATGTCAGCGGTGAGTTCCACGCCGGCGTCACCACTCAGAAGGTCAAGGGTATCATCGATTCATACAGGGCCAGAGCGGCGGGAGGGGGCGGCAATGAAGCAGCGGCCTGAGACAATCAGCGCATGCTGCCACGAACATGCCGCCAGGGGTGGCCGCCCTGCCATTCTCGACATGGTTCTGAGCAAGGATGCCGCGCAAGCGATGTTGGACTACCGTGGGCAAGCTGATTATGAGGAGGATCTCGCCCTGCTGCGGCACGAGATGGTGAAGCGTCCGACGATCTACGTCGGCACGGGAACGTGCGGCCTGGGCGCGGGAGCCCGATTCACCGTCGAGGCGATTAAGGACTATCTGAAGAAGAACAGTCTCGAGGCCGACCTGATCGAGGTGGGGTGCATCGGCTTGTGCTCGGCCGAGCCGATTGTAGACATCCAACTGCCCGGCAAGGCGCGCGTGTCATTCAAGGGGATCACGAAAGACAAGGTCGCAGGTCTGCTGGATGCGATGATGAGGGGGACCGTGCCCGGCGAACTGGTCATCGGCCAGCATCGCACCCAGTCGGGCGAGATGTGGCCTGACGTTCCGTGCCTCGACGAGCACCCCTTCTTTGCGCCGCAGATGCGCTGGGTGCTGGCCAACTGCGGGATCATGGATCCGGCCAGCATCGACGAGTACATCGCCCGAGGCGGCTACACCGCCCTTGCCAGGATGCTGTCGACGCAAACCCCCGAGCAGGTCTGTGATTCGGTTGAAGCCAGCGGCCTTCGCGGGCGCGGCGGCGGCGGCTTTCCCACGGGCAAGAAATGGAAGTTCGCCCGTTCGGCCCCCGGTACGCAGAAGTACCTGGTCTGCAACGCCGACGAAGGCGATCCCGGTGCATTCATGGACCGTGCGGTCATTGAGGGCGATCCGCACCGTCTGCTCGAAGGCATGGCCATCGCCGCATACGCGATCGGTGCCGGCAAGGCGTACGTCTATATTCGGGCGGAATACCCCCTGGCAATTGAGAGACTCAAGACGGCCATCAAGCAGGCCCGCGACTACCACCTTCTCGGGGAGAAGATCCTGGGGCACGACTTCTCCCTGGAGATCGTGATCAAGATGGGGGCCGGCGCGTTCGTTTGCGGCGAAGAGACTGCCTTGATCAACAGCATCGAGGGCAAGCGCGGGATGCCGCGGCCTCGCCCCCCCTTCCCGGCCGTTCGCGGGCTCTTTGACAAGCCGACGATCATCAACAACGTCGAGACGCTGGCGAATCTGCCGACTCTGCTGACCATCGGGGCCGAGCAGTTCAGCTCCGTGGGCACGAAGAGCAGCAAGGGAACCAAGGTCTTCGCTCTGTCGGGCAAGGTAGCCCGCACCGGCCTGGTCGAGGTTGCGATGGGCACAACCATCCGCGAAATCGTCTTCGATGTCGGCGGGGGCATTCCCAACGGCAAGGCGTACAAGGCAGTCCAGATCGGCGGCCCCTCGGGCGGCTGCATCCCGACGCAGCATCTCGACATCGACGTTGACTACGAGTCGCTCAAGACGGTCGGGGCAATGATGGGTTCCGGCGGTCTGGTGGTGATGGACGAAGAGACCTGCATGGTCGACGTCGCCAAGTTCTTCATGG
>CAZPIO010000235.1:0-1542 GCA_964586235.1 uncultured Planctomycetales bacterium
CGAGAAGACGGTGGGGGCCGAGAACATCTGGGTGGCCGCGATAGGAACGGCAGGCGCCCCTCTTGGCGAGCGGAAGCGCGTCCGGCGCGGGACGCTGGCCCAGGTGGCCGCGACCGTCGCGGCCTCAGTTGGCAGGGACTACTGTGCGGCCGTGCCGCGAGCCGCATCTCCGATCGATCTATCAACGGGGACGCCAGCCGTGCCGCGCCCTGGCAATCCGTGAGACGCCATCTCGCGATTCAATGGTTCGACTGTTCAAGAGCAGGGCATTCTGAGGCGTGCCATCGCGGCCGCCTCTTTGGGGGCCGCAACCAAAGAGCGCCCGCGGGAACTCATTACGGCGTTCCAGGCAAGCGCACAGGGCCAGCAGCCGCCGGGTGGTGAGGGCCGTGGTCAGTTCCTCGCTGGCCTGAGTTTGGCCGTGCCGCTGGGGCCGTAGAGGAAGAGCCGCTCGTTGTGCTCGACGGCCTCGGCCACGTCGCGGGCGGGGTCGGTTCAGACGAAGCTCGGATCGGGCTGGGGGATCAGGGGGTGCTCGATGCCGTAGCGGCAAGACCGTGCCGACGAGGGCGTCGGCACCACTGTGGCGGCTCTGTTATTGATAAAACCCGAATTCGTAGGCTGCGTCGAAGAGGGCGATGATGTTTTCGGGCGGGACGCCGTGCTGGATGTTGTGGACGTTATTGAAAACGTAGCCGCCGCCGGGCTTGAACGCCTTCAGGTTGGCCTGCACATGCCGGCGGACTTCGTCGGGTGATGCGAACGGCAGGACGTGCTGGGAGTCGATGCCGCCGCCCCAGAAACAGATCTGCCGGCCGAAACGCTGCTTCAGATCCGCCGGGTCCATGCCCTCCAGGCCGATCTGAACCGGGTTAAGAATGTCCACGCCGTTGTCGATCAATTCCGGGATGTAGACGGCGCAGGCACCGCAGGTGTGGTACCAGACCCTGGCCTTTGTGAGGCGCTTGATGTGCTGGACAAGGGCTTTTTGCCGGGGCTTGACTACCCGGCGGTAGAATGCAGGGTCAAAGAGCGGGCCGCGCTGGCCGGCCAGGTCGTCGCCGATCATCACCACATCCACGAGATCACCGATCTCGCCAAGGAACCCGGTGTAGAAATCCTTCCAGTATTGCAGCATCTGGTCGAGCAGGGCCTCGCAGAACGCGGGGTTTTCGAGCATGTCGATGAACCACTGTTCGAGGCCGCGCATGTACCAGCAGATTTCGTAGATGACACCGCCGATGCCCGTACAGAGGGCGTAGTCGGTCTCGTTGCGCAGCTTGAGGGCCTGTTCGCGGACGCCGGTGAAGCGGGTGGGATCGTTGCCTCTGGGAAACGGATAGGCGTCGATGTCGCGAGCGGTGGCCCGTGCCAGGGGGTGATACGAAACGTCCATGTACATGGGGTAATCGTCGGGCATGGACCAGACAACACCGAACTCGTCGCGGAGATCGTGCCAGAGACGGCCGTCGCGTCGGTTCTGCGTGATTCCGCCTCTGAAGCCGGCGGGTCCGTGTGCACAGACATACCGGGTGTCAACGT
>CAZPIO010000235.1:1642-6313 GCA_964586235.1 uncultured Planctomycetales bacterium
TCCGATCCCGGCTCCTGCAAGCTGGTATGCCGGTCTGCGGGAGCCGGGACAAAGAGCGGGATTATCTGGTCCGCGTTCGGGGAATGCAACTGCTGTGAGGCGGCCAGGCGATCGCGGTGTCCACTGCTATGGCTGGAGCGCGTCCGCTGCGAAGTCGGGGTAGGGGGGCAGCGGGTGGATGTAGCCAAGCTTGTCCCTCGAGACCGGGCCACCGGCGCCGGTCGTGGTCAGCCGAACGGTGTAGCTGCCCGGCTCGGCGTAGGTGTGCGAGGGATTCCGCAACGTGCTGGTCTGGCCGTCACCAAACTCCCAGTACCAGGCCCAGGGGTCGGGGGTGGTGGACAGATCGGTGAATTGAACGGTCATCGGCGAGTAGCCCGAGGTGACGTCGGCGGAGAAATCGGCACGCCCTGCAAAGGCGGGGGGCGGTGGCGCGCAAAGCGGGTCGGCAGGGGTTTCCTGGCCGCTGAGGCATTGCTGCGCGACCGCGAAATCGGCCTGGTCTGCGTCGCGATCCAGGTCGAAGTCCCGGTCGGTGCAGTCTGCGGCCGCCGACACGCCTGGTCCGGTCGCACAAGCTTCAAAGGCGACGATGTCGTCGGCGTCCACGTCGCCGTCGCCGTCAAAATCGGCACGGGCCGCGGTGGGATCAGAGTGCCGGACCCGGACCCAATCCACGAACATCTGGACATGATCCACGATGGGCGGCTGGGCACGGGTGCTGAGGTTGGCCCAGAGGCCGAAGCCGATGCAGAACTTGCCCTCAGCCCAGCGCACCTGCCTAAGGGTGATTTCGTGCCAGACGTCGGGAAGATCCGAGTTGTTCGCTGCCAGGAACCACGGATAGCCGAAGTTCTCGTCGGCCCCGCGCCCGCCCGGCGTGATCATCCTGTTGTCGCCCCAGGCTACGCCCACGGAGGTTCGAGCGTAATCCCGATCACCTCGCTCGTACCGCAGGCGGAGGGTGATGTCCACATAATCTCCTGGCGCAAAAAGGTCGCCCGTATTTCGCCGGATTATCCCCATGTGCTCGCCGGCCACGTCGTAGCGGTTGGCAGGATTGGCTGCCAGCGTGGCCACCATCCAGCCGTTCACGGTGTCGACCACATACGATGCGTAGCCCGAACTCCACCATGTGTACTGCTGGTCGATTGCGGTGGGGCTGTTGAAGTCCTCGGTCCATTCGTTGTATGCGGGGCGTGGGTGAATCACGGCTTGGGGCGGCGATGGCTCGGTGGTGCTGTAGCACACGCGGAAGCCGAGGTTGTCGTCGGTGATGTACCTTGGCTGGGGGCTGCGAACGGCGCATCGCACGTTGTAGTCGCTGTTGGTCCAACTCCCGCCGCGCCGCACCTCGTGTGAGTGGTCGGCGAACGTCATTGGGCCATCGGGATATGAGACGTAGCCGCCCATGGTCCATTCCCAGACGTTGCCGGCCATGTCGAACAGGCCGTACGGGCCCACACCGTCAAGGAAAGAGCCCACGATGGTGGTGGTCACGCCGGTGCGGTAGGGCTCGTTGCACCACCATGAGCTGCAGTAACAAAAAAATGTGTCCGACCACGGCCACTTTCTGGCGTGCTGCGCGGCCTCATCCCAGCCGGCCGCCTTCTCCCACTCAGCTTCAGTTGGCAGTCGGCCCCCGGCCCATCGGCAATAGGCGTCCGCCCCGTACCACGAGACCTCGCGCATGGGGTGGTCTTCCCAGCCGCCGTCGGTTACCCAGGCCGACCCGTTGTGATGGATGCGGATCTGGGGATCATCGGCGTCGATGTAGGGGTTTCCATCGGCGTCCGCAGTCACGCCGACGGTGTTCAGGAACGTCGCGTACTCTTCATTGGTGACTTCGTAGGCGGAGATTTGAAAGGTGGGCACGTCTACCCAGTGGGCTGGGCGTTCGTCGTCGTAGTAACAAGTTCCCGCGGGCGAGCAACTCGGCGGCTCGGCCTCGTCGGTGCCCATCCAGAATCCGGAGCCAGGGATGGTAATCGGTTGGCCCAACGCCGCCGTGACCGGCACCAGCAGTGCGGCGAAGACCGCGGTTCGAAGGAGAGAGACGTCGCGTCCGGGAAAAAAGATGGACCGCCTTGCCCTCCGCATGCCATGTCCCTCCACGAGTGTCGCCTGCTCTCCGCGCGGTATAGAGGCTATGCCCCTGCTGCCTGCAATGTTATCATACCGAAAGCGAGGACTTCGCGAAAGTGGAAAAAGAGCATCAATCCGATGCATGGGCCGTGGGGCAGATCCGGGCAGCGTTCAGAGGCGAACAGGGATGCCCTGTTGAGCGAGGTATTCCTTCATCTGCCGGATGGTGAACGTGCCGTAGTGGGCAATTGATGCGACCAGGACAGCGTCCGCGTGCCCCTCGACGATGGCCTCATGAAGGTGTTCAAGCGTCCCGGCGCCTCCGGACGCGATGACGGGCAGCTTGACCGCGTCGGCGATGGCCCGGGTCATGGGTATGTCATAGCCGGCCTGCGTGCCGTCGGCATCCATGCTCGTCGGCAGGATGCACCCGGCGCCGAGGTCCTCGACCTTCTTTGCCCATTCCACGGCATCGATCCCCGTCGGCCTGGTTCCGCCGCTGACCATCACCTCAAAGCCCGACGGGAGGCTGGATGACTTGCGCGTGTCAATAGCGACCGTGGTGCGGTCGCTCCCGAACTCCCTGGCCGCCTCGCGGACCAGTTCCGGGTTGCGCACGGCGGCGGTGTTGATGGACGCCTTGCCGACTCCGGCCTCGAAGAGATCGTGGATGTGCTGTACGCTGGCGATGCCGCCGCCGACGGTGAGCGGCACGGTGATCCGCTCGACGGTGCGCTTAACGGCGTCGATCAGGGTCTTCCTGCCCTCCAGCGTCGCCGTGATGTCCAGGAGTACCAGCTCGTCGGCGCCGGCCTGGCTGTAGGCGGCGCCGTTCTCGGCCGGGTCGCCCAGATCCTTGATCTCGACGAAGTGGACGCCCTTGACCAGACGGCCGTTCCGGGTGTCGAGGCACGGTATGATTCTGCGGTAGTCCATGGTCATACTCCTCGCCTGGCGACCGGCGGCCTGTCGATGTCTGCGTGGTACTCCTGCAGCGATTTAACCATCCCCCGGCCGTTCAGGCAGGCGGCGATGCCCTCGGCGGCGGCGTTGGCCGCACTGATGGTCGTGATGTATGGGATCCGGTACTTGATGGCTGACTTGCGAATGTAGCTGTCGTCGTGCTGGCTGAGCTTGCCGACCGGGGTGTTGACCACCAGGTGGATCTCGCCGTTCATCATGGCGTCGACGATGTTCGGCCGTCCCTCGTGGATCTTCTTGATCGGCTCGGCCTCGATGCCGTTTGACACCAGGAATTCATGCGTGCCCTCGGTGGCCTTGATCTTGAAGCCCAATTGCTGGAAACGCCTGGCCGGCTTGAGCACATCCGGCCGCTCCCGGCGGGAGACCGAGATCAGAACGGTGCCCTCCGTTGGCAGCTTGCTCTTGGCGGCCTCCTCGGCCTTGTAGAACGAAAGACCGAACGAGTTGCCCATGCCCAGCACCTCGCCGGTCGAACGCATCTCCGGACCGAGCACCGGATCGACCTCGGGGAACATGGCGAACGGGAACACCGCCTCCTTGACCCCGAAGTGCGGGATCTCCCGCGGTGCAAGTCCGAGTTCACTCAGCTTCTTGCCCATCATAAGCTGCGTGGCGATTCGGGCCATCTGGATGTTGCACACCTTGGAGACCAGCGGAACGGTCCGCGACGCCCGGGGATTGGCCTCCAGGACGTAAAGCACGTCGTTGGCGATCGCGTACTGCATGTTCATCAGGCCGACGACCTTCAACTCGCGGGCGATGCGCCGCGTGTAGTCGTAGATGGTCTTCAAGTGCTTCGGTGGAATACTCACCGGCGGTATGACGCAGGCCGAGTCGCCCGAGTGGATGCCGGCCAGCTCGATGTGCTCCATCACCGCCGGAACGAAGGTGTCGGTCCCGTCGGCGATGGCGTCCGCCTCGCATTCGATGGCGTTTTCGAGGAAACGATCAATGAGGATCGGGCGTTCGGGCGTGACGTCGACGGCTGCGGTGACATAGCGCTTGAGCATCTCCTCGTCGTACACGACTTCCATGCCGCGCCCCCCGAGAACGTAGGACGGGCGGACCATCAGCGGGTAGCCGATCTGCTGGGCGATGGCCAGTGCCTGTTCGAGCGTGCTGGCCATGCCCGAAGGGGCCATCGGAATGCCCATGCGCTCCATCATCTGGCGGAAGCGGTCGCGATCCTCGGCCAGGTCAATCGTGTCCGGGCTTGTGCCCAGAATGTTCACGCCGGCGCTGGCGAGCTCCTGGGCGATGTTGAGCGGCGTCTGGCCGCCGAATTGGCAGATGACGCCGACAGGTGTCTCCTTCTCATAGATGCTCAACACGTCCTCGACGGTCAGCGGCTCGAAATAGAGCTTGTCCGACGTGTCGTAGTCGGTCGAAACGGTCTCCGGGTTGCAGTTGACCATGATGGTCTCGTAGCCCATGTCCCGCAGGGCAAAAGCCGCGTGTACGCAGCAGTAGTCGAACTCGAGGCCCTGGCCGATGCGGTTGGGCCCTCAGCCGAGGACCATCACCTTCCTGCGCTCGGTCTGGGAGACGCGGACGGGAACGGTGTACGTCGATTAATAGTAAGCCGCGGTCTCGACGCCACTG
>CAZPIO010000236.1:0-6273 GCA_964586235.1 uncultured Planctomycetales bacterium
AACGTTTAGGAGTGTAATCTGATGCTGCGCAGCAGGTTAAGATACACTCCGAGTTGAACGAAACTGCCTGATTGAAAAGCATAATCCGCTCAACAAAGGATCTGAGTAAAATCTCTATTGTTTATTAATGGAGTTTAAATAGCAGGAATAATAAATGCAAGAATTATTTTGATAGTAAATTTCGGGCAATATACTTAATGTCGTCAATATTACCAGCCAGGAATTCTCTTCTTAAAGCTGTAGTGGATTTATAAATTCCTGTTTTTGGACGATTTATTTTAGTTCCGGACAAATCAATACCCTCATGATTTTTATTAAAATCCTGTTAATTGCCTTACTGCATCGGAGTTGATAAATAATTGCGGGTGTTAGATGTTTCCGGAGGGGATCTGTATCGGACAGGTTCAATAATTTCTTTTATAACCAGTTTTCCTTTTTTGCATTCAGGACATATGGAAATATTTTTCCCTGTGACTTTTGCATACATCTCACGCCATGTCAGCGGTATATTTTTTTTCTGCTTCCTTATGTTATAAAACTCCATGCATGCCTGTATCGCTCTTTTTTTGTTCCTGTGAGCCAGAAGCCCGAAGTATCTGATCCGGACAAACCTGTGGGGCAGGACGTGCATTAAAAACCTGTGCATAAAAGATTCAGCAGGGAGCTCCATGGTCTTCTCCCTGTTTTCATCTGCATAGTCCCTGAATTTGAATTTAACAACACCGTTTTTTGATTCAACTATACGGTGATTGCTTATTGCAATCCGATGAGTGTATCGTGCCAGATACTCAATAACGCTATCTCTTCCCTGAAAAGATTCCTTAAGATAAACCACCCAATTTGTTGAGAAATGAGAATCAATCATTGCCTGGAATCTTTTTCCGCTGCAGAATTGTGTTCCCTGCAGATAAAGCTGGTTTTCTCTGTATATCTTCTTCAATCCCTGAAGAAAGAGACTCCTGAATCTTCTCTTTAATACTTCCACAGGAACAAAATAATTATCCGGTGCATATATCCATTTCTTACTTTTATCTGAATATCCGCCACCCGGGACTACACAGTGAAGATGTGGATGAAGGTTAAGCTTCTGTCCCCAGGTATGGAGAATGGAAAAGAACCCTATATCAGCACCAAAGTATTTTTCATCACTGCTGACAGAAAGCAGGGTTTCTTTGCATACTCTGAACATGAGGTTGTAGATAACTTTTTTGTTTCTTATTACTATAGGATTAAGATAATCCGGCAATGTGAATACTATATGAAAATATGTAAAGGGGAGTACTTCATTTTTCCTTTCCAGAATCCACTTCTCTTTTTTCATGGATTGGCACTGGGGACAATGCCGGTTCCGGCATGAGTTGTATAAAATTATTTTATGGCTGCAGCAGTCACACTCTTCAATCCTTCCGCCAAGGGCTTCTGTTCTGCATATTTCAATTGAGCGAAGAACCTTCCTTTCCGGTAATGAAGTTTGAGGATATGCCTGAAGATATGAATTACTGTAGGCCCTGACTATCTCATTAACGGTTGTGCGGCAGTGCATTTTTTAACCTGTCAGCATATACATCAAGAGGGCTTCGGGCTATTGTTTTCTCTTCACTTAAGTGTACATAAACAAGTGTTGTTTTTAAATGACGGTGACCCAGAAATTTCTGAAGCTGAAATATTCCGCTTCCTGTTTCCAGCATGTGTGTTGCAAATGAATGTCTGAGAGTGTGTATTCCGCACTGTTTTTTTATTCCTGCAGTATTCTTTGCTCTCTGGTATGCGTGCTGTACAGCTCGTATGGAAATGGGAGAATCGCATTTTTGTCCGTAAAATAACCAGTTGTGAGGCCTGTATGTTTTCCAGTAAATCTCCAGCTGTTTTAAGCATATTTCTGACAGCAGAGTGTATCGATCCCTGCCTCCTTTTGCGTCTCTGACCTTAAGTCGCATGGAATCCCTTAATATATCACCTGTTTTTAAATTTACCAGCTCCCCTACACGCAGTCCTGATGAATATGTAAGCATGAGTATTGTCTTATGTTTTAAATTATCTGTGCTATGAATTATTCTGAATACTTCTTCAACAGTAAAGACTTCCGGCAGTTTTTTCTTCTTTTTTTGTACAGGTATATTCTCTACCTCTACATCCCGTCCCATTGTCTGAGAAAAAAAATAGCAGATCGCGCTTCGGGCCTGTCGCAGTGATGATTCTGAAAGATTTCTGTTTTTAACAAGGTGATACAAATAGTTTTTGATTGTATCTTTGGTAACAACTTCAGGCGGTTCTTTGCAGTAGTCAAAGAAATAGAGTATGTTTCGATAGTAGGTCTCTTGAGTCCTGGGGCTGTATCCCCGAAGAGCGAGATCTCTTTTGTAGTTTTGTAAAACCTGATTATTCATGCCTTGCCTCCGTTAATTGTGATTAACGAAGTATAGCATGTTAGAGATAAAAGTGAAGTGTAATATTCAGGGGATGGAGAAGTCACCGCCTTTCAGGCGGTTTTTGTTCAACGTTCCCTGCGTAAGCGACGCCGCCGGAGGCGGTGTGCCGAAGCGCCCCGCCAGCGAAACGCGCTCGAACCATCCACAAGACCGCGTTGAAGCTGGCGGTGAAGGCGCGAGCGCCGAGCGACCGCCAGGGAGCGCAGCGCTTACGCTGTGTTAAGTGCAGTTGCCTCGTCTCTCTTTATCATTATATCAGTCTATCTTAACGATAGGCTCAGATGTCTTACCCCTTCAGAAAATTTTCGTTGAATTAGAAGTCCTTACTTCTTTAAAAAAATTTGGCTAATAACATTAGGACTAACAAAACCAGAAAAGGATATATTATCCCTTTAGCGAAGAATCTAAATGCATCCCAGAAGTTGTCTTTACCTAGAGCCTTCACTACAAGTACAATTAAGTAAATAAAAATAGTGAGCGCGAGTATTCCCCCCATATTAACTCCTGTCTTTATTCAATTTATAATGAACTTTTAAAACCTAAAACTTTATTAAATAAGATTCCATAAAAATAATATTTTATCTGATTAAACAGAATTCCATTTAAGCATTAAATTACTTTTAAACTTAACTAGCACGGATGCTACTTGTTTTTGCAATCTATTTTATGCCCATAATAGGCTGGGCAATTGCACTTAACGGTGCCGATATGAGACGTAAAAGTGCGATCAATCATGCCGACTGACTTATAATACTAAAAAATAATCTAATATTTCAACAGAAATCTTTCAAGTTAAACATGAAAATCCGCACTTTTATGTGTCGAGCAAGCGGCGAAATCCTTTCCAAACCTCGCCGCTCGCGCAGACCGAGCACCGCAAAGTCGTGTACTCACGACTGCGGAGCGCAGCTTATATCGGCTGTTAGGTGAAGGTGGTGTGCGGTATTAATCCATATAAGCCGGAGCCATGGATGGCGGAGGCTGGGTAAAAATATTATAATAAAACATCATTAATGAATAGCATCTCTACCGGGAGTTATTCCAAATAGTCTTTTATACTCTCGGTTAAATTGAGATGGGCTTTCATAGCCTACTTTCAACGACGCTTGGTATACATTAATCCCCTCTTCTTTCATAAGTAATTTTGCTTTATGGAGTTTAACATTTTTTATATATTGAAGCGGAGAGCTTTTTGTAACAGCTTTAAAGCTGGAATGAAATAGAGAAATACTCATTCCAGCTTCATAAGCAAGAGAATCTAAATCAAATTTATTACTATACAATATATGTATTTTATCAAGGATACGCGCTATTTGAAAAAAATGTTGATTCCTGATTGCCAAAGCTCTTAAAGCATTTCCTTTATTACCGCATAGAACCCTATAAATTATTTCCTTGACTATCATAGGTCCCAGAAAACGGCGATCTTTCGAAAAAGATAAAGCCTCTAAAAGTCTTATTATTGCACTTGACATAACATCATCTATACTATCCGAATAAACTCCCTTAGGCAAAAATGTTACATTGCTTTGATTATCGTCAATTTCAAGAAGTATCTCTCCAACTAAGGATGCATTGACTTTAATAGTAATCCCAAGCATCGGTTTTTCAATGCTTGCGGTTGTTTCACATTCCAGAGGAAGCGGAACAGAAAGAACAAGATAATTTAACGGATCGTATATTAAAACCTCATCTCCAATAAAAACTTTTTTTTGACCTTGAGCAAGTATAATAATACTAGGTTCATAATTAATAGGCGATCTTGGAGTCGATTTTGTAATACGAAATAAATTTACACCTTCAATAATATCTTTAATGACTCCCTCTTTAGGAACAAGAGAATCTAAAAGTTCAATCATTCTATCCTGATTCATAGTATTCCTCAATAAAAAAATATAACACGCAATATAATATATGGCAATAATTTTATCAAATTATTAGCTAAATATTTATAATTTTGTAGAATTAGGCAATATAATATAGAAACAGGTATTTACAAACATGCGAATTATCACTATATTTTAATCAAATATTTTTATAAGGAGTTTAATTATGACTAGAAACAAAATTACAGTTTCTACTATAATACTTTGCATGATCTTTATATTTTCATGCTATAGCAACAATAAAGGAGATTTTAAAATGAGTACAGAATGGGACAAGACTTTCCCTAAAAGTGATAAAGTTATTCACAAGAAAGTATCATTTCTGAACAGATACGGAATAACTTTAGCAGCTGATTTATACATTCCTAAAAATAATGGAAATAGTAAATTATCTGCTTTAGCTATAAGCGGTCCTTTTGGTGCTGTAAAAGAACAATCTTCCGGATTGTATGCGCAAACCCTAGCCGAACGTGGATTTATTACAATTGCATTCGATCCTTCTTTCACGGGAGAAAGTAGTGGAAGTCCAAGAAATATTGCATCGCCTGAAATTTATACAGAAGATTTCAGCGCAGCAGTTGATTTTCTTGGATTACTTGATAATGTTGACCGGAACCGTATAGGAATAATCGGTATTTGTGGTTTTGGAGGTTTTGCCCTTAATGCCGCTGCTGTTGACAAACGCATAAAAGCTGTAGTTACAACGAGTATGTATGATATGCCCCGTGTAACATCAAAAGGTTATTTTGATGCGGTTACTTTAGAACAAAAAACTAAAACGCTAGAGAATTTAGGACAACAACGCTGGATAGATGCTGAAAAAGGAGTTAATACCTATGACAAATCTCAGGGCTTGCCTGAAAAATTAACAGGAAAAGAACCGTCTTTTGTAACCGAATACTACAACTATTACAAAACTCCAAGAGGCTTTCATCCTCGTTCTATCAATTCAAATGGAGCTTGGTCAGCAACATCTTCTTTATCACTTATGAATATGCCAATTTTAACTTACATCAAGGAAATATCACCAAGATCGGTACTGATAATAGCAGGAGAAAAAGCCCATTCCAGATATTTTAGCGAGGATGCTTATAAGGCTGCTAACGAACCAAAGGAATTGATGATTATTCCTGGAGCAGTTCATGTTGATTTGTATGATAATTTGAAGGTGATTCCTTTTGATAAAATTGAATCATTTTTTAATAAAAATCTTAAATAAGATAAAAGTAAAAAAGCATTTGAAGAAAATTAATAAAAATTAGAATTTAAATGATATTTATAAGAGAATGGGAGTTAAACCGATATTTCCTATTCTCTTAAATTGTAAAAAATACAATAAAGGATAGAATATTATGAAAAAGATATTATTTGTAATGTTTGCTCTAATTATATCATTTACCTCAATACTTTACGGTTCTGATAAGAAAAAGGAAGAAAACAATATTAAAATACTCATTAAAGTTGGAGAAAAAAAACTAACAGCTACTTTGATTAATAATGCAACAAGTCGAGCGTTAATTACAAAATTTCCTCTTACGATTCTTTTGAAAGATTTGTATAACAGAGAAATGTGTTATAATTTTTCTGAAGATTTACCAACTGATGCTGTAAAATATACAGATTATGAAGTAGGAGACATTATATATTGGCCTCCAAGGCATAGTTTTGTTATTATGTATGCTCAAAATGGAGAGCGATTTGCTATGCAAAAAATTGGCAGGATAGATAGCTATATAGAAATACTTAAAAATATAGGGGATATTACTGTTACTCTTGAGGTTGTAAAACAAAATTTATAATATAAAATCATTTTTTAGGCATTAACTCGGGCAAGGACGCCCGAGTATCTTATAGTCTTAGCACACCACTTTCACCTAACTTGTTCATAAACGAAGTACTTCGTTTTTTATCATATTTTGGGAGTATAGACGAAGTACTTCGTCTATCCAGATTCTGCC
>CAZPIO010000237.1:0-6198 GCA_964586235.1 uncultured Planctomycetales bacterium
CGTTGTTTTTCACGTGGGTAAGGTCCCAATTTGACCTCTCTCCCATTCCGCCAGGTCCGAATCGCCTTCAACATCGCAAGCTCATTCTCCACAAGGACTTGCTTATATTGAAGTCAGAACGGTCGCGAACCCGCAACGATCTCCCATTTTTCCTATCTTAACAAGTCGTCGCACTGCGCTCCGTCGCCGCCAGTCAATCCTATTCAGGCCGAGTCGGCCAAGTCCAGCGGCCAGAGGGCGGTTTTTCGCCTGATCGGCGCTGATATCAGAGGAGCAGCGTCGACAAAAAACCTTGAGGCGGACCGCGACTATGGTTCGACAAGACAGCCCATAACCACTTGGCGGACCGCCCCGGTCACCTGAGGCAGGTTGGCCGGCATTCCGTCAACAAAAGCTTTTGCCATCATCGCGAAGCTGAGGGCCTCCTTGGCCTGCGAGGACACGCCGAATTCCTCGATCCGCCGGACCCTTGCCTCCGGCAGATCGCGCCGGAGCATGCCCATAAGCGTTCGATTCCTGGCTCCGCCGCCGCAGGCGACGATCTCAAAACCACCGGAAATCGCCCGCAATCGGCGGTTTTTCCGCTCCGCTCCGCCCGCTCGGTCACCGACCGCTCCCACCGGCAGGCCCGGGAGAAAGCGGCGATAGGCCAGGGCGATCGATCGGGCGGTCAGGGCCGTGACCGTGGCGATCCAGTCGTTCGGCCGCCGGCCGGCCGCAGTTAAACGCTTGATGGCACGCGTCGCGAAGGCCTCCCCGAACTCCTCGCGGCCAGTGGTCTTTGGTGGTTTAAGAGTAAAATAAGGATGTGATAAAAACTCAGAGACTATTTTTTCTATGACCCGGCCGCACGCCGCACGCCGGCCGTCCCGATCCATGTGTTCCCGCCCGCCCGTCGCATGACGAACCAGGGCATCGATGACCATGTTCCCGGGGCCGGTGTCGAAAGCCACCACCTCCTGCGGCCTGCAGCCGGCCGGCAACCAGGTCACGTTCGCGATGCCCCCAATATTCTGTACCGCTCGTGATGCTTTCGGGCTGTGAAAGATCACCCAGTCTGTCCAGGGCACCAGGGGAGCCCCCTGGCCCCCGGCCGCCACGTCCGACTGCCTGAATTCCGCTACCACCGGCAGCCCGGTGCGGGCCGCAACCCTGGCCGGCTCACCCAACTGCAATTCAACGGTTTGCCCACGCGGGCCTGGAAGATGACAGACCGTCTGACCCGGCAGGCCGATAAGCGAAGGCCGCTCCCCGCGACCGGCCTGTGCAATAGCCCGGCAGGCCGCCTCCGCAAAAGCCTCGCCGAGGTCAGCGTGAAGCCTGGCAATCTCCTGGGTGGTCGTGTTGGCAGGAGCCATGACAGCCAGAAGCCGCCGCCGCAGGTCAGCCGCAAACGGCCGATGCCGGTGCCAAAGCACCCGGGGCTTCATCCGCTCGCCGACACCCTCGATCCGGACGCAGGCCACATCAATCCCGTCGCCGCTGGTGCCGGACATCATGCCCAACACGATCTGGAACCTTTGTCGGGGCCGCCTCAGGGGCAGCCGGGACATAGACCGGCAGACACGGACACCGCTTTCCTTACCCATATTGACATCTCCGTCTCCGCCGCTTTGGCCAGCAGCATATATATGGAAACCGTGCGATGTGCGACCGAGGCCGACCCGGCGTACCTGTGGTCGGCCCCTGGCCGGCCGAGAGCGGCTATTTCACCGGCCCGGAGCTCGGCGGCGCGACCGCCCGCAGATCCGCCACCAGTCCTTCCAGCATGCGACCCAGGCCTCGTTCCCAGCCTTGCACCAGTTGTTCCGGGCCGTGACCGGCCAGCGGCTCGCTCTCGCGGTAAACCTTCTGAAAGAGCAGGTTGTAGGGCTTGCCCGTCTCCCTGATCAGGAACACTCGGGCCTCAACCACGGCCTTTGGCGAGTCCTTCGCGGAATAGTCACCGTAAAGAGCGGTGACGTTCGTCTCCAACGACAGATCATAATCCACGCTGCTGCTGGCGTTGACGACGGTCCTGAAAACGCCCGACTCGGACAGCCATCTCGTCAACTCGCCGGTCAATAGCCGGTCCGGCTCGGCCACGAAGCCATTGTAGTAGTCGGCGACGAAGGTGGACTCGCCGGTCTTGTATGTGAAGGTCTTCTCGTCGTACGGCACGGCGATCCGAACAGCCTTGACGCAAAGCACCGCCGGCACGGGAGAGGCCCTCGATCCCGCAGGCACGGCGGCCGAAATGGCGAACAGATTCTTCTTCGGGTACGGCTGGGTCAGGCCCGAGCAACCCGACAGCCAGGTCGAAACCAGCGAACAGCTCAGCAGCAGGCAACCGCGGGACCGAAATGCGAACCGGCTCATTTCTGCTCTCCAGGCGTGATCCGGGGTGGCGGCGCCCCGAAGATCATGCGCGACGGGTTGTTCTTGGCATCCTCGCTCAGCGCGGCGGCGTTCTCCAGCACCTGACGCAGGTTGGTGATGATCAACTGGATGTCCTGCCGCTCAGTGGCCAGCAGGCCATTCAGCTCGCGAAGCAGCCGCCGAAGCTCGACCGCCGCGGGGGCGGTGTTCTCCGCTGTGGAACCGAGGCCTTCCAGCAACTGCTTGACCTCCGGGCCGTTGAGAATTTCATTGATACGGTCGGCCGAGGCCCGCAGTCTCGCGGAGATCTGCGGCAAGTCATTGACAAAAGTCCTGACCTGCTCGCCGCCGGTGACGTCCTTCAAGCTGGCCGTGGTCTGCGACAGGTTGTTGATTGTCTTGTCGATCTCCGGGTTGCTCAGGATTGCCTTGACTCGCGCGGCGGAGCCGTTCAGCTCGTCAAGCAGGCCGGCCAGCTTGTCACGCAGCATGGGCACCTGGGCATCGGTGACCGTCTTGTTGAGACTCACCAGCAATTCGTCGGCGTGGTTGACCAGCTCTTCGATCCTGATCTTCTTGAGCGTGTTGGCGAGGCTCTCGACCCCACTGACAATCTGGGTCATCACGCTGGGGATAGCTGGAATGAAGGGCTTCGTCGGAGCCCACAGGAGCTTGGGCGGCGGGTTCTCCTCCGGAGACACGAAGACCACCTCGATGTAGGCCGGACCAGTCAGTCCTGAGGAGGCCATTCGCACTCGAAGCCCCTTCTCGACGGCCCCGGCCAGGTTCTTCCTGAACTGCTCGATCGTGCGGGCAGGGAGCATTTCCCGGTCCAGGGCGATATCCAGGAGCACGTACTTGCCGATGTCCAGATCTTTCGCCATGTCACCCGTCCGGTAGCGCCACATGGCCAGCTCGATACCAGTCACTTTGCCGACGGTCACGCCCTTGTACTTGACGGCCGCGCCGACATCCAGGCCCTGCACGGAATCAGTGGTCGCGGTCTCCACCGCGATGTTCTCCTGAAAGAGGGCCCCCGCGCCGAAGACGATGATGCCGCCGATCAGCAGGGCCAGCCCGCAAAGCACGAACAACCCAAGCTTGAAATAGCTCACTTCACCGCTCATGCACCACCTCCGGGCCGCTGTTCGCCGGCGGCCCGATCACTCATCGGAGCATCCGCAGACTCGGCACGGCGGGCACCGGCCTGCCTGTTGAAGAAGGCCCTGACCCACGGATCGGGGCTTGCGTCCCGCAGCGTCAACGGGTCATCCAGAGCAACCATGGTGTTCACCGCCGCATCGAGGACGAGCACGCGATCTGCGATGGTGAAGATACTGGGCAACTCGTGGCTCACGACGACGAAGGTCATGTTAAGCAGCCTGTTGAGATTCAGGATCAGTTGATCCAGATCGGCGGATGTGATCGGATCCAGGCCGGCCGACGGCTCGTCCAGAAACACGATGGCCGGATCCAGGGCCATGGCCCGGGCGATGGCCGCCCGCTTCTGCATGCCGCCGCTCAACTCGGAGGGAAGCTTCTGGACGGCCTGTTCGAGGTCGACGAGCTTGAGCTTGGCCATGGCGATCATGTCCATCATCTCGTCGTCGAGATCGGTGAACTCCTCCATGGGCAGGCGGACGTTCTCGAGCACGGTCATGTTGCCGAACAAGGCCCCGTTCTGGAAGGCGACGCCGAATTTGCGCAGAATGCGTCGCCGCTCGCGCCGGGTGGCCGCGTGAATGTCCTCTCCGTCGATCAGGATACGGCCGGCTGCGGGCCGCTCGATACCGATGACATGCCGGAGTACCGTGCTCTTACCGCAACCGGAGCCACCGGCGATCACAAATACCTCCCCCGCGCGGACCTCGAAATTCAGATCCTTGAGAACGACCCGGCCGTCATAGGCGGCGCTGAACTGCTCCACCTGGATGATCGATCGGGCCTCGGGCTGGGCATTCTTCTCGCTCATGAGCACGCGTCAGATCCCGAGATAGAAGTACGTTACCCCCAGAATCGCATCCGCCGCGATGGTCAGCACAATGCCGGCCACAACCGCTCGGGTCGTGCTGTCGCCCACCGCACCGGGTCCGCTGCGCGTCTGGGTCCCGCGCAAACAGCCGACGCCCGCCACGATCAGGGCGAAGACCAAGGCTTTGAACATCCCTCCGAGGAAGTCCTGGATGGTCACCGCGTCGAGAACCGAGTTGACGTAGAAACTCAAGGAGTAGCCAAGACCGCCCATCACGATGTACCCGCCGATCAGGCTCATCAGGGCATTGAAAGCGGTCAACAGAGGCATAACCAACATGGCGGCAAGCACCCGCGGGACCACCAGAAAGTGCATGGGCTCGACGCCCAACGTCTTGAGCGCACTGAGCTCCTCCGTGACCTTCATCGTGCCGATTTCGGCGGCGAACGCCGAGCCCGACCGCCCGGCCAGGATGACAGCCGTGATCAGGGCAGCCATTTCGCGCACAACGGCGATGGAGACGATCGTGGGAATGAGCGGCTGAGCCCCGTATCGCTCCAGGGGGTTGGCCGTCTGGAACGCGAGGATCACGCCCACCAGGAGCCCGAGCAGACCAACGACGGGAAGGGCGTTGGCACCGGCCTTCTCGGCGATCTGCAGCACATCACGACCGCGGACGCGGAAAGGGTGAACCACCGCCCAGAACAGCCCGGCGGTCAACTCCCCGACAAAGGTGATGATCTGGCCGATGTCCTGAAAGATCAGCCATGTCGCCTCACCAACATAGGTCACGAAGCCCGTTCGACGAGGAGGGAGAAGTTGCCCGGCCAGCGGGTCCTCCAGCATGGACGCGTGCAGCAGCCTTTGCAGTTCCGGCGACAAGCCTTCGAAATCAATCTCGCCGCCGGAGGACACCACCAGCCGCCGAAGCTCCGCGAACAGCCCTAAGCCGGCCCCATCGCAATAAGACAGGGCACCGGCGTTTACGACCAGACGACGGGGCTTCGTCTGCCGAACGGGTCCGACGGCCAGAGCCCACGCCTCCGACACCGTGCGCGAATCCAGCCGTCCCGCAAGGGTCAGCACCATCCGTGCCTGATCCTCTGTTCTCGTCTCCACGGAAACGGCAGATTGTGGATCCTCTGCGGTCATGGATGCGAGTCACGATGCTTTTCCTGAACCCTGAACACCGAACCTCGCCGCAGGCCTGCCCGCCGCCGAGGGCGACTCGCCGTGGCGACCTGAACCCTCGTTCACGCCCATGGCGCCGACTTCCACCCCTCGGCCCACATCTCCGGCCTCCGCCCTCGCCAGCGCCGCTTTGACCAGCCCCAGGAAGAGCGGCTGGGGGCGCAACGGCCGGCTCTGGAACTCGGGATGAGCCTGCGTGGCGATGAAATACGGGTGCACGCTGGGGGGCAGCTCGAGAATCTGCATGATCGGGTAGTCCGGGGCCTTGCCCGAGAAGACCAGCCCGCCGGCCTCGAGCCGCTCGATGTACTGCGGGTCGACTTCGTAGCGGTGGCGGAAGCGCATCCGCACCTCCGGCGCTCCGTTGAACAACCGCGCGGCCAGCGTATTGGGCTTCACTGCCACGTCCCGCCCGCCCAGGCGCATGTTGCCTCCCAGACCCTCGATCTGCTTCTGCTCCGGCAGAATGTCGATCACCGGATAAGGCGTATCGGGCGCGATCTCGGTGCTGTTCGCGTCCTTGAGCCCGCACATGTGCCGTGCGTACTCGATCACCGCCATCTGGAAGCCGTAGCACAAGCCGAGATACGGAATGCCGTTCTCGCGGGCGCACTTCATGCAGGCGAGCTTGCCTTCGGTCCCCCGCACGCCGAAGCCGCCGGGCACGCTAATGCCGT
>CAZPIO010000238.1:0-6165 GCA_964586235.1 uncultured Planctomycetales bacterium
CGATCAACGACTTGTGCTTCAGTGGATCGCGTTCAATAGCCTCTACGGCCGATGGTCATCGACGCCGCACACCAGCGAAGGGACCAGGACCGACACGGGCTGTTGCACCACAGCCGGCGCGGACTGCCCCCACCCGACGGCCCGAGATACCGCTGGAGAAGCAGGCGAGTAGGTTGCGGTTGCATGTTCTTGGCAATAGACTTTCTGCTCAGTCGGTCAGCAGCCGAGGACAGACCCGATGCTTAAAGCCCAAATCCGGTCCAAGCTGTGCCAGTTCAGTCTGGAGTTGGCTGACAAGGAAGATATTCTGACTGGAGACTTCTTCGGCGTTTTGGACTACCTGCCGAGGCAGCCGTATCTCCATGAGTTTCTCGAATCGGTCTGTGCCCTCAATCACGCCCGTGGACGATTTGAACTCGGTCGAGTGGACTGGCAAAGTGTGGAGATGAGGTTCTGGCCGCGGTATCAAGTGCACGACGATACCACCGAGCCGGATGTAGTTCTGTTGTCGGATCACTGGATTATCGTAATCGAGGTCAAACTCGGCAGTGGCCTTGGCAGGAATCAGCCTTGGCGAGAATATCTGGTCGGACAATACCTCGCGCAGGAGAGAGGCCTCCCTTCTCTATCTGTGTATTACATGATTCTCTCCCGGGAGCGGCTTGACGTCGCCCAAGTATTCAGCGGGCTCGAAGACGGGCAGCGTGCGGAGCTCATAGAACGGACTCTGTTCTTCCGATGGTCTCAAGCTGTCTCTCTTGTTGAAGGATGGCTCCGCAACGGGGCCGGAGGGCGGCCTCTTGGGGACTCAGAGGCGAGGTTGCTGGCGGATCTGTACGCGGTACTCCGAAGGCGACGAACGCTGGCGTTTCTTGGTTTCAGATTCCCTCACCAGCAGCCAGTGGAGGAACCTGAGCGAGCTATCTTTTGCCCGCTGCTTTTCGAGGGGTTTCTGAACACGGATATCGCGAAGACTTCCCTGTCACGATCTGCTGTCTTCCTTTCAAGATTCCAAGGCTTCCTTCACCCAAGCCTCACTCTGCCAGTTGTTTCGATGGAATCAATGCAGGCATGCGGATTCCAAGGCTTCGTGAGATCCACAGTGCGAACCGACGTTCCTCCCGCTTCCATCTTTTGCCCATTGCAGTTCCAGGGTTTCGCCAAGGAGACCCCGCGATGTGCAGCATCCCCGACGATGGCATCAGCATTCCAAAAGGAGACAAGGGCACGATGAACGAGATTGAAACACGCGAACAGAACCTGTTCAACGCGACCGATACACTTGCTCAGTTCTATGATGAGATCGAAAGCTTCATGGATATCTTGTTCGGCAGCATGGAGCGCCTTGGCTTTGGAGCCAAGGCGGAAAGATTACGATCGGGGACCTTCAGTTTGCGCAACTTACCTCGTCGCCTGTTGGCCACAGCCACGGTGATCTACGTGAAGGGAGTTGGCAGCGTCGAAGATGCTGGTGAGGATGACGAGATTGACGAGGAACCCGAGGACGAAGGGAGTGAGACTGCCAAGGCTGGCAAAGAAGAAGTAACCATCACGGATGATCTGCGTATTCCGTTTGTGAGCCTTTTCCTCTTTCCGGCCAAGATGATACCAAGCGTGCGCACCTTGACATCGCCTCAGCTACTCCTTGGCGCGCTTGGCAGGATGCGATTCCTGGATAAGAAGACGGCACAACCCGCCAATCTCGATGCGCCCACATTGTCACTCAGCAATCTTGTTCAGATTCCGATCGCTCCAACCAGCAAAGAAGGCGATACAGTTCGTGTGAACTGCTGGCGCCCCAAGATCATGAAGAAATACCGGTTGGAGGCGACTCTGGTCGGCCTGCAGAACCACAGGCTGCTGGAGTTGGACAGCCAGGAGAAGATCCGGGAAATCGCTGATAGGCTCGCCGCCTTCTGCCCAAAGTGATGCTCATGGCGAGTTGACGGGGGAAAGAAGTAACGATGCCTTCCGAGTCAACCGAGATCGCTCGCAGCGAACTGTACGAGTTGGTGTGGACTGTTCCTGCTACGAGACTTGCGGAGCGGTTTGGCGTCTCCACCATTGCATTCGGCAAAGTGTGTGCGCGGCACAGGGTACCGCGCCCACAACAGGGATACTGGACCAAAGTGGAACACGGCAAGGATACGGTTAAGATGCCACTCCCTCCCAACGAGGATTCTTCGCTCGATACCGTCCTGTTCGGGGCGTCAACAAGCAGCGTAGACCCTGCAACGCCCGATCACCCGAGATATCAGATCAAGGTGGCCGACAAGCTGACCTCTCCTCATCATCTGGTCCTGGCAACGAAGCGACACATGGATTCACAGGAGCCGGGATATAATGGCCTGATCGACGGTGCAACCGAGAGCACCTTGGCGATCCACGTCGGTCCGAGATCGGCTGGTCGTGCCCTTCGACTGTTTGATGCCGTGTTGAAATGTTGGGAACGACTGGGTGGTACGGCCACACCCACACATAGTTGGTTCGATCGGACACTCGTCACCTCTTTCTCTATCGGTGAGGATTACGTCTATCTCCGCCTTCAAGAGACGGTCGAGACCGTGGATAAGACGGCGCCTCGTTGGCATCGAAAGCGTCGGCCAACTGGCCAACTTGTTTTCACCATCGATTCACGTGCCTACGGTCTGCGACGATCTTGGGCGGATGGCAAGCGGCAAGTGCTGGAAGATCGCCTCGTCTCCTTAATCGATGGCCTTCTCGTACAGGTCGAGGCATGCAAGATTGGTCGACTCGACGACGAGTGCGAAGCCAGGCAGAAGACCGCCGTCCAGGAGCGCCGCGATTTCTCTAAACGGGCTCAGCAGGCGGAAACACAGCGGCGAGAAGAACTCTGGGACCAAGTGCAGAAGTGGAACCAGGCTCGACAGATTCGTGAGTACCTGGATCACATCAAGGAGATGGTGGAATCTGGACAAGCTCGGATGCGCGATGCGGACGCGCACCTCAAATGGCGAGCGTGGGCATATTGGTACGCAGCCACTCTCGATCCCCTGTTCGCGACTGGAGGATCGCCCTTGGCCGAGGCACCGCCCGGACCTGTGAACACGCCTGTCGGCAATCTGGATCTAACCAGCAGGGCCAAGAAGGGCTTCGCCGATCTGGGCATCACCGATACCGATATGTTGTCCAAGGTCACGGAGAGGGAAGTGGAAGCCGCTCTGCCGGACCGCCCCTGGCTTATCTGGGCGGAGAT
Organism: uncultured Planctomycetales bacterium; assembly: GCA_964586235.1. GTDB lineage: Bacteria > Planctomycetota > Phycisphaerae > UBA1845 > PWPN01 > JAUCQB01. Next base: position 3,218 of record CAZPIO010000238.1, read on the forward strand.
CGCCTGTGTTCTCGAAGCCCGTGGATACGACGTTTCTGGCCGCTCATAATGGTGGAACATGTGGAAGGGTTGAACGGAGAGGTTGCCCGGACATGCCCAATCTGACCGCTGACGAACTGCGAAAGGCCTTTCGTGCGATCCCCAAGGAGCAGCGCGACGCCCATCAGCCTTTCGCAATCCGGGTCTGGCGGGCCCTGTCCTGGCTAGAACGGGCAGAACAGGCCGGTGAGGTAGAAGACCAGTTCATCGCCTCGTGGATCTCATTCAACGCCCTGTACGGCCGGCTGGACAACGAGAACCGCGCATGGGGTGACCGGGAGGCGATGGGCGCTTTCCTGTCCGCGATCTGGAATCTGGATGACGAAGGGCAGATCCGCAGGGTCTTGTGCAGGCGCCAGCTACCAGTCCTGAAGCTGGTGGAGACCAAGTACCTTTACGACAAGTTCTGGTTGGCCCCGGGAGACAATTATGACCACGAGCTTCACCAGATCATCCGGGACCTGCTGCCTCGATTCGGCAAGAGCAACATGCTGTGTGTTCTGCGAGCCCTCTTCGACCGGTTGTATGTCATGCGAAACCAGGTCTTCCACGGGGCCAGCACCAAGGGCAGCAACCTGAATCGCCGGACGCTCACACAGTCGGCCGCCATGCTCGGGGAAATCCTGCCCGTGATGATCGGGATCATGATCGAATACGGCATTGAGAAGGATTGGGGAGGGGTCTGCTTTCCGCCAATGGATGCGACAAAGCTTGAACGCGGCATACGATAGACCTCCGCCGCCGTCAGCCGCGCACAAACTCAAGTGGGCAAGTCGCGACGTAACCTTTGGCTGACAGTGAAAGCCCAGCCCTGTAATCATGGATTCTCGCCAGTGTGAGTAGTTTTCCACTGCAACCGCCCGGCCCTTGGATCAGGGTATCATCCATTTCTGTGTCCCTTACCACTCCCGCAGGACGACGCTTATAAATCCTCATCCAATAGACCTAAAGATAAGATAGATGAAGAAAGAACAGACAGAAACAGACAACAACACAGACACCGCCGAGTTCCACTCGAAAACTACTCTCACTGAGAAGAACCGTCCGCTGCCAATCAGTCGCCAAACGGGGGTCACCAACGATTCAAGGTTCGCTGGTAGGCCCCCTCCAGCTCACCTGCGCTCCGTCGATCAGCCCGCGCCAAATCGAAAGGTATTTATACCACCACCTCCCCAACCCGCATGTCTCAGTGGTTTTCCAATGGAAGCAGTCGTCGTCCGCAACAAGATCGTCAACCAGATCCAGCACATGCTCGACCACGCGATCATCACCGATCGGCGTTTTCTGGACGACGAGCAGCTTATCCGCTCGGAGCAGCTCGCTGTCCTTGAAGAAGTCTTCAATGCCAACGTCCGCGATGCCGAGATCCGCGAGATCAGCTCGCACTTTGCCCCGATCCTGCGAGGCGATCACCCGGTGCACCTGGCTCTTTGGGGCAAGACCGGTACGGGCAAGACGCTGACCATGATCTACTTCCTCAACCTGCTGGCCGACATGTGCCGGCGCAAAAAGGTCGCGCTGCAACATAAGCACATCGACCTGTCCACGCCCCGGCCGTGCTTCCGGGCCCTCAACGATCTGGCCTGCATGCTCAACGCCAGCAAACGCTACAAGAAAGGCATATCCCTCGAGGAACTCATGCTGCGAATCGAGGCATCGCTCGACAGTTACCGCGGCTACCTGGTCCTCTTCGTCGACGAGGTGGACAACGTCCGGCGCGACAAGGACACGTTCCTCTCGTTCCTCGTCCGCCGGCTCCCCCAGCGCATCCCGGCCCGGCTGGTCCTCGTATTCGCCTCGAACCGCCTGAACTGGTCTGACAACCTCGACCCGCGGGTGCGATCGTTCCTCAAACTCAACGAGCTGGTCTTCAAGCCCTACAACGCCATCGATCTCCAGCACATCCTCAAGATCCGCGTCCAGAAGGCCCTCCGGCCGGGAGCGGTGGAATCCGGGGTGATTGAGAAGATCGCCGGCCTGGCTAGCCACGACCATGGCGACGCCCGGCGGGCGGTGGCCCTGCTCGCCCGAAGCGCGTATCTGGCCGAGAAGGCCGGCAGCACCATCACCCTCGACCTGGTCGATCAGTCCGTCGACCAGATCGAACAGGACAAGTATATCACTATGATCCGCACCGCCCCGGTGCAGCTCCAGGCAGCCATGGCGGCGGTGATCCATGCCGCCGGCAAGACCCCGGACCAGGCTGTCGGCACCGGCCAGGCCTACGACTCCTACCGCCGATTCTGCGACCGCACCGGCCTGCGCCCGCTGACTGCCCGAGCCTTCGGCGACCTGCTCAACGAGCTCGACATCTACTCCTTCATCCGGGCTCGGATCCAGTCCCGCGGCCGCCACGGCCGCACGCGCGAAATCCAGATCGACCTGCCCGACGACATCCTCGCCCGCATTCACGAGACCATCCTGATCAACTTCGACCTCCGCGGCTCGTCGCCTCGAAGAGGGGGTGATTGATACGAGCAATCTTGCCCAGATTGACACCGGCCATATCGCCGATCTCTTGGCTGAGTATCAAAGTCTCATCGAGTTCGGGGTGCTGTTGATACTGTTCTTCGCTGTCTCCCATGGCACTCTGCGACACCGTCTTCCCGGTCGTGCGGGCACGGCCATCTCCGCCGTGACCGCGCTGGCCCTGGCTGGGTCACTCACGGTCACGATGCACCAATGGGGGATTTCGTTCCTCAATTCGCCCTGGCCGCCTGCGGTGGCGATCAGCATCGTCATCATGGCGATGATCGTTCGCCGCAGATTGCCCGTTCTCGCGCAAGCATCACCCGCAACGGCCATGTCACCGACGGCAAGACCGGCGTTCACCGGCCTCCTCGCAGATACACGTGCCGGTGTCCAGAGCAATGACCAGATTGCCCGGCAGATTGAGCGGCTCTCGCAGG
>CAZPIO010000239.1:0-5978 GCA_964586235.1 uncultured Planctomycetales bacterium
TGTCGGGCGACGCCCATGCGGCCGGGTATCACAGTCTCGACGACCGCAAGCCGGGCTGGTGGGAGATCATGATCGGCCCGGGTAAGGGGATCGACACGAACAGGTACTTCGTGATCTGTCCGAACATTCTGGGCGGCTGCAAGGGGACCACGGGGCCGTCGAGCGTCAATCCGGAAACTGGCAAGCCGTGGGGCATGGACTTTCCGGTGATCACCATCGAGGACATGGTCAAGGTCCAGAAACGGCTGGTCGAGCACCTGGGGATCAGCAGGCTGCTGGCGGTCATCGGCGGCTCGATGGGCGGGATGCAGGTGCTGGAGTGGATGGTTCGCTATCCGGACAGCGTCGCGGGGGCGATCCCGGCGGCGACCACCGCCCGGCTCAGCGCCCAGTCGATCGCCTTCGACGCCGTCGGCCGGCAGGCGATCCTGGCCGACCCGAACTTCGCCGGCGGCCAATATCAGGACGGCCCCGGCCCGGATCGCGGCCTAGCCATCGCCCGGATGGTCGGCCACATCACCTACCTGTCCGAGCAGGGCATGCACGCCAAGTTTGGGCGGGAGCTGCGCCATCGCACCAATTACAGCTACGACCTGGAGAGCAGCGACTTTGCAGTCGAGACGTACCTCGACCACCAGGGGCAGGCGTTCGTCGATCGGTTCGACGCCAACAGCTACCTGTATATCACCAAGGCGATCGATTACTACGACGTGCAGGCGGGGCACGAGTCGCTGGCCGATGCCCTCAAGGGGGTGAAGGCCCGGGTGCTGGTCATCAGCTACTCGAGCGATTGGCTGTTCACGCCGAAGCAGGCGCGGCAGATCGTCGACGCCTTGCTGGCCAACGATCAGGACGTCTGGTATTCGGAGATCAACTCGCCCTACGGTCACGATGCGTTTCTGCTGGAGCCGGGCGTGCTCGGCCGTCTGATCAGCGGTTTTCTGGCGAGCGTCTCGGGCAAGCCCAGGGTCAGCGACCCTGATGGCAGCGAGCCCTACCGCGAGCGGCCGGTGGTGGAGCCCGCGTGGGCACACCGGCGGATCGACTACGAGCGGATCGAGGAACTGATCGAGCCGGGCAGCCGCGTGCTGGATCTGGGATGCGGCTCGGGCGGGTTGCTCAGCCGGCTGATCAAGCACAAGGGTGTCCGCGGCCTGGGCGTCGAGGTGGAGCAGCACAATATCTGCGAGTGCGTCGATCGCGGCATCCCGGTGGTCGACCTGGACATCGAGGCCGAGCTGTCGAGCTTCAAGACGAGATCGTACGATTACGTGGTGTTGTCACTGACCCTGCAGACGCTGGACCACCCGGAGATCGTGGTGCGCGAGATGCTGCGGATCGGCCGGAAGTGCATCGTGAGCTTCCCCAACTTCGTACAGTGGCGGTCGGTCCTGCAGATGCTGCTCACCGGGCGCACGCCGATCACGCAGGAGCTGCCATTCGAGTGGTACAACACGCCCAACCGGCACTACCTGACGATCCGCGATTTCCAGGCGTACTGTGCCCAGCATGATATCCGGGTTCTGAAGCTGATCCCGCTGGCCGAGAATCGCCAGGAGCCCGTGCGGTTCCTGCCCAGCGTTCGGGCTGCGGAGGCGATTTTCGTGATCAGCGGGGCTGGTTGAAGTCAGCTTCCCGGCCTGGTCTCGGACCCGCAGGATCGGAGGGTGTCGACCTCGAGCTACCGGCGGAACTCGTCTTCGGCAACGCCGGACTGAAGGCCGAGCGTGCGGCTGGCCGGGAGACGCCTGATTGTGTTGGCATGCCGGCCACGCATCGCATCTGTCCCAATATGGCCAGAGGAGTTGTCAGGGGACGGTGCTGGCGAGTGTTCAACTGTTCGCGGAGAGATCTGTCATGAGCATGCCTGTGGGATTGGGATCGGCGGGAGCGGGACACGAGAACTGGTCGGCCGTGCTTCGGCAACGGCTGCCGGTTTACGGGCACCGCAACTTCATCTGCGTCGCGGATGCGGCTTACCCGGCCCAGTGCCGGGCGGGGATCGAGACCATCGCGACCGGGACCTCGATGATGGCGGTGCTCAAGGAGGTGCTGGCGGAGATCGAGAAGGCCCCGCACGTGCGGCCGCGGATCTGGCTGGCTCGCGAACTCGACTTTGTGGCCGAGCAGGATGCCCCGGGAATCGGCAAATACCGCGAGGAACTCAAGCGAGTACTCGAGGGCCTGCCGGTCGAGTCGCCGCCGCACGAGCAGATTATTGCCAAGCTCGACAAGGCCGGGCAGATGTTCAACGTGCTGATGCTCAAGACCGACCTGACCCTGCCGTACACGTCGGTGTTCATCGAACTCGATTGCGGCTACTGGAGCGACGAGGGTGAGAGACGACTCCGCCAGGCGATGCCGGGTTCGATGCCATGAATGACCACGATGAGCACAGCGGCAAACCCGAATCGTCGTGCGATTCGCCCGGATGCGGGTGCGGCGGGAGCGGCGGGGCGGGGATCTCGCGGCGGGCGTTTCTGGCCTCCACCGGGCTGGTGCTCGCCGGCGCGCAGGTGCAGCGGGCGGTGGCCGGGCCGTTTACCGCAGAAGACACGGCAAGCTTTCCGATCCCGGCAGACAAGAAGCTCGATGCGGCGTGGGTGCGATCGCTCTACGAGCGCGGCGGGCCGACGGTCTACCGATCGAAGAACGGCGAGCTGGGCAAGATCGGGATGCCTGTCGGCGGGATCGGCACGGGGCAGCTTTATCTCGGCGGTGACGGCAAGCTCTGGCTGTGGGACATCTTCAACCTGCCGGCGCCGGAGGATTTTCGCAGCGGCGCGGGGCCGCACTACGCCAAGCCGGTGGACCCGGCCTCGCCCATCGAGCAGGGTTTCGCCATCCGGGTGACGGCCGGCGGGCGGACGCAGGTGCGGGCGCTGGACCACACCGGATTTGCGGACATCACCTTCAGCGGCTCGTATCCGATGGGCCACGTGGAATACCGCGATCCGGATGCACCGGTGAGGGTGCAGCTTACGGCTTTTTCGCCGTTCATCCCGTTGAACGAGGATGATTCCAGCCTGCCGGCGACGATCATGCAGTACATCGTGAAGAACACGGGGAAGGAGGAGATCGAGATTGAGGTGGCCGGCTGGCTGCAGAACGGAGTCTGCCTGGCCAGCGGCGTTCCCGGCCGTGGGTCGCGAATAAATCAGATCCGGCGCGAGGGCCGGTTGGCAATCCTGGAGTGCAGCGCGCAGGCTTCGCCGCCCGCTTCACGGCCGGCCGATGCACCACGCGCTGATATCGTGTTTGAGGACTTCGAGAAGCCCGCCTATGAGGGCTGGACGGTGACGGGGACGGCCTTCGGGTCGGGACCGATCGAACGATCGCGCATGCCTGCCTACCAGGGCGACGTCAATGCCCACGGCGAGCGCCTGGTCAACACGCACAACACCCGCGGGGGCGAGGACGTGCCCAAGGGCGATGTTCACGTCGGCACGCTGACCAGCCGCGAGTTCGTCATCGAACGCGATTTCATCGTCTTTCGGATCGGCGGGGGCAACCATCCGGGCCAGACGTGTCTCAATCTGCTCGTTGACGGCACGGTGGTACTGACTGCCACCGGCCGCAACGACAATCGGATGCGAATCGAGCAGTTCGACGTTCGCGGCCTGGCCGGGCGCAAGGCCCGGATCGAGATCGTCGACAATGTCACCGGCGGATGGGGCAATATCGGCGTTGATGAGATCGTGTTCACCGATCGGCCGCATGTCCAGCCGGTGGCGATGGAGCAGGAGCCGGATTTCGGCACGCTGAGCATCGCCCTGCTGGACGACAGCGATCAGGGCTTTGTTCGCACGACGATTGCCGACGGTCGGCTGCCGGCTGTGGCGTTTGCGGAGACGGCGGCAGCCGAGCGCACCGAGCGGCCGTTCGGGCAGCGGCTTGTCGGGGCAGTCGGTGGCAGGGCTACTCTCAAGCCGGGCGACTCGACCGGCTTCATGTTTGTCATCGCCTGGCACTTTGACGGCCTGTGGTGGGACTCGCTGTCGTTCCTGCCGAATGTCCGGTCACTGCGCCGCTGGTATCGGACGCGCTTTGACGATGCCACGCAGGTCGTCAAGTACATCGCCGCGAACTTCGCACGCCTGCACGGCCTCAGCTTTCAGTGGTCGAGCACATGGTACAACTCGACGCTTCCGTCGTGGCTGCTCAACCGCGCACTGACGAACATCTCGACGCTGGCGACCGCAACGTGTCTTCGCTTCGACAACGGGCGATTCTACGGGTGGGAGGGCACATATTGCTGCGGCGGGACCTGCACGCACGTCTGGCAGTACGCCCAGGCCGTGGCGAGACTGTTTCCGCGGTTGGAGCGGTCGGTCCGCGAGATGGTGGACTTTGGGCTGGCGTTCGATGATTCGACGGGGCTGATCCGCTACCGCGCCGAGGCCGGGAAGGAACTGGCGGTTGACGGGCAGGCGGGGACGATCCTGCGGGCGTATCGCGAGCACCAGATGTCGCCGGACGACGGTTTCCTCAGGAAGGTCTGGCCGCGGGTCCGCAAGGCGATCGAACTGCTGATCAGCCGCGATGAACAGGGCGACGGGCTGCTCGATGGGCCACAGTACAACACGCTCGATGCGGCGTGGTACGGGCAGATTGCGTGGATCTCGTCGCTGTACCTGGCGGCGGTGAAGGCCGGCGAGGCGATGGCCCGCGAGATGGGCGACACGGCGTTCGCCGAGCGATGCAGGGGCATCGTCGAGAAAGGCGGCCGGAGCATGGTCGATCGCCTGTTCAACGGGGAGTACTTCATTCAGATCCCGGACGCCGCGAAGCCGGAGGCCAACAGTACGGGCAACGGCTGCCATATCGATCAACTGCTCGGCCAGTCGTGGGCCCACCAGGTGGGGCTCGGGCGGATCGTGCCGCTGGAGCAGTCGAGATCGGCGCTGCGGTCGCTGTGGCGGTACAACTTCGCCCCGGACGTGGGGCCTTATCGCGCCGCCATGACCGGGAGGATCCGGGGTGGTCGATGGTACGCGATGCCTGGTGAGGGCGGGTTGATCATGTGCACGTGGCCCAAGGGCGGCGCCGAATCGGCCACAGGCAAGGGCGCGGAGGCGGGCTTTGCGGGTTATTTCAATGAGTGCATGACGGGTTTCGAGTACCAGGTGGCCGGGCACATGATCTGGGAGGGGCTGGTCGAGGAGGGGCTTGCGGTGACCCGGATGATCCACGACCGGTACCATGCGTCGAAGCGCAATCCGTTTAACGAGGTGGAATGCAGCGACCACTATGCCCGGGCGATGGCCAGCTACGGCGTGTTCCTGGCGGTGTGCGGCTACGAGTATCACGGGCCCAGGGGACATCTGGGGTTCGCGCCGCGCCTGACGCCGGAGCTTTTCCGGGCGGCATTCACCACGTCCGAGGGCTGGGGGACGTTCGAGCAGACTCGCAAGGCCGATTCCCAGGAAGAACTCATCTCCCTGCACTACGGGCGTCTGCGGCTGCGCACCCTGGCGTTTGAAGTGGCGCAAGACTTCAAGGTCAAGACAGTTACGGTGGTGAACGTGGACCGGACCGCGGCGGCGGCTTTCTCGCAGGAAGGCGACCGAGTTGTGGTCAGACTTGCGGATGAAGCGTTGCTGACGGCACCCGCAGAATTCGGGGTGACCTTCCGCCGCTGAGGTGCACCGCTCGCAGAACAGTGGCACACGGCGGACGGGTAATCGTGAACCCAGGTTCAAGAAGAACCTGGGCCACCCGGGCAATCGTGCACTGCTCAATAGAGCAGTGGCACACGGCGGTGCCCCCCCTTGGCAAGGGGCGAAGCCCATCTGTAGAAAAATCTTCATTTCGTTCTTGACTCACCCCAGAATGTGTGGTATTATCTTCAGGTAGAACAAGCCACGCACGCCGGCGGAGAATGCTTCGCCGGCGGCCAGCCATCGCGAGGACGGATGGGTCCCGCCGCTTGACCGCAGTCCGCTTGCAGCAAGGTACACACCTATGTCGCGATTCAC
>CAZPIO010000240.1:0-5880 GCA_964586235.1 uncultured Planctomycetales bacterium
AAACAGATAGGCTCAACCTAAACCACCGCGCCACGTCTCGACTCTACTGGCGCCGGGGACTGGTTGGACCGGCATGACGCCGCCTTCGACAGGCTCCCCTCGGGTCTGAGTTCGCCAAGGCGAATTCCGCCACGGCAGATCTTCGACTCGCCCAAGGCGGACCTGAGGCTCAGCCTCAGGGTCGAAGACAGGCCAAGGAAGCCGCCAACAAGAGGAAGCGACCGGAGCGGGAACCACGGGGACGGGCTGTTGCCAGCAACATGGTTGACTCCTTTCCCTTGTTTTCACCTATGTTGCCCAGATTGCCCAAGTTTGGGTTCGTTCTGCAGGACGGAGCTACGACCTTCTAAACAGACTGATGCTCCCCCATTGATTCGCTTGTCAAAGAGCGCGGAAGCCAGCGGGCGCTGCCGGGTGTGGGCAGAGCATCTCCGCGGGTCCCGTTGAATGGATAACACGGCGGGGTGCTCGGCAGCGTGGGGTTGAATCAGAACAGGCAGGGCGGCAGTGACGGATGACGAATCGCGCCTGGGTGTGGACGGGATTGCCTGCCCTGCCGGGTGGGAGTAGGTTACTCATCGCTGGCCGTGCCTGTGTTGAGGCGGCCGGAGCATTTGTTCGCCAAGGGGCGCGGTGGAGATGATGCGGCGGATCGGGTTAGTCGGGACTGAAGAAAGGGGGCGCACGGCCGGGCGGGCGAGGATGCGAAACCGATGGACACGATCGAGCCCTCCGCTCTTATCCGTGATACCGGTGACATCCGTGGTCAAACGGTCGACTGACGATGCATGACGCAGGACGGGACAAGAACCACGGATTTCACTGATGGCACGGATGCTGAAGACAAGAAGGAGCTACGTCACTGTGTCGACGGCAGTAAAGGGGCTGAATCCGAAGGTGTCAAGAGTCAAGAGTTGACCCTGATAATACCTGGCTCCACCAAATGCTGAAACCCATGCTGTCTCCGGAGAGTAGCTGAATCGCCAGATCAACGATGAACGCAAACCGTGGGAGAATCAAAGGACAACTGCAAGACGATATTGGGAGGCAAGAAATGGGTATGTATGAGACGAAGGACGGTACGCAGGTTTACTACAAGGATTGGGGCAGCGGACGACCCGTGGTCTTCAGCCATGGTTGGCCGCTGAGCGCAGACGCTTGGGAAGACCAGATGCTGTTTCTGGCCGACCACGGTTACCGCTGCATCGCCCATGACCGCCGCGGCCATGGACGGTCGAGCCAGCCCTGGACCGGCAACGACATGGACACCTACGCCGATGACTTGGCAACACTCTGTGAATCGCTCGACCTTACGAACACGATTCTTGTCGGTCACTCCACCGGCGGCGGCGAGGTCGCCCGCTACGTTGGTCGCCATGGAACGAAGCGCGTGGCCAAGGCGGTGCTGATCGGCGCGGTGACGCCGTTGATGCTGAAGACGGCAGCCAATCCCGGCGGCCTGCCGATCGAGGTCTTCGACGAAATTCGGGACAAGGTACTCGCAGACCGCTCCCAGTTCTTCAAGGATCTGACCGTACCGTTCTACGGCTTCAATCGGACGGGCGTCAAGGTCTCTCAGGGCGTGCAGGACGCGTTCTGGCTTCAAGGGATGCGGGCCGGCTTCAAAAATGTGTTTGACGGCATCAAGGCATTTTCCGAAACCGACTTCACGGAAGATCTGAGGAAACTCAACGTGTCAACGCTGATCATGCACGGTGATGACGACCAGATCGTGCCAATCGGCGCGTCGGCACAGGCGACGGTGAAACTCGTCCCGAAGGCGCAGCTCAAGGTCTACCCCGGCGCCCCGCACGGGTTATGCACCACGCATAAGGACCGGATCAACGCGGACCTGCTTGCGTTCTTCAAGGCGTAGGTGACCGGGCACGGGAGGTTCGGAAAAAGCGTTCGGAAAAAGGGTTCGGAAAAAGGGTCAGAAGCCATTATCAGTAAAGGTGCCAAAAGGAGTTCGTTCTCCCCCGCGTCCTTGACGTGCGTTGTAGTTGTTGGGAAGACCGAGCCGTCAGCAGTCAGCGATCAGCCGGGCCGAGTGATCAGACAAAAGATTATCAGCTTGCCGGGGCGGGTCTCCCCGCCACGGCGGGCGACCAGGACGGGTAGACTCCGACGCCCGCCACGGCGGGTAAACTTCGACACGGGGACGCGGAGAGGGGGCCGGGTGGTCCGCGGGGGCGGACCCTACCGAGGAGGAATGACGAATGACGAAGCCCGCCTCCGGCGAGATTCGCCGTGGCGAACCGGAATGTCGAAGATCCGCCGTGGCAGGACGAATGAAACCCGAAGTCCGAATGACGAATGTCAGCCGGATGGTCCGCCGGGGCGGACGATACCGGGGGACTCGGTAAGGGGGAGAGCGTGACCCCTTGCGGCTCTCGTTCGACAGGCTCGGGACATGGCTATTGGCAGGCTCGGGGGCGCGCGCGGCGGAATGCGGAAAGGATTCCGCGAGAACAGGAGGGGCCGGAATGGATTCCGGGCCGAGCGAATGGAAAACCACGGGGACAAGCCCCGTGGCTCGCCGCTCCCCCTTGGTAAGGGGGGCAGGTTACCTTGCGGGGGCGGTTCGCGGGGGCTTTTTTTCGGTGGCCTGCTGGACGGCGCCCGGGGGGAGGGTGAATTCCATTACGTACTCGTCGGTGATGGTTTCATCCCACGGAGTCCGGTAGGTGGCGGTGAGGACGTATTTGTGGCCGGGGCGGATGGAGGTGGCACCCTCGGGCCAGCCCAGTTTGAACTCGTAGGCCTCGGCGTGGGTCCAGTGCGAGGCGATCTTGTCGGGGGTGTCCAGGGCCTGCTCCCAGAAGGCCAGGCGGTCTTTCTTGGGCTCGCCGGAGGCCTGCTGGAACGACCACAACTCGAAGTAGAACGGGCCGGCCGCCTTCACTGGGTCGCCGAAACGATCGGTGGGGCGGAGGACGATGATCAGCCCGTCGGGGATGTTGTCCTTGTCCAGGCTGGCGACGCGAGTGAACGGCAGGATGCTGATGTGGTTGGGCAGCATCAATGACAGCATCGCCCGCCGCTCAGGCTCGGTTGGTATGTGCGACAGCCCGCCGCTCTGACAGCCTGCGAGCGGCAGAAGGGACAGCAAAACCGGAATCAGCCGATGGCCGTGTGTTCGAGGTGGATTGATCATGGCGAGGCGGATTGTAGGGACGGGCATTCGCGGCTGTCAAGGGAGCCTGTGGAGCCCGCCTGCCTCGAACACGCAGGCGTTCTCTTGCGGCCGTCTGTGACGTCGGACCGGTACCATCCTGGGGTGCCGCCCGGACGATCTGTCCTGTATGGCGCCGACAGGGCCGGGAACGTTCAACGGGAGGCCCTGGACTTGTCGACTCAGGGATTGTATTCGTACGCCCCGATGTCAAATGCCGTGCCCTGCGGCCGCGTTGTGCCCAGCAGATCGGCCGTCAGCCCGGTCACTATGTCCCCGCGGTCAATCGCGGGACTGCCGGGCGCGAGAGAGAAGTCGAAGAGACCGGGATTCCGGAATGCCGGGTTCGCACTGAGACCGTGCGTCTCCTGGTCGCTGTGAGCGGCGAGGAACTCGCTCAAGGTGTCGTACCAGGTTGTGTCCCACCATATGGCTCCGCCGGAAAACAGGTTGTAATCCGAGTCGGCCGTGGGTGCGTACCTGTTGCTCAGGGCCACCGTTGTGCCCGAGATGATGTTGTTGCGAAGCTGGACGGTGCCCTGAAGACTGGTGCCGGTGCCCTCGAGCAATATGCCGAAGTAGGTGTCGACGATGGTATTCCCGCAGACGGTGATATTGGTGATGTGGCCGCCCTCGGTGGCGCCAATTCCGATGGACTTCACGTACAGCCTGTCGTAATTCTCCACATACATGAGGTTCCCGCAGATCTCGACATCACTCCAGACGTCTCCATGGCCGAGGTCGTCGGTGATGTAAATGTGGGTGCCCGCCGCGACGTCGCTGAAGACGTTGTTGATGATCTGAAGCCCCGCGACTCCTTCCTGGAACTGGGTGCTGTCCGGATGGTTCGACAATCCGTAGGGGTCAACGTGATAGGAAAACCGGTTGCCCTTAATGAGCCAGTTGCTGCCTCCGCCGGTGATGATTCCATCCTTGCCGTTGCGGGATATGGAGTTGTCGACGATGCTCAGGTTATGAATTTCGCGGCCCACAAGCCGGATGCCATTTTCGCGGTTGTCGTAGATCTGGTTCCCGCGCACGAGCGTGCCATCCGACGGTCCGATGGTCAAGCCGCCTTCCTCGTACCCATTGGCGGCCACATTGTCGTGGATACGGTTGTCAAGAATCTGGACACCGGTCACGGGATCCTCACCTGCCCAGCCGAGGTGCACCCCGTGGCTCACGGCGTGGATGATCTCGAAACCCTGCACGCGCACGTGGCTTCGGTTTCGCAGGTCCACGTTGTAGTCCCGCACATACTGCCCGTCGATCACGACGGTATCTCCGGGGCCGGCCTTGAAGGTGATCATCGCGGCGGCGGTTCCCGAGTTTCGGGGTTTCAGTGATTCGTAGTATGTGCCAGCTTTGACCACCACTGTATCGCCGGCGCCAGCCATCTCGGCGCCCCTGGACAGGGTCTGCCAGGGAAGCGCTTCGGTGCCGGGGTTGCGATCATCGGCGTTCGGGTTGTTCGCGGCGACATAATAGGTGGTGCCCGCACCCTCGAGCGAACCGGTGAAATCCTGGCCGGCCTGGCTGGTGGTCACCCGGCGATAGGTACGGAAGGGCGGTGAGAAGCCGAAGTGCGCGTCGGTCGGCGTGGCCGTGCCGCTGAAACCGAGTGGGACGCTGGTAATATATTCGCCGTTGGCCGAGGTGACCGGGGCACCCGGCAGGCCCTTCATGACGACGCCGCTGAGCGCCGCCCCATGGGTGTCGGTCACACTGCCGGATATCGTGAACTGCACCCCGGGTGGCGTGCCGGGCCCGTTACCGCCGTTTGTCGGCGGCCTGTTCCAGGGAAGCAAGCCGGTAAGGCAACCGTCGAGGGAGACCGCTCCGAGCAGAGCTACGCATGAGGCTACGACCGCTGAGTTTCGTATGAGCGAGTACACGGTCGAAGTCCCCGTCAGAGGCGGCCTGCCGGCTCGTGTCCAGAACGAACTGGACACATCAGAACCATGTGCCGTGCAGGATGCAGATTGTGCGTTTGTTGGAGGGTCACAGTGTTCCTTTGTTGAGGGACACGAGGATGCGATCGGCTCGGGAACTCGACTCTCCCCCGTGTTCCGGCAGCATCAGCCGCTGCCGGTATTATAGCTTCGTTGCCATCGATCGCGTTCAGGGGGGCTGGTCGGGTGAGCCGTTTGCCGGCGGGTATCTGCAGAAACGCGCGATGCGTGGCTTGAGTTCAAACGCACCGGATGCGTTTTTGTGGGACGTCGGGTAGACCGACAGACGCGGGCGTCGAGACGCCTGGGCGGTGACCCTTCTTGCACGAACGTCATACCAGCCAACAGCTTATGTGCGAAGCCCGCGAGCCGGCCTTGCTCCCGGGCCGATCTCAAGGGCCCCACCGGCTGGGGCGGGCCGCAAGCGTCCGGGGCAAGCCTGCCGCTGCCCACCAGGCGCGCTGTTCGGACTTCGGCCGAACCGCGGGTGTCACAAGGCGCCTCGATTTGGGCGCCAAGTGATGCCCGCGTTCGTTGTGCCGTTCAGGGCCGTGAAGTAGCAGTGGACTGGTCTACTGAGGCAGCTCGTAAGCTCCTATGTCGAAGACCGATCCTTGTGGCCGGGATACTCCGTCGGGATCCGCTGCCAGACTAGTGATCGCCATACCTTTGTTCACCGCGGGACTCCCGGCACGGATGTGCAGGTCATACGCCGCTGCGTTGATGAATAGCGGGTCGGCCTGGACGCCATGG
>CAZPIO010000241.1:0-5838 GCA_964586235.1 uncultured Planctomycetales bacterium
CACGGCTGCCTCAAGGGCGACTATCAGCACGCTGACAGAGTGCCAAAGCCCAGGCACTGCTCAATAGAGCAGTGGCACACGGATTGGCTTGCCGCCGACGGGAGCACAGAGCAGTGGCACACGGCCAGACGGCCCGGAACGGATTCCGGACCGAGCAACAGTGAGGAAGCGGTGAAGCACTGCTCAATAGAGCAGTGGCACACGAGGCAGTTTCACGGATCGGTGGCACGCAGTTTGAATGAGGCTGGCGAGTCCGCCGGCGATCCGTTATGTTCCTGGTCTGTTTCTATTTCGAAAACCATGTAGCAAGAGGACAGTTGGCATGAGCCCGGTCAGAATCCGCACGCTGCTTGGTTCGGACCTCGATTCAGTGCTTTCGATCTGGAATCGGGCGCTCAAGCGCGATCCGATGACGATGGGGCGATTTGTTTCCGGCGTCCTGGGCGATCCGGACTACTGGCCGGGTGAGGATTCCGGTTTCTTCGTCGCCGCGCGCGACGATCGGCCTGTCGGTTTTCTGCGAGCGATCATTCGCCGCATGCCCAACGACCGGGTGGGCATCGAGCCGGAACTCGGCTGGATCCCCGTGGTTGCGGTGGATCCGGATCATCAGCGGTCGGGTGTGGGCATAGCGTTGATGGAGGCGGCCCTGGCCTACTTCAGGCGGCATGGCCGCAAGCGGATCTGGGTCTGCGGGAACAGCGGCTCGGCGCCGGGTTACACTTTCGCGGGCGTGGACAAGGACGCATACCCCGGCGGGCTGGCCCTGTTCGCGAGGGCGGGCTTCAGAGTTGACCGCGAGTCGGAGGCCATGGCTCGCGAATGCGTCGATTTTGAATTGGAGAAATACCGGGCCGAAGCCTGGTCCACCGGCCGGGACGTGGAGATCCGGCCGCTCAGCCCCGAAATCGTGCAGGATTTCTTCGCCTTTATGGCCGAGTCGCTGCCGGGCGACTGGAACACCGCCGCCCGGTCGAAGGTTCGAACGGGGCTGCTTCACGAAGTGCTCGTGGCTATCGTCGATGGCCGTATCGTCGGGTATTGCCAGTGGGAAGGCGAGCACTTCGGCCCGTTCGGGGTGATGGCCGAAATGCGGAACCGCCGGATCGGGGCGAAGCTGTTCATCGAGGCGGTGCAGCGGATCCGCGAGGCCGACGGCCGGACCGTCTGGTTCAACTGGGCGGAGGAGAAGGCTGCCCGGTTCTATCGCCGCTTCGGCATGAAGGCGACACGGCGTTTCGTGATCTTCGTCAAGGATTTGTGATCGCAGGAGACGATGCGCATGTCAGGCAAGCAGCTTCATGTGTTGGTTGTCGGGGCTCATATCGGTGATGCGGAGATCACGGGGGGCCTGCTGGTCGCCAAGTATGCCGCCGCCGGCCACAAGGCGACCATTCTGCACATGACCGCCGGAGAGAAGGGCAACCCGAAGATGGATCATCTGGAGTACCGCAGGCAGCGGATTCGCGAGGCCGAAGCCGCCGCCCGAAAGATGGGGGCCGCCGACTGCATCGTGCTCGACCATCCGGACGGCGAGCTGCAGAGCGACCAGGCGACGATTCACGAAATGTGCGATCTCGTCCGTCGTCTGAAACCGGACGTCGTGCTGACCCACTGGCGCGGGTCGTACCATCGCGACCATCGGGCGGCGTACGACATCGTGATGGAGGGCGGGTTTCTGGCCGCTTTGCCGGGGATCAAGCGGAGCGAGCCGGCCCACCTGATCCGTGGGCTTTACTACCTCGAAAACTGGGAGGACCTGGAAGATTACCAGCCCGATTTGTGGGTGGACGTGTCCGAGGTCTTCGACACCTGGGTAGCCGCCTGTCGCGAGCACCAGTTGCTGCGCGGTGAGATCTCGTTCAATTACCTGCACTACTACACCGGCCTGGCGGCCCAGCACGGCGCCGAGGTGGGCGTGCGTTATGCGGTGACGGTGAGCCTGCCGCCGATTTCGCGAAAGCGGAAAGTGGACCTGTTGCCGTTCAAGACCGAGCCGGTGCTGATATTCTGAGCAGGTGATCGCAGTCAGTGGTGTTTCCTCGTTTGATTTCCGGGCTGCAAGCCCTCGTGGGCCCGCATTGTGATCGCCCTGTGTGCGACGGAGGAGCAACCAGTGGATTCTGTGAGCTGTTTTCGAGAATCGTTGCCAAAGCGGCGGGGCAGGCCTTGGGCCGGCGTGGTGGCGGGTCTCCTGCTGGTCCTTTTGCCCGCCTGTGCCGCCAAGCCCAACCGGTTCATCATCCTGTCGGACCTGCACCCGCATCCGGATCAGTTCGACGAGTTGACGACTCTGACCGGGCACGTCATCCGAATGGAACCGGCGTTCGTGCTCGTACTGGGCGACATGGGCAGCGACCAGGTTCCCGGCCTGAGCGAGCCTGAGATCATTGCGATTCGCGAGGCCTTCGAACGGATCCGGGCAGCAGGAATCGAGATCTTCCCTGTCATGGGCAATCACGACGTCCATCCTCGCGTGGAAGCGATCAAGACCTCCTGGCTCTGCGCCCAGGAACCACGGCCGTTGAATCACCTCTTCGATGCTCGATGCAATTCGGATGCGCGCCGGGCTTTCATCGGCGGCGGGCCGTACTGCTGCAGCTTCAACCGAGGAGGAATCCACTTTGCGATACTGGACTCCAATTGCGTGCTCCCAGGGGACTCCTGGGAACCACAGCGAGCCGAGTCCCAGCGTCGCCGGTTTGATGTCCATATGGCGTGGATGCGGGCCGATCTCTGCGGCACTGGGAACAACCCGCAGCACCTTCCGACCATCGTTTTCGTTCATCACCCCGAGTACATGACCGGCGATCGGCGGATGGACGAACGGCCGCTCTATCACGTTCTCGCCGAGTGCCCGGACGACCACACGGTGAAGGCGGTCTTCGGCGGCCACTGGCATTATGGACAGAACTTCCCTGCGGACAAGAATCTCGGCGTTCAGGTCTATGCGGCGCCCGCTTCGGTTCACCCTCCGGACACCCGCCCGCGCGAGTTCATTGTGGCCGAGGTCGGGCCGGATCAGGTCAGCTTCATTCCCCACGACAGCATTACCGGCCGTCCGCGACTGGACGACAAACCCGTTCGGTATCAGCCGATTGCCGGCTCGTTTGGGCGACTCAGGTAACCGCGGCATGTCGAGGCCCGGATGCTGCAGTGGGCGGATGATTCAAGCGAAGAAGCTTACGAGATCGTTATGCTCGACGCGTTTGCCAACGAGATGCTCCGCGAGCAGATAGGTTCGGTCAGCGGTTCCAGCACGGTGAGCTATCCCTACGCCGGGCCGGCGCTGGAGTCGGGCATGTTCTATCAATTCCGCGCGACGTCTCTGCGGGACAACAACGGCGAACTGACAGCCATCAGCACCACCGAGGATCTGGTCGGCGTCTTCTACTACATTGAGCAGTGAGGCGTTGACGAGAAGCCGGATTTGCGCGAAACTCCGGGTGACCGAAGGACCGGGAAACGGTGCAGGATCATCCGGAACGCGCCATGCCGCCATCTGATGACAGCCAGGACGCGGATGTGAATCCCGAATCGCTCGATGCGGGCGGCGTAATGCCCGCCTCATCTGACGAGACGATCGCGCCGGTGGGACTTGAGAACCGGCCAGACGCGATCTCGAACGCAGAAACCGCCTCGGACGTTGCCCCAATGATCGAAGCCCTGCGTCCGGCGGTATTGGACCCGGAGGTTTGGCGTCGAGAGTGGGAGGAGGTCCAGACTCTGGTGTCGACCGCCAAGCCCAAGGCGGGCGGCGGCCGGGCGCTGCTGCTCCTGGTGACGATGCTCCTGTTCGCGGCATCCTTTTTCGGACAGTTCTCGGCGCGACTCATTCTGATGCTGGTGACCGCGTGCTTGATCCATGAACTCGGCCACCTGGCGGCCATGAAGCTGTTCGGCTACCGGGACCTGCGGGTGTTTTTCATTCCATTTCTCGGCGCTGCCGCCGCGGGCAGGCGAATCGACGCACCGCAGTGGCAGCGGGCGGTCGTGTCCCTGGCAGGGCCGTTGCCGGGACTCGTGCTGGCGGCCGCCCTGGCCGTGGCAAACATCTGGTTTCAGGCCCGGTGGCTGATGGAATCGGTGGGTCTGCTCATCCTGGTCAATGGAATCAACCTTCTTCCGATGATTCCTCTCGACGGCGGGCGGCTGCTGAACGCGGTGCTCTTCTCGCGGAACCGCGTGCTGGAGCTGGTCTTTGAGATGCTGACCGCGGGGTGCGTCATCGGGCTGGCGTGGTATTTTGGTGCATACCTCATGATGGCCTTCGGCGCGGTGTTTCTGCTCCTGGCTCCGTTGAGCTACAAGAGCCGGACGACGGCGAACGAAGTCCGCGGACTGGGGCTTCCTCTGGTTGAGTCGCTGGCCGTGCTGCCCCGTGAATCGCTCCTTCGCCTGTACGCGGTGGTACGGGCTCACTATGCTGTGCTGCAGGGCAAATCAGTCGCCAAGACGCTCGTGAGCCTGATGGAGATCGTGTACGAGAAGGCGATGACCGCCTCGATCTCCGCCGGTGCGACCGTGGCGCTGCTTGTGGCCTACTTCATCGTGCCGCCGGTTCTGATTGCCATTGCGGCCGTGGCCTTCTTTGTGGGAACCGGCACCCGGGTGGACTATACCGCTCGCCTGCACGAGGCGGCCCGTGCCGGCGATTTCGAGAAAGTTGAGATGCTGATCCCGTCCGGGGCCGATGTGAACGGGGCCGATCGGCTGGGGGCTACGCCGCTGCACCTGGCGGCCGAGGAAGGGGACGACCTTGTTGCAGGGTTGCTCATCGCCGCGGGGGCGGCCGTGAACGCCAGCGACGTATTTCAAAACACTCCTCTGCATCTAGCGGCGTCAGCCGGGCACCTGGCCGTGGCTGAGGCGCTGATCGCTGAGGGCGCGGATGTGAATGCACAAAACGGCGACGGCGACTGCCCGTTGCACCACGCTGTTGCCGAGAAGCACGCGGCCGTGATCAAGCTGCTGATCGAACGCGGTGCTCGCCTGGACGTGACGAACCAGGACGGCCTGACCCCGCTGCAGGTGGCCAAGGACAACGGCTTTGAGTCGATGGTCAAGCTTCTCCGGGAGCACGGGGCCGAGAAGTAGGGCCGGGGCTGCGGTCTGCTGCCTTCCTCTGAGTCCTTCCCGATTCTTTCGTACCCCGCTTCAGTTGTGATCCGGGTTGCTGAGTTGGCTCAGGACCCGGGACTTGAGCAGTTTGGGTCCGCGGTCTGGCCTGGGCCGCTGACGCAACGCAAGAAGATCAGAAGATCCTGCGAGTCGACCTCTTTGTCTCTGTCCAGGTCGGCGTCGTGGCACCCTGTGGCCGGGCTCGTGCCGGAGCCGGACAGACAGGCCTGGAGGTGCCCGAAGTCCGCCTGGTCGACGTCCAGATCGCCGTCGAAGTCGGGAACGACCAGAAAGTCCTTCCGGCTGGTCAGTGCGTAGACGTTCCCGTCGAGGGCACTGAGGTACAGCATCTCGCCGGAAATGCACGGTGCGGACAGGAGCGGCACGCCGAAGTCCGTCGACCACAGGAGTTGGCCGGTTTCCAGCGTCAGAGCGTAGAGCTTGCCATCTCCGCAGGGCACGTAGGCGATGCGGTCGGCGATGGTGGGGCTGCCCGCCAATGCGCCGAAGCCGTTGTTGTAGGGAGCCATCTTCAGGGCGGAGGTGCCGAGGGGATAGCTCCAGAGTTGCAGCCCGTCGCTGAGGCGAAAGCCCTTGATGCTCCCGGTTCCGCCGGCCACCGCCGTGCCGAAGGCGACGGCGGGGGTGGATGCGGACCGACCTCCGCCGAGGTCCCGTTTCCAGACCTGCTGGCCGTCGCTCAGGTTGGCGCAGTGG
>CAZPIO010000242.1:0-5835 GCA_964586235.1 uncultured Planctomycetales bacterium
GCCGACGTGGCTCAATGGCAGAGCGGTGCTTTCGTAAAGCACAGGTTGTGGGTTCGATTCCCACCGTCGGCTTTCCCAACCCATTTGCACTCAAGGCCTTACGCCTCACCCCCGCCGAAAGCATGTTTGGCCGGCCATGCCCGCCTGGGTGACCTGACCCTCCCCCGTTTGACCATGAAACGCTCACTCGCCGGTGCCTGTCCGGTCCTGTGTCGGGTTGTTGGCCGTCCACCCAGCGGTTAAATTGGCTCGGGTAAGCCCGGACATCGCCGGGTCTCGCCGTGCGTTTCGAGTGTGTCCGACCTCACGGTCGGGAAAGGAGCCCGCCTCATGAGTCGCTCAGCCAGAATCGGTCGTCGCACCCTCCTGAAGGTCGGCGGCGCGCTGACAGGCGGCATCCTGGGGCTTCCGTACCTCGTCTCCCGTCGCGCTCTCGCAGCCGCCGGCCGTCCAGGCGCCAACGATCGCCTGACTTTCGCGCACATCGGTGTTGGCGGCATGGGCACGTACCACCTGCGAAACATGGTCGAAAGAATGAAAAGCGGGCAGGTCAATGTCGCCGCCGTCTGCGACGTGGACGAGAGCCGCCTGACCGAGGCATCCCGAAACGCCGGGCCGCAGGCCGATGTCTATCGCGATTATCGCTACATCCTGGAGCGCAAGGACATCGACGCGGTCGTCATCGCAACGCCCGACCATTGGCATGCCGTGCAGACCGTCCACGCGGCCGAATGCGGCAAGCACGTGTACGTCGAGAAGCCCGCTTGCTGCACCATCGATGAAGGCCAGGCGATGATGAAGGCCGCCCGCGAGAACAAAGTCTCGGTGCAGGTCGGCTCGCAGGGCCGGTCGCAGCCCGAGGCTTACCTGGCCCACCGCTACCTGGTCAACGGCAACATCGGACACATCGACAAGGTCTGGTGTTTCCACTATCCGTCTCCGTCCGACAACAATCCGGTTCTTGACAGCGATCCTCCGCCGGAGCTCGACTGGGACCTGTGGCTCGGGCCGATGCGCTGGCGGCCGTACAACCGCAAGTATTGCCCCGGCGCTTTCCGCTGGGTCATGGAATCCGGCGGCGGGCAGATCCGCGACCGTGGGGCCCACGTCATGAGCTGTGCCATGTGGTGGATGGGGGCCGACGGCACGGGGCCGGTGACCGTGGAAGCAACAGGCACACGGCCGACACGGGGTCTCTGGGACGCCGCGATCGAGATGGAGGTGGTCTATACTTTTAAGAATCCAGACTGGACGCTGATTTGGAGCCAGCACCCGGACGCTGGTCCTCGCGGCGAGCAGCGTCGCCCCGACGAGGACAGGATCACCCGTGACGGGTACGGCGCGATCTACCACGGCAGCAAGGGCACCTTCACGCACTGGGGCGGCGATGGCGGCACCTGGGCCGAGCGAAAAGCCCGCGAGTGGGTGCCCCCCGCCGGTGCCAAGGACGTCTATAAGAGCCCCGGACACTACGAAGACTGGTTCGAGGGCATCAGGACGGGCCGCAAGACGATCATGAACATCGAGGCAGCGGTGGGCGTGTCCAATCTCTGCAACCTGGGCAACCTGTCGTTGATCCTCGGCCGCAAGCTGCAGTGGGACCAAGCCAGGCAGGAAATCGTCGGTGACGAGCAGGCCAGGCGCATGATGGGCTGGCCGCAGAGGTATCCGTACCACCTGTAGTAGTCGGGAGCACAGAAATGGACAGTCAGGAACTGATTACGAAGATTCAGGACAAGGATGACAAGGTGCGTGCCGCCGCCGTGCTCCAGGCCGGGAAAGCAGGTGCATCGGCGGTCAGGCCGCTCGCGGGCGTCATGGCCTCAGGTGAAATGGAGGTTGCCCGATCAGCCAGGAACGCCCTCTGGCAGATCGTCAGGTCCGCCGGACGGCCAGGAGCCATGGCCGAGGCTAAAGCTGTGGTAGCGGAGCTACTGCCGCTTTGCCAGGAGGGACAGCCGCTTGCCGCCCGCCGCGAGGTGCTCTGGATGCTCTCGGAAATCGCCGGTGACGAGGCCGTGGAGGCGATCTCGCCGTTGTTGGCCAACGCTGACTTACGGGAGGATGCTCGCATGGTGCTCCAGCGCCTGCCGGGTGAGCGTTCCTTGGCAGCCTTGCAGGCGGCCCTGAAAACGGCACCGGACGATTTCAAGGCGAGCATTGCCGTGTCGCTTCGCCAGCGAGGCGTGGAGGTGCCGGGGCTGCCAAGCGCCAAACTGGTTCCGACGAAACCGACAACCGTCAAGCCCGTGGGTCGCTGAGAACTGCGGAGATCGCTCGTCCATGTCGCGTTAATCTGTGCGGCGTTTACCTGCGGAGCGGCGGAGCCGGCCGGGACATGTACGACTTTGGCGGCCACTCTCGATGCCCGGCGACTGATGCGAACAGGCTTATCGTGGCGCGGCAAGCGATCTGTTCTCCCGCAGACGGTTGAGATCGGAGGCCGACAGGCATGCGAGTCTCTTCTCGAAGGCAGTTCCTCCGGAACATAGCCGATACAGGCCTGGCCCTCACTACGGCCGGATATCTGAGCGGATGCCAATCCCGAGAAATCCCCTTTATCCCCTTGCTGACCGACGCGGCGTTCGAGGGAATCTCAAAGGTGGCAGCGGTCCGCGGCCTGGATCTCTACGACATGACGCGTCGCGTACTCGCGGGGGTAGGTGGAATCGAGAGCGTGGTCAGTCCGGGCGAGACGGTGTTCATCAAACCTAACTTCGGCGGGCTGGGCTTCGTTGACTGCGACGTATTTCGCTCCGGCGAGAGCACGAAGGTCGAGATCGTTCTAACTGTGGCGGAAGAATGTCTTCGCGCGGGGGCCGCCGAGGTCATCATCGGCGAGGGCGGCCAGACGCGGGACATCCCTTGGGACGAGGCCGTCACCCTCGACCGATCCGTCTCGCTCGTACAGGCGGTCGCCGGGATGAACCAGCGATACGCCGGCCAGGCTCGGATGGTCTCGCTTGAAACCGGCTCTCCGGAGTGGGACGCGCTTCCCAGCCCTCATACCGATCTGGGCTCCATCCAGGTGTCCAGCCTTGTCACCCGGGCCGACAAGGTGATCTCAATCGGCGTGCTGAAGACTCACCGCTGGACCGCCATCACCGGCTCGATGAAGAATTTCTTCGGCACGACCCCGTTTGCGGTCTACGGCCGAGGCATGGGCTGGCGGTTCATGCTGCACCAGGCGGCCGGAGGTCCGGCCCAATGCTTCCTGGACATCGTCCGCGCCATCCAGCCGGATTTGGCCATCCTCGACGGCTCGATCTGCTGCCAGGGAAACGGGCCGCACGTGATGCCGGGCTACTGGGGAGAGACGATCGATGTCAGCGACCATATCGGCGACTGGTTCCTGCTCGCCAGTACCGATTTCGCCGCTGTGGATGCGACGGCCGCCCGGATCATCGGTCTGGATGTCGAGCGGGTGCCCTACCTCGTGCAGGCGTACGAGCAAGGACTCGGCCAGATCAACCTCGACCGGATCGTCCTCGAAGGCGCGAATCTGGATGAGCTTCGTGTGGATTTCAAACCGGCTGACCTGACAGTAGGTTTCAACGAGGTCATCTGGCCGGGAGTCATGCTGGAGTACTTCAGCAGCCAATACTGCCCGCCCGGTGGGTAGCACGATTTACCCGCGATCCGGCAGACGCAGCCTGCAAACCTGCACATTCGAGCAAGTACCGCCCTTCGCTGACCCACGCACCAGAGATCGAACTGGTATTCATCTCATTGTCATTCTCGGACTGTCAGAATTCCGGCGAAAAGCCGTGCTCAACCGATGACGACTCTGCACCCGTCATGCCGGTGTCGCATCGGGTAACTCCCCCATGCCGTTTTCTGACACTAAACCGAGAAAAACCTGGCCATGGCGAATAGTACTTTGTACAATCTGCAATTGATCTTCGTGGCAAGGGGGTGTGTGCGTTGCCATGAGCGTTTCGAGGCCGCTGAGCTGTGCGACGTCGGCGGCCAATTCGCAGTGCCGACGGATGGCGCGCGTGTCAATCCCCACGATAACTAAACGGCGAACCTGATGGCTGCGCGGGAGGAGTCTGTGATGCTCGCTTCATCGAGGCACATGTTATTGTCTGTTCTTGCGGCCCTGCTGATCGCGTCTACCGGCACGGTGCTCTGTCCGGCGGCGGAATCGGAGGACGGTTTGTGGCGGGATGCCGAGCCGGACGTTCAGGCTGACCTCCAGTGGCACAAGAGCCTCAAGACGCACAGGCTGGTCCGGCTTGCACAGATTCCTTTGAAAGAGCATCTCAAGAAATCGCCCCATGAGTCGGTGATGCGTGCCGACCAGTCGCCATCGGTGATCACCTTGCCGATGCCCGACGGCACCTTCCAGCGGTTCAGCTACGTCGAGTCGCCGGTCATGGCACCTGAGTTGGCGGCCCAGTTCCCGGAGATCAAGACCTACCTGGGCCAGGGAATCGACGACCCTCACGCCACCGTGCGATTCGACCGGACACCGCACGGATTTCACGGTTTCGTCCGATCCCCATCGGGTACGGCAATCATCGACCCCGAGACCCGCGGCCAGACCGAGCTCTACGTCAGCTACTACCGGCACGATGTGACGCCGGAAGCCGCCGCATGGACCTGCTATACCGACGATAACGAGGAGGCCGTCCGAGAACTGCTCGATGGGTACACCACCATGAGCACGGGCGGGCAGCTTCTGAATTACCGTATTGCCGTGGCGGCCACCGGCGAGTACACGCAGTTCCACGGCGGAACGGTCGCTCTGGGGCTTGCGGCCGTCACGACGGCAATAAACCGCATCACCGGCATCTTCGAGCAGGAGTTCTGCATTCGGCTGCAGCTTGTCGCGAACAACAACCTGATCATCTATACCGACGCCGCTGATGATCCCTACACGGGCAATAACAACAGCACGATGTTGGATGAGAATCAGGAAAACCTCGACAATGTCATCGGCTCGGCGAACTACGACATCGGGCATGTCTTCTCGACGGCCGGCGGCGGTGTCGCTTATGTCGGCTACGTTTGCTGGAACGGGATGAAAGGCAAAGGGGCTTCCGGCAGGGGTAGCCCAGTGGGTGATGCGTTCGCGGTGGAGATCGCTGCGCACGAGATGGGCCATCAGTTTGGCTCTCAGCACACGTGGAATGGAACTGACGGCAATTGCACGGCCGACCAGTGGGGCGGCGATTCCGCCCGTGAACCCGGCAGCGGTACGACCATCATGGGGTATGCCGGGCTTTGCGGTGTTGACAACACTCAAGGCTCGCGAGACTACTACTATCATGCCATCAGCTACGAGAGGATCCGGAATTACTGCACCAACATGACCGGGGCGAACTGTCCGACGATCAGCAACACCGGCAACCAGGCGCCGACGGTCAACGCCGGCAGCGACTACACCATCCCCCGGCAAACGCCCTTTGTACTGACCGCGTCAGGCAGCGACCCGGACGGGCATCCAATTACATACTGCTGGGAAGAAATGGATTATGGGCCGCAGGCGCCGCTGAGCGCGGGCGACAACGGCAGCAGCCCGATCTTCCGGACCTGGCTTCCGACGACGAGCCCCTCGCGCACATTTCCGCGGCTCAGCGACCTGCTGGACAACACAACGCCGGCCGGCGAGCTTCTGCCGACGACGAACCGCACGCTGAAGATGCGATGCACGGTTCGCGACAACCGCGCCGGGGGCGGCGGTGTGAACTCGGACGACATGAATCTGACCGTCACGACATCAGCCGGACCGTTCCGGGTGACTTACCCGAACTCCGCGATCACTTGGTATGGCGCCGGTGTGGTATCATGGGACGTGGCCTCCACGAACCTGTCACCTGTCAACTGCAG
>CAZPIO010000243.1:0-5817 GCA_964586235.1 uncultured Planctomycetales bacterium
CGCCATCCTGGTCGGTGTCCGTCTGCATGTAGTTGAAGACGTCCGGGCAATTGTCACACGGGTCGCCCCGATAATCGCCGTCGGCATCGGCGTTGGTCGGGTCGTAAATCCCCGGACAACCGTCGCAGAACTCCTCGTCGCCTATGCCGTCGCCGTCCTCGTCAAGCTGATCGGGATTGGCGATCGTGGGACAGTTGTCCGCGGTGTCCGGTACGCCGTCGTTGTCGTCGTCGGTTTCGCAGGCATCGCCGATGCCGTCGCAGTCGCTGTCTTCCTGGTCCGGGGTATTGGCCGCCGTCGGGCAGTTGTCGCACACGTCGCCTGCGCCGTCGCTGTCGGTATCGGCCTGGTCGGCGTTGGGGTCGCCAGGACAGTTGTCGCACGGATTTCCGTCGCCGTCCTGGTCCCAATCGGACTGGTCGGTATTGGCGATGAGCGGGCAGTTGTCGTCCGTATCGGGCACGCCGTCGCCGTCCGAATCCGGGGGCGGAGAGCCGGGCGGTGGAGGCGGCGGAGGTTCGCAAGCGTCACCGATGCCGTCGCTGTCGCTATCGGCCTGATCGGCATTGGGCTGGCACGGGCAGTTGTCATCGCAATCGCTGGTGTTTCCGCCGACACAGTTCGGCCGACCGACGACTTGAATGCCGTCTCCGTCGTAATCGAAGTTGTTCACCCAGGGATCGGGCGGGTTGAGCCGCGCGTCGAGGATGCCATGTTCGTCGCAATCGCCGCATGCGCTGTCGGCTGGGATTCCTGAGCCGCTGGCGCATCGCTCGAACCATCCCAGATCGCCCACGTCGCTCCCGTTACTTGCACGGACGTAGCCGTCGCCGTCGGCGTCGTAGCCGTCGCAGCTCCCGTCCGGGAAAAGCTGGGCGACCGTGACCGTGCTGCCCGTGTAACACCGCTGGATCATGGCGAAGTCGGTCTGGTCCACGTCGCCGTCGCGGTCGAAGTCGAACAGCGAGAGGTTCAGCCAGGGGTCGCAGGCGTCCCCAAAGCCGTCGCGGTCGGCGTCCTCTTGTCCGGGGTTGGCCGTGATTGGACAGTTGTCGCAGGCATCACCCACGCCGTCCGCGTCGATGTCGCTTTGGTTGGGATTCGCCGCTTGGGGGCAGTTGTCGCAGTCGTCCGGCACCTCGTCACCGTCCGCGTCCAGGCGATCATCAAAATCAGGGCAGCGATCGCAAACGTCGGGGACGTCATCCCCGTCGCTGTCCGGGTGATGGTCATCCGGCGGCGGATGCGTGCTGCAGTCGAGTTTGGGGTAGACTTCGAGCGTCACGGAAGCCCGGGCCGGATCGACGGTCGCGGACGTGAACATGACGCCGTCCGGGGCACCAGCGGTGGTGGCTGCATTTGGTTGCGAAAGGGTGATGGTAAGAGTACCCACACTGGTCGGCGTAATCTCAATGGTCTCAAGTAATACATCTGTTCCGGGCGGGACACCGTCGTGCGCCGGATCAAGGTCCAAAAGGACCTCGCGGAACGGCCCTTGCACGGACAGCAGGTAGGGCAGATCACTATCGAATACCGGGGCCTGGCTGGTGGCGGAAATGTAGCTTAGACCGCTCGGTGCCAGGGGGTTGGCGGATCGATTGCTGATGGTAGCCAGAGCCGCACCGGTCGCTGTCAGTGTGAATTCTCCAGCGACTAAAGGTATGTCAAATGTGCCACCCACGCGCAGCGTGACTGTTGACTCGGCCTCGACCTCATCGGGACCGGTGTTCGTAATCGCGTAAGAGACAGCACCTTGTCCCCAGGCGCGACCCGCACAGGTGCAGATCGCTAGGAGGCCCAACCACGCGCGGATGCTCTGCGACACAGATCCGCTCTTCATTGGCTGTCTCCTTTCTGAGTTGTTGCCCGGGTTGTTGGCCACGAGGTCGGCTGCGTCGTGAGAATGCTCCAGAGCCCAGGCCGCGTTGACGGCAGGTGAACGGCAGGAAGATCATCGGAACGCAGTACCTTGTTGGACAACGCCTCCATCTTGAGGTAGCCCATCTCCCCCTTCAGTCCGGGATGCTCACCGACCTTGGTGGAATGACTGATCACAGCTGTCCTGATCTCTTCCGGGGCGACACCGAGCTTGACAGCCTTTCGCACCGCCCAAGATCGAGAGACATAGTCGGTCCATTCTCCAGAAGCTACATAGTCCAGTAGCATTTGTGTGTTGTGCTGAGCTTCTATTCTCCATATCGGTCCTGGAGGCTTGGACCACTCGTTCATTGTGTTGCGAGTGCGGGCAATCTCCCGCAACCGAATAGCCGCAGGCAGATCACCGTATTCGGCCAGCAGGTCGATCGCAGCGCGATTGTATGGTTCATCCTTGGTCGTGGTGGCGAACGCGATCTCTCGCAGTTGGTCGAGAATATCTGCGGTAATCAGGGGGACAAACGCTTCTGGAGCCATTTCGTCCTTGAAAGCCTTGACGACTTGGAGCATGTAACGTTGTCTTGCAGGAAGGGGCGAAAGATTGTCAGCAATCCGCAGACACGCAAGTACTTTCAGATTCTCCAAGCGAAGTTGTCGATCAGTTGCCACTTCAGCAGCGAAGCTCAACAAGACTTCCTGATCGCGAGCCTTTCGAGATAGAGCCGCAAAGCACTCCTCGAAGAAGAGCCGAAGCAGGGACGGGGCGGCATAATACTCAGGCAGTCCTGTCGTTCGCGGATCTCGCAGTCTGTGCAGTATCTGCCTCATTGCAGCCACCATCGAGTCCACGTCCGCCCCTTGTGCCGATTCGCAGGCAATTCGAAGCGCTCTCATCCGTTCCGCTATAGCACGAGTCTCGTCTGCGAGCTCCTTGACCAGATCCGCGTCGGTGCTGTCTTGCGGTTCCTCTTGTGCGGAGGCCAAGACGCCCGTATCCAACGAGGCCACAGTGCCGAGGATGATGGGCATTTGAATGCTGCACAGGCGAGCCACGCAGGCCGCTATGAGCATCCGCGATGTGCGCATATGAAACACTCCTGGCCGATCAGTTGTGACTGTTGTACGTCCCATCCATAATACGTTTTGACGTCTGCTTCTGTTCCCTAGCGGGTAACACCAACGGGTGAGGACTGACGTCATTCATCAAGTGCTTCGACTCCCCCGGCCTGTGTTCGCCGCCTGTAGGCTGCCCAACATAGAGCAAGTCGTTTTTCATATCGAGCAAGTAGTGCCCGACCTCATGCTCAAGGATGTTCCTGTCGATCGCCACCTGCTTGTTCGATCCGCTATTCCAGCCCAGATCGTTGATGATGATGAAGGGTGGCATTGGGGGGAACGCCTGCCATGCGTCGCGAGGATCGGCGGTAATGCCTTCCTCCTCTAGCGGGCTGTCTGGACGCCTCGATATCCAACCCCCAAAGTAGATGTTAATGGCAGCGGGGTCAAATCTACCGTGCAGCACGGCGACGTCCTGTATCACCCCCGCTAGGTCGGCTCGTCTTTCCGGCGACGATCGTGTCTCCGGGATGGCAGATGATCGGACCACTTGGACAACCTCGAATGTGGCCATGACCGAGTTATCGCTTAGGTCGCCAGCCGTGCCATTGATGTCACTGGCCAGAGTCAACCTATCCACAGTCGCTGCGGTGATGGTGTAGTTTTCCGGGGTAACGCCGGTGCCCCCCGTCACCGCAATCGTATCTCCGGATTGCCACGTATAGCCGGCGAACGCACCCGGTTTCCAGATCTGCCGGCTCGCATCAGTCCAGTTCGCCCCCGTGAATCCCCAGACCCACCTCGAGTTCGCGCCGAAGACTTTGGGGCCCTTCTTCTGAAGCTCGTGGATGTATGCTCTGACGTCATCTTCGGTCAATCGGCAACCTTGGTTTGTTGGGTTTCCCAGCGTGTCTTTCATCGTGTCGCCGGATAGGACTAACCAGACCTTCAGGGTAACCTGGCCGGGAACGGGCTTCGGAACTGGCTTCCTGCTGCCGCTATCGCTTTTGCCACAACCGAGGTGCAGAACGGACAAAGAGCCGGCCAGTATCATCGCAACTGATAGACGTACTGTCATCATATTGTTGTCCCATGCTACTCGGACGGAAGGATGAGGGCGCTGCCGTCTCCTCCCACATAGAGAACCGTGACATTCGAATACGACGCAAGGTCTACGGGCACATCTACCAGGAGGATGGGTCTAACCGTGTGGCTACTATATGTGATGTTTGCAGGATCGGCGTCGTCGTCGACCCGGTTGAGCCTGACACCATGTCTTCGGTCAAGTTCGGCACCGGCAGAGTCGAATGTCACGATGTCTACCATGAAGTGATCCGGCGCGGAGGCTATTGTGGCGGGGTTCTCTGGGACACGCAGAACTGCCGCGAGATGGAACAGGTAGCTGTGCTGGAGATCCTCATCTGCGGGCGGGTCGGGATCGTAACCATGCTGAAGAAGTGGCAACGCATCGGGCTCTCCCCCCAGGGCAGGCGGACCAGACGATAGGCCACTGTTCGGGTAGTCAATCGTCTCCCAGATTGCCCCTCTACCCTCCAGCGAGAAAGAGAAGTGACGTCTGAGCGGAATACCAGACACGTAGAGGAGGAGAGCACCATCTAGACTGCCAACCGAAGGGTAGTCCTCGATCGCCGGAAGATCCTTGGTGGTCCCGCTGCCAACGAAGATCACGGCTGAGCCCGCATCGGATTCATCGAACTCGGACGGGCTGAATTCCACATCGAAGGTCGGGGTAGCTGATCCAGTAGAAGGCTGATACACCCCTCGCCACACGGCCCTGGTGCGAGAATCGAAGGCGAGGGGCGCCAGGGCAGGATGGATGGCGATGCTGATCGGTGTTCCCAGCCCTCCCACCGCCGGAGAGATCGATATGGCGACCACGGTGGAGTTCCTGGTCTCAGCCAACGTAAAGGTTCCGTCCTCGTCCGGGTCAGTCAGCAGTTGGATCGGCACGTCGCAAAGCGCCGTGCTGGGGCTCAGGCCTTCGACGTAGACAGTCACTTTGCCCGGACCGGAGCCGAGAGCCTGGCGGCACAGCACCAGATCATTCTCATCGACCGTGCTGCTGTCGTTGAGGTCTGAGGCGGCGTCCGTGGTGCCCAGGCGGTTGCGGATGAAGATCAGGTCATCCAGCCGAACCTGCCCGTCGCCGTTGGCGTCGCCGAAAACCGCTCCAGAGCCGCTGGTGAAGACGGCCCCGGATGCAACCGCCGTGGTACGAAGCGGAGAGGTCCAGAGTGCCACGTTGCCGGGATAAACAAGCTTGCAGTCGATCCCGGATGCGAGCAAGAACTGGACGGGGACAGGCGCCTCGCCGACGACAACGACGAGGCCGATATCATTGCCGCCCGAACACTCGGCCTTCGCCAGGAAAACACGGAGGCCGATGCCCAGAAGAGCGACTCCCGCGAGCATCAGGACTACGAGAAAACGGGATTTCGGCTTCATGGTGGGAACTCCCGCTGCTTTGTTGTCGGGAGCGCGCCGCTTTGGCCTGCAGGATATTGGTCAGGCGCGCCTGCCCAACCTCTGGTCTGTGCGGCGACACTTCAGCGTCCGCCCAGCATCACCCGCGCCGCCGTGCGTCTACTTTACTTTTTACATCAAAGGACCGGTAAAGTCAAGACCATTTTATATCAGGCGAGCATTTTTTTTGGGGGGGGGGGGGGGTTTCCCGCTTTTGATTCTCCCCCCTCTTTTCCCCCACCACCCCCCCCAATATCCGCCCCACCCCCCCCGGGAACGGTTGCCCCTCCCCCGCCCCCCCGGGCCCGCAATTGCGCCTGGGGTGGGTTGGTTTGGTGCTCGCCCCCGCCGAAAAAAGGCCCGTAGTTTCCGGTGGGGCCGTGTTCCCCCCGTGTTACCGGG
>CAZPIO010000244.1:0-5700 GCA_964586235.1 uncultured Planctomycetales bacterium
ACGATCTCCACGGCGAACGTGTGGTTGAGGAAGGCGATCTGGGTTGTCGTCCCACCCTCGGCGCGGATTTGCTACTAGACCTGGCACAGGCGAAGGTAGTTCGATCGGTATGTCCAGCCGTTTGTCACGTCGAAAACAACGACATCCACACCGGCGTCCGCCAGCATGTGGGCGTGTTTGCGTATGACATACTCGTCGCTGGAGAGATAATATCCGAGCTCCGATTCACCCCAGTGATGATAAGCCCCCTCGGGTCCCCACACCGGGTTCGTGGGGTTGGCCGCCAGTCGCTGCGTGATGTCGTAAGGCCCCCCGGTCCCGTGCTCACCCAACCAGAGGAAGTAGAATATGCCGACGCACCTGCCTTCACGAGGTGGTCCGCATTCCGCATAGCCGGGCAGGGTTCTCCCCAGGGCATCCGTCGCGACCCAGGTATCACTGAACGTATCCCGGAAGGCCTCCGCGCCCAACGCTGGGGACCAGAACAGCGCTCCGGCCGCGGTCCAGATGAGGATTCGCCTTAACTCGGACATGCTTGTCCCTCCGTTGTCCCTGCCTGCCGGCTTCGTTCTCGTTCCCGCGAGGATCGAAACCCCTGATTCCCGTCCCTCTGTAGTATACATGAATAATCGTCGCTCCGGAGGCCGGGGTTCGAGCATTCGGCACCCTGCCGGCAGGCAGTGCGTGGCTGGCTGGCGAGGGCAAAGCAGCGGACAACCAAGCGCCGAGGCCGTGGCATCTCTGCCGGGCGACGTAAACGCCTTTACCAAGGTTGGCACGATCGGTCTCCCGCTGGCTCCCCGATCGAGGGTGGGTGCGTCCGATCAGACCAGGGCTCACGCCTCTTTCCCAAGACGTCATCGCCCCATACTGCCTGTATCGGTGCTATTGGGCCGCCTGGGGCTGCAAATCATGGGCATACGTTGCCGATTGGGGATTGGGGTACACGCGGCGGCATTGTATGATCAGGTTATCACGTGTCGCGGGTGTCTGCCGAGTCGTACCGCGAGGGGGCCTGCAATCGTCATGTCCTGCAATGTGAGGGACAAACCATGTGCCCGTTGCGTCATCTGATTTGTGTCCTTCCGGCGTTCAGCCGGGCGCCCACTCTGCTGGCCGGGACTCTGGCGGTCCAGGCGGTGATCTGCACCCTCGCGGCCACCGCGGCCGCAGCGCCCACCGGCCGCCAGACATGCTTCGAGGCTGTCACGGGGCGGCGCTACGTTCTCTACGTGCCGACGGATTATGACGAACAACGGGCTTATCCTCTGGTCGTCAGCTCCCACGGGACCGCTCAGAACGGCGACACCGAGATGGATGCGACCGGGCCCAACAGTTGTTGTGATCGGGGCACGCCGACCTGGCCGACGCTGGCGGAAGCCAATGACGTGATCGTCGCCTGCCCCGACATGACCGGCGCTTACGGCAACCCGGACAACAAGCTTGCCGCCGGGCAGTTGAATCAACTCGCCGCGGATGACAATGCGATCGTGCACATCATTTCGGAAATCCAGGCGGTGTACAGCATTGACTCACAGCGCATGCTCATGACCGGTTTCTCGGGTGGCGGACATGTGGCGCACTACGTCGGCTTGAGACATCCGGACATGTTCCGGGCCCTGTGTGCCCGGCATGGAAACTTCAACGTCGAGGAAACGCCGAGCCCGCTTCCGCCGGCGGCCCTTCATATGCCTGCGTACATTTTCACCGGGGCCAGCGACCCGGTGTACGGAACCAATGAGGCCCTCGCCTGGTACGCGGCCCAGGGCTTCACGCGGGTCAAGACCGACCGCTTCACGACTTATCCCAGCAGCGAGCACACCACTGACCGCCATCATGCCCTGTCATGGTTCCTGAGCCTCAGCCTGGTCGGCACGAGTCCGAGTGGTCATTACGTCACGTACAAGGGCGATACGCTGCTCCTGGTGGGGGACAGCGGCACCCAGGTAGTGATGCAGAACACCAACATCAACTATCGCGAGTGGATCGACGACTGTGCGGCCCGAGGGATCCGGGCGGTGCACGTCTGGGCTTTCGTTGCACCGCGACAGAAGCAGGACGCCAGCGTGATCGAGTCGCGCTACGGGTACGTCTATCCAGGCATCACCCCGTGGGCCAGGAAGACATCAGGGCCCGACGCCACCGATCAGCTCAAGCAATGGGACCTGCAGACCTTCGACGAAGGCTCGGCGGGCGATACAAACCGGTACTGGCCGAGGCTGCGCGACCTTTGCGGCTACGCGGGCGGCAAGGATGTAGTGGTGGGGATCACCGTCTTCTTCGGCTGGCCGAAACACAACACGACGGATCGGCCGGATTGGTCCTACCATCCGCTCAACGCGGTCAATGGCGGACCGGTGACGGACAGCGGCAGCCCGGTCACCGAGGTGCAGATGATCGACACGCCGGGCACGGAAGTCTGGTCGCAGACCTGGTCCGACGGGTGGTCCAGCCGCAGGAAAGCCCAATGGATCTGGGAGAGATACGCCAAGAAGCTGATTGACGAGACCGCTCCCTTCGGCAACGTGTTTTTCGTCTTCATGGACGAGCATTCCTACAGCGAAGGCAACATGGGCGACCACTTCCGGGATTTCTTTCGCAGCCGCGGCCAGGTGTGGGTGGACTGGAATGCCCGGAGAAGCAGTATCGACTGGGTCATGAGCAGCACCTTTGGTGGAGATGACAAGAACTCGAACGCGGTCTCGGGATTCACCGGCACGCCGTCGCGTCCCTACTTCTTCCTCGAAGGAGAGCCCTACATGGGCAGCGGCGTGCGGACGGCGATTTGGACGTTTACGCTCGGGGGCGGCAACTTCTTCTTCCATGCTGACGAACGCCAGGAGACCGCCGTCACCGGCATCATGGGCTACGACCCCAACGTGGCAGGTGGCGACAAGGGGATGTACAAGCGCGACTGGCTCGGACACGCCAGCCGGTTCTTCAACGAGCAGATTGCAGATCTGGACCAACTGGTTCCGCACAACGAGCTGAGCAGTCTCGGCACGTACTGCCTGGCCGATCCGGGTCGCGAGTATGTCGTGTATTCGAAGATCGGATCCTCGACGACCTTCACCCTCGACATGAGCACCGACGCAGGGGTGTTCGACTGCCGGTTCTGCAATCCGCAGAACGGCCAGTTTGGCTCGACCTTCCAGCGTCAGGGGGGTGCAACCGTATCATTCACGAAACCCGACGCGAATGACTGGACTCTCCACGTCGTGATATCGCCCAATTCTCCAGTCGCGGTCATCAGCACCACCCCGTCCCCGCCGGAGGGCTCTGTGCCTTTGGCGGTCGTCTTCGACGCCTCCGGCTCGTACGACAACGACAGTTACGGCGAACCGCCGCAGATCGTCAGCTACGAGTGGGACTTCACGGACGACGGCACGTACGACGAGAGCGGCACATCTTCCACGACCAGCCGCCAGTACGCGGTGGCCGGCACCTACACCTGCCGGCTGAGGGTCACCGACAACGAGGGCATGATCGATGACGCGACCGTCCTGATTGCGGTCCAGACCGTGCCGGGCGATTTTGACGGCGACGGGGACGTCGACCAAAAGGACTTTGGCCACTTTCAGGCGTGTTACTCCGGTTCGGGCGAAGTCCAGAGCGACCAGAATTGCCGGGACGCCATTCTGGATGGTGACGAAGACGTTGACCAGAATGATTTCGCCGTGTTCTTCTCCTGCCTGAGCGGCCCGGACGTGCCCGCTTCCTGTGGTGGCTGACGGTTATCGGCCTCTTCCGGAGGCTATCCTGTCAGGGAGCCAGTGAACCAATCGCAGGGGTCTCGGGTCCGCCTCCAGCGAGTCCGGACGCGCGAGAGCAAAGCCTTGCCGATCCGCTCCCAGCCGGCCCGTCCGATACCCACCCGAGACTGAGGCATCATTCCCATCTGGAAGACCGAGCAAACCGAACACCTCTTCAGCCCAGGTGCATTTCCGCCCTCCACCCCCCTGGGTGGTCCGCATCACCCCGCCTTGATCAGGTAAAGGCGTTTACCAGCAGATCGATCGGGTGAGGCTAACTGTTTGTTTTACAGAGAGTAACGCCTTGACGCGGAGGCCGGATTCCGGCTAGAATAGGGGCGTTTGGGGGATTGCCGTCGGCCACGACGGGAGGAAGAAAAGCGCACGTCCTGGCTTTTCCGTGCCGATCACGGCCGCAGCCGTCCGAGTGCAAATCGAGACCCTTGCTATAAACAGGAGGAGAAAACATGAACACATCGTTTCCGAAAGTCGGCAGTGTACTGGTGGTGGTCTTGCTGGTGATGGCGGTGCCGGCGGCGGTGTTGGCCGTGCCGTTGCCGGTGTGGAGCAGTTCTTTGGACGACGACACCGCGACGCTCAATAATGGCGGGGCTCTGGTGGCCGGACCTTCGACCTATGTTCCTGGCGCCGTCGGCAACGCCTTCGCTGGGAACGGCAGTGTCTACGCCGTCTGGGACAATACGGACGTCGCCAACATCTTCGATGGTGTCTGGGACCATACCGCCGGTCACACCATAGATCTGTATTTCAGGGGCGACCATTGGAGCGGCCATACCGGCGACTCGGGGCTGTTTGCGATCACCGATCGAATGGGCGGCGCCACCTATGGTAACAACGATGGTTTTTACATTGTCTCGGTGAGAAATGGAAAACTGCGCATCCCGTACAGAGATTCATACACCAACTACGCCACCATCGATACTCAGACGTATCTCACCACCGTTGCCCTGGCTGACAATGTTACCTATCACTTGACTGTGCGTCAGCAGGGCACCAGCTTCGAAGTATACTTGGACGATGTGGACGGCTCGGCCTACAGCAATACTGCTCCGGTTTGGACTGCAACCTTCAGCAATCCCGCTGGCTCGAGACCCTGGAACAGTACCGCTGGATCGAGCATTGCCTTTCCGCAATTCAACGCCTCGAGCACCCCTCGCATGATGACCGTGGGAAATCGGGGTTATTTTGGCGGGATTCTCCAGGCAGGCGAATGGGTCGACGACGTCAAGATCTACAACGGCTATTACACGCCGGCCGAGCTGGTCCCGGAGCCTGCTTCGTTACTGCTTCTGGCCATGGGTGGCCTGGCGACGCTTCGTCGCCAGCGTCGCTGACTAGCTTGCGGTGCGCCAACGCCCGATGACGTTCTGGGAGCGAGATGTGTCAGAAACAGAGGCCGCCCATGAGTATGCTGCGGGCGGCCTCTTTGTGCGAGGCGGGAGTCAGAGGCGCCACGACGGGTCTCGGGATCGAGCGGCGGTGCCCGATGATGAGCAGGCCCGCGGTGGGGGAGAAAGGGTTTCCAATGTTGTTGTTTCGGTATCCCGGAGATGATCAGGCGGCAGGGCCTGTCCAACAGCCGGGTCGATCGCGGGGGGGTATCTGACATGCGGTCGGCCGCGAGATTGATGGTGTCGGTTGTGCTTGCGATGCTCGTTGGCAACTCCGGTGGGCTCATCGGTGGGGGTGAGTGGGCGGGTACGGTCTGCCGTGCGGACACGAATGATCCCCTCCAGGTCTCAGCCGATCTTCACTGGCTAGAGTTCCGAGGCCAGAAAACAATTCTGATCGGGGACTCCGTGACCCAGGGCTGGATGGAGTGCGGAGCCAACTTCGATCAGGCGGCCTACGTCAATGCTCTGGCCGCCCGCAGTATCAACGTCCTGATGCTGTGGACCTACATCGGCATCACCGACCAGATCGGCGA
>CAZPIO010000245.1:0-5669 GCA_964586235.1 uncultured Planctomycetales bacterium
ATAGCCTATAATGCCAATACTATCGATTGTTGGTATGATAGCAATATCACTTGCTCGTACAGCATGGAGCGTAGCTGTATACACAGGTGCATTTTCGCCGGTAACTACAACCTGTGCAGTCAGCGCATCCTCATCAACTTTCTTCACTACTGCACGGGCAAGGTCAAAATCAATTTTACTATGTAACCATGCAGCCCTTTGTATCGCTTCAATAAGATTGCTATTCATGCTACTCTCCCCAAATAAATTTTCTGTCTAAATCCATTACTGCCATATTCCTTTTCAACCTTATCAACATTGTAGTATCCATTTTTTTCAGGATATCTATCATCCGTAAGCTTAATGGTACCGCTATGGGTAACAACAGGATAGCCAAATGCGGTAATCATACCGGTAAATCCAGCATAGGTAATATCATCATAAAGTTCCTTAACTCGCTTGGTTATTTCGCTTCTTGGGATGTCTTCAATATATATCTTTTTAATACGTTCGCCCTTGCCATATTCTGCGGTATTAACTATCCCGCTACCATCAGTCTGTTCTGATATAAGAATAATCTTGTCATATTCAGCATCAGGTGAAAATGTAGTAGCATCTTCTATGATATTTGTACCAAATGCAAAATATGGTATATTTTTCTGTTTTAATGAAAATGGCTTGTCAAAAAATAAGCAATTATCAAGCATAAAGGCATCATATCCGCATAGTAGCGCCAGATCTTTGACAATATATCGCCTTGTTTTATTATGATAGGTTCGCGTTTTAATGGTAATACCATCGGAAACACCACTGGTATCAATAGGATATGGACTGCATACATACTTAACAATGCTTCCGGCACTCATGTTGCTGAATGTTTTAGACATAATATCTCGACGTAAAAAATAAAAGTAATCTTCAACAACAATCGTAAAAGGTTGTGTTGGCGAAACCTCACGCACAAAGCCATCAAATTCATGGAATACTCCATATTGAGTATATCCGCATGCAAATTCAACCTTGGTTCCTTCCGGAATATCATGATATGATAGCCGTTTATATTTAGGCAACGATATGGTCATTGTATCACCACCTTCACGGCTTTTAACAATGGTAACGGTATTAACCGCAGGGAATATATATCCTCCAATCGATAATTTATGCGTTAACGAGAGCACGTAATTTCTCCGCTTTCTTAATCAATTCTTTTGTAATAAGCGCAGGTATAATGCAGCTATCACCTGGCAACAAATGTTTATAGTCATTTTCAATAGCAATATCTATCCAGAACCTGGCTGACCCATAGTAATTTTCTGCCAGTGATTGATACAGGTCGCCTTCCTTAATTGTGTGGTTTATTGGTTCCGTGTTAAGACTTATAATATGTATGGTTTTACCTGCCGGGATAATGTAAGGATTATTGCCCAGTATAGCTTTATTCGGATCATAAACAATACGCCATAGGTACCAATTATAGTAATAGCGCATGGTAATGGTATAGATGGTATCATGTGATTTTGTTGTATAGGTATCAATGACAGAATAATACATTTACTCAACCTCTAATTCATAGTCGTTATCCGATAAAAACCGTAATGTTAAAACTTCAGTTGCTTCCATACCTTTTGTTTCGGGATGATCAAAGCTTTCAAAGATAACGCTTGATATACAGTAAAGGTCAGTTTTGGGACAGATAATGCGTAAACTTTGCTCCATCTGCCATAATGCCATAATTCTATTGAGTTTATCATATACCATATCAAAGGTAAGCGATTGGATTAATGCATGGATAGTGATAACATAATCATTGTAGCCAACAAATTCCTTAATGTTGCCATCCCTTCCAGGGATAGGTGTTGATATAATCTTTTTACTGCCGCTAATATCAACAAGGCATCCGCAGGGAAATTCATAGCTACCAACAATAACCGGCACTAATTCTTTGGATAATGCCGACAAAGGTAAACCATGTATCTGCAATCCAGCATCAAGCATTGGAATACCTCACAATCTCCTGCAGGATAGCCTGTGCCATAGCATTGGCAAGTGATTGCAATGATCCATTTTTCGTTTCGTTGTTGATAGACAGTTGTCCTATAAGGTTGGCAACATTGATAATACAATTTGCTTTTGATTGATTTTGTATACTCACTGGTTTTTGCAATGTCTCTGCTGATTGTTGCATATAGGGCATAACAGCAATTGACTTTTTAGCTTCTACCTCAATGCCGGTATTAAATGTTTTAATCAAAGACTGTCCCGAATAGGTAAGGTTAGCAAATGGTCCTTCTTTTGCGTCAGAATGAGGAAACAAGCGTGCAATGGAACCAAAGACAGTAGCAATACCTTCTTTTAATTTTTTCCATGCCGATTGAATACCTCCCCATAACGCATCAATTAATTTTTTCCCAATACCGGACACAAAGCTAATTGCTTTGCCTGCCAGCGACTTTAATCCATCCCACAACCCGCTAAAAAACACCTTCACTTTATCCCAGTGCTTGATAAGCATATAGGCACCTGCACCTAATAATGCAATACCACCTATAATCCACACAATAGGGCAGCCATATAATGAAGCATTAAAAAGCCATTGTGCTGCTGCTGCAACTTTGGTAGCAACAGCAGAAGCAAGCATAACCCCTTTTTGTATGGTGACAACCGCAACAAATTTTATAATATTCCCCGTTGATAGTGCAGCATGAAAAAGCCACTGTGCTGCTGCTGCAACTTTGGTAGCAACAGCGGAAGCAAGCATCGTTGTCTTGTGCCACAGTAGCTTACCGATACTTACATGGGTGGCATTGGCAGCAGCCATCTGCGAAAGGGCATATAATCCGCTAACCGCTCGCAGTGTCATAAAACCGCCAACTACCATGGTAATTGTGCTGGCAAGTGACATAAATATGCCAATACCTTTGGCAAGTGCAGGATATTGATTCATAATAGCAACAAGGTACTGTAATCCATCTTTTAAAAGGTCAATAAATGGTTTCATCGCTCCACCAATGCCACCACCCAGTGTTGATTTTAAATTATCCCATGTATTAGAAAGCGTTGCTAAACTGACATTGATATTATCAATATTGGTTTTAGCCATAGCATCTACCAGTTCCGTTCCTTTCATCCCCCTGAGCTTTTCAATATTCTCTCGCAATAATCCTGTTTTATCCCATAGGTTATCAAACAATTTGGCAGCTTCTTCACTACCAAATGCTTTGCTCAGTTCTAATTTTTCTGCTGAACTGACTGTATCACCATATTTAACACGTAGTTTATCAATGATATCAGCAATAGGGAGTAACTTACCCTGAGCATCTACAAATGACATTCCTAATTTTTCTGATGCCTCGTATGCTTTGTTCACAAATGCTCTAAAGCCAGTTCCTGCTTCTCCTGGTTGCATCACATTTTGTAACATTCCAAGCACATTAAACTGTTCAGCAATATCGTATCCCGCTGATGCAGCAACACCGCTGACACTCTCAATAGCCTGCTGCATCTTTGTCCCTTCAGTTTTGTACTGTTGCGTTGCAAATGCTAACGAATTACCAATTATTTTACTGAAGTCTTCATCGCTTAAATTGTCATACATTTTTTTATTCTGGTTATAGATAGTACCAAAAATGCTTGCCAGTTCTTTGGTATTGCCTTTGGTAGCGGTGGCAGTCCTGGCTACCATTTCAGTAAATGCCCCCAATTGTGATTCGTTGATGGTAGCAACAGCACTTTTAACATCGTATGAGGCATCTATAAATTCATCTCTGGTTACATTCATGGTACTACTTGCCTTCATAGCAGCCTGTGTTACCATAGCAACATTATCAGAAGAAACCCCTAATGATGCAAGGTTCGATTGCATCTGGGAAGTCTGGCGGTTAGCATCAATCATATTTTTGTTAAAAATAGCCATACCGGTTCCCGCAGCAAGCAA
Organism: uncultured Planctomycetales bacterium; assembly: GCA_964586235.1. Lineage (GTDB taxonomy): Bacteria > Planctomycetota > Phycisphaerae > UBA1845 > PWPN01 > JAUCQB01. Next base: position 3,914 of record CAZPIO010000245.1, read on the forward strand.
GCCACCACCAATTTTAAGCTGCTTCATCCGTGATTCAAAGGTAGCTACACCGCCATCAATCTCTTTAAATTTACCTTTGAGCTTATCGGCACTGCCACCTATCTTATCAAACTGTGAGCTAAGATAATCTTTCAGCGTTAAAACAGCACCTAATTTGTACACATTCTCCATTATCCACCTAACAATCTGCTCAGTAGTTCTGCTAAATTTTTAAGCTCTCGCTGCTCTAAGTACAGGGCGTCTACTCGTAGTACAATTTGCTCTTCAAAACTCATTGTCTCATAGTTAACGTATGGAAAATATTTTCGTACCAGCACAATACTTGCATCCTGCTCTAAGTTCTGCTGGCGTGCCTCTACAACTTTTTTACATATGCCTCCTGAGTTACCCCGCAGGCATCAATCAACTGTGTTGCTATAGGGGTAATAATACCACCACGCTTTGCTAACAGTGCATTGAAAACATCAGGCTCCGGATATAAAATACAGCTCAATACAAGCTGCTTATTTTTATCGATGTCATTCTGTGCGCTATTGGCAAGCTTAATGTCATCAAGCGTTGGCACTCTAAAAATGCCATCAAACTCATCACGAGCAAGTGATATCATAATGACTTCTGGATACCGTTGCTTCCAGTTTTCAATTTTTGGTAGCAATTCAGTATAATCGTTATCTGTTATTCGTGCCATACTCTTCTCCTTATAGTGGAATAATCTTTGGCATAGCTAAAAGCTCAAAGTCAATATCCACTAAAAATTTAGTATCGCTTACCTTGCGCTTTTGCCCCACTTTTTTAAGTTTTACCAATGGTAATACTTCTTTCATTTTTTTGCCATTGCTTTTAGCTAAAAGCCCAACTATGGGGAATGGTGGCAGTTTCAAGGGGTCACCACCAACAGCAGTTGCAACCAGTACCAGCTTTTCATACTCTTCCAGTAACACGCTCATCTTGCCACTTCCTTTAAGTTCACCCTCGCCATAGCCTATAGGTTCCTGCCCCTTGCCATAGTGTACTTCAACCTTTATCTCATGGTCATAATCAAGGCTATCCAAACCAACAATGGTACGTCCCATTACCGTTGCAGTATAATCTTTAAACGAATAGGTCTCTTGCATAGTTTCCTCCTGCCTTATTCTTTTCTATAACCAACATCTATGGTTATTTTTTCCATAATATTGGTTGGGTAAATATGTATCTGCCCTTTTAGTTCACCGCTTGTTATATCCTGGTCAGGATCAATAACAACTTCATGTTTCACTATTTCTTCATTACCTGGCACTTCCATATTGGTTGCAATAGCAGCATCAATCTCAGCAACCAAACTATCTATACCACTTTCGCCACCTTCAGCAACACCATTAACAAACGGCATAATATGCTGATAGGCAATCTTTCGCACCTTATCAATAACCCTGCCGTGGTGTATTGTCTGATAATCACTGTCAATGGGTGCCATGATATTATCCTTTTTAATGAATATGCCTTTCCAGTTGGCATATTGTACTGCTATGATGACATTGGCATCATTCAAATCTTCAATGTAATCCTGTAACCCGTCGTCCCAAAATTCTATTTCTTTTGCAATGGTTGATGCATATTTGCGCACATAGCCGGGATGCTCATTTACCTTGCACTGGCTTAGTTTTGCACACAGTAACGTTGCAGCCGATTTAAAATCACTATCACTTCCGTAGCGTTTCCGTCCACCTACAATAGCAATCTTTTTAGAGCTAAAAAGCTAACACTCATCAATCAA
>CAZPIO010000246.1:0-5602 GCA_964586235.1 uncultured Planctomycetales bacterium
GCATGGGCGGCATGATGGGCGGCATGGGCGGCTATGGCATGGGCGGCATGGGGGGCATGGGCGGCGGCTATGGCATGGGCGGCATGGGCGGCGGCTACGGCCAGGGGGGTGACCAGACCGAAGACATCGGGGAGGAAGAACGCGAGGAGCGGATCACCGCCCTCCAGGACCTGATCAAAAAGCTGGTTATGCCGGGGACATGGGAAGACGAAGGTGCCGAGAACATCGGGTCCCTGGATGTCTGGAACGAGCGGCTGATCGTCCGCCACACCCGCGCCGCACACCGCCAGTTGCGCGAGCTTTTCAAGCAACTGCGGGAGGCCAAGGACTTGCAGGTGGCCGTCGAAGCCCGGTTCATGACCCTGTCGAACAACTTCCTCGAACAGATCGGTGTTGATATCGATGTGATTCTGAACCAGGGCAACGCCGGTCTGGATCAGGCGCTGACGTCGACGGGTGGTTTCGCGTCGCCCGCGCTCAACCCAGTGACCGGCATGACGCTTCTCCAGTCGCGCCAGAACACCCGATATGGTTTCCTGCCGGCACCGGTTGCCGCCGGCGTACCCCTGACGCAGACGGGCGGCTGGGCTCAGCCGTTCGGGGCGGCCGGCTTGGTGCCCCAGGGAAGCCCGGAGAACTGGTGGGACCGGCATACCACCGCCGTGCCGCTGGTCAACAACACGATGTCTCTGGCCGCTCCCAGGCCCACCGGCGTTCCGGGAGGCCTGGATGCCAACACCCTGCCGGCGTTCCAGATGTTCGGCAGCTTCCTGGACAACATCCAGGTCGACTTCCTGCTGCGGGCCACGCAGATGGACGTTCGTGGCTCGCTGGTCGACGCGCCGCGGCTGACCGTCTACAGCGGCCGCCAGGCCGATCTGAACGTCAGCACGTCGGTCTCTTATGTTGCGTACCCCGGACAGTTGCCGGTCGGCGGCACGGGCATCAACGGTCAGGCGGCCCTGGGCCGGTCGCCGGGAATCGGACAGTATCCGCAGGGCCGACTCCTGCGCGTGACGCCCACCGTCTCCGCGGATCGCCGCTACGTGACCCTGGAGCTGCAGCCTTACATCTCCACCGTCGAGTTCGAGATCTGGCAGGACGCGACGGGCCCCTTGCAGCTTCCGCGGTATTCATCCACCAGTATCGGCACGACGGTCACGGTGCCGGACCGCGGCTGGCTGCTGCTCGGCGGTCTGAACCAGGCCGGCGAGACCGAGGCTGAGGCCGGCGTACCCATCCTCAGCAAGATCCCGATTCTGAAGCGGGCCTACACCAACCGGTCGCGCGTCAAAGACGAGCGGACATTACTGATTCTGGTGAAGCCGACGATCGTCATCCAGGGCGAGACCGAGGAAGAGGCCTTCCCGAATCTCGTGTCGTCCAACCAGACGGTCTCGGGAGGCTGATCGGTTTGGCAAGGCGTTCTGGGCGAATGCCCCGTCCGGCGGCAACAGAGCCACCCGGAGTCCATGGCCAAGAGCATGCCCATCCACCTGCCGCTTTTTCAGCGGTTTGACTGCCACCACTGCGGCTACTGTTGCCGAAACCTGGTGGTCAACGTGTCGGCCGAGGACCGCCGCCGGATCATCGCGGCCGGGTGGGCGGATCGCCTGTCCGGCACGCCCCTGTTCGAGACCTATCGTCTCTTCGGCCGCCGGTACCGCCGGCTGGCCCATCGGCCCGAGGGCGGGTGCGTTTTCCTGCGGGAGGACGGGCTCTGCCGCCTGCACGCTGAGACCGGCGCCGAGACCAAGCCCCTGGCCTGCCGCCTGTACCCCTTCGTACCCACACCCGGTGTGGGAAGCATCCGCCTTGACCTCCGGACCGACTGCCCAAGCGTCGCGGCCAACAAGGGACGCTTGCTGACCGCTCACCAGGACGATATCACCCGCCTGGCAATCGAAACCAAGGCCCGCCCCATGACACACCCGCCCAAGTGGCGGGGCGAACGGCGATTGAGTCCGCGGGAGTTCACATCGCTGACCGCCGCGTTCGAGGGCTTCCTGCGGCGCGAAAGCCTCCCGATTCGCACACGCCTCAAGGCCGGCTGCCTGTTCCTGGATCTGCTGTATGGAGCGGCCATCGCCAAGGTGCGCGATGACCGGTTTTCCGAACTGGTATTGCTCCTGGCCGACGCGGCGGTCGGGGATGTGCAACGGGCGGGGTCTGACGAGCCGCCGCCGATACCACCCCGTGCACACAAGCTGTTTCGGCAGTGGTTGTTCCTCCACTGCCTGGCTGATGATCCCAAGGACCTGTCCATCGGCCTGTTGGGGCGACAAGTCCGCTCCTGGCGGCGATACGGGCAGTCCCGGCGATTCGCCGGCGGGCGGGGGGCGGTGCCGATGCTGAGGCCTGAATGGCCGCCGACGGAGTTTGAGGAGGTCTCACGGGTGGGCCGGGGGGCCGACCAGACCCTGGAGCCGGTCTGCCGGTCGCTGAGGGTCAAACTGGAGGCCCACGCCTTTGCCGGACCAGCTTATTTTGGATACGACCTGCTGTCGGGCCTGACCGCCCTGTGGCTGATGCCGGCCGTGGTCGGGTGGCTCGCCCGTCTGCGAGCCGTGGCCGCCGAAGAGCCGGTCCTCACGGCCGAAACGGTGCTGGAAGGGCTTCGCCAGGCACATCACACCTTCGGCGTGTCTCCCGTGTTCGGCCGTATCAGCGAGCGTTTTCGGCTGCGGGCGATGTGTCGCCCCGGCGTCCCTGCCGCGATCCTGGCGGCTTACTGTCCCTGAAAGCCTGTTTCGGCAGGCTCGCCTGGCTCGGGTGCCACTGGCGGTCTCGATCCCGAGCATAAGTCGAGGAGCTTGCCCGCCAGTGCTTGGGCAGCACGGGCAGACAGACTGCCCGCGGGCACCCAACTCGGGCAGGTTCCAGGCCGAAGCCAGGGCGGCGGCCCGACTGCATCGCGCCTTGGCCACGCCAACCGGGCATTTTTCCCGGTTTGCGGGCCTGAAAAGGCAGTGGAACACGGGCCGAACCCGTGGTAATATTTGCGGCCTGAAACGGCCGGGAGACGGGGTATTCTGACCCCGAAAGAGGCGCCGGGTTCTACCGCGCGGCTCATCAACCCCGGTTGTGGAGCGGATGTGTATCTGCGCCGGCTGCGGCGCGTTATTCGGTCTTCGTTCATGAAAGGATGGCCACAGATGGCACGACCCGTCACGCTATTCACCGGTCAATGGGCGGACCTGAAATTCGATGTGCTCTGCAAGAAAGTGAAAAAGTTCGGTTATGACGGCATCGAACTGCCCTGTTGGGGAGACCACTTCGAAGTCAGCAAGGCGCTCGAAGACCGCAGCTACTGCAAGCGCAAGTGGGAGGTCCTCCAGAAGAACGGCCTGACCTCCTACGCAATCAGTGCCCACCTGGTCGGCCAGGCGGTCTGCGACCTCATCGACGAGCGGCACAAGACCATCCTGCCGCCGCACGTCTGGGGTGACGGAAAGCCCGAAGGCGTTCGCACCCGCGCCGCCGCCGAAATGATGGACACCGCCCGCGCCGCCCGGAAGTTCTTCGATGCTGCCCCGGCCAACGTCAAGAAGAACCTCAAGCGCGTCGTGGTCAACGGTTTCACCGGCAGCAGTATCTGGTACCTGGTCTATTCTTTCCCGCCGGTCCTGCCCGGCCAGATCGACGCCGGTTACAAGGACTTCGCCAAGCGCTTCATCCCCATCCTCGACGTGTTCGAGCAGGCGGACGTCTACTTCGCTCTCGAAGTGCATCCAACCGAGATCGCCTTCGACATCGCCTCCGCCGCACGAGCCATCGAGGCGGTCAAGGGCCACAAGCGGTTCGGTTTCAACTACGATCCCAGCCACTTCGGCTACCAGGGCGTCGACTACATCCGGTTCTTGAAGGAGTTCCGCGACCGCATCTTCCACGTCCACATGAAGGACGTGTACTGGTCGAGCACGCCGACGCGGGCGGGTGTCTTCGGCGGCCACATGGACTTCGGCCACCCCGACCGCTACTGGGAGTTCCGTTCCCTCGGCCACGGATGTGTCGATTTCGAGGCCGTCATCCGCACGCTCAACGAGATCGGCTACGACGGCCCGCTCTCGGTCGAGTGGGAGGACGCCGGCATGGACCGCGAGCACGGGGCCACCGAGGCCTGCGAGTTCGTCCGCAAGGTCGACTTCCCCTCGTCGCAGATCGTCTTCGACGCCCAGTTCGCCAAGAAGTAGCCGTCGGACATCAATATAGCGCACGACCCAATGCCCATGGGCAGGCTCCCATGGGCTTTTTTTCTCCCGTGGTCATCGTTTCCCAGGAGGCAGTGGAATGAATCGCCTGCAGAAGTCCCGAGCCCTGGCCGCCGCTCTGTCACATCTCCGCCGTCCGAACGGTTCGTTTGCCACCTGGTGTTTCTACGCGAGCCCGGATCGACAGGTGGAAGCCGGCGACTGGTTTGCGTGCATGGTCTATGATGGGCACATGCTGATGCGGCACGAAAAGGCCCTCGTTTGACCATTGCGTGCGCGCGGGACGGCCCGGCGTGCATGGCTGCCGAGGCGCGCGTGCGGTCGCAGGTGAACGCGGCCGAAGGAGGCGCCTCGTGGAAACGATGGAACAAAAAGCATACACGCGCCGCGAAACTCTCCAATTGTCTCTCGGAGGTCGCCTCATGAATCGTCGAGACGTACTCAAGGGTTCGCTCGTTGGCGGGGCGATGCTGGCGTCGAGTCGGCTGGCGAGCGCGGCGACCGAGCCATCGGCATCGCCCCCAGGTGCTGTCGGCATCCTGACGGCCGGATTCGCCCGCGAGAAGATCACGCCTCCCCTCGGCACCCGGATGATGGGGTTCGGCTCACGCGACTGCAAGCAGGGTTGCCAGGGCGTCCACGACGACGTTCACGTCCGGGCACTGTTCCTGGAGCATAAGGGTGAGCGCGTGTTGATCCTGGCGTACGATCTCTGCTTCGTCGGTCGCGAGGAGGCAGACCGCTTCAAGGGAGCGCTGGGACGCGAGTTCGACCTGTTGCCGAGACAGATCCTCATCAACACCTCGCACAATCACGTCAGCCCGGCCGTCGGCACGTGGTACTGGGCGGGGTATCTGCCCGTCTCGAAGATGATCCCCGAGGGCGGCTACGAAGTGGTCAGCGCCTGGGAATACGGCTATCCCGCCATGCTGGCATTCGGTATGGAAGACATCGTCCTGAGGGCTCTGACCCGCATGAAACAACAGGAAGCCGGGTAGCCGGCCCGGCACGCCCGCATCAAAGAACAGGGGATAGAGGAAGCCCGCGATCTTACCGGGTCTCCTCCATCCCCTTGTCAGACGGCCAAAATGGCCAGTCGCTTACTTCTCCGTCACCGTGAACTTCGGCGGATCGCTGTACAGCGTCCACTGAGCCGGAACGTCGGCGGTCTTCATGTCATCCTTGTGCAGCAGGATGCGATAGTTGAACTCCACCGACTCGCCTTTCTTCCACGTGTGCGAGCCGTCTTTGATTTGACCCTTCGTGAAATCCTTCAAGCCAAAGGGGTTGGCGGTGTACAGGCCGTAGTTGCGGATGTGCCAGTGGCTCGGGTGGCCGTAGTTCTTCGGGTGATCCATCGGTTCCTCCTTGCCTTGAAAACCCCTGCAGGA
>CAZPIO010000247.1:0-5592 GCA_964586235.1 uncultured Planctomycetales bacterium
TGATCATCGCCGAGGACATCGAGGGCGAGGCCCTCGCCACCCTGGTGGTCAACAAGATTCGCGGCATCGTGGACGTGTGCGCGGTGAAGGCCCCCGGTTACGGCGACCGCCGCAAGTCCATGCTGCAGGACATTGCGATCCTGACCGGCGGCAAGTGCATGACCAAGGACCTGGGTATCGAGCTGGACCAGGTGGCGATTTCGGACCTCGGCGTGGCCAAGAAGATCCGCGTGGACAACGACAACACCACCATTATCGAGGGCGCGGGCAAGACGGCCGAGATCCAAGCCCGTTGTGCCCAGATCCGGCGTGAGATCGAGATCACCACCAGCGACTATGACCGCGAGAAGCTGCAGGAGCGGTTGGCCAAGCTTTCAGGCGGGGTGGCCCAGATCAACGTCGGTGCGGCCACCGAGACGGAGATGAAAGAGAAGAAGGCCCGCATCGAGGACGCCTTGCACGCGGTGCGTGCGGCGATCGAGGAAGGGATCGTTCCGGGCGGGGGCGTTGCCCTGGTGCGGTGCATGAGCGCCCTGGACAACGTGAAGGTCGACGGCGACGAGAAGACCGGCGTCGCGGTAGTTCGCCAGGCGTTGAGCGCCCCTCTCAAGCAGATCGCGGCCAATGCCGGCCAGGAGCCGGGGGTGGTGCTGGCCAAGGTGGCCGCTAAAACCGGGGCCTTCGGCTACAACGCCGAGACCGACACCTACGGCGACTTGAACAAGGACGGCGTGATCGATCCGACGAAAGTGGTTCGCACGGCCCTGGTCAACGGCAGCAGCGTCGCCCGTCTGTTGCTGAGTACCAACTGCGTCATCGCCGAGAAGCCCAAGAAGGACGAGGAGAAGGGCGGCCCCGGCGGGATGGGTGGTGGCATGGATGACATGGAAGGCATGGGTGGAATGGGCGGAATGGGCGGCATGATGTAATTCTCCGCTCGTCGCGGCGATCGTGACGGCGGTTGTGTTTAGGGTTTCGAGAAGCGGGCAATACCCCGGATACGGGGCAGGCGGAAAACGGAGAATGACGCGATGGCGAAGCTGACAATCAAGCCTTTGGATGATCGGATCGTGGTTGAGCGGGGCGAGCCGGAAGAGAAGACTCCGGGCGGCATTGTTCTCCCGGACACGGCCAAGGAGAAGCCGCACCGCGGCGAGGTGCTGGCTGCAGGTCCGGGCAAGATGCTCAAGGACGGCAAGCGCGGTTCGATGAGCGTCAAGGTCGGTGATGAGGTCTTTTACGGCAAGTACGCGGGCTCGGACGTCGAGGTTGACGGCAAGCAGTACGTGATTCTGAAGGAAAGCGACGTGTTGGCGATCCTTGACTAGCTGACTGCGAGGCCGGCGAGTACGGCCCCGCCGAACGTCGGTGGGGCCCGGCACAAGAGAATGACAATCGCGAAAGCGAGGAGCAGATAAAGATGCCCAAGCAACTCATGTTTGAAGACGCGGCCCGGCAGCAACTCTGGCAGGGGCTCACGAAGCTGTCGACGGCGGTGAAGGTGACCATGGGTCCGACAGGCCGGAACGTGGTCCTGCAGAAATCGTTTGGTTCCCCGCGGGTGACCAAAGACGGCGTGACGGTCAGCAAGGAGATCGAACTGCCCGACCCGTTCGAGAACATGGGAGCCAAGATGGCCAATGAGGTGGCGAAGAAGACCAGCGACGTATGCGGCGACGGGACGACGACCGCGACGATTCTGGCGGAGGCCATCTATCGCGAGGGGCTCAAGAGCGTAACGGCCGGGGAGAACCCGATGGCCCTCAAGCGGGGTATCGATGCCGCGGTCCAGGCGGCCGTCGAAAGCATCAAGCAGCAGTCGGTCAAGGTGAAGGGTGACGACATTGCCAAGGTGGGCACGATCAGCGCCAACGGCGACGAAGAGGTCGGCAGACTGTTGGCCGAGGCCCTCCAGCAGGTCGGCACCGAAGGGATCATCGAGATCGAGGAGGGCAAGAGCCTTCAGACCGAGAAGGAAGTTGTCGAGGGCATGCAGTTCGACAAGGGCTACATCTCGCCCTACTTCATGAACAACCCGAGCACGCTCGAGTGCGTGTTCGAGGACGCCATGATTCTCGTGTACGAGAAGAAGATCTCGAACCTCCGGGACATGATTCCGCTGCTCGAGAAGGTTGCCAGTTCCGCCAGGCCGCTGTTGATCATCGCCGAAGACATCGACGGCGAGGCACTGGCCACCCTGGTGGTCAACAAGCTCCGCGGTGTGCTCAACATCTGCGCGGTCAAGGCCCCCGGTTTCGGCGACCGCCGCAAGGCCTTGCTGGGCGACATTGCGATTCTGACCGGTGCGCAGATGATCAGCGAAGACCTGGGCATCAAGCTGGAGAACATTGAGATGTCCCAGCTCGGCCGGGCGAAGAAGATCGTCGTGGACAAGGACTCGACCACGATCATCGAGGGGGCCGGCAAGAAGGCGGACATCAAGGCCCGCTGCGACCAGCTTCGCCAGATGATCGAGGCCACGACCAGCGACTACGACCGCGAGAAGCTTCAGGAGCGGCTGGCCAAGCTGACCGGCGGCGTGGCGATCATTCGCGTCGGTGGGGCAACAGAGACCGAGGTCAAGGAGCGAAAGGACCTGGTTGATGACGCGTTCCACGCGACACGGGCGGCCGTCCAGGAAGGGGTGGTGGCCGGTGGTGGCGTGGCCTTTGTCCAGGCGATCGACGCCGTGAAGAAGGTTCGCGAGAAGGTGAGTGGCGCCGAGAAGATCGGTTGCGACATTGTCATCCGCGCGCTGCAGGGCCCTGCCCGCCAGATCGCCGACAACTGTGGTCTTGACGGCGCGGTAGTGGTGTCCGAGATCATGGAAAAGGGCACGAACATCGGCTTTGACGGGCGGACCGGCGAGTACGCGGATATGTTCAAGGCCGGGATTATCGATCCCGCAAAGGTCGCCAGGACCGCGCTGGAGAATGCCGCCAGCGTGGCCAGTCTCATGCTCACCACCGAGGTGCTGGTGACGGACTTGAAGGATGAGCAGAAGGAGATCGTCGGCGCTGTCCGATAGGTTATCACAGACGGGATGTCCACTCCCCGGCTGACGGGGGACACCAGCCCGTATCGCCGACTGGGATGGGAATCCCGGACCTGTCGGTGCTGCGGGCTGGCGGCGCGACTGGCTCCGGGATTCGGGCATCCTCGGGTTCCGGCGCGCAAGCGGCCCGAGCAGCGGACGTGTTGCGAGTATGGTAGTGACGACTCAGCGCGATTACTACGAAGTTCTGGGGGTCTCGCGCGATGCCAGCGCGGAGGAGATCAAGAAGGCCTATCGGCAGGCCGCGCTGAAGTATCATCCCGACCGTAACAGAACCGATCCCGACACCGAGGCCAAGTTCAAGGAAGCCGCCGAGGCCTATGAGATCCTGTCCGACCCGGAGAAGCGACAGCGTTACGACCGCTACGGCCACGAAGGCCTGCGTGGGGCCGGCGTCCGTGACTACTCGCACATGCGGGTGGACGACATCTTCTCGATGTTCAACGACATCTTCGGGGGCGGCATCTTCGGCGGCGACTCCCGCCGGACCGGAATCGATCTCCAGACAGAGATATCCCTCACCCTCAGCGAGGTCGCGACCGGTGTCGAGAAAACGATCGAATTCGACCGGCAGGATTTCTGCGAGCATTGCTCCGGGAGCGGCAGCGAACGGGGCTCGCCGAAACGCAACTGCCCGACCTGCGGCGGTTACGGGCAGGTAGAGCAGAGTACCGGTTTTGGCATGCTGTTCGGGCGTGTGGTGACGACCTGTCCGGCTTGCCGCGGGAGGGGCGTGTTGATCTCCACGCCGTGCAAGAAGTGCCGGGGCAGCGGGCGCGAGCCGAAGCATCGTGTTCTGGTGGTCCGGATTCCGGCCGGAATCGGTGACGGCCAGGGTGTCCGCGTCGCAGGCGAGGGTGAACTCAGTGATAACGGCGGGGCTCGCGGCGACCTTCACGTTTACGTACGGATCGAGCCGCACCCGTTCTTTGAGCGTCACGGGCAGGATCTCCTGTGTCGGGTGCCGATCAGTCTCACCCAGGCGGCGCTGGGGGCCAGGATTGAGGTGCCATCGCTCACCGGCAAGCTCGAAGTGACCATCCCGCCGGGTACGCAGTACGGACAGATGTTCCGGTTGGCGGGCAAGGGGCTGAGGTCCCTCCGGTCACATCGGCAGGGTGATGAAATCGTCCAGGTGTGGATTGAGGTGCCCAAGAAACTCAACAAGCGACAGGAGCAGTTGTTGCGAGAGTTCGCGGAGACAGAGGATGCAACCGTCCTGCCCGAATCGAAGGGGTTTTTTGAGCGGCTGGCGGAGTTTCTCGGCGGGAGTCCACGGAACGATCCGGAGAAGAAGAGCGTATAACCGGCTATGAAGAAGAAGATCGTTATCCCAACGGAGGAAGACGTAGCCCGGTACGGGGGCGATGCGGGGTCGTCGCAGGCAGCCGGCCCGCCACCTGATTCGCAGGTTGCAGGGGAGCCCGCGCAAGGCGGGGACGAGCAGACTGCTTCTGAGGGTGGGCAGCCGGCTGCGGAAACGGCGCCCTCGATCGAGGCTCTGAAGGCGGAAGCGGAACAGTGGAAGGACAAGTGCCTCAGGGCAAGGGCCGACTTCGCCAACTACCAGCGCCGCGTCGAAAAGGACCGGGCGGAATCGCTGCGGTATGCCAATGCAGGTCTGGTCAAGGCTCTGGTTCTGGTTCTGGATGATCTCGATCGGGTGCTGGAGGCGGCGGCCGAGCACAAGAATGACGTGGATGCGCTGGCCGAGGGGCTCAAGCTGGCGATCGAGAATTTCATGAAAGTGCTGAAGGATTTTGGGGTTCAGCGGATCGAGGCAACCGGCAGGCCGTTCGACCCCAACCATCACGAGGCCATGTCCCAGGAGCCGAGCCCTGACTATCCCGAGCCAACGGTGCTGAACGAGGTCGCCAAGGGATATGTGCTCCACGATCGGGTGCTGCGTCCGGCCCGGGTGATCGTGTCCAAGCCGGTTGAGCCCGCCTCATCACCCGGCGAGGAACAGGGAGAGGAACCAGGGGAGTAGGTCATGCCGACATATGATTATGAGTGTTCTGTTTGCGGCAACCAGTGGGAACTCTTTCAAAGCATTACGGCCAAGCCTCTCAAAAAGTGCCCGGCCTGCCGGCGTCCGACGGCCAGGCGCCTGATCGGCACCGGTGCCGGCCTGATCTTCAAGGGCTCGGGTTTCTACATCACCGACTACCGGAGCGACGGCTATAAGCAGGCTGCAAAAGCTGATTCGGAGGTCGCCGGCGGCAAGAAGGAGAGCTCGACCGACAACAAGACGTCGGACTCAAAAGCCAAGCCGTCCAACGGCGCGAGCAGGAAACACTGACGCGACGGCCGGTGAATCATACGCAGCACCGGGGCTTTTCCAGGGAGGGAGGTGTCGCATGGCCACGCTGGAATGCCCGATCTGCCGGCGTATCATCACCTACACCTCGAAAAACGAAGTCCCATTTCGTCCCTTCTGCAGCAAGCGGTGTAAGCTGGTGGACCTGGGCCGGTGGCTCAGCGAGGAATACCGCATCAGCGAGGAAATGCCGACCGACGTGCCCGCCAGCGACGTA
>CAZPIO010000248.1:0-5220 GCA_964586235.1 uncultured Planctomycetales bacterium
TGTTAATCCCCAACGCCATGTCAGCCCTGCAGAAAGCCAAACAGAAAGGCACCGTGAAGGACGTCAACACAATTGCCACCGCTTTAATTGATTATGTTACTGATAAGGGCTATGCCCCAACTTCTGCAAATGGCGAGATAGCGGCTGGCGATGATACGGTACGTGCCCTGCAAGGGTTTTATGTTAAGGTTCTGCCCACTAAGGACCAGTGGGGACATTTCTATTATATCTATGGCGGGACCAATTGCAGTGGTAACTTCTTTAGCATTAGTTTACCCTCTGGACAAACGGAGTGGGGTGACGATGAATTCATAGTGGGTTCCCCAGGCAGAAATGCAACTCTTGATCATACCTGGAATACAACTGATCTCTCACTGAACCTGTATGAAGTTAACACCATGCAAGACTTCAATAAAGAAATCGCTAACTGGAATGGGAACTTAGTTATCGGTCCTCGTGCTGCCGGTGGTACTACTTGATCATAAGTTAGCAGAATTGAATTTCATGGAGGGCGGCTTCGGCCGCCCTTTTTTTTATAAGCAATCAGTGAAACGGAGAGAGGATCTATAATGAAAACGCTGGACATGAAGCCGAAGAACGAGAAGATAGTCAGGTGGGTATAACAGATTTTGAATGATAAAAATTCCATGCATGGCCTTCTTACCATTGGCGCGATTTCTGTTATCATAGTCGTTTTAACCATCATAATTATATAAGGAGTGCTTCATCATGCACGGCGCTTGATTGGCTTTATTGATCCTCTGAACGTCACGGACCAGAAAAAATCTATATTATTCTACTTGGCTTTATATTAATCCAGGTTTCTTATTTAGCCCCAGAATAATCATCTAGCTTTTATTCTTATAGTTATGTCGCGTTAGCCTTTTTATATTCCGTAATCCTGAAAGATCAGACTATTCGGTTCAAGATAACAGAGTTTGGCATTAACCGCGAATACTTTCAGAACTTTCTGGACAATTCAGCAAAAGTAAATAAATAAGATGATTGTCTCAGTTGTGAAAATTCCCTATTTAATCAGTTTTATTTTAATGTTGACTGCTTTTCCCTGGCTGGTCTGCTTCCTGGGATAAAAACTTATATACTCTTTCCTTGATAAGCTGAAGGATTAGAAAGATTGCCATGTTCCAAAAAGTCTGATTTGTTTAGCTTTGGGTCTGGTGATTTTGCTTGAAGCAAAAGCTCTATTGCCTCAGCTTGGCAGCATTAGTCCCGTCATTAAAAAAATTTCTCTTTTTGAACTTGTTCAGGGATTTCTGTCTAATGGAAGAAACGGGACTAAGATATCAATAAATATTCTACCGGAAGAAAGACTTGATAAGACAATTTAGCTTGAGCAGGTGAATCATTTAGGCCTATGAATGTGGTGTTGATCATTTTAGAGTCCCTTGGATAGAAACACTGTGATATTTATAATCTTGGTCTTAGAGCTACTCCATTCTTGGCAAATCTTAGCCAGATGCGTGGTTTATTGACAAACTTTACATAGTTGATCCTCAGACCACTAAAGCTCTTATTGATATAATCTTAGACGTCTATCTTTGTCTTGAACCAGAGGTCTTGGAGGCAAGACCGAATATTCTTCCTGAAAGGGCATTACCTCGTTTATTGAAAAAAGTTGGTTATTGTACTGTATTATTCCAAATAGCGGATAACTATGAAGGAGGGGAAACTGTTGTAGCAAATCTTATTTATGATGTGTATAAAGGCTCATATAATCTGCTTTAAGAATGTTTTGCCTATGTTAATTTCTATGGGCGAGAAGAAATGATGATCTTCAGGCCCAGCCTGGAATAGATAGATGAAGCTAAAAATGCTCCATTTTTTATAACCTATCTTACATTGAGTAGCCATTATGAATATGGATATCCTCCAGATTTACTGGAAATAAACTATGGTGTCAATGACCTGAACCTATGCAGATATTTAAATGCATTCAGGTATGTAGATTTTTTTGTAAAAAGGTTATTTAAGAAGTTTGCAGAACGGAGATTAATCTAAAAAACAGTTTTTATGATAGTTGGAGTTCATGGCGAAGCCTTTGGTTAGCATGAACTGAGTGGGTATAATTATTCTTTATGGGAAGAAGACATCAAGAGTCCAGGTTTAATATGTGCACTTGGGGTAACAAAAAAGTTGGGTAGAATTGAAGGAATCTAGTCATTGCTGGATATAACTCCGATGTTGTTATGACCCAATATAAACAGTGGGAGAGAGCAACCTAAGATAAAGTCTTAAACCTGCCGAGGATTTTATCAATAAAATGTCGGTAGAATTCAAGGGTTTCTTAAGTATGTATGGTGCAGGTTTTTTCCCAAGAAAACAAGAACCCGAGAGAGAAATCCGGATAAGGACAAGCATAAGATTTGAAAACATAATAAAAAAACAAATTAGAGTGGCTAAAATAATGAAGCGTTAAAAAGAAGATCTGGTGCATTCTGCCGTTCTCCCTGTGAGGACACCATAGGCAAAGCTCAAACCAGGAGATTATGCGATCGCCGATTCGATAATTAATATTCCCGAAAGCCGGCCGGTGAGAAAGGTAAAAATATATATAGGCATTCGACATGAGAGAACTCTTGAATTTATCCGGCCCGGCAGGTCTTCTCTGGAATGTAATTAAAAAGGTTTAGTATGTGTTAGTGAGCTGACTCTGTTTTCCAGAAAAGATTAAATAGTATAACAAAAAATCAGTTGTGGGAACCAGGTCTCATTGAGAGAACAACCCCGGGGAAAAATAGTCTATCGGGTATCTCCAAACCTCATAAATGACTGGTGCTTTGAATGTACTGGCCGCAGGCAATGTATATGTCCAGACAATTTCTTTCTCGGGAGTAACCTCAATTATTTTCTGCTGCTTGCTGAGAACAATTAAAGTGTTGCCATTCGGCAATCTTTCACATGAACCATAAATGTCTGAAAAAAAAGGTTCTCCTTCCTTTCCCTCATATTGCCAGATTATTTTTTGATTAATTGGATTAACTTCCATTACTCTTGATCTTTTCAGACCATTATCAAACATTAATATATTTCCGTTGTCCAACAATCTTGCTTTATGTTGAAAACTGATATTAGTAGGACCCCAGGCCCATATAATTTCCTTCTTTTCTGGATCTATTATGAATATTGTGCTTAGATTTCTCACAGACAATAGAATATTGCCTTTTTTAAAAAGCTCTGGATCTTTGTTCTGAAGGTTTCCATCAAATACCTGTATCGAATTGGTATGAAGAATGTCAAGACTGTAGGCTCCGGTCATCTGTTCAGGGCTCGGAAGTAAAAATCTATATTTTGAATTCAAAATAAGGTCTAGAATGCGTATTCTATGTTGCTCTTTGCCTGAAGAATTGAGAACTATAATATAATCTGAAATCATAATATTATCATTATAAAAAGCTTCCTTCTCATGCCGAGATCCAAGAACATATATATCCCCATTATGTGTTACCCAGAGGTCATGATGGCATCCCCCTTTATAAATCCATTTTAATCTTGATTTTCTGTCGATCTTTGCTAGACCAAGATAGTCATAAATGACAAGCAAATCCAGGTCTTTAAAGGCAAAGAAGCAACGCCAGCCTCTATATTTGGGCCTTAGGGTATCAGAGGTTTCCCATATTATCTTTTCTCGCAGGCATCTCCAATAATGTAATAGTCGACCTTTGTTATCGACCAGGAAGGCTTCGTCATCATGACCTGTAGTAAAAAGATTATAACCTGGATAAATATTGTCGGGCTTTAAGATTGTAACCCCCGATTCTTGCTTGGCAACTGTTTCCGTAACACCTAGATATGGAAGAGATCTTATTAAGTCGATCTGGCTGCTTCTTCCGACTCGCTGTCCACCTGAAGCACTATCATAGAGTATTATATTGGAGTGTGTTTCAATGAAAGCGAGAGTTGTATGAACCAGAGATGAAGGGAAAAAATCATATCGAAGAGAAAGATAACCCCACAAATAACAAACTAAGCCTATCAAAAATGCGAGAAGAAGAATCTTGAGATTTCTTTTCATCTATTAACAATTATATTTTTAAGAATTGAGATGGTCAAATAGAATTGATTCTATCATGGATGATACTAGCACTGGCCATGTCAAGTTTTGTTCGCGATTTGGCCATCGTAAACTCTTCATTTATTCACCTTAATTAGCCACTTGAGTGTGCTTAGACTCTAAAAGTTGACCAAGCTTATCTGGCTTGATGCAGGAGTATTCATTAGCCAAGTCCTCTGAGTATTCTATAAGGTAGGAGATAACGAGCTTCAGATAGGACTCAAACGAAAGAAAAACTTCTACCACCCAGGTTCTGGGCTTTATCTCCCCATTGGTCCTCTCCAGACTATTGGTGGAGGAGATGCGGCGTTTGTCTATCTCCGGGAAGAAGCAGAGCTGAACGGAGTCCTTCATCTCCTACCATATCAGCTCCACTGCTAATATCTCCCCCTAACCTTCTGTGTCTTCCCAATGGGGAATCATCATTGCTATCGACATCACTCTTCCCTTATCCCTGACCTTCTCGTAAATCGCATCTGCTCAGATAAACAGATACTCCGCCTTCAACTGCCTTTTCCTGAACTCCCCCACTCTTAGATGCAGCCTTTGATTATCTCTGATCCCTCAGAGGCTGAGATACTCTCTATCCCCAGGCTCTTGGCTAAAGGCTCTATCTTCCTGGTTGAGACTCCATTCATAAAGACCTTTTGCACCAGGCTAATCAGAGCTGTCTCTGTCCTCTTCCTCTCAGTCACAAAAAAGGACAAATAAATGCCTTTCCTCACCTTCTATATTACCAGCTATAAAGTCCCCACCCAGCTGTCTAATCTCCTCACCCTCTAACCAGGAAAATAAGTATTCCTATTCCGGCTGTGCTTGTGCCGGAGTGATCCTACCTTATCTTCTACCTCTATCTTAATCAGCTCTGCTAATAACCACTCCAGCATCACCTTCACCAGATCCTGTTCTGTCAAAAATCCTATTAGCAATCCTTGCTGTCTTATGATCTCCGCGAGCTATCGTAAGTAAACTCCTCCTTTCTTGAGATTTTTGTCTTTAAAAGGAGATTTTACGATGGCTCACTCTTTCACTGCCATTGGCGAACTATTTTATACACCAGCCAAAAAAAGTTCCATTGATTGATCATTTATGGTTATAATAGGCTGAGAATGAAGATCGAGAAGATATTAGATAAGATATCTTTGACT
>CAZPIO010000249.1:0-4961 GCA_964586235.1 uncultured Planctomycetales bacterium
TGGGCCCTGACGGCCATCGTGGGGCTGGCGGTGCTCGGCGGATGTATCGGACTCAGATACGAACTGGACGATTCGGTGGTCGCCCAGCGGGCTGGGGCGGTGCCCACGGTGGTGCAGGCGGGGCGCTTCGAGGTGGTAGACTCGCGCGGCCAAGTCGTGGCCGTGATGGGCATGAACCGGGACCGCACCGGCGGAGTCGTGTTCACCAACAATCGACAGGGCGCGCTGGTCGCCCAGATGGGTGCTGCCGACGACGAACGGGGCGTGGTCTGGACCTACGACCGCGAAGGATACCTGCGCGAGAGCATACGCTGAGAATCGACACCGGCAGGGCGGCGAGAGTTCGAGCCTTGTCGCTTATAGCTGCGCGCATCTGTTGCGCAGACCGAAAAGAGTCCGTGTCTGCCAGCTTCGCATGGAATCGGGAAGCATCTCAAACGGTCAGAAGCACTGGCAGGCGAGCCGCTCGACTTGCGCTCGGGATGGAGACTGCCAGTAGCACCCGACGCCGTGTTATCCACTCGTAGATTCACCTCTTGCGAACGAAGGCCAGTCGGTCTCTGACGAAGGCTTGCCCGGTGCTTGCGAGTGGTTTATAAGCTCCGGTGGTGTTCCTTTTTGGGTTCCGGCCCGGGCAACGTTCGGGAGGTATCACCATGGCCAAGGTGGCTGTCATCGTCGTCGGGGCGGGGAAAGGGGCGCGGTTCGGCGGGAACGAGAGGAAGATCTTCGCCAAGGTCGAGGGTCAGCCGCTGTTTCTCCGGTCGGTGCAGCTTTTCGTCAATCGCGATGACGTCTGCCAGACGATTCTCGTGGTTTCGCCTGAAGACCAAGACCAGGTCCGGGAGAAATACGGGGCCAACCTTGGGTTCATGGGGATCAAACTGGCAATCGGGGGCGCCACCCGACCGGACTCGGTGGCCAACGGTCTGGCCGTTGTGCGCGAGGACGCGGAGTTTGTGGCCATCCATGATGCCGCACGGCCCTGCACAACCGAAGAAATGATTGACTCGGTGTTCGCTGAGGCAGGGAAGACCGGGGCGGCCATCCTTGCGGCCCCGCTTCGGGGAACCATCAAACGGGTGAGCGAGAGCAAAGTGATTGATGAGACGGTTTCTCGTCAGGGATTATGGGAGGCCCAGACGCCCCAGGTGTTCCGGCGCGACTTGATTCTGCAAGCCTACGAGAGACGGGCGGAGTTCCAGGGTGAGCTGACCGATGATGCCCAACTGGTCGAAGTGATGGGGCATCCGGTCTCGATCGTCGAGTGCGACTTCACCAACCTGAAAGTGACGACCCGCAGCGATCTGACCCTGGCCAGCAGCGTTGTGAAGTTCCGGCCGAAGCCCAAACCGAAGGGGCCGCTGGGCGCTTTCGAAGAGGCGCAGTGGTAACGCTTTACGCATCGCGGGCGCGGCAGATCCCAGGGGAGTTCTGCTTGACGATTGCGGCCCGGCGGGCATACTGTTTTCCTTCAGCGGGCAAACCCTTTGCGCCGAAAAGTATTCTGAACACAAACGCGCAGACGCAGGAGGCGTAGTCATGCGAGAGCACAGCACGAGGCTTTACCCCCGGCTCGTGGCGGGCGTCGTTGTATTGATGGGCCTGATGGTGCTGGGGGGCTGCAAGACGGATTCCCTGCACTCCGAGAAGATCGAGCGGCCGCCGGGCCCGCAGACCAGCATGGAGAACGCGGCCGGGACCAACGCGCCGGATGTTTCCATTGCCGGCCGTGACGAGCTGGACATCGTTGAGGAACTGGTCCTGCACCGGAAGCAGTATGCCCAGTTGTTGCGGGCGCTGGTGATCTACTACAACGAGCACGGGATGGCCGACAAAGCCATGTGGGCGAGGAGTGAACTGGCCGACCTCCAGCGGGTCAAGCCGTACGACTACATTGCCGACGCGTCCACGCCGGTCGAGACCCTGCGGCCGAAGGACTCGATTCCCGAGGCTAACCAGCTCTTCGCGGAAGGCCTGGAGTTGATGAAAGAGGGCGGCCACGGCGTGCCCATCTTCTACAACGAGGCGACCATGAAGAAGGCCCTCGCCAAGTTCAAGGAACTCGTGGAGAAGTATCCCACGAGCGACAAGATCGCACAGGCAGCCTTCTATATCGGCGAGATCCACAAGGAATACTTCGAGGAACGGGATAACGACGTCGCCTTGCAGTGGTACAAGCGGGCAATCGACTGGGACCCGAACGTCCAGTTGCCGGCCCGGTTCCAGATGGCCGTCCTCTGGGACTACCGGCTCCACAACCGCGAGAAGGCCCTTTACTGGTATCAAGAGGCAATTGATAAGGAGCCGTTCAACAGCTCGAACGTGTCATATGCCAAGGCGAGAATCAGGGAACTGACCCCATCGAATGTCTCGACACAGCCGAGCGAGGAGAAACCCAGCAACAGGCTGCCCGGCGTCAGGTGAGCCCGGCAGCCCGACCGAATCCCCCGGCTGTCCTTAGCGTGAGCCCCGGGCAGAGCACCCGGGGCTTTTTGTTTGTCGGCAGTGTGATGCGGTTTGCCTGGGCGGGGCCTACCACTGATGGCCAATGAATGACGAATGACGAAATCCGAATGACGAAGGAATGACGAAGCTCAAATGACGAAGCTCGAATCGAGGGAAGGCGCGTCGCACTTCCGTTGTCATGTATCGCAGATCGTCGGGCTTTCGCCATTCGGATTTCTGATTTCTTTCGGTCCGCCACGGCGGATCTTCGACTCTCCACGGCGAGTCTGCGACATTCTGGTTTCGTCCCGCCACGGCGGATCTTCGACATTCGGACTTCCAGAATAGAATGGTCCGCCTGGGCGGACCCTACCACCTGCCTAACCTGCGGCGGACCCGGTGAGAGGTCCTGCGGGTGAGCGGTTGCATCCTGACGGGCTCGAGAGTGTATCCTGAGATGGAGGCCCGCCGCGTTGGAGCAGCCGGGGCACGGGGTTTGCCCACAACGACCATCCTCCGGTAACATGTACCCCCCCTATTTGATGGAGGCTTAAATGAAACTGGCAACTTGCAGCGAGCCTTGGCGGGACACCCCGGTTGAGCAGATCTTCCAGATCGCGGCGAAGATCGGCTTTGCGGGGGTGGAACTTGCCCCGTTTACCATCGCAGAGCACGTGGACGACATTTCGGCGGAGCGCCGCCGGGGCATCGTCCGGGCGGCCGCGGACGCCGGGGTGGCCGTCGTGGGGCTGCACTGGCTGTTCGTTTCGCCGAAGGGCCTGCACATCACCACGCCCGACGAGGCTGTCCGGCTCAAGTCGGCCGAGTACCTGCGGAGCCTGGTCAACTTTTGTGGCGATGTCGGGGGAACTGTCATGACCCTCGGCTCGCCCAACCAGAGGAGCGTCACCCCGCCGACGACCTTCGAGGAAGGCTGGAAACGGGCCAAGGATGTTCTTGCCTCGGTGGCCGACACCTGCGCCGAACGGGCGGTGACCATCTGCTTCGAGGCCCTGAGCCCTAAGGAGACGAACTTCATCAACACGGCTGAGCAGGCGGCCAAGCTGGCCGACGAGATCGGCCATCCGAACATCGACATCATGCTGGACCTGAAGGCCATGTCGTCCATGCCGGACGGCATCGAGGGGACTATCCGGCGCTTCGGTAAGCGGGCGAAGCACGTCCACGCGAATCACCCCTCCGGGAAAGGCGTGGGGATGCCCCTGGCCGACGGCGACGGGCAACCGCTGGACCTCAGGCCGATTCTGAAGACGCTGGCGGACACAGGGTTTAACCGGTGGGTGTCGGTCGAGCCGTTCGACTACCTGCCCGACCCGACGACCGTGGCCGAGAACGCGTACAAGACCCTCAAGGCGGCGATGCCCGCATAAGTTGTGAATCTGTCGAGACTACAGGAGACATGCACATGAAACGAAAGACGATGACCACAATCGGTTGGATCGCGGCGGCTTCGGTGATCAGCGGCTTGCTGCTCGCGTCGGCCGTGCAGGCGGAGAAGGTGACGCTGACTGTCGGTGACAAGGACATTCCCGCCGGCCCAATGTTTTTCAAGACGCCCAAGCCGCTCGACGAGCAACAGTATTACTATCTCGCCGGCAAGAACGCGGACATCCTCGTCCAGGTCGACAAAGAAGGGCGCGTCTGGTGGTGGCAGGACAAGCCGCTCAAGGCCGGGCAGACGTACACCTGGGAACTGATGGTGGCCGGCACCGGCACGAACCCCGAGCCGGGCGGTCTGCCGATCCGGGTCCGCAAGGTCTTTGATGGCGAACAGGTCGACGTTAAGGTCTCCGGCAAGCCGTTCACCTCGCTGATGTACAAGAAGGCGGAGCCGAAGGTCTACCTGTACCCGGTCATCGGCCCGACGGGCGATCCGGTCACCCGCGACTTCCCGATGAAGGAAAACCCGATCGAAGCAAGGGACAACAAGCCTCCGGATCATCCCCACCACCGCTCGCTGTGGGGCGCGCACGGCGACGTCCGCACGGGCGACATGAGCCAGGCGGGCTCGAACTACTGGAACGAATCGAAGGATGCGCCGATCGAGAAAACGGCGCACCAGGTCCTGAGTAAGATCACCAGCCAGACCAGCGGGCCTGTCTTCGGGCAGGTATCGGCGGACATCGACTGGATCAACCCGAAGGGCGAGAAGGACTTCACCGAGCAGCGGACCTACACCTTCTTCGCGGGTGAGGGCCTGCGGATCATCGACGTCAAGAGCGTGTACAAGTTCGACGAGCGGGACGTCATGTTCGGCGACACCAAGGAAGGGGGGGTCGTGGCCATTCGGACGGCCGTGACCATGGACGAGGTGGGAATCACCAAGCCGGTCAAGCTCAGCGGCAGGCGGTTCAACAGCGAGGGCAAGAGCGGCGACGAGTGCTGGGGCGCGGCCGCAAAATGGTGCGATTACGTCGGGCCGGGCATCACCACCGGTTCGGACCCGGTCACCAGCAAGGTCGTGGGCATCGCGGTCATGGATCATCCGAACA
>CAZPIO010000250.1:0-4914 GCA_964586235.1 uncultured Planctomycetales bacterium
GCGTCACCTTCCCGGATCGGCTCCTGCTCATCGGGCCGGTGAGTCCCGACGATACCCGTTTTCTTAAACTCGGGCATGTGCTCGGGGCCGGTTTTGATCTTTACGAAACGGCAATTCTCGCTTCAAGTCGGGAGTTTCGCATTTTCCTTGAGCGGGTCCTCGCACTGCGGCGGCGGCTTGACGCCTGCATCCGCGGCGCCGAGCCTTGCCAAGGGGTGACCGCGGAAACACCCGGCCTTCGTGTCTTCGGTCTGGAACGCGAGGTTGAGAAGGGGCGAAGATCGATCCTGGTCAACGGCGCCTGGCTGCCGACGGACGAGTCGGAGAGACGCCCCGAAACGTTTTCCGTCACCCTGTCCGGCATAGGCGATCTCGGCCGATGGACCCTCTATACCGAGTCTCTCGACGGTGTGCCCGTCCAGCCCCGACAGGTGCAGAACAGCCTCACGTTCACGGTGCCCGGCGCGGACATCTTCTCGGTCCTGCTCGAGTCCTGAACGAATGGAGTTTGTCGCCGCGAGGCTGAGCCGTAGACGAGCGGTATTCGTCGGGCCCCCGACCGTTCGCTGCGGCGAATGGACGGGCCACTCAGCCTGTCTGCGGGCCTGCCACGCCGTAGCCCGGCGAAGGCGGGCCGCAACCCAGGAGCACAGCGGTCCAGAGAAACGCGCACACATCTCCGGCCGTTCTGGGCGGCGGAGAGGATCCCCATGTACCTGTGGGTTACTTGCTGGCGATCTTGGATTCACCGGCCCGCGCCGGTCTGGAGGCGACCGGATGATGGCGGCGGCTTCGCCGCAATCGGAGTAGCGAGCGTTTCGTCGAGGCCGGCGGCGGCTTGGTCAGTTCCTCGACCGTCGTTAGCTTGATTTCCTTGGCCCCTAACTGGCGGAGGACCAGCTCGGCGTCGGCGCTGCTCCAGTAGCCGCAGGCGTCGGTGACAACGGTTACCGTCTTATGCCGGGCCAGCAGCCCGAGGGCCAGGCCCCGGATCGCCCGTTCGAGCCCCGCGCCGACGATGATGTATTCGTCCGGCCGCATCAGTGTCAGGAAGCGATCGGCCTTCGGATTGCTCAGGATGTCCCGCGTGCGTTTGCGGAAGATCACCTGACGGTTGTTTTCGGGCAGATCCGGCGGCAGCGAGAGGAAGTTGTCCGTCTCCACCGTGATCCGCGGCGCCAGCAGAGTGAACGGGAGCTTCTCCTGGCCCGGCGTGCCGTCAACGCAATGCAGCGAGAAGCCCCGGATCGGTTCCGTCGGCCGGTGTGATTCAACGAGCGACACTACCGCGATTTTCGAAGAGGACGCCCATTCAAAAACGCGTCGCAGGTGCGAGACGAGCGCATCGAGATTGGCCACCTGAAGCGCGCTGCCCGGTGTCAGAAAATCATACTGCGTGCACACATCCAAGAGCACGCGTCTCCAGAACGGCAGGTACGAATCACACTCCATGTCCCGTCTCCGCTGCGCAAACAAGCTCATAGAACCCGCGACTTGTCAGAAGGGGATTCGAACCTGAGCGCTTTTGGCCGACCGGCGCAAACCGCCCCCTCCCCGACTCTAGACAACTTCCGCCGAAGCGGAGATGCCACATCGAATCATATGCAGCTCGACATCTGTCTTTCTCAACTCGAAGCGATTTTTCCGCGCTCTTTCCGTCCGCATACGCGGATAGGGAGCTATCGGACGCAAGAATAGGGTGTCGACCCCGGATAAAAAGCAGGCCCCGGTAGGGGGGACCGGGACCCTGAAACTGTAACTCCTTGTCAACAATCGTCCGCCGATGGGGCAAACGGGGGGTGTTGTAGTGGGTGTTGTACCCCATTTGCGCCGGACCCCGACCTTGCCCGCGTTGTGGCGGCATGGGCTGGGCTGTCGCCCGAAGCCAAGGCGGCGGTCCTGGCGGTCATCGGCGGGGCATCCTGACGTTCAACCTGCCGCCCCGGTCTGCCAGCGGCTGGGGCGGCGGCTTCGTGGACGGCTGGCGAAAAGGGCGGACGAACATGAAGGCGAAAACGGAATCGTGGGGCAGAGTGACAGCGCAGGACGTGGCAGCGGCGGCCGAAACCTTGGCCCCCCTGCTGTCCGAACCGACCATTGCCCCGAAGGCTGCCCGGATCATTCAAGACCTCGTAGCTGACGCGGTGCGGACAGCGGTTCAGGATGCCCGACACTGACCCGGACGGGGGCGGCGGGTCCGGCCGGGTGTAGCGGCCTGGGCTGCCCTTAATGCGGCCCGGCCCTGCCCCGGCTGCCCCCCTGGAATCTCGACAAGGGAAGGGAATGGCTCGGTTTTTCTGTGAGATATGGGAACTCCTATGGTCGGCGGGCTGGCCATGACATGCAGCGGGGCGTTAGCGCCGAGCAGACCCCATCTGGCAGGCACCACCAATTCGGTCAACTCTTCCCTTGCTCCCACTACCCCCTTTGTGCGACAATACCTGAGGTGACCGGCACATGGCTTCATGTATTCTGACCCGGCGCCGATGACTCCGTCACAACAGGGCGAGAGAGAACGTCGCGAGGCGTGCTCTCTTCTTCCGTGTCCACGCCGTGTGTAGCGGCACAGAGGCACGCCCACAAAGCACCTCATAGATTCGTAGGAGATCGCCATGCAAATGGAATCGATGGCGGGAATCGTGTTGTGCTGCGCGCCCTTGGCGCTGGGCAACGTGTTCGACATGCCACCGGGTCTGACCAGCCTGGGACTCGTGACTGTGGGGAATCCGGGCAACGCCGGGGAACTGTCGGGCGATGACTTAAACGTTGGCCCGAAGCGCGTCTGCGGAGCGGTTGGGTACGTCTACGACGTTGGCAAGTATGAAGTCACAGCCGGTCAATACTGCGAATTCCTCAACGCCGTGGCCAAGACCGACACGTACACCCTGTACAACGGGCGCATGGACTACGATGCCGACCCCGCTTCCGGAGGGTGTAACATCAAACGCAGCGGAACCTCTGGCAGCTACAGTTACGACGTGACCCCCCACTGGGCCAACCGCCCAGTAAACTACGTGAGCTACTGGGATGCCTGCCGCTTCGCCAACTGGCTGCATAACGGCCAACCGACTGACGTGCAGGGGCCGAGCACGACGGAACGCGGCGCATATACACTCGACGGCTACAACGGGCCTGAGGGCTGGACCATCCAGCGCAACGAGTGCGCACGGTGGGTGGTGCCGTCGGAGGATGAGTGGTACAAGGCGGCCTACCACAAGAACAACGGGGCGACAGGCGACTATTGGGACTACCCGACGAGTAGCGATACGGCCCCGGGACGAGATATGGCCGACGCTGCCGGAAACAACGCCAACTTCTACGACAATGGTTTCTTGCTCGACAGTCCCTACTACCGCACGGAGGCTGGCGAATTCGAGAATAGTGACAGCCCTTACGGCACGTTCGATCAGGGCGGGAACGTCTATGAGTGGAATGAGTCCATAATCTACAACGGTCGTAGCGTCCGTGGCGGGTCTCTCGGCAAGAACGTCGGCGGACTCCTTGCGCCAAACCGCTACTTCTACTACTCGCCCTCGTTTGAGGCCTACACCGTTGGTTTCCGAATTGTCGGGGTTCCTGAACCGGCTGCCCTGCTGCTGACGGCGGCGGGGATGCTGACAGTGAGACGGCGACGCCTGCAAGCCTGAGCATCCGACGGTTCTTCCGACATTGACTACACTTGAGACCGGAAACGAAACCAACGGCAGCAAAGGGGAAGCTGCCCGATTCACAAAAGAAACCGCGCAACAGCGTGCAGGGGGTGGAAAGCCGACATGATGGGAGATAGGGGAAGGCAGGCTGGATAGGTTCCCCGGTCTCGCCATTGCATGGTCTTGCACGCGCGCGGCTGAAATGGTATCGGAGATGTGCCGGACAGCGGAGTAGCTTCCCGCTGGCCCTGGCGGGGCTGATGACTGGTCCCTTGTCGTCGTCTCGCCGGGGTTCGTCCGGCAGAAGGGACGTTCATGCCGACCTCATCACCTGAACAGATGCTTGCGGACGAAGTGAGCGCACTTCAGCAGATGCTCACCGGGTGGTCTGAAATGCCCCGCCGGAGTGTCGGGCGGGTTGCCTGCGGGTTGGGGCGTGTCGTTTCGTCGTGGGTCCAGTGTAAGCAGGCTATCCGGCGCGGCCGACGCCCGCGCAAGGCGGATTCACGCAAGTCGTACAGCAATTTCAGAGCGCAGCGGGAAGATGTTTTGAACCTGTTTGACGCCATGCGATGCCCCAACGGCGGCGACATTCTGCGCGAACTTGAGGGATTGGATACGTCTTCTTCGCAATGGATGCCCGCACATGCAGGTATCCGAAATGCATGTCCGGGGCAGATTGCCCGCGCCCTGGCGAGCGTTGCGGCTTGGCTTCCCGCGCCCACGAAGGCCGATGCGTCCGATGACGCCGATTGGATTACTGCCGAGAATGCGATTGAACAGAAACTTGTTAGTGGCAAGGGGCAACTCAGCAAAATCGCGAAGCGGAATCCCCGCTTGCGCAGAGACGCCACCGAAGACGACCGCCAACGGTTGGGGTGTAAGCGACTCCAGTACGTCTACAACATCAACGAGCTAACGAAGTACGCCCGAAGAATGCTGGCCTGAGAGTTTCCGAAGGTTTCCATCGAAAAAAAAGATTGCCCTTCTTGCCGTCGGTATCCCCGATTCTGCTGTCGCATGCGCGGAAACTCAGTTTCCATGCGTCATGCCGTGATAAACCGGATGCGGCAATAGTGCCACGGAGCATGTGCGATGCAACTACTCAAAGATGGGGAGGTCGCCCGGCGGCTGGGCGTATCACGGCGTCAAGTGTGGAAACTTCATGCGGCGGGACAGATTCCCAAGGCGGTGCGAATCGGCGGCAGTGTGCGCTGGATCGAGCAACACATCACTTGGTGGATCCAGGAAGGCTGCCCCTCGG
>CAZPIO010000251.1:0-4751 GCA_964586235.1 uncultured Planctomycetales bacterium
CCCTGTCAGAAGACATGGCGGCGCCCCGGCAAGCCGGGGCTTGGCCATGCCACCCCTTCCGGGATGCGCCCATATGTGGTGATTGCGACCGCGCCTGGTGTTGCCAGGGTTCTGTAGCGGCTTATAATGCCACCCGTTGGATCGGCGGGCGGATGTGCGTCGCGCGCCGTGGCGTGTTGCCGGCAACGCGGCGGAATCGGGCTGGCGTGCCCGGTTACCGGCCCGCAATGGCGTACAGGTCCTTTCTCGATGCTGGAGGTTGAATCATGGCTGATCAATCCACCGAGCTTCGGCGAATCAATTGGCTGGAATGCTTTCCATTCACGAACATCTTCAAGACTTTTCGGATCGCCATCAGCCCGACCAAGCTGGGTCTGGCACTGGCGGCGGTGATCCTCGCCGGCCTGGTCGGGGTCGTCCTCGACGGGATCTGGGGCTCCAAGTGCAAACCGGTGCAGAACGAGATCAACGCGTACTGGCAGGCGCACAACGTCGATTCATGGCGCACTCAGACCCGAAAGGAACAGGCAAAGGAGTTTCGCCGTCTCTACCAGGAGATGGGCGCTGCTCCTGCGGACAAGATCAACAAAGCGGAGGAAGCGTTCCTGTCCGACCCGGCGGAGGCCGTGGACAACGCCCTCGACGAGTTGAAGGATCACTACGCCAAGGCCACCGAGAAGCTCGGCCGCGGCAAGGAGGATCGCAAGCAGATTGCCCGGACGGCCACGGAGATGAACCGCATCTACCGAGACCTTGAGTCGCTGCGTCCTCAAGGCGTTTTCCAGTCGTTTCTCAAATATGAAACGGCGTGCATGCGGCAGATGTTGGATTCCGCGCGGGTGCTGAACTTCACGGGTTTGCTCAACCCGGTGATCACCTCGCGGTCCGGCGGCCTGGACGGGATTGAACTGGCCGGCGGACCTGATCCCAGCGTGCTGGACCCTGTCGAGGCCGCCAAGGCCATGGGACTGGCGCAGGCCGTGCAGACGGCGCTCAAGGTGCCGTC
Organism: uncultured Planctomycetales bacterium; assembly: GCA_964586235.1. GTDB lineage: Bacteria > Planctomycetota > Phycisphaerae > UBA1845 > PWPN01 > JAUCQB01. Next base: position 1,007 of record CAZPIO010000251.1, read on the forward strand.
CGTCAAGACCGGGCCCCACGGGATCGGCGTCTTGCCGAGCATCTTTCTCATGTTGCGAGGCGTTCAGTGGCTGTTTGCTGAACACTGGTTCTTTGCGGTGCTGTTCCTGCTGTGCTCGCTGGCGATCTGGTCGCTGTTCGGCGGGGCGATCTGCCGGACTGCGGCGTTGAACTTTGCCCGGGACGAGCGGATCAGCGCCAAATCGGCTCTTGCGTTCGCCGGCCGCAAGTTCCTGGGGTTCTTCACGGCCCCACTGTTGCCGCTGCTGATGATTGCTGGCATCGGCGTCTGCCTGTTCATCGGCGGCATGTTCCTGGCTATACCCTATGTGGGCGAGTTGCTTGGCGGGCTGCTGATGGGCCTGGCCTTGCTGGGCGGTTTCATGATGGCCCTGGTGATCATCGGGGCGGCCGGTGGCTTTGGCCTGATGTGGCCGACAATTGCGGTCGAGGGCTCGGACGGGTTTGACGCGATCTCCCGGAGCTACAGCTACCTGTTCTCACGCCCGTGGCGAACGGCTTTCTACGCCGTGGTCGGGCTGGTGTACGGGTCGTTGTGCTACCTTTTCGCCCGCTTCTTTGTGGTGGTTGTTCTCAAGGTGACGCGTCTCTTCGTGGGCTGGGGAGCGGGGTGGTTCGGCACCTACCGGCCGGGCGTGGGCTCCGAGGGCGCCACCAAGATCGACAGCATGTGGGCGATTCCTTCTTTCGAGCATCTGTACTGGCCCATCCCACCTTTCGGAACGGAGCACGCTGAAGTGGTTGGAGCGTTCTTTGTCTCGATCTGGCTGTGGTTGCTGGTCGGGCTGCTCTGCGCGTTCCTGGCGTCGTTCTTCTTCTCGGGCTCCACGATTGTCTACTACCTCCTTCGCAAGGAGGTCGACGCCACCGACCTCAACGACGTGTTCGTCGAGGAAGAGCCCGAGACCGGCGCTGGCCCGCCGAGTGCGGTCACCCCGGCCGCGCCTCCGGTCGCCGAACCGACTCCGACGACCGGTGCCGACGACGCTCCGTCGGGAGACGCTCCTGTATCGCCGCCGGGTGAAACGCCCGGCTGAGCAGGGGGCTGGCAACATCCTGGCACATGGGCGACAGGGGCGAAAAAGATTCAGCTTCTTTGCTTTTTGTGCGCAACGGCCTTAGCGATCGCCCAGCTTGGGTTGCTGGATGCGACTTGCCGACGGGAGGGCCATGGGCGGAAATAATTATCAACCAGATTGATGTAGAATAATTGGCAGTTTAGGGTTGACTTCAGGCCGTCTATAGTTTACTTTGATCTCTACTGATATGGCGTCCCTGGGGAGAATCGGGTCGGCAGGGACGGGGCAACGTGTTGTCCTGGGTTTCAGCCGACCTTACGTCCGGCTGATTATCGGATCGCGGAGATGGCAGAGACGTCGATCTCGACTCGTTAGCACGATGGAGCAGCGCAAAGCCCTTGGATGACCGGCGGCGTGATACGGCATCCCGTCAGCGAGGGAGGGGCGACGGATCAGAACAACGCAGGCGGGGCTTTTCGAAGGGTATGCCGCGGGGTGAAAAACGGCGTTGGCTCGGCGTTGGGCCCCCTGATATCTGTGAATCAGGATCGCGGACTTGCCGGCCAAGAGGGAGGTTTTGCCGCCCGGCTCAGGTGGGGGAGCCTATCATTCTTATAGCGGTCAGGGGCGGCGACAGACGCTTTTGACGTTCCCGATTTTGAAGGCGTCCCCTTCGGGAGTTGGATCCGGGACGGGGGCGGAGCCTGTCCGATGCACTTGGTATGACAAGGGAGCAGGACAGGACAAAGGTTTCGTCCAGTGGCGGTTTTCGCGGAGCGCGTGCTTTCCTGGCAGTCCTGGGGCCGGAGCCTGTGGGCTTGGGAAAGCCTGACTTGGATCACGGTGTGGTTTGAAAAGTGAGCCCGGGCGACTGTGGTCGCCCATGTACTCACGGAGTCTGTGGAGGAGGCTGTCATGATCAAGCGGAGCGGACTGATTGTTTTCGGGCTGGCGGTGTTGGGACTTTCGTTCACGCCGGCGATGGGGCAGGAGTTGCTGAAGAACGGAGACTTCGAATGGGGTGCCCTCAGTCCCCCGTGGACGCAGACCGCCGACCAGAAGTGGGTTGATTGGGGTTCATCGACGCTCAACAACAACCGGGTCGGCAGCGGCTTCACCTTCTACGGCGCGAGCCCGCCCCAGTTTGGATCGTGGGGCTACGGGGCCGACGAGTTGTCGGACAACGGCTGCGACGGAGGTATTTATCAGCAGGTGACCGGTCTTACGCCTGGCGCCACGTATACCCTCAGCTTCAAGATGGCGGGTGGAGATGCGGGGACCTGCATACACGAAGTCGGTGTGAAAAACGGCTCCACAGCGACTTTCAATTCTGCCCCCGGCAGCCCCGTCTATATTCCCGGCTCCGGTGTCCAGATCGTTAACGCCAATCAAACCATGGCCTGGGCCAACTATCACCAGACCTTTACCGCCGTGTCGAGTTCGGCAATGGTCTATGTCAAGACCAAACAAACCAGTACCTGGACAGCCACTGCGACTTACTGCGATGACTTCTCGCTGGTCGCGGGGATTCCCAGCAGCTACCAGCATCGGCTAATCGCCATGAGCCCGGCTAACTGGCGAGGGACCACGGGCGTCATCCGTGCGACCATCAAGGGCTTCGACCTCAATATGCCCTCCCCGTCCGACGTTACCGCGTGGCTTGTGCAAGGTGCGAACACCGTCCCCGGCACGGTCAACTGCATCAATACCGATGGAACCTCGTTGACCGCGACCTTTGATCTGGCCAATGCGACCCCGGGGCCGCTTGTCACGGGTCCGATGGATCTGGTTGTCCATAAAACCGGCCACGTCGACCAGACCTTGACCGGTGCCTTCAGGCTGAGGGCTACGACCTGGCTGCCGTCGATCCAGAACGCCAACTTTGAGACCGGGGCCCTCGACAATTGGACGACCTGGGGTAGCGTGGGCCAAGGGGCCTACCAGACCGTCTCCTTCGGCACGGATCCCGACCCCGAGGTGTATAATGGGCTCTGGTCCTACAAAGAGGAGAGAATTGGCGCAGGTACTGGCGGCATCTACCAGGTGATCGGGAAGGTGGTTCCCGGTGACACCCTCAACCTGTCCTGGTACTGGTCCTGCTATCAGGACGGCACAACCAACGCCTCGCACATGGTCGCGGTGCACGCTGGTGACTGGAGCGGTACGGCCGAGCCGACCGGCAACATTACCGATGGCAACCTGACTGTCACGCCTGCCGGCCCGGACGACTACTTCAACTGGCAGCAGGGTCAGTTCAGTTTCGTCGTCCCTCCATTTACCACGCAGATCACGGTATTTACCCGTCAACAAGCCAGCACAGGCAACGTGGCAAGCCACTACGACGACTTCACCATCTCCGTCGTGCCGCCCGCGTGCCCGAACCAGCACGTCCCCGAATGCTCGACTTGGGTGCCAAACCCGGACGTTTACTCAGGGATTGACCTCACGGTCAACGGGACGCTGCTGGGGAACATCGACGGCACCGACGGGGTACACCTGGTACATGAAACCGGCGAGTTCTCGGTAGCCCCGACCACCTATTCGGTTGTTGGTGGCGTGTTGTCTGCCCACTTCGACTTCCTCCCCGATGGGATCCGGTCGGGGACCTACAATCTCGTCACGACTCAAACCGGCTGCGTGGCGCAGACTCTGCCGAGTGTGTTCACTTACAACTGCCCGGGGATTGTGTTCGACACGATCTCCATT
>CAZPIO010000252.1:0-4682 GCA_964586235.1 uncultured Planctomycetales bacterium
CATGGCGGCGCTCGCCACGGCGAGCAGGTCCGCCGCGGCGGACTTGGCCATGCCACCCCCGCTTGGCCATGTCACCCCGGATTGGCCGTGTGGCCCTGAGAATTGGCATCGTTTTGGTGTTGCGATGACTCTTGTATGCCTTTGTCCGCGTGTTGCGTTGTTGTTGGCGGTTCTTCTGACGGCGACGACCGCCCTGGCCGCTCCATCCGATACGCGGCCGTCGACTTCGAGCCGGCCGGCAGTCATGTCGCGGCCGGAGGCTGCCTCGCCGGTCGTTGCGACCTTCATGGGCCGCGAGATCCGCCTGTCCGAGATCGACGTCTCCGAAGATCAGAAGAGGGGGACATCGGAGAGGACGGATGCCGAGGACGCCCAGCGCCGCTTCCGGGCTCATCGGGTCTCGCAACTCAGCCGGATAATCGTTGTTCCGCTGCGCGATCAGTACATCCGGGAGAACCGTCTCGAGCCGACTCGCGAGGAACTGGCCGAGGCGGCGAAGGCTTTTCGGGCAAGGCAGGAATCGTTGCGAGAACGCCGTACGGAGGAACGTCGCAAGCTCGAAGAGCAGCTCGGTTCAGGCGAGCTCAGCGACATCGAACGGAAGAAGGTTGAGCGGGAGCTGGAAGAGGTCAATCGCTGGTTTCGGGTCGAAGAGGACGCCGAGAGACGAAGAGCGGAGTCGGTGAAGGATCTGAAGACGATGCAGGCGAGACGGGAGGAGCTGCAGGTCCGCCTGGCATCCGGGGGTCTCAGCCAGAAAGAGCGGGAGCGGCTGTCCGGCGAGTTGGAACGACTGGGTCCTGCTATCGACTTGACCGCGCGCCTGTGCAAGGACGTGCCAGAGTCTCTCGCGGACATGATGGTCGGCTCGTGGAAGTTTCAGAAGTCTCTTCATCAGCGCTACGGGGGCATGGTGATCTATCAGCAGCTTGGGATCGAGGCGGTGGGCGGGATGCGCCGATGGCTCGAATCGCACGAGTCCGCCGGTCATTTCGCGATTCTTGACCCGCAGCTTCGCGAGGACTTCTGGCACTACTACGTGAGGCAGGACCACCCGGCGAAGGCCACCGCCGCGGACCCGTTCAAGGTGCCGCCCTGGCTTGAGGACGTGGCGGCGACGCGGCCGGAGGCGAAATGAGCCGCGATGCGAATTCTTGTGCCGCCAGTGGCACCCGCGAAACGAGCGAGCCCGGGGGCGAGTGGTTCATTCCCATGCATTTGGCGTGCCAAATCAATGGCAAATGTAAGCCTTGACAATCGCCTGTTTGTGTGTCATATTGACATTGGCCGAAGCAGCATAGTACCGGCCCGAGTACCAGGTGAGAGGTTTTCGTCCTGGGGCGTCAGGGCATTCGCCAAGAGCGACCTTCAATCCGGTTCGCCGGAGCGCCAACCTCATTGTACATGCTGCTCCGGCTCTTTTTTGCGCCTTCCACCCGCCAACTCGACCGCAGCCGATTTCGGGGGTACTCTGGAATCTGTCCCAGTTCAGTGCGGCCCGCAGCCTTCCGGTCTGAGGCGTCGGCCGCGGGAGTGTCTGGCCGTGCACTGATGGACCTGACCTCGCCGCCGACACCATGGCCAGAAACCATACCGGCGGGGCGTCGCCCTGGCTCCGCGAGAGGTGAATGCTGTGACTTCGCAAACCCAACGCAGCCTGCTGTTTGCGTTCATCGGCTCGGTCGTTTGTTTCGCTCTGGCGGGTATTTACTGCCTGGTGGTCGGGCACATGGGCGACCTGGAAGCACGCATCCTGGGGACGACGGCCGTCTTCCTGGGGGCGTCGATCCTTGGTCTGGCGGCGGCGGTACCTTGGGAACGGCGTCGCTGGCACCCGATTGGCCTGGTCGGTCTGGTGGCCGTGGGCGTGGCGACAATCCTGATCCTCTTTGCGATCTGGTATGAACCCCACTCGTATGATTACGAATGGTTCTACCGGATGATGTTCTGTGCCTGTGTTATCGCGGTCGCTCTTCCGCACGTGGGGTTGCTCTCGCTGGCTCGTCTGCGCAGGAGCTTTGAGTGGGTGCGGATCGCCACGGTGAGCGTCGTTGCCCTGCTGGCTGGTCAGGCTTGCGTGATGATCGCGGCCGAACTGGACGAGGACGAGTTGTTCCGGCTTCTCGGTATCCTCGCGATTCTTGCCGGCGCAGGCACGCTTGCCGTGCCGATCCTCCATCGCGTCTCCAGCATCCGAATGCACGACGAGATCCAGACCGCAGCGCTGACCATGTCCATCACCTGCCCGCGATGCGGCAGGCAGCAGCAACTGGCGGTCGGGCGGTCAAGATGCGCCGGCTGCGGGCTGAAGATCCACATCGAGATCGAGGAGGAGCACTGCTCCAAGTGCGGCTATCCGCTGTACAAGCTGGAGTCGGCCGTCTGCCCGGAGTGCGGCACGCCGGTATATCGCGAAGAGCCTGTTGCCATTGCCAACGGCAGTGGCGAGACCATGCGCTGAATGACCGCCGGGATAAACCCGCCGGCTCGCCAAGGCAGGATTGACATCGCCCTGGATAGCCGGGCCGCGGCTCTTGCTGCAAGATGATTCTCCAGTTATGAATAGCAGCAGTGGCACGAGGTGGGTCATGACTGATCTTGAGAAGCTGGAACTGCTCCGGGCGGCGGTGGCCGTGGCGGCGGCCGACGGCGAGATCCTTGGCTGCGAGAAGGGTGTGCTCGAGGGGCTGGCGGCTCGCGTCGGCGTGGGCTGGGCGTCGTTCGAGGCGATGGTCTCGGGCGCAGTGCGGGGTGACAAACCCTTGCCGGACCTGCTGATCCGTTCGCCCGAGAAGGCCCGGCTTGCGATGGAGTTGCTGGTCGGTGAAGCCCGTCTCGACGGGGAGATCAGCAAAGAGGAGCGGGAACTGCTCGTTCATCTGGCCACGCGTCTGGGCATCACCGGCGACGACTTCCAGGCTGTCTACCAGGCGGGCCTCGCCCGCGCGGACCGCCTCCGCCAGTCGCGCGATGCAACCGCGTGAAAAAGTCTCCTGCAGAGGGACGGGGGGCGAGGGCCGTGGGGCGGGGGGCCGGAGGCTGCGGCACGATGGCGACATCCGATAGCGAGAAACGATCCCGGGAGAAGCGGCTGGTTGTCATCGCCGGCGCCTTGCTCTTCTTGTCGTGGATGATCGCGGTGGCGGTGGTGATTTCAGAACGAGGAGATAGTGCTCTCCTCATCGCGCCGCTGGCACTGATCCTTGGCAATGTGCTGATCTGGAGATCGACGCATAGTCCAACGACGTGCCGCTTGGCTCAAGTATCTACAGGCCTTGTCATAGTGGTCTTTCTGCTCCCACTAATGCCCGCGGCGTGCATACCTCCTTATGGGTTCTCTCTAAGGGGATTAGCCGCAGGTTGTGCACAGGGTATCAGCGCCCCGGCGGCAGGGCTTCTTTCGCTCGTTGCTCTGGCCTTGCGAATCCGCGAATTCTACGGGCCTGACGAGAAACCCGGCCTCTGCGCCAAGTGCGGCTACAGCCTCACCGGCCTGCGGGATCCGCGGTGCCCGGAATGCGATACGCCGTTTAATCCGGCCCTGCTGCAGCGGGATCAGTCCAACGGGGGAACAACGTCGCCACCATCCCAGAACGCCGGCCAATGAACAAGAAGCAGGCAGCTTTATCTACCTTGCGCGCAGGTTTCTTTATGTCCGGTCGGCGTCGTGGACAGACCAAGAGCCCTGTGATAATATATATAGCAGGAAAAACGGACAACCTATGACGATTACTTTCAGTCTTCCGCAGGATATCGAACGTCTCCTGGCGCAAGAGGGGCGGGACCTCAGTCTGGTGACAAAAGAAGCCGCCCTCGTCGAGCTCTATCGCCAGGAGAAGATTTCCCACGGGCAGCTTGCCCAGGGCCTCGGCCTGTCCAGATACGAAACCGATGCCGTCCTCAAGCGGCACGGTGTAACTGAGGACCTGATCACCCCCGAAGAACTCAGCGCTCAAGTAGAGGCGGTGAGGACCCTGCTCGATCGATGATCGTTGTTTCCGACACGTCGCCGATCAACTACCTCGTGCTTACCCACTACGAGCACGTGCTGCCCAAGCTTTTTGGTCATGTTCTCGCGCCACCTGCGGTTCTTCATAAACTGCAGCATGCCCGGACGCCCGTGGATGTCCGTGAATGGGCGGAAGATCCCCCGGCATGGCTGGAGGTGAGATCGCCATCCGCAGTCGATCCGTCTCTCGACCTCGGGCCTGGGGAGAGGGAGGCCATCTCTCTTGCGAAAGAACTGCACGCCGAGGTGGTGCTGATCGACGAGCGCAAGGCCACCAGAGTAGCCCAGCAGATGGGGCTGACGGTTACCGGCACGCTGGGTGTTCTCGTCACCGCCTCACAGAAAGGGCTGATCCGGTTATCTGATGCGATCTCCGCTCTCCCTCCAAGCTTTCGAGCACGCGAGTCCATGCTCCGCGAGCTTCTCCAACAGGCAGCCAGATGGGAACAACCAGGATAACGCGGGCGAACGGGAGGAGGGGAAGACAACACAAACCTCCAGGTGTGTCCTCATGGGGATTCTCTCCTTGTCTCTGAAGTGTTCTTGCGGTGAGACAAACGTCGGCGGCTGTGGGCATCATATGCGTGAATCCTCTCGTCCGCCGCGTTGGCGAATTCTGAACCCCGAACCCCGAACCCCGAACCCTGAACCCTGAACCCTGAACCCCGAACCC
>CAZPIO010000253.1:0-4502 GCA_964586235.1 uncultured Planctomycetales bacterium
CACTTCCTTGGGCCCCCCGACGGCCCGGGCCACCTCGCGGCCGCCGTCCTCCCTCAAGGTCTTCAGCGGTTCCAGCACGCTATAACCGTACGCCTCCTCAGGCTTGATCCCGAGTTGGGCCAGGATGTTGTGCTGGCGCTTGATCCCGGCCACCGTCTCCTCGATGTCCGTCAGAATCGTGCCATGGAGCAGGAACCTGGCCCCGGACTCGCGGACGAGCCGGCCGAAGACCTTCGCATAGAACGTGTCCGTGATGGCCTGCCGCTTCTTCTCCGGGTCGGTCACACCCGCCAGGGCGGACAGGAACTCGTCGCGGGCGTCGACCAGCTCGACAGGAATCCCCATGTCCTCGAACATCTTGACCACGTGCTGGGGCTCGCCTTCGCGCATCAGGGCGTTGTCCACAAACACCGTCCTGAGCTGATTGCTGAGCGCCTTGTGTCCCAGCACGGTGACCACGGAGCTATCGACGCCGCCGCTGAGGGCGTTGATGGCGGTAGCCTTCCCGACCTGCGCCCGCAATTCGCGTACTTGGGTCTCGACGAAATCCCGACAATCCATAGGGACTCTCCTTGCGGTAGGGTGCCGAATCTCAATACTCGCTGAATAAACGGGACTTATTACTCAGGTTAGGCCATCCATATAATGGGTGCTGGGCTGTATGTCAAATCTGTGCCGAGGTTCGGCAGGACCACATTTGCGGTTGCAGCGATTGTCCCATCCAGAACGTGCATCAGGAGATGTAATAGTTGATCTTCGGTCGCCCTGATACTGCACGCGGGGCCCGCGGCGCTCAGTGCGTTCGGAGATGATGCTTGTCCGCAATGGCTTCCGGCCGCGGCCGGCTGGACACGGATAGAGAGGGCGGACCGATCAGGACAGGTGAGCCCGGCTAGGATCAGGTGGCGGCGGCCGGCCGGTGGCGGCTGACCGAACAACAGCGTTTTCGCGCATCATCCCACCTGGGCTCGAACGACGAGGGCAGGGCAGTTGAGTTGCCGGGGTGAGGGCAAAATCATTCCGGGCCTGGCGAGTGGAGTCTGGTCTGGTGACCGTGAGCTGTCGCGAGTTGTGTGCCCTCAGGCAATGCTCCTGGCCAGGGTATCGAAGATCTCGATGACCCTGAGCCCCAGACTGCTGACGGCCGCAAGGGCGGTGATGGCGATCAGCGACAGCAGAACCGTGTATTCGGCAATGGTCGCCCCATCAGCACAGTCAGTGGCTGTCACGCGACGCGCGCTGCTTGCCGAGTGTTTCGTTTTCGAGATCACGGGCCTCTCCTTATCCGTCTCCTGCTCCCTGGCGACTCCGTCCGCTGATTGGTTGATAGGTTTTTCGCAGCCGACGATGCGAAGTCAAGCCCAACCCCGATTCCTGTAACCAGAGGGTGATAAAAGCTGCCGCAATGCGCGAAGGCGGGGCTGGGGCTGCACTGATCCTCGCAATCGAGGTCCGGGAACGCGCCAGGTGGTCGTCGCGCCTTGGCCAGGGGCCGATGGGGGTGCCGGGCTGGCAGGTGTGTTATAGGGCTCGTGGGATGCTCCAGCCCTTGGTTCGCTCGAGCATCATCCCGCACAGTCGACATCGGGAGGCGTGTCGGGTCCGCTCAGACAGCTGAGGAAGACGCTCATGTCGCCCTGATCGACGTCGGAATCGCCGTCGCTCTTGGCGCTTTGGCACGCAGGCGTATTCTGTGGGACGGTGTCTCCGGAAAGGCACGCCTGCATGTGTCCGAAGTCCGCCTGGTCAACGTCATCATCTCCGTCAAAGTCGCCGAAGGTGGGTTGAACGGTGATCGGCACGTCAGCCGAACGGGCAAGGTCCGATCCGGCGGTCAAGACTTCCAGGCGGGCCAGGTAAGTCCCGTGCGTTTCGTAGATACGGTCGATCTCACCGGGCATCCCGGTTCCCGAAACTTCGCCGTTGCCGAAGTACCAGGTGTAGGAGACGACGCTCCCCCCCGTCGGCACAGACACAGACGGCACGAAGTGTACGCTCTTGCCCTGTCGAATCGTCTGCGGCGTGGCCGTGACTTGCACGAGCGCTCCATCCCCCATCATTATCTCGTTGACTCGGGTGACCAGGCCGGCCGAGACGTTACAGATTATCGGAGGTGCCGGATCGAAGCCGGTCTTGCTGAGTGTCAGTGTATACTGGCCCGGCGGCACTCCCACAAAGGAATAGAGCCCGTCCCCGGAGGACAAGGCGATGTAGGTTGAGCCGTTGCGCGTGACCTGCGCGTCTACCACCGGCGTCGCGCCGTCCAGGCCGATGATGCTGCCGATGATGATGCCGGTTGTCGGGCTTGTCTTCCAGGACATCGCCGGCAGGGCGGCCGGATTCTCATAGGGTCCTCCGGGCCCGGAGATTTCGTCCCAGTAGCCGCCGCTGTTGAAGCCGCTGTAACTGAAGACTGTCATCCCCTCGCCCCCCATGGACCTGACGAGGTTGATCTCGTCGATCAGTTCTTCGATGGTGACATCGCTGATGCTCTGCCCGGCGTACAGGTGCCGCCCTGAACGCATGTCCAGCCAGGTCGGAAGCATACCGGCAAAGTAGGACCCGGATCCGTAGATCATCGGGTTCAGCGCGTCCACGATGCCGGTTGAGAACCAGGTGGCCGGGTCCTGATGCACGTTCGAGTAGCCCGAGCCGAAGGGGGACGCGCTCACCTGGACCTGAGGCTTGGCCTCGATTACCTGGGCGTAAGTATCGCGCAGAAAACGGGTGATCTGATCGGTCGTCCATTCGGAGAAATAGAGGCCGGCCGGGTTCCCTTCGCCATAATAGCGGCTGATGGAGATCGGATCGTAGGAGTAGTAGTAGCCCGGCGTGCGGATCCGATCGAAGTGCACCCCATCGACGTCGTACTTGTTCACCACGTACAGGGTCTGCTGGCGGAGGTAGGCCTGAGCCGCCGGCACGCCGGGGGCGATCCAGACATAGTTCCCGACGAGTTGCGCCGGGGCATAGTTCCAGTCGTGGATGAGCCAGTCGCAGGTCGCGGGTGATGACGCGTCGCAGTGCCGGTAGTACAGGTGGGACCCATCGTCGGGAGTGCCCTCGCCTCCCCAGCAAACGTGGGTATTGATATACGCGTGGAACTCGAGACCGCGCGAGTGGGCGGCATCGATGGCATAGGCTGTCGGGTCGAAGTCCGTCCACCCTGAGCCCACGCGCTCCGACCAGGGTTCGTAGGGCGAGGGGTAGAATGTGTCCGCCTGGCCGCGGATCTGGAAAAGCACCGCGTTGAAGTGGCTGTCGGCCAGGTTGGTCATGATCTCGTCGATCTTCGTCATGACGTAGTTCTTGTCCGAACTGGTCCAGCCGTCGAAACGCGACACCCACATCCCCCGGAACTCCGGGTCTTGTGCTCGAACCGCGGCGGTGGCCAGAAGACACAGGAGTGTGACGCTGCCCAGACGGCAGCTCCGTGAGACTCGTGAACAATCGCGCATCATCAACCTGGCCTCCATCCGGACAACTCATTGCGAACCGCGTCGCTGTCGGCCGTGGCAAGAATTTGCCTGCAAGGCCGGTAGCGTCAAGATGAGAATGGGCCCGGAGGGCCCCGAACACCGGCCAAAACCCCAATGAAAACAGGGGTCACTTCGAACTGTGCGCATAATTGTACGCAAACGGCCCCCCAAACGCCAGACCTGAACGCCCTGGTGGCGGCGGTGGCCCGTCTATCACCCGAGGACCGGAAGCGGCTGGCAGACCTGCTGAACGGCGGGCCGGTGGGCGGGGAAGACAAGGCATGATTCGGCACGGGGCCGGCGTCCGAAGCGACAAAACATCGACGTGGTGGGGCGACCCCCGTCCGACAAGCCATCGGGCCGCGCCCAATGCAACGGCGCTCGCCCGGAGCGGCTTGAGAGCGCCAAGCATAGGGGGTTTCGAGCGTGACCAGGATGCCGGCGACATGGCCGTGGGGGGTGGCAGACTAAAGATGCCCGGAGCATTGTGCCGCGCGCGAGGCCACCGGGAGGGGACCCAGTTCGCAGGGGGGGACCCATTGACGCCCAGATTCTTCGACCGGACTCCCCGGACACTTCGACCATAACAACCCTGACTAATTCCGTCCCCGACCGGACCATATCGGGCACCCGGCATCGCAGAGCGCTTTCACCACAACGGGGGGCGGGTCTTGCTTCGGGACGGTTGATTGCCTGGAGAGTAAACCGCCGGAACCTCGGGCATATACGCGCGCGCGATCCATTGGAGCGCTTTTTCCGTACCCCCACCCGGCTCAGTGATACCACCCTAGCTAGCGTTCGCGAGGCGGGCATGGTTTTGGTTGCAGTGGCACTGAAGCCGGACAAAAAGAGCTAGCTCCCGCTGGCGCGCGAAGACGCCCGTTTTATGTGCTCGCGCGTGCGCCTGAGGGGGCCAGTTTTCCTCGTTCTTGCCCGGAGGTCTTGCCCTGCTGCCTCAGCAGTCCCATCTAGCCCCTGACCAAGCGTACTCCGATGCGTTTTTTCTGCGATGTTCGTAAAAAA
>CAZPIO010000254.1:0-4375 GCA_964586235.1 uncultured Planctomycetales bacterium
TGGGAATCTGGGTCCAGCGAAGCTAGACCCCATCCCACCGACGCTGGACTGGGACTTGTGGCTGGGTACCGCCCCCGAACGGCCATACAGCCGGGCGTACCATCCCGTCAAATGGCGGGCGTGGTACGACTTCGGCACCGGCACGCTTGGCGACATGGGCTGCCACGGGCTCAATCTGCCGTTTATGGCGCTGAAGCTGGGCGAGCGATTCGCCGCAACGGAGGACTTGACGAGCCGCCAGGTGCCTCCAGCGAGCCGCCCCGGGTTGTACCACCGGGATAAACCCGGTGGCTCGCTGAGTATCACGCCGGAGTTCTCAGAAGACATCAACGAGGACACCTATCCAACCTGGAGCATTGTGCGATATGAGTTCCCCGGCCGCGGGGATCTCCCGCCGGTGAAAGTCACCTGGTACGACGGCGGCACCCGGATGCCGGCGAGAACGAAGGCGACGATCGCGGATCTCGTGAGCAGGGCAATGCAGTCTGGCACTGGCGGGCAAGCCCCTCGACTTACACTCGGGATCGAAACCGCCAGTGGCACCCAGGCGAGCCACGGGGTTTATCCCCGTGGTGACCCGGCGGATAAACCGCCGGGCTCGCCGGACGATCATCGCTCCCCCACCTCCACGAAGGAGGTGGGGCACCCGAGTGTGGAAATCCCAGCGAATGGGGCTCTCCTGATCGGCGACAAGGGTACGCTGTTCTCTCCCGACGAATACGGCTGGACGTACAAGCTGCTGCGTGGTGACCCCCCTGTGTCCCCCCTTGGTAAGGGGGGAAGCAACGACCCCCCTCAATCCCCCCTTGGTAAGGGGGGAAGTGGGTTCGAGGACTACGAGCTACCCGCCCCGACGTTGCCACGAGTCACCGGCGAGCATCATGCCGAGTGGATCAGGGCCTGCAAGGGTGAGGGCAAGACGCTGTCGAGCTTCGATTACGCCGGCCCGCTGAGTGAGATGGTCCTGCTGGGCAGCCTGGCCATTCGCGTCCGCGAGCGCATCGAATGGGATGCTCTCAGGATGAAGATCACCAACCTGCCCAAGGCCAACGACTACCTTCGCCGTGACTACCGCAAAGGCTGGACGCTCTGAGACCCTTATTGCCCTGACGGCCGGTGACTGTCCGCAAAGGACCGGCTTGGGCCGCGGGCGTGTTGCCGTCTCTGCCGATCGGGCCGCGGTCCCGGGCGTTGGTGTCTTCGCGATTCCGGTTGTCGCCGGCAAGGTTGGGCGGGTAAACTGCTGACGACGGGGCGGCCGCCGTGCGGATGAGCCTTCGTCTGCATTCAGAGGAGTACGCGTGATGTCACAACACATTCTGTTTGCCTGTTTCGTTTGCGCTGCCGGGTTCGTCGGAGTCGGGACCACTTCCGCCGCTGAGGACAAGGACGCGGGGTTCGTGAGCATCTTTGACGGCAAGACGCTTGCCGGCTGGGAGGGCGACCCGCAGCTTTGGCGCGTCGAGGATGGAGCGATCACCGGCCAGACGGTTGCCGACCCGCCGCTCAAGGAAAACACCTTCCTCATCTGGCGCCAGGGCGAGCTCGATGATTTCGAACTGAAGATCGAGTTCCGCATCTTCGGCGGCAATAGCGGCATTCAGTACCGCAGCTTCCAGGACCCCAAATGGGCACGCTGGGTCGTGGGCGGCTACCAGGCGGACGTCGACGCGACCGACCAGTACACCGGCATCCTGTACGGCGAGCGGTATCGCGGCATCCTGGCGAAGCGCGGTGAGAAGACGGTCATTGGCGACGACCACAAGCCGAAGGTCGTTGAGAAAATCGGTGACGACGATGCGCTCAAGTCGGCGATTCGCAAGGGTGAGTGGAACGAATTCCACGTCATCGCCCGCGGCAACCACTTCGTCCACAAGATCAACGATCGCGTCATGGTCGAGGTGACCGACGAGGACAAGGCCATGCGGCGCCGGGGCGGAATCCTGGCCCTGCAGCTCCACGTCGGCCCGCCGATGAAGGTGCAATTCCGCAACGTCCGGCTCAAGCGTCTGCCGATGGAGGACTGCAAGAAGGTGGTCTTCATTGCCGGGCCCGCCAGCCACGGTTACGGCGACCACGAGCACAACGCCGGATGCCTGCTGCTGGCCAAGGCTCTCAACGAGAACATGGCGGGCATTTACGCGACCGTGTATCGGAACGGCTGGCCGTCGGACCCGACCGCGTTTGACAACGCGAATGCGATCGTGGTCTTCGCCGACGGAGCAAACGGGAACCCGCTGATCCCCCACCTGGACGCGGTCGATCGGCTTGCCGCGAAGGGCGTGGGGCTTGGCTGCATGCACTATGCGGTGGAGGTGCCGAAAGGCAAGGCCGGCGACAGCCTGCTGCGGTGGATCGGGGGCTACTTTGAGACGTTCTGGTCGGTCAACCCGTGGTGGACGGCGAAGTTTCGGGAATTGCCCGAGCATCCCGTGACCAGAGGCGTCCGGCCGTTCGAGATCGAGGACGAGTGGTATTACCACATGCGGTTTGCCAAGGATATGGGCGGGGTGACGCCGATTCTGACGGCCGTTCCGCCCGAGGAGACGCGCCAGCGTGAGGACGGGGCCCGCAGCGGCAACCCGGCCGTGCGGGCTCGCAAGGGCATGCCGGAGGTTGTCTGCTGGGTGTTCGACCGAGCTGCCGCAGGCGGGGTCGGGCGTGGCTTCGGCTTCACCGGCGGCCACATGCACTGGTCGTGGGCCCATGACGATTATCGAAAGCTGGTGCTCAACGCGGTCGTCTGGCTCGCGGGCGTTGAAGTACCGCGCGACGGTGTGCCTTCAGCGACGCCCACGCTCGAGGAGCTGAGGGCGAACCAGGATCAGACTCCGCCCAAAGACTTCGATTACGCGAAGATTGCGAAACGGCTGGAGGGCTGGAAGAAGACGGGGACGAACGCTCCGCGATGAGCGGGACGATGGCATGGCCACACAAAGCCGTGGCCATGGCACCCGGCAGTCAATGATCATGAGGATTAGAGTCTTCCTCCCGGAAGGCCCCAGAACGGATTCTGGGGCCAGCGACATCCGGCGGGGGATCATGGTCCGCGGGCGCGGACCCTGCACCTCTCATGCCCACTCGCTGTGGAAGATGCCCGGCTTGTCGATGCGCTCGTAGGTGTGGGCGCCGAAGTAGTCGCGCTGGGCCTGGAGGAGGTTGGCCGGGAGCTTCTCGCTGCGGTAGCTGTCGTAGTAGGCCAGGGCCGACGAGAACGCCGGGACCGGGATGCCGAGTTCCGCGGCCGCGGACACGACCTTGCGCCAGTTGGCCTGGCTCTTGTCGATGATGCCCTTGAAATACGGGTCCAGCAGCAGGTTAGCGAGGTTCGGGTTGCGGTCGTAGGCTTCCTTGATCCGGTTGAGGAAGTGGGCCCGGATGATGCAGCCGCCCCGCCAGATCATGGCGATTTCGCCGTACTTGAGCGGCCACTTGTGCTCCTCGCCGGCCGCCCGCATGAGCTGGAAGCCCTGAGCGTAGGAGCATATCTTCGAGGCATACAGGGCGTCGTGAATCGCCTGGATGAAGGCATCCCTGTCGCCTTTGTAGGCGCTGCTCGGCCCGGCAAGCTGCGTGGACGCGTCGATGCGCTCCTTCTTGATGGCCGAGATGCATCGGGCGAAGACGGCCTCGGCGATCGTCGGAGCGGGGACGCCCAGATCGAGGGCCGATGTGCTGGTCCATTTGCCAGTGCCCTTCTGGCCGGCGGTGTCTAACACCATGTCCACCAGCGGCTTGCCGGTTTCTTCATCGATCCGCTTGAAGATGTCGGTGGTGATCTCGATCAGGTAGCTGTTGAGGTCGCCGGCATTCCACTTCTTGAAGACCTCGTGGAGGGACTTGGCGTCGAGGCCGAGGGCCTTTCGCATGATGTCGTAGGCCTCGCAGATCAACTGCATGTCGCCGTACTCGATGCCGTTGTGGACCATCTTGACGTAGTGGCCGGCACCGTCGGGACCGATGTAGGTGCAGCACGGGTCGCCGTTGACCTTTGCGGAGATGGCCGTCAGCACGGGGGCGATGAGTTCGTAGGCTTCGCGCTGGCCGCCGGGCATGATGCTCGGCCCCTTGAGGGCCCCTTCCTCGCCGCCGGACACGCCGGTGCCGATGAACAGGAAGCCCTTGGCCGACAGGTCCTTGTTGCGGCGGATGGTGTCGGGGAAGTGGCTGTTGCCGCCGTCGATGAACAGGTCGCCCTTGTCGCAGAGGGGGATGAGCATGTTGATGAAGTCGTCGACGGCCTGGCCGGCTTTGACCATGAGGATGATCTTGCGGGGCCGCTCGAGGGCGTCCACAAACTCCTCCAGCGTTTTGGCCCCAACGAACTTCTTGCCCTTGGCCCGGCCGTTCATGAAGTCCTCGGTCTTCTTGTACG
>CAZPIO010000255.1:0-4122 GCA_964586235.1 uncultured Planctomycetales bacterium
GGCTGAACCAAATGATATCAAAGGAGCATGCTTTTTCCACATTCTCCCTCAGTCTCAGGGAGCCAAAGAAGGAAAAGCAAGCATGGGGAGAATTTCAAGGGCAAGGAAAGAGATCATAAAAAAATATGAGGAAGCATATAAAAAAGCGGAAGTCCGACAATGCGTGGATAAATGGTTTATCCTCTTTATTTTAGATGGTTCAAAAGACGAATATTATTACATAGAAAAAGAATCCATTTGCCGCCTAGATGGCCTTGGGACTGGAAAATGGAACGTGATTAAAACCAGACAATGGAAAGATGATTTTTAATTGACCGTGATTTCGTTAAGACTGCGCTAAGAAGAGTAAATCTTCTTCCTGGCAAATTTTACAAACTCAGCAGTCATGCTCGGCAACTCGCCGTTTTTCCCTATGGATTTAGTGCACTCTTTAAAATTCCCGCTTCCGATCAGCCACAAGGCCTTGTCAACCATGCGGGGTGAAACGTGTGCCTTCTTGGCAATTCTGTTCAGGGCGAGACTGAAATCATAATCATGGCCTTTTCTCTCGCACACACCAAGCTCGCCAAGAATGTTTTTTATGTGAACGTCGGGTTTCCCATAATTTTTATAGCCCAGAGCCATGAGAAAATCACAGGCGAGCGCATAACCAATTCCTTTGATAGCGTGGTCTAAAAGTATGGGAACCGCCAGATGAACATGTGGATCAGTATCATTGGCGAAAGGGTCAATAAACCGATAAAATTCTTCAGCTGATTTAAAACCTGACAGAAAGTTGGCGCTGTCGATAATTGTTTTGCAATAATTTGGCCAGGTACTTTGAGACTCCTCGCGCACTTTCCCGCGAGGGTGAAGCTGAGTCCGGATTGTATCAAACAGAGTCTCCCAGGATGTGAATCTTCCTTTTACGTAAAGGGGGTCGAAATTGCCAAGAACCGGCCCCAGCCGCTCAACCCCTCCTTCGCCCAAACTCTTGCCGATAATATTGGATTTACCCTGGGCATTCTCTGCAGATTTAAGCAGCGTTAGATATATACCGTTGAGTGAATCGGGCCTCTTTTTCCCCTGATCATTTTGTTTAAGGCAGCAATCCAGCAATTCTCTGGTGATCCCTTTCTCCTTCTGGTTTAAAAGAAATTCTTTAGCTGCCTCGTAAATAGCTCGCTCGTTTATTTCTCTTTTTCTCATATTTTAAGCGCCCTCCTTTTTTATATAGAAATTATTTAGATTGTATCTGCAAATTCAATTATCAGCAATCAGATTTTTCATTCCGGCCAGGACACGGTACATTGAAAGAAAAGCCAGAAACGGTAAGCTAAAATCCAAGGATAATGGTAAACAGAAATGCAATGTTAAAGGTTAGCAGAAATGGAATAGCTGCGGTAAATGGATTTCCCATTGTTTACAGGTTACTGTAAGGCAGAAAGAAACCTTAAATGTTTTTTTAATTTCGCCATCCTTTATTGCTGAGCCTGGACTATTTATAAGTTGTCCAGGCCAATTTTCTTATCGTAGGTACTGCGATAAATAAAATTATTCGACGAAAAAAAGTTTGATCAATCGTTATGGCTGGATAGTTGTTTTGTACAACATGCTTGACAATGCCAGAGAAAATTCTTAGCCTATTATTAGCAAACTGCAGGGGGTTTAGCATGAGCATGAATGTAAAAAAGATAATATTAGTTTTATTTCTCATTGGCGCTCAGGGTAATCTTTCGGCTGATCTAATTGATATCTACAAGAAAGGGGAAATACAACTCATAGTTGATTCTGATTTTGGGAAAAATGCAGATTGGAAATCGATAGACATTTCTGATTTTGCTATTGGTCCTGACGGCCGGATTTTTATATCTGAATCACGCCAGAATAAGATTCATATATTTGACAGGGAAGGCAAGTTGATTAAGACTTTCGGTCAGAGAGGCCAGGGACCGGGAGATTTTGTTTCGCCTCAAGACTTATCAATCCTGGACAATAAACACCTGGTGGTTGGTGAATATGCACTGAATAGGAGAATTAGCCTGTTTAATTTGAACGGGGAATTTGAGAAACTATTCGTTACCAGATACTCTGTCTTTGATGTGATGGCTTTGAAGGATAATAAAATAGCTATTCTTACTCAGGCGGCTGGACCAGGACAGAATAAGGGATTTAACGTTAGAAATTATTCTGTAATTATCAAAGATATTCTAACTGACAAAGACATTAATATTGCCTCTTTCTCTCAAGAAATAAAGCCATCAAACATTACACTTGATCCTTTTGTTGGTAATGTTTTTATATCAAAAATCGATGATGACAAACTGGTCGTCGGGTTTTCAGATATTCCCGAGATCTCTATTTATTCAATTGATAGGAAGAAGATTAATTCCTTCGTTGTAAATCTAAATCGAGAAAAAGTGACTAACACTATGAAAGAAGCCTATTTTAGAATGCTAGAAGACATAGCAAAAGGACAGCCTCAAATGAAACAATTTATGCAAAAGATGAGGGAAGAAGATGTTTTTCCCGCCTACACGCCATATTACAGGCGGCTTGCCGTTGATTCAGAGGGTAATATTCTCGTTTATAAGAATTTTTGGATTGAAAATATAAAAAACAAAAAGCAAGATCCATTTGAGATAGATGAGGTTAAATTTCAAATTTATTCCAAAGACGGTGAGTTTGTCGGCGAAACTAAGGTAAATTTTGGAAAGATAAAACCTTTTTTCCCAACCCACTTTTTTGGAAATTTTATATATGCCTGGGCAAGAGAAAAAGAGGATGAAGATGGTACTTTAATGAGATTCTCATTCAGGTAAAGAAATATTTGTAAAGTAGAAATTGAATTGTCTTATTTAGAGGACTTAGAAGAAATAGGTCAAGCTTAATAGAAACAGCTGCGTATCCGGATAAAGGGGAGGAACACTGGGTGTGCGGCGGCAGTTTGAGGCCGCATTTTTATAATGTTTGATAGGCCCATGAGCAGGACGAGGGGTAACTTAACGAAGATTTAGCCCGGGGATTTAATAGACGACCTGACGCCTGTCAATCAGGGTGTCACTTAGTCCAGCTAAGCCAGTGTTGCCAGGCTCCAAAAGGTGCCGTATTCTATTGGATTCGCTGGCTGGAATAACCAGATTATGCAAATCCTGTTAAATAAAAGGCCCATTTTGGAAATGGGATAAAATTTGATGACATTCATTGAGAGAAGGGATGTATGTCTGGTGTATTCGAGGGTAGCCGCCAGTTCTGCCGGTCAAAAAGCTGGGTAAGCCAAAAAACAATCATGAATTTTGCAGTCCGAGAGTAAAAAATGGTGGCTAAGCCGCGGCAAATAAGATATATTAGACATCAGAAAAAATAATATGCCACAGGAGAAGTGAAATGGATGGTATAATCGCCAGAATTTCTGACGTTATCGAGTCATTAAAATTTTTACAGCTATTGCGCCGTCCCGTATCTTTTGCCCTTGCAGCCCTCACGGTCGGTCTTTTTGCCCTGCCGCCGCTCTTCGCCCAGACTTTTGTCCAGCCGGCTGACCCCGACGCCAGGACAATTCAGCAGAAACTTCTACGCGCTACCCCCGTCCCCCTGAATAAAGTCAGATTGACCGGCGGCCCGCTACTTAAAGCCCAGGAACTCACCAAACAATATCTTCTAACTCTCGAACCGGATAGAATGTTGGCCCTCTACCGGAAAAACGCCGGCCTTCAGCCCAAAGCTGAGCCCTATGATGGCTGGGATGGCCCCGGCCGCAATCTGACCGGCCATATTGCAGGCCATTATCTGTCGGCTGTAAGCCTCATGTATGCCGCTACTGGCGATACCCGCTTTAAGGACCGCGCCGACTATATAGTTAAAGAGCTGAAGGAAGTTCAGGATAAGCACGGCGATGGCTATCTCAGCGCCCTCGAAGGTGGACGCCGCTGCTTTGAAGCTCTGGCCCGCGGCGAGATAAAAGCCGCGAGCTTTGACCTCAACGGCGAGTGGTCCCCGTGGTACACTCTCCACAAGACTTTTGCCGGGCTGCGCGATGCCTACCGCCTGACCGGCAACAAAACCGCCCTCGAGGTCGAAACTAAGTTTGCCGCCTGGGCCGAGAAAATCCTCTCCGGCCTGAGTCCCAAGCAGATTCAGCAG
>CAZPIO010000256.1:0-4015 GCA_964586235.1 uncultured Planctomycetales bacterium
CGAGGGCTGAATATGCACTCGCAGGCTGATAAAACGGAGAAGGTTCCGGTTTTCGTTCAGACCGCGCAGGCTGACGCCGGCGGCGAACTGGATCGCTGGCGCCAGGTGGGCGAGGAAGAGGCCCGGCAGGCGTACGAGATGGTGCTGCGCAACGAGCTGTCGGGCGGGACGCCGGTGGTGCGCGAGTTCGAGCAGGCCTGGCGCGAGATGACCGGCCTGCCGTATTGCCTGACCACCTGCAACGGCACGCTGGCGATTTACAGTGGTCTGTTCGGACTGGGCGTCGGGCCGGGCGACGAGGTCATCTGCCCGACGTACACGTGGATCTGCTCGATCAGCCCGGCGCTGTTTTTGGGCGCCCGGCCGGTGTTCTGCGACTCGGACCCGGCGACGATGCAACTCGATGCTGAGGATCTTCGCCGCCTGATCACGCCGCGCACGCGGGCCATCGTCGCCGTTCATCTGTGGGGCTGGGTTGCGGACATGGACGCGATCATGGCCGTGAGCCGCGAGACGGGCGTGCCGGTGCTCGAGGACTGCTCGCACGCACACGGAGCGACGTACAAGGGACGGCCGGTCGGGTCGATCGGGCACGTCGGCTGCTGGAGCCTGCAGGGCACCAAGCCGGTCAGCGGCGGCGAAGGCGGTGTAATGGCGACGAACGATGTGGAGATCTTTGACCGCGCGTGCCTGCTGGGTCAGGTCAACCGCATGGCGGGTATGGACTTGCAGACCGCCGGTTACCAGCAGCATCAGCCGCTCGGGCTGGGCATGAAAACGCGGGCTCATCCGCTGGGGATCGGCATCGCCCTGGTGCAGTTGCGCAAGCTGGCCGAGTTGAACGAGAGGCGGCGGCGGTATGTCGAGACGGTGGAGGCGGCGGTGAAGGAACTGCCGGGCGTGGCCCCCGTGCCGACGTCCGAGGGCTCCGTGCGCGGCGGGTACTACTCTTTCCCAATCCACTACAAGCCGGAGGAACTCGGCGGCCGACCGGCAGCCGAACTGGTCGAGAAGCTGAAGGCCCGAGGCATCCCAGCCACCGGGAGCACCTACCAGTTGCTGCACCGGTTGCCGCTGTTCGCGCAGGGTTTTGACATCTTCACCCGCGGGCGCGGGCCGTTGTGCGAGGGCACGTGGCGGCGCCCGCACGAGGGTGACTTGCCCGCGGCCGAGCGGCTGCATCGCGACCTGGTGTTTCTGCCCATGTTGAGCGACCCGGCGCCGGGAGCGGCGGATCGGGTCATTGCGGCTCTGCGCGGAAGCGTGCAAGAGATGGGTGGCTCCTCCTCCAAGTGACGGAGCACCCTAACCGCTGCCCGTTGAGATGTGAGGGATAGCTCCATGGTTGTCAGACTGCTGCATCGTGGCATGGCGTTGGTTTGCCTGCCGGCGGTTCTTGGCTGTGCGTCGGGTGAGCACGCTGTCCGCGTGCCGACGGCGGTGCCAGCCACCCAACCGGACAGTCAGCCGTCGTCGTTGACCATGGATGAGATCAAAGCCGGCCTGGAGGACCTGCCCGTCTGGCCTTATGCGCAGCGAGACTTCACCCCTCGCGAGTGGGTGCAGATCGTTGAGTTTGCGTACCGACTCCAGCATACGGACCCTGATACCGTGCTGACCGCGCTGAGGGAGTACACGCAAGTGCCGGGGGCTGAAGCTCCAGGCAACTATGTCGGGAAATGGTCCAAGGTGTATATCCTTCTCCGCGTTCTGTTTGATGTGCCCAGCGAGCGATACAACAAGCACAAGCATGCCCTGCCACCAATCACGGGAGGTGGCTTCATGCCGGCATTCCGATCGCGACGAGCGTGTGACCGGCTGGAGAGCGTGCTTTCGCGACCGATCCTCTGGACCAAGCGAGGTCCACGATTGTTCTCGAGTTATGTGGGCTACAACGGAAAGCCATACAACGTGGAGTGGGAATGGTTGCAGTACCGAGAGCACTACAGGTACAGAAGCCTCGATGACGCCCTGAAGCTTTTGCGGATTGGTGTAGCGGATGAGGAGCAGGATCGGTAGACAGCGAGCGATCCACCGAGTGAGGCGAGTGTGAGCGACCAATCATTCCAATGGCCGGATGGACAGCAGGGGGCGGTGAGCCTGCGGTTTGACGACGGCATGGATTCGCACATCCAGAAGGCGGCACCAGTATTGGAGCGACACGGCCTGCGGGGCACGTTTTATGTCTGCCCGGCCGGGCCGGATGAGCAGTGGCTGGATCGGGCCGAGCAGTGGAAGCCCCTGTTGCAGGCCGGTCACGAGATCGGCAACCATACCATGAGCCACCCTATCCCTGCCGCGCTTGCCGATCGGCCGGGGCCGAACTGCTACGAGAGCCTTACCCTGGAGCAGTATGCGGCCGACGTGCTGGCCGCTCAGAATTGGCTGGAAAACGCCTTTGGGCTGCGGGAGTGGACATTTGCCTACCCGTGTTACCAGACCTGGGTCGGCCGTGGCCGACAGTGCCGCAGTGTTGTCCCCTTTATCGCCGAGCACTTCCTCGCGGCGGCGGCCGGCGGCGAGATCTCCAAGCCGTTTAACGATCCGCGATACTGTGACCTGCACATGCTGCTCAGCCTGCGGGCCGACAATCTGACGATCGCGGATCTCATTGGCCGCGTTGAGCAGGCGGTTTCGATGGGCCGATGGGCCATCCTCACCTTCCACGGCGTCGAAGAGGGACATCTGCCGGTGACCGTCCAGGTGCTGGACGAACTGGCTGCATACCTCGGGTTGAACCGCGAACGCATCTGGGTCGCGCCGGTGATTGAAGTGGCAAGGTTTATCTGTGGACAACGCTGATCCTCAGTGGATACCATATAGGTATGACCAAGCTCGATACCATCATGGAGCAGGTGGCTCATCTGTCTCCGGACGAGCGGGCCGAGCTTATCGCCCTTCTGGTCCGCCAGCCGCCCGGCGCGGCCGAGATGGA
This sequence comes from uncultured Planctomycetales bacterium, assembly GCA_964586235.1. GTDB lineage: Bacteria > Planctomycetota > Phycisphaerae > UBA1845 > PWPN01 > JAUCQB01. Next base: position 2,936 of record CAZPIO010000256.1, read on the forward strand.
CGAGATCGCGGCCGGTGAGCGGGGTCTGGCTGCCTGGACCGAATCGTGCCGGGAAGAGGATTGGTCCGCATACTATCCCGACACGTTCGACAATCACCAGGGTAAATCGAAGTGACTCGCGGCGGATCCCGGTCGTGCCATGGCCTCCACCCGCCGGTTTCCTGGCGCCGTCGCATGGGAATCACACTTGCACGGTTCAGCATGTTCCATCTCGACTCATGGCCTCCACCCAGCTTCCATCGTTCCGATTTCTCCTTGCCTGCCCCGGCGGCCTCGGGTAACTTGACTGCCCCGGTCGAGGCGAGGGGCCTTGGCCGCAGTTACCAGTCGGAGAGATCACGATCATGGCGAACCCAAGCACGATTGTCAGCAAGAATGTCGGTCAGATCTTAAACAGCGCGTTGGATGCCGGTCAGGGCGTGTTGCGGCTGACCCCCACGTGGGTGCCGCGGAGCTTCCTGCACCCCGGACGGCGGATCAAGCTGCACCCGGACGACTACTACGCCCTCGGGGCCGACCGCGGGGGCATCGACGAGCGGTGGTTCGCCAGCACGACCGAGGCCATGAACGAGAACCGGCTGCCCGACGAGGGGCTGAGCTATATCTCCTTTGAAGGCAAGCGCTTCCTGATGAAGGAGGCAGTGGCCGAGGCCGGCGTCAGGATGATCGGCAAGGCCATGTGGGACAAGTACAAACGCTGGCCGGTGTACTCGAAGTTCTTCGACAACCTCGGGCCGATCCCGCATCACATGCACCAGAAGCACGAGCATGCCAAGCTCACCGGCCAGGAGGGCAAGCCCGAGGCGTACTACTTCTCGCCGCAGATGAACAACTGCGACAACCACTTCCCGTACACGTTCATGGGGCTCGAGCCGGGTACCACCAAGGCCGACATCCGCCGCTGCCTGGAGAACTGGAACAAGGGCGACAACGGCATCCTGTACCTGACGCGGGCGTACCGGCTGATGCGCGGCTCGGGCTGGCTGATCCCGGCCGGCGTGCTCCATGCTCCCGGCTCGCTGTGTACCTACGAGCCGCAGTGGGGCTCGGACGTGTTCGGCATGTTCCAGAACATCGTCG
>CAZPIO010000257.1:0-3893 GCA_964586235.1 uncultured Planctomycetales bacterium
CGCGGCGCCACGCGGGCGAACACGCGGGTATGACGAACAAGCTCCACCAGTTGTTGCGAGGACTTCTCCGCCATGTCAGCGCCAGAGACGACCTGCTGAGGATCCGTGGCCATGCCCAGATCGCGGGCAATCGCCAGTGCGGTTACGGGGTGGTCGCCGGTGATCATCCGCACCTCGATGCCCGCGCTATGGCAGGATGCCACCGCCTCGACCACACCTGGCCGCAACGGGTCGATCATACCGACGAGACCCAGGCAGCGCAGACCTTCCGGCTCCTCCGGCGGGCGAGCCGGATCGAAAGAGGACGGTGCGACACCTTCGGCCAGAGCAAGCACGCGATATCCGCTCGCGGCCATCTCCTCGGCAACGGCCGACAGCGATGCGCGCCGATCAGGCCGACCGCTCCAGTCACACATGCTCAGCACCCGCTCCGGCGCGCCCTTGGCAAACACCCGCGTCCGACCGCCGTCACGGTGGTAGGACGCCGCGAATTGTCGCTCCGACTCAAAGGGTATGTCAGCGACCTTTGGGAACAGGCGCAGCTCGCGGCCGGGTTCTCGCCCGAGCTTGCAGGCCAGCGAGAGCAGAGCGAGATCCGTCGGGTCGCCTCGCCAGACCCACGTCCCGTCGCGCTGATGGAGGTCGGCTTCGTTGCACAGGGCGCCGGCAAGGGCCAGATTACTCAGGGGATGGTCCGACCCGATGGTGACTGCCTCGCCGTTGGCGCGCACCTCCCCGGCCGGGGCAAAGCCCTCTCCCGTGATTTCGAAGACGTCGTCGCCGTCGAGTCGAACCTCCCGCACGGTGATCTCGTTGCAGGTCAGCGTTCCGGTCTTGTCACTGGCGATCATCGTGCAGCTACCCAGCCCCTCGACCGCCGCCAGACGTCTGACGACGACGCCCCGCCGGGCCATCCGTGTCGTGGCGACGGCCAAGGCAACCGTCATGGCCACGGGCAGGCCCTCCGGAATCGCCGAGACCGCGAGCGCAACCGAGAACATGAACATGTCCACCAGCCCGTAGCCGCGCAGGAAGACTCCCAGAGCCCCCACGATCGTCACGGCCGCCAGGATGCCGACCGCGATGACGTGCGTGAAACGCTCCATTCGCACGATCAGCGGCGGCTTGCCGCCCGTCGCACCCAGCACATCAAGCGCGAGCTGGCCGACGGCGGTCTGGGTACCTGTCCCGACAACCACCCCGCGCCCGCGTCCGCGGATGACCGTCGCACCGGCGAATGCCATGTTGAGCCGGTCCCCCATCGGTGTGTTCGGCTCACCGGACCAGGCTGCGTCTTTCTGCACAGGCAATGATTCGCCCGTCAGCAGCGACTCATCGATTTCCAGTCCTTGAGAGGTGAGCAGGCGAACGTCGCTGGGCACTCGGTTACCCGATTCCATGGAAACGATGTCGCCCGGCACCAGGCCTTCGGCGTCGATTTCTCGGGTCTCATCATCGCGAATGACCGCCGTCCGGATGCGGAGCAGTTTCTGCAGCGCCCGGCTGCTCTGTTCTGCGCGCCATTCCTGATATCCGCCGATGGCCGCGTTTAATACCAGCACTGCGGCGATGAACCCGGCGTCCGAGAACTCGCCGATCGCAATGCAGACGATGGCAGCAACGCCCAGGATGTAGATAAGGGGGTTCTGAAACTGGCGGAGCACGATCTCCCACCAAGTCGGCGGCGGCTTCTGCGGAAGCTCGTTCGGGCCGAACTTCTCCAGCCGCGCCTTGGCCTCGTTCTCGCTGAGGCCCGACTCCGTAGCCTCGACCCTCGTGAGCACGTCGAGCAGCGATAGGGCATGCCACGGGGACTCCTGCAGGGTTCCTGAGATTGGTTGAGTCTTGTTCGTCATAGTCGGAGCTGCTCCCTCATGGGGTTGCACGAGACAGGCGGTGCTGCGGCACGATCTTATCCGGGTTCCTGGAATTGAGCCAACATGGCATCCAGGAAGCGAAACGTCTCTCCCTTACGCTTGACCACAATGACAGGGATTGGCGCGTTCAGGAGAACTCGCTCGGTCGTCGCTCCGAGCAGGGCGATGGCCGGCAGCGTGGCTCCCCGGCTGCCGATCACGATGGCGTCCATGTTCTTGGCTGAAGCCAGGTCATGAGCGGCGACGGCGATGTCCCTGGAACAGGTGCATACGACCTGGAAATCGACACCGCTGGTGTCCACGTTGGCGAGGAATTGCTCGATCTGTTTGCGAGTGATGGCCCCAAGCTGACTGACGGCCTCTTCGAGGCTCTTGCCCGTGTAGCCATAGCCGTAACCCACGCAGTACACCGACTGGACCAGCACTTGAGGTTTCTCGGTGCCTGCTTTGGCGATTTCGATGGCCGTCTCCATCGCCATCCTGGAGTGCTCGGAGCCGTCAACCAGTACCAGTAGACGGCTCAGATGCGGATGCGCGTTCTCCGGAACCACGAGCACGTCGCAAGGCGACTTGCGAGCCAGCCGGTAGAACGTCGAGCCCACGCCCAACTGATCGTGGGGGAGGCGACGCCCGACCACCATCATGTCGAGGTCGAGGTCCCGTGCGGTGCGGAGCAACTCGTGAAGCCCCTTGACCTCCGAGACATGGATCTCGATGCGATTGACGAGGTCCTCCGGCAGCATCTCCAGCAGCTGCTGACGGATTAAGTCGGGTTCCGGGGGCGGCGTCGTGGCCGGATGTTCAATGCCGGCAACGTAGACGCAGTCGATGGATTCAGGCCTTGTGATCGTGGCCAACAGGCCTGTAAAGGCCAGCGATTCTCTGTCGCCAGGCTCGTCGTTCAGGTAGATGCCTAGTCTCTTCAGGCGCTTCATGGGAATCACCTCACGATCTACGCAGTTGCCAATCTCCTCTGCTCGTTCATCATCTATCGCCGTCCGCTGTAAGGCGTCTGTGGCGCAAGCGAGAGAGGATGTCGCTAGCGAATCCTCAGCCGCCGGGCCTCCCAGGCAGGTTTCCAGGCGATTGAATCGGGGTGCTGGGGTATTGCGGTACCGCGCCCGGTTATCCGAGAAACACTTCCGGCGGCACTCGCTTATCGCCTGGGGTGTTTTGGAGCGAAGTGTCAGGCGGCTCGTGATCGCGCGCAGTGGGTTCCTCGGATCGGGTGCCGGTATGACGCGGGCTGATGCTGGACTGGTGAACCCGGATGGAGACGGGAGTCGTCGTCTCGTCACGTCGATCAGCCAGAGTCTTCCACGATAGCTTGCTCGAATCGTTCGTCATGACGAAGCTCCTCGCCTCATTGTGGTGTCGGATCTTGCCCCGCAGTCGAGGCGGCCGATGCCTTGCGCAGCCGTTCGATCGCGACGCTCAACAGGGCACGCTCAAACCCGGTGCCGGTCAGCAACTCGGGCCGCTTCAGCAACGACGCGTAGAAAGCAGCGCGTTTAACGGCGATTTCCCGATCTTTCGTGCGATGCCTGCTTTGTCTCGCCAACCGTAGAGCGGAAACGGCCATGTTTTTCATGACCGTCCGCATCTGCAGGATGCACTCGGCGGCTCGCTTCAGCCCGAATCGGATGGCCCGCGAGAGGTCCTGATTGCCACGGGCCTGGCACGGCTTCTCTGCGTGCAGCAGATGCAGCGAGTCCTCGATAGTCGCCGCCACCCGGTTGAGTGCCAGCAAGGTCCGCCCGTCCTTGTCGAGGCTTTGCCGAAGCTCCCTGTCCGAGGACGGAGTTGCCGGTCGACGCATCATGGCGTCGAGTTGCCGCGATGCTTCTTTGATCCGCTCGACGGCCACGCCAACCCGCAATTCGGGGGCGATGGCGTCGTAGCCGACCAACCCGGAGCCGCCACAGAAGTTGCAGCTTGCGTAGCCAAGCCCCAGACAATAATCGCAGGTGTCCCGGTCTTCAGAGCGACCTCGCCCCTGGCACACGTCGCATCGTT
>CAZPIO010000258.1:0-3482 GCA_964586235.1 uncultured Planctomycetales bacterium
GCGTAAAGTAATCTAAATCATTCAAAAAGGCCGCTGCAAATCAGCGGCCTTTTTTGATTTCTCTTCAGATTTGCACAGATCTTAAAAACGGATGGAATACCGCACTCCAACGGCAATCGGTTCCTCAATCCAGCTGCTTTTATCAGGATGGGGCTTCTTATAGCCGGAGGAATAGGAATAGCGTTTGCTATCGCCAACTACCGGGATATTTTGCACATAAAAGGTCAAGTCGGCGGATTTACTGATATGATAACTCAGCGAAAGGTTGGCCATGATTTCAAGATCATACGCATTATGATCCTTGACATCCCGAATCCGAGCCGGAGTTCCGCCGGCTCTTTGAAGGGCTTCCAAACCGTCCTTGCACCCTTCAAATCCCCAGAGTGTTTTTAAATCCCCATGCAGGGTAAGTTTGCCGTCCATAAAGCTTATATTTGCATACAGTTTTGTGGCATGGTTTGGCCAGTTATTTAAATCGTTGCCCTTGCCGGTAATAATGACTCCAGAACCGGCATCCACATAATAATCGGAATAGCTGATCCCGGACGCCTGAATGGACGGATCTACCTCCCAATCCAGCTGCTTGACAAAAGAATGATTAATTCCCAGATTTAAGTTCTCTTTTTTGTAATCCGCTTCTACTTCCAGTCCGATGGTTGTCAGCGTTCCGTTCGGTGCGCTTCGCCGTTCATTCCAGTCCCAGGCAATAACGGCGTTTTTATTGAAAAATGTTGAGAACTGATAGGCCAGATTCTCTGACGCATTGCCTGAATAGATCAACTCATAGGTGTCCAGTTTTTCGGGCTGGTTGGACATACCCATCTCATGGCTCATGTACAATTCTTCCTGGGTGTTCATACGAACTGAACGCTGCGCAATAAATTTGAGATATTCCTTGTCTCGCAGCTGGTAAATCCAGGCGAAACGGGGCGAAAACATATAATCCGTATAATCATGCTTATCGATACGGGCGGACCAGAGAGTGCTCATTTGAGGGCCGTGTTTGAGATTGACCTCGCCGAGGAACGCATAGGTTCCCGTTTCCCAACCCTTGCCGACTGCAAAATACTTGCTGCTGGTATTGTCGATCATACCTTCCCCGGTTCCATAGGCATCGGAAGAAGGGCCGCTGATGATTCCGTCGGCCAGTCGCAAACCTTCGTTTTTATCTTTGCCCCAAGCGGGTCGAATCATATCATAACTATATTCAAAACCAACAGCGGCCTTCATCCAGTCATCCTTGGGATCATAATTCAGCATAAACCGGCTGAAGTATTCCCACTCGGACCAGATCCATTTAATATTCTGCAGATTGTCTTTGTCGTTTTCTATGTCTTTGTGCCACTTTTCGATATTATGCACATCGATCGAACTGATTCCAAACGTAGACTTCAAAAAGAGTTCCTCGGTAAGCGAGGTCTGGTTTTCGAGGGCAAACTGAAAATACCGGAAACGGGCCTGGCGAAAATCCTTGTACTTTTCATTAAAGAGATATTTGGTCCCGCCGGAACCCTGGGCCAGTTGTGAAGAAGAATTTGCATACCGAGCCCAAAACCGCCAGGAATCTTTAAAATGAAGATCGACCAGCGCCTTTACCTGCGGCTCATTGAAAAAATCATTCATATAGGTAAAAGGCGGCTTGGGCCGGTAGGGGGAATTGGGTTTTCCGTCTACATAGCCGCTTCGGGTGGCGTTTTCCACGCCGAATAAATCCGGTTTAACACCGTCTGTGTGGACTACGCTGAAATAACTATAAAGAGAATATTTTTCTGAGTCCAAACCATAACTGATATAATTGCCGATGCTGTTGTATTTGTTCCAGAAAGTTCCGCCCAGTTCGACGCCGAGATGATCCTTGGCTTTTTTTGTGGTGATATTGATAACGCCTCCAATTGCACCGGGGCCATAGGTGACCGAGCCGGGCCCTCGAATAATCTCGACCCGCTCGATGTCATTCATATCCCAGTTAAGCAGTTCCAACCGAATCCCATAATGAGATTTGATATTGACATTTATTCCGTTAACATTGATCAGGAATTTATAAGGCCGATCGGCGATAATTCCCCGTATCCCGAGGGTCGGGCCTATGCTGTGGTTCATGTAAATGGCGCCGGGGACATAGATTTCTATCAAATCCAGCAGATTGCGTGCGGGAGTTCGTGCGATGTCTTCGGCCGTAATGACCGTCACACTGGCCGGCACTCTCCGCGGATCTTTTTCAGTAATCGAAGCGGGAACGATGATTTCGATATCCATCAATTGAGCCAAAGACAAATCAAACAGACCCTTAGTTTCCGCGGTTGTATCTGCGAATGTGTTTACTGAGAGAATCCATAAGAATGTTAAAAAGAATGCCTCGAGTCGACCGTGAGACTGCTTGAGTATGGTTTTCATTTATTTGACTCCTTTGTTTTCCTGTCTGCAATTAACTATCTTCTGCAAAAGTACTTACAAAAAATGCATCGGCATCTTTTCCGGACGGATCAACTAAAGAGGTTAAATTTTGTAGAAAAAAATATAATTTAGGAATATGCAAAGATGCTTTTCGATTATAAATAATGTAAATCTTTAGAATACAAGGACTAAACGGCGCTGTATGAGACTTATTCCCGATTTTTCAATTTATCAAATATATAAATAAATATCTAAAACGGACCTTGTAAAAGCGCAATACCGGTCGCCCTCCGGGTTCCCTCCGTTCCAACCGCGGCATTAACCGGCGATATGTCGACCTTAAAAGAACCTCTTTTCTGTCTCGACAATGGGTAGGGGTTATTCGATAAGTGGGGTAAGCGGGCGATTCATAAAGTCAACGGAGTGTAAAATGCGGAGCTTGGGTTCCGAATACAGCCTATATCGATATAGGCATTTACGGTTGGGGATTTCTTGGATGGTATCTGATTGCTCAAAAAGACAGACTATCCGGGCAATGGAAATCACAAGGCGTACATGTTGAATATAGTGGTAAATGGGTAACCACATAACAGATCATATTATCGCATTTGAGGTCCGAAAACATTTATAAATACGCCTACATAGAGCATGGTTATGATGACGGCAGTCTGGCTGGATTAAAAAATGAAGATTATCCAGACATGGGAGGGAATTGGGGCCTGATAAATATACTCCTTACGGTATAAGTGAAATGCATCTGATTTCATGTTGGTCAAACAATGGGCGAGAAGAATGGAAACAGAATGTTTCTGAATTAGGTCTTTTGCGAATTGTAGTTGGCAAACTGACAATTTTGCACAGGGAGTATGAAGATGAACAATAAAACAAATACTGAATTGTCTTTGAAAGAAAATAATCTGCTATGCTGGTTATGGGGACTTCAGCTATTGATTGCTTCATTATATGTTCTTGCCTCGCTTCTTGTTGACAGCAATATGTCATTGCCGAATATAAGTCATTCGATAACAGTGGTTATTATTGCTGTATTGATGAGTATAGGGCCATCAAACAACATTGTGCTTTTTATT
>CAZPIO010000259.1:0-3215 GCA_964586235.1 uncultured Planctomycetales bacterium
GCAGGCGTCCAGGCATTCGGGATTCGAGACTTTTACACCCGGGCCGGTGAAGCACTCCTGCAGGTGGCCGAAGTCGTTCTGGTCGACATCCTTGTCGTGATCGAAATCAGGCGTAACCGTGTCGACGATCAGATGAACTGCGACGGTCGGGGGGCCGTTGTAGGCGTTGCCCCCAACGGTGATGGTGGCCCAGTATTCTCCGATCGCCAGCAAGCTCGTCGAGTAGTCCACGGTGATAAGATCCGATTCGCCGGTGGAAGATCCGCTGGAGGGTGTTTCCTCGAGCCAGGGCGCGTCGTCGCCGACGTCGTAATTCAGTGTTTGATCGCCGATGTTGGTCACGAGGATTGTGTCGGGGTCGATGGCATCGCCGAGGTAGACGTTGCGTGTGATCGAATCCTTGTCCAGACCGGCCTCCGGACCGTTATACTCGATGATGGTCATGGAGACGTCGTCGTTCGGCCGGGCGGTGTTGTCACGATAGGCGATACCTTCGTCAAACTGGTCCGTTTCCGAACCCGTATCGCAGGTGGCTCCCGGCGAAGACTTCATCAGATAGGGGTTGAAGCCCTGCGACTGGGGCGGCGGATCATAGATGTTGAACTCGATGAAATAGGTCTGCCCTTTGGTGAGCGGGGCCTCGCGGCGGTTGTAGCTCACGCCGTGGTGCCCGCACCCGGAGGCTTGCGAGAGGGCCCGGCTGATCTTGTCGGGACCGACAAGGGGACCGGTGGGACCGCCCTGGCGCACCCGCCAGAGGAACGTCAGGTCCCAGTATTCGTTGGCCCCGGCCGCCCAGACGTCTGCCGCCGCCAGGCTCGTGCCCTTGGCGATAAAGGTCTGGCCCCATCGCGTGCCGAAGAAATCCTCGTCACACAGGAAACCGAAGCCATCGTTTCGCTTGTTCATGGTCACGATGGTGCCGTCGTTATCCGTGAACACAGTGATGCACAGGTCGAAGGTCTGGGCCGTGCCCTGGGAGTCGTAGGCCTGTCCGCCGCTGTAGCTGCTGCTATCCTTGTTCCGCTTATACGGCTGGATATAGCCGCTTCCCCCGTTGGCCTTCAGGCGCACGGCGTAACGCGCGCCCCGGACAGTGGGGATCTCACCCGATCGCCAGCGCACCCAATTGTCGGTCAGATAGCCGACGGATGTTTCCGTACGCGCACCGATGAACTGCCAGTTCACCACGCTGGGATTGCCATTGTCCTTGAGCACCGCGACCTCCACGCTGCCGGGACTGTTCTGGTTGGCGTACGAGAACGCGATGCCGCGGATCGAATCACCGGTGGCGATGAACGTCTGATACCATGTGCCGGCGCCGCCGGTCCAATCGTTCTTGAAGTAGGTCGAGTAGTCGAGCGGGAGTTCGGGATTCAGCGTGATGGTCTGATCGTCGGCGATGGTGATGTTGCCGATCACCTTGGGGGCGACGAAGAATTTGGGCTGATTGATCACCAGCGAGTAGAGCCCTGCCGGCAGGCCGTCGATGCAGTAGGCCCCGCCTTCATTGGTGGTGTTGTAGCAGGTGGTGCCGTTGTACCAGAACGTTCCTAACCGGCGCGATGGACCAATGTAGGAGCTGTCCGACGGCAGGAAGTACATGTTGCACTCATAAGTCTCGACGTACCCCATCGACGGGTTGCCCTTGATCTTCTCGAACCGCCCGCGTCCCATGATTCGGCCCCCGGCACCCCATGCCGCCTCCTGGCAAACCCCGAGTGCCACCGCTGCCGCCAACACCCTCGCCATTTTCGGTGTCCCGATCATTTGCCTTGCCTCCGCGCGATACCGCAGTCACCCAGACGCAGTCTTGAGCCCCGCAATCTGCCTGCCCGGGGCGGTCGCTCAACTCTATGGGTACCCAGTTGTCCTGTCATGCTCCACGAGATACCACAAGTATACCTTCTGACGGGTCATATGCAATAGGTTCAGCACCACTTTTCCGTGCCGGAGCATGCGGATGTCGGGTCAGGAGCCGTTCAGGCGGTGTGAGGGGCCACTCGCTCCGGCCTGCCGGAAGCCGGTTATCGGTGTTCGTCTCGTGGCTCATGCTGCCGGGCGGCGATACCCGGGAAGACCTCGGGTGCCCGGAGCCGCCGGCCGATATTGGCCGTTTGGCTCAACCCCGTTTGTCACTGCCCGTCAGTACTCGCCGCCCGGTCCCCGGCAGACCGGTGCCGGGATTCGAGTCACGTGGTCATGGAGCGGACGCGGCAGCTCGGTTCGACGTCCCGGCCGCCCTTAGTCCCCCGAGCATTCGCCGCGGCGGAGCACGTCGGGACCGGGCAAGTGGGCGGTCTCCAACGGTGCCTTCAGTGTGACGTACTGTAACGCCGGCCTTCGGATCGCCACCTTGACCGTCGTGGATCCGCCCTGGGACGCGCCGTTCAGCCCTGTTTCCATCCGGGAACAAAGCCGCTACACTCTCTCCATGCGTAAGCAGTTCAACATCGTGGACCGCCGGCTCACCGAGGTGCAGGACGATCACGCGCAAGTGACCGTCTTCATCAACCCTGATGAGGCGGAGAAGCGATATCTCATCGACGTACTGAAGCTCGATGAGCACACCTTCGCGTCCGCCCTCGACCCGGACGAGTTGTCGCGGCTCGAGTTCGAACCTGAACACGCGGCCATCATCTTCAAGCGGCCGAAGAACTACTCCGCGGCCGAGCACTTCCTGTTTAAGGTCGGCTCGACCGGTGCGTTCCTGTTCAAGGACCGCATCAACATCGTCATTTCCGAGGACGTTCCGTTGTTCGACGGCGTGCCGTTCACCCGGCTGAACTCGCCGAGCGACGTGATCCTCAAGCTGATTGCCCGATCGATCATTCACTTCCGCGAGCACTTGAAGGGCATCAGCATGATCTCCGACGAACTGCAGAAGGAGATCAACACGTCGATGGAGAACAAGCACCTGATCAACATGTTCGCTTTGCAGAAGAGCCTTGTTTACTACGTGAACGCCATCAACTCCAACGGGGCGCTGCTCGAGAAGCTCAAGAACAACGCTGCCCGCATCGGCTTCAGCACCGAGGAGGTCGAGCATCTCGACGACCTGATCATCGAGAACAACCAGTGCTACCGGCAGGCGGAAATCTACTCGAACATTCTGGCCAGCCTGATGGATGCCCGGGCCTCGATCGTCAGCAACAACCTGAACGTGCTGATGAAGACGCTGAACATCATCACCATCGCCATCATGGTGCCGACGT
>CAZPIO010000260.1:0-3128 GCA_964586235.1 uncultured Planctomycetales bacterium
ATGCGGAGACCGGTCTATACTATACCCGTTACCGTACCTATGATCCGGAAGCGGGTAGGTGGCTTCAATTTGATCCATTGGGTAGCAATCCTACCGGTGGGAATGAGAATCCATTCAACAATAGAAAGATATATTCCGACGGCATGAATTTATATGAGTATGTCCGGTCTGATCCGATATTATCTATTGATCCCCTTGGGCTTCGCAGGTATGAAATCGCATGTAGTCCCATTGAGGAAGGCGATGAATGGTGGAGGCCACTATTGAGAAAGCTCGCTGTGCCACATTGTGAATTACATGATATAGGTTTAGCCGCACCGGGAGATACTATTTATCACGTCAGAAGAGCGATTTCAGGTTATCTCATAAAAGGCTCTAATGCGGGAATTGAATGCAAATATGCCAAAAGGGAAGATATCGATGGTTGCGTACAAGAAGTCAAGAAAGAATTTGCATGGGGAACTTATTATCCTAACTGCCATACTCAAACAAAAGCGATTTTACAATATTGCTGCTTAACTAGCAGCTGGAAACCGCCCATCGTAGCCGGCAGAGTGCCTGATGTCGCAGTTAAAGTAAAAAAAATTAACGATAAATGTGCAGATTAAATCTGCACTAAAGAAGGATGGGTTTGTAATGGCCAAAAATACTTATATAAAAATATTTGTAGTCGTCGCAGCGGTCATAATCACAATATTTTTTCTCGGCGTTGTTTTCGTATCCTATGCAATAAAAAGCAATGTTGAAAATAAGTTATTAGAAACCCGTAGAGGAGTTTCTTTTTTAATCAATGAAGGATATTCTGTCTTTTCTTCTTATAACGGTTTTTATAAATTAGACCAAAGCGGGAAATGGAAACTATTGATACCAGATATACAAGGTGGACATCATCAAGAGGTCTATCTATGTGATGATTATCTTTATTATTTTGAGTTAGATAGCTACACGATTAAAAGAACCCGAATTATCAATGTGAACGAAACAAAAACTGTCGTAAAGACAGAAGCAATTCCCGATCATATTTGTGTGTCCAAAGACAATGAAAAACTGGCTTATTCTGTTGAAGACAAGATTTATATATTCTCAATATTTTCAAACAATACAAAGAAGTATCAATTACCATCATATATTCATTCTATTGCTTGGACGCAGAATGAAGGCAAACTCCTTGTTGGTATGCAAGAAGGAATTTTTAAGATTGCATTATTGGATGGCTCATGCGAAAAAATATGTGATGGTACGTGGGTTTTTGCTTTACGGGGTAGCGAAATAGGATATTTTGATAAAAAAAGGTACGCTTGCTTTAAATATGATTTGAACACAAAAGAAGAAAAGTACTTATTCAATGTTGACGCCTCAACAATAGGATTGGATTGGTCAGAAGATGGTAAATACATCCTTACTGCACATAGAAACCGTATTGATCTTATAAGATGGGGCATAAAACCTATACTTCACGACATAGACCGCGGAATTGAATTTGACTTGCCTATTTTTAAATTATATACGGGTTGTGTTTTTATAGAATAAACAACGAACGAAAAAAGGGCAGCACAGGTATTCTGAATTTTGCTTATTATTACGATGTGGTCGGCAACCGGAAGTCGGTACGATATAATCATCTATATGATTAATCTTCTCTCTTGGCAAACGAAAGAAACTTATGTAATGACCTGTAATGGGAGTGAGCAGAATCCCCAAAAAGGCGAAATGAGCGACCGCTACGGAAGGAGGAGACGCACGTCTGGAAGCCGCCTATGCACAAATGATTCAAAACTTTAAGGCTGGAGATACTGAAATTGTAATCCTCGGATTCAGCCGGGGTGCAGCGTTAGCACGGGCGTTTGCAAATAGGATATGTCAAAGAGGTGATCCATTGGGAGAAGGAAATATCGCCTATAATGGAAGAAAGGCGCCTATCGGAGTCTGCCAGTCAAGCGGCTCTCCTCCTCGCGTTAAATTTGTAGGATTATATGATACAGTGGGATCATTTGGCGTACCGGGAAATAAAACAGATATTGGAAAAGATTTATATCTTTCACCCGAATGTGCTGCAATAGTCAGACAGGCGGCTGCCGAGCATGAGAGAAGAGACAATTTTGAATTAACCTCGATCTATCCTCGTGAAGGGTATGTGGACAGAACCGGGAGAATGATAGAGCGAACATTTCCAGGGGCCCATTCGGATGTAGGGGGTGGATACACGGATAATTACTTGGCCCGTGAGCCTTTGGATTGGATGTATCGAGAAGCTATGAGAGCAGACGTCAGATTTGATGAAGATCTTATGAGGACATATTTTAGAACGATGCAGAAAAGTCCGAACGGAACCGGTATTCACAACTCAGATATTTGGTTTTACTGGAGGCGAACTCATCCAATAATGACGCCGAGGCAGGTCAGAAAAGTGGAACAAACACAAAGGGAAATCTTCTATTATGATGATTTTAAGAAAAGGTTGAGAATATGAAAAAGACATGCACGATTTGTCTAATCTGTTGTCTAACAATCGGAGGTTGTTTAAAGAGAGGAGATATATATTACTCTGTAACTATACGGAATAGATCCAATGAGGAATTAAACCTTGGTTTAGTCGAAGGGTGGCGCGGCGTTCTATTTTCAGGATCTAATCCGGGAACCGGTGGTGTGTGCGATGGACTCGAATGGCCTGTCCCGGATGAAGTTACAATCACGTGGAAATCCGTACGGCATGGAATGGAAGAAGCCGCAAAGAAACACTCTGAACAGGCAGGCAAAGAATTAGAACAGTATTTGAAAGATAAAGATGCTTCAAAACTCTCTGATTCATATCCCCCTGAATTGTATGAAGATCATAAAGTGGTTCTCGTATTGAAAGAAAAAGTTCCTAAACGTCCTTATGGTGAAATATATATAACCTATATGGGAGATGAGAAGTTTGAGGTGGCATATAAGCCAAAAACCAAATAATAAAATGAACTTCATTGCAAATGGAATTAACGGCGACGGTTTCGATACATCGGGATATATGCCTGTCCTGAGCGGAGCCGAAGGAATGAGCAATCTGGAGGGGCCGACTCCTGCATCGGAACAATTCGATTACGATCACTTGGGCAATCGATATCAGTACACGGATAAGAGTGGATATG
>CAZPIO010000261.1:0-3092 GCA_964586235.1 uncultured Planctomycetales bacterium
CTGGCATTACGGTGTGGCCGTTGGGCCTGAAGATTGAGAATGACAATGCCTATGGGGGCAATCTGCAAGTAGATGCTGCCACCATGACGATTGGCCAGCAATCCGAATATTTCGACGGGGATAGTGGCAGCGGCTTTGGCTGGGCAGGAGCGGCCCATGCTTCCCTGAGTATCGCAAGCCGGTTCAGTCGCACCTATGGCACGACCGAGAACTTTGTCGATCTTGGGTTTGACATCTACAGTGACGCGGGGTGGGGCTATACTCCTGTTGAGAACATCACAACGAGTTTCGCCATGCTTGATGGCGCGCACTACCAACGCACTCGATTGCTACCACGCACCCTTACCTTGACTGCGGTCATCAATTCCTGTTGTTCTCCAACAAAGGTGCACCGAGCGCGCAAGGCATTGATCGACGCCATGACATACAGATTTAGCGAGATTTGTACTGAGGAAATGCTGATGATTTACCAAGTACGAAGCGAGTGTTGCGGCGCGCTTAGTTACCCCATCGGCATACGGTGTGTCTATCAGTCAGGCATGGAAGGCTTGAGAGTCAATCCCTATTTTGAGAAGGTGACTTTATCGTTCATTGCTAACAACGATCCAACGTTCTTTGACATCTATGAAACGTCTGTAGTCCTAAGCAACGCAAACCTGACCGGCACGACCATCAATGCAGCCGGCAATGGCCCGATGTATCCGATCATCGAGCTTAGAGCCGGTAACAATCCAGTGACCATCAACAGGGTGATTAACGATACGGCGCAGTATGCCATCGCGCTAGGTGTGCCGAACGTGGGCTACACGTTGCCGGCTAACAATTACCTGATCATCGATACCGATCCGCGCTCCTTTGCCGCTACCCTGTACCCTGGGGGAACATCGGTTCTGAGTCAGGTCAATTTCCCTGGCAGCAACGCCGCAGGCAGGGCCATGATGCTACCTGGAACAAATAGCTGGCGCGCGGATTGGGCAACGACGCCAGGCGATCAGGAGTTGCTTATTCGTTGGCGCAATCGGTATCTAAGCGCCGATTCATTGACGTATATCGATGGATGTTCACTTTGTTGCGGGAATAACTAGCTATGGCTTTCCTAAGAAACTATGTTCTGGTGCATCGGTCGGCAACTGGCACCTATAAGCACCTGATCAGCGATGCCTATTCGGTCAGGTGGATCCTGAAGCTAAACAAGCCAGGTACGCTTACGCTGGAGATACCTTCAGCGTTCTGTTCGTCTGCTGTCGGTGGTTACAATATCAGCGACTTTGAAGCCGATGATCAGTTTATTTTTTACCGTTCCTTTGGGGCTGGCCTATCGCATACCGTGGTAGGGGAAAGCCCATTCCACTTGATCAAGGTCGAAGCGCGCCGGCGTGATGACGGCAAGCGCACGCTCTACATCGAAGCAGAGACAGCGCTGGGCTTTCTGGGCCGGCGTATCAATCCATACGATGCAGACGATGGCAATTCAGACTTTGAAAACAATACGCTGGCCTGTGATAGTCTGGCAAAGTTCCTGGTCATCAACAACTATTTGGCCGGGGCCGGTAGCTACATCAGCGACCCCGATCCCAATCGCAACCTATCGACCTACATTCAAGTGCAAGCCGATATAGCAGCCATCGCACCGGCTCCACCCTACACAGGCAGTGCGGAAAATGCCGGCATTCTGAGCGAGATCCAAAAGATTGCCGACTATGCCGCCGGCAAGGGCATCCCCATGTTTTTCGATATGGTCATGGTCAGCGAAAACCCTTACTTGCTGGAATTTCGCACCTATGCCACACAGCGGGGTATTGACCGGACGCAGACGACCGGCGGGGCCAATGCGTTTGTGGTAGTCGATAATGTCAACGTTGCCGACTATACGTTGACCTTTGACTGGAGCGATAGCCTTACCAGGGTGTATGCAGGGAGTAACAGCGGAACAGGGGCCGGCAAAGATTACGAAGTTGCGACCGATCCCAACCTGGCTGCACTGTTAGCCGTATCGCCCTTTGCGCTCAGAGAAGATTATGTCAGCAGTAACGGGGAAGATCCAGACGAAGTGCTGGTCGAGGCAGAAGTCGAATTGAATGCGCGCCGAGCGTTGTTTCAGGCAAATGGCTTGATAGCCGATAATCTAATCAGCCAGTACGGGCAAGCCTTCGGCTTTGGTGACAGAGTGCCGGTTTTCCTGGAGGGGCTTTCTTTTGATGCCTTCATTGACACAGAAAGCGGCACGCTGGAAAACGGTCAGGAAAAGCTGGAGGTAGGCTTTTCGACCGAACCGACCTTGCGCCGATCATCGGGAACGCTGGGCACCATTGTGGCCGGCATGGGTAACTTGCGCAAGGCGATGAATCTACTCAAGCGGCGTGAGCATAACTAAGGGCATTTTCCCGTAGTTACAGTCACCCTGGAACTTGCCATTGCACTTATCTGCTTTTCGGTTACGCTGTATACCTGGGCAGGGTGAGCAAGCTTTTTTCCGTAGGGTTCGATGGCATTGGGGCAGGTCAGGGTATGGGTATGAATGACTGTTCCATCAGTTGCCAAGTATTCTACCAGAACAGCGGCAATGGGCAACGGCTGGCCGGTTTCGTTGGTGATTGCCCAACTATCCCGAATATAGGGTTTGCCATCAATTACAGCCGGTTCTGCAGCGCCAGGAGCAACGGAAAAAGGGCGAATGGGTGTACAGGCAATCAGGAAAAGCGCAACAGAGAAAGTGATGATTGTTTTCATAGGAACCTCCGATATGTTTTTCGGGGCATCATAGCGGAGTTGTCGCAGTTGCGCAAAATGAATTGTGGGCCAATAGGAAAGCCGTAGCGACGTGATTCGCTACGGCTTGATAGATTCTACTATGCTGGCATGAATCGCCTTGCTACGGCTTCCCTGATCGCTTCAGCAACAGTAGTTCCGCTTTTGCGTCGGCAATAAGGTCTTTCAACGTTGCCGACTGGAAAGCACATTCCCCATGATAGACTACATCGACAACCTTAGATTCGCCTGACGTGGTTTCTTGGCAGTATGCCAGCAGCGCACCGATTTTTGGTGCTCTTGCAATTTTTGTGTCAAGTTTCTTGTACATTAAATTCCCTTTC
>CAZPIO010000262.1:0-2849 GCA_964586235.1 uncultured Planctomycetales bacterium
AAGTTCCTGGATCTTCTTTTCATAAAACTTCAATGTATTTGGTGTTTCTTCATTCCCTAGAATTGAGCTACGTTTGGATTCCCAATTCATTAGATCTGTTTTATATTGTTGATAAAGTCTGTTTGGCTGGTCTAATTTATTTTCAAGTTGCTTTCTTGTACTTTTAATATTTAATATTTTGTTGCCAATGCTACCAGGCTTCTGCGGATCCAAACTTTCGTCGATCTGTTTTGTCTCTTTAACAAGGGAATCTTTCTTAGTTTTTAAAGGTTCAACATTAATTGAAAAACTTAAGACTGAATCTAAAGATACACCGAGCCTCGCGAAATCATCTTTGCTTTCATTAATAAAGCCTTGGACTTGCGAGCTAATATTCTCTAGTCTTCCGATCAATATATCTGCTTGGGAAATGAGGATGTTTAATTCAGAAGAAAGCTTCTTTTTATTGTCAAAATCTAGTACGCAACTATTTAATTCTTCATTAATCCGTTCTATTTGGTTGGCTAAATCAAACAGATAGGCCTGTTTATCAGGATCATTTTCAGGTCTCTTTACTTCCAATGGCTCAGATCTGTCATGAGCATCTAGTTCTTCTGTTTTTTTGGCTAAGAGATTAGTCAGTTCAATTTTATACTCTGGTTGAGACATTTCTTCTAGAGCTACAATCGTAGAGTTAATTTCATGGAGTTCTTTCCTAAGATTGAAAAGTTTTTCTTCTGCTTGGGAAGTCTTAAAATCAATAAGTTCATCAAGAGAAGACATGCCAAGACGATTTGATTCATCGATATGCGAAAAGATGATATTCTTTAGCTCTTTATCAAATTCTGTCTCTTCTATTTTGCCGATTTCGTTACAAATATGTTCTAAGTAGTTTTGGGGTATATATTTAATTAATTCTGGCTGATGTTTGTCAATTTGTTCATCTAATCCCTTCGTAAAAGTGTGACCACTTTCCCATTTTATTGTTGCTTGAAAATGCTTTGATTTATTATCCTTAGGTTGGCGAAAATTATCTTTAGAAAGGAAGGTGAAATTTTCGTACTGTTTTGTGTTCCCTAAAAGTCCAATTATATCAGTAAGAGCACTTTTTCCGCTGCCCTTATTACCTATAATGCAAATCATTCCAGAATTTAAGGGAATAGAGTTATCAAACCATGTTTCATTAATTGTTGCCTCCGACTTTTTTTCGATTGAAATTGATTTCACGTATTTTGTGCTATTATTTCGGACCCTCTTTATTTCAGGAGGGGTATCTCCAACGTAGATACGTTGATCATGGGCTGTGAGAACTTGCAATAATCCTTTGAAAGTGGGATCTGCCTTGATCCAAGTATAACACTTACCAATCCTATCTTTATTCTGAGATTCCTTAAAAGCGTGAGCATCACTGCAGTCCATAAGAATGTCATTGACGCCGCTCTTACTTAGTATATCTTTAGCTCTTTGCCAGTCATCTTGTGTTTCATAAGAGCCAAATACTAAATTTGCTTCATTAATAATGTTCTTTTTTTCTGCAACAGATTGGTCATTCCATTTTATGTCAGCCCATTCTGTTCTTCCAACTGCAGTTAAAGCCTTATTAGAAAAATAATGAGATTTGAGTGCCTCCTTAACTGCTTCCAATGAAACGCATAGATTATTAAATCCGAGTGTTAAGTCGTTTATATTATCATAATCGGCTCTCTCATCGACCGGGATGGTCTCCCTAATTCGTTTGCCGAGATCTTCTAGGCTTTGGCGAGTAGCCACTGCGTTCCATTGTGGTATGTTTAGATCTGGAGACACTCGATAAGATCGAGGAAGAACATTTAAAAAATGCTGTTCAATTATTTCTGGATCCAACTCGTCGGAAAAGATTACATGATAGTTCACTCTGCTTAAGTGCCCTTGTGTGCCTCCAAATTTGTCTATTCTGAGTTCTATTACAGGAAGAAAAAGTTCGATGTTTTTTAACCTACCGCTTTTTTTCTCCTTTAATATGCGCTTATATCCGTCAAGAAAAATATAATCGCAAATTCCAATTACCTTGAACTCGGGTTCTAAACACTCAAGCTGCTCAATAAATTTAGGCCATGGATCCGGACCGGAATAATAATTGACAATAGATTCTGGTGTATGAACTTGCAAATCCCATTTCCGCCATTCAGATCCTCTAGGGAAATAGCTGTTCATAATTCTTTCTCCTTTATATATTTGAAATAGTGCTTATATGAATCTTACCAGAGATCAATCTAGGCAATAAAATGTCCCGCAAACTAGCTAATTGCTTACTTTCAGTTGAGACATAGAATGATTTTTTATGCAAGGGCTCGACCATATTGCCGAAATATTTGCCAAGAGGGCCGATGGGTCTCATGATAAGCCTATTTCTTGCATCTTGTTGTGAAATAAAAGGTTGAGCTGAACCTCTTAAGGGCCAAAAGATTTTATTACATGTTGCATAAAACAAATACTCTGTTGGTAGACTTTCGTCTATTGACCAAAAGCGCATCGTGTTTTTTATACAAGACCATTTTCCTTGTGCTAACCAAGTTAGGCCAGAGTTCTCTCCAATGGCACTCAATACGATGGCGGTCCTATCATAGTCATAGTATGGTAAAAAACCATCGGGTCCTTTTGCGCTAAAAGCAGTATATCCATTGCTAACGTATGATTTCTTGGTAACGTTCGTATCTCCCCAGTTTAAGTCTGATACATCTCCGAGCCTCACGATGCCCCAGCCTTCAGGAATATCGCCTAATTCGGAAGGGACAAGGCGGTCGGGGAAGAGGTCCCAGAGGTGGGCGGGAAGGCCGGGCAGGGACTCGCCCTTTTTCCAGCGGCCAGACATTTTAGCTCGAACAGGCTCG
>CAZPIO010000263.1:0-2606 GCA_964586235.1 uncultured Planctomycetales bacterium
TACGTTTTGCTGATTGGTGATCCGCGCCCCACCACTGGCACCGTTCCGATGAAGATACTCTACCCGCGGAACACCTCCGAGACCGTACCCTCAGACGTTTACTACGCCGACTTGACGGGCAACTGGAATCTCGACGGTGACGCGTACTATGGCGAGTACTCGGGCGACACGGGCACGGGCGGGGCGGACCGCTTCTGGGAGGTGATCGTCGGCCGTATCCCGTACTATGGCACCATCGCCGATCTGGACAACATCCTTCAGAAGACCATGGACTACCAGAACCAGCCGGCCGGTTCGGTCGCATGGCGGCGCAGCGCCTTGCTTCCCATGAAGGACCCGGACGTCACAACGCTCATCTACCGTCTGGGTGAGCAAATCAAGAATGATACGCTCGTCCCGGCGGGCTGGTCGTACCACCGCGTGTACGACCTGGCCTACAGCCTGACGCCGCCTCCGGAAACGATGCCCTGCAGCAAATCCAACGTGACGAACGTCTGGAAGACCGGCTCGTTCGGCCTCGTGCTGTGGGCGACGCACGGCTCGCAAACCGAGGCCGTCAGCGTGATGGACACGAGCTACGCGGCCCAGCTCAGCGACAACTTTCCTGCAATGGCCTTCCAATGCTCGTGCAACAACGCCTACCCGGAGACGACCGGCAACCTGTGCTACACGCTGCTCAAGAAGGGGGTGGTCTCCACCGTCGCCGCGACCCGAGAAACCTGGTACGAAAAAGGTCAGATGAACTTCCGCGCTACGCCTACCAACAATGGCATGGCCTATCGATACGCGTCCAGGATCGTCGGCGACAACGCAACTGCGGCCCGAGCCCTCTACGACACGACAATGGGTCTTGATCCCGGCGGCGCGCTCTACTGGCAGAACTACGTCGCATTTAACGTCCATGGCGACCCGTCGACCTCGCTTCTGCCGCGTTGCCAGCGAAGATACGTCAATGCGGCGGCCCCCGCCGGCGGCGATGGCACAAGCTGGGCCACGGCCTATCAAGACCTGCAGAAGGCCCTCGCCGACGATTGGGCGATGGAGATATGGGTGGCGGCCGGCACCTACAGGCCCGACCGTGGCACGGGCAATCGGGCCGCGTCGTTTCATCTGTCACGCAAGACGGCCGTCTACGGCGGGTTTGCAGGGGGTGAGACGAGCCTGAGTCAGCGCAATCCGGCGGTCAATGTCACCATCCTCAGCGGTGATCTGGCCGGCGACGACGGGCCGAACTTCGCGAACAACGCCGAGAACAGCTACCGGGTGGTCACCACCGGAGGCTGCGACGCCTCTTCCGTTCTTGACGGTTTTGTCATCAAAGGCGGCAATGCCAACGGCAACGGCGACCTCAACCTGAACAGAGGCGGCGGCATGTACAACGCCGCCGGCAGCAGCCCGGTGGTGAGCAATTGCCTCTTCACGAGCAACCGCGCTGACTACTGGGGCGGTGCCATGTGCAACGACGCTTGGGGGGCGAGCCCGACGGTCGTCAGTTGCACGTTCGACGGCAACCGGCTTAGCGGGGGCAGCGGCGGCGGGGCCGTTACCAACGGGACCGGCAGCAGAGCGAAATTCGTTGACTGTCTGTTCACCGGCAACTCAGCCAACTACGGCGGGGCGCTACAGTGCGGCAGTGACTATACGACCCTGCTGAACTGCGTGTTTGTCGGCAATACGGCCAACTCGAATGGTGGTGCGGTCTATTCGCCTTCCAGCAAGGCCGTCTACATCGGCTGTCGCTTCCACGGCAACACGTCCACAGGGGCCGGTGGCGCGTTCATGAATACGAGCGGGGGTGGTACACCAACGCTGGTCAACTGCGTGTTTAGCGGAAACACCGCCCAGGGCTCCGCGGCCGGCGGCGCGATCTTCAACTACGACGCGGGAAGTCTCAAGCTCGTCAACTGCACGTTCACAGAGAACGTCGCTACCAGCACCTACGCCAACGGTGGTGGTCTCAGGACGTCCGGCAGCTCCTCTATCTCTACCATCAGCAACTGCATCTTCTGGGGCAACCACGACAGGAGCGGCGTGACCGAGGCCAGCCAGGTCTCCGGCACAACCACGGTGATCAACTACTCGTGCGTGCAAGGATGGACCGGGTCGCTGGGCGGCACAGGCAACACCGGCGCCGACCCGCAGATGCCCGACCCGAATGGACCGGACGACGTAATCGGCACAGCGGATGACGATCCGCGAGTGTTGGCCAGTTCGCCCTGCACGGATGCCGGCGACAACAACGCGGTTCCGGCCGACACGCCCGATCTCGACGGCGACGGCAACACAGCCGAGCCCCTTCCCTTCGATCTCTGTGGTATCTCGCGATTCACGGACACATTCGGTCCCGATAGCGGCACCGGCACGCCGCCAATTGTCGACATGGGGGTTTGTGAAGGTGGCCTGCAAGCCTTCCTGCTGAGCGCCTGGTCGGCCAGCATTTCAGAGGCCGGCACCGGCACGTTCATGGTAAGACTGGCCCTCGATCCCGGTGGCACGGTTCAGGCCACGGTAGCCCGCGTTTCAGGCGATGCTGACATCACCGTCCAATCGGGAGCGTCCCTGACGTTTGACTCGTTGAACTACGCGGTCCCCCAGACGGTGACCCT
>CAZPIO010000264.1:0-2604 GCA_964586235.1 uncultured Planctomycetales bacterium
TCCAGCGCCGAGGGGCTGTCGAACGTTCTGCTCGAGGCCGTCGCCTCCGGGAGGCCGATCCTCGCCTCCGACATCCGGGGAAACCGGTGGACGGTTCTCGGGGAAAACGGCGGGCCCTGCGGCTGCCTCTTCCGGCCGGGCGATGCGGGTGATTTCGTGAGGCAGGCCCTGAGGCTTGTCGACGACGAGCCGTTCAGAAAAGGGCTGGTGCGGGCGGGCCTGGCGATGGCGGGCAGGTGGCCCGACCCCGGGGCGGAAGCGGAACGCTTAAACGAGATTTACAGTCAGGCCACGGGCCTGTCGTGAATGGATTTTACAGGATAGCCCGCGCGCGTCGCGCGACGGGTCCCGAGGAGGGAAGCTTATGAAGGGGCTGTTTTACCCGGGAAGCGTCATGGTGGTGGGTGTCTCCCCTGCGCCGACAAACCTGGGCAGAAACATCGTTTTCAATCTGGAGCGGTTCGGCTACCGCGGCCCGGTCTACGCCGTCGGCCGGGAGGGGGGCGACCTGAACGGCCGCAGGATCTACCGCCGCATCGAGGATGTCGAGGGTTCACCCGAGGTTGCCGTTTTCCTGATCCCGGCCCGTCACGTGCCCGAGGCCATGGACGCCTGCGGGCGGAAGGGGGTGCGGTACGGCGTGATCCAGTCGGGCGGGTTCAGTGAATTCTCCGATGACCACCGCGACCTCGAGAGGGAAGTCCTCGACGCCGCGCGCCGCTGGGGCATCCGCTTTGTCGGCCCGAACTGCATCAGCATCCTCAACCTCGACAACGGGCTCGCCCTGCCCTTTGTCCCCCTGCAGCCCGGCGACATGAAGAAAGGTTCCCTTTCCATCGCCGCGCAGAGCGGCGGCATCGTCATCGAGGCTCTGCGGCTTCTCACCGCCGAGAACATCGGTTTCAACAAGCTGATCAGCATGGGGAACAAACTCGATCTCAACGAGAACGATTACCTGGAATACCTGATCTCGGATCCGGAGACGAAGGTCATCGGGGTGTACCTGGAAAACGTCTCCGACGGGAGGCGCCTCATGGATCTGGCGGCCGGAACGGACAAGCCCATCGTGGTTCTCAAGGCGAATACCAACCCCATCAGCCACGACGCCGCGAAATTTCACACGGCGGCGCTTGCCGGCGACGATGAAGTCGTGGAGGCGGCCTTCAAGCAGGTGGGGATCCACCGCGTCGGAAACATGCACGAGATGATGGACTGTATCAAGGCATTCACGCTTCCTCCGATGAGGGGCCCGCGCCTTGCCGTCCTGTCCCGCTCGGGCGGCGCGGCCGTCGTGTCGGCAGATGCCGCGCACCGTTACGGCTTCGAACTGGCCCGGTTCTCCAGCGGCTTCTATGACACGGCCAGGAAAAAACTCCGCGCCGGCGTCATACGGATGACCAACCCCCTGGACATGGGGGATATCTTCGACATTGATTTCTACAGGGTGATCGTGGAAGAGGCCCTGAAGGAAAAGGAGGTCGACGCCGTCGTCCTCGGTCATTCCTACGTATCCAGGGGCGAGATCGAGCCCACGCAGAATCTCTTCCGGTCGGCGGGGGAACTCTCCCTGCAGTACGGAAAGCCCGTTGTGATTGTGTCCAATGCCGAGAAAAACCATTGGGAGGCCATGAAGGACGCAAGCGGGTTTCCCCTCTTCGTCGACCCGCCCTTCGCCCTGAAGGCGCTGGCAAGGGCCCTGCGGCATCACCGTTTTCAATCGGCGAAGGCATCCCGGGGGATGATGAAGAAGAACCCGGCCCGTAAAGGCGGGGCTTCGATTTCTTCCGGGAGGCTCCTGGAAACCTCGCAGGTCTTTGAGCTTCTCTCGACCTACAGGGTGCCCGTCGCGCCCTTTGCCGTGGTAAAGACCCTTGATGAAGCCCTGAAAGCGGCTGCCGAAATCGGTTATCCCGTCGCGCTCAAGGTCTCCTCGCCGGCTCTTCTCCACAAGACGGAGGCGGGGGGGATCCGCCTGAACATCGGCGACCCGCAACAGTTCCGCGAAGCCTTCAAGGCAATGAGAGGCGATGAATTCCTGATCCAGAAGATGATTTCCCGCGGCACGGAGGTCATCATCGGCGGAAGAAGGGATCAGGAGTTTGGCCCCGTCATCCTTTTCGGCCTCGGCGGTATTTTTGTCGAGGTCCTCAAGGACGCAGCCATGCGGGTCGTGCCCATCGGGGAAACAGAAGCCCGGGAGATGATCGACGAAATCAGGGGCGCGCCGATCCTGAAAGGGTTTCGCGGGCAGGGCCCCTCCGACATCGATTCCCTCGTCGGCTGTCTCTGCCGGGTCTCAACGCTTCTTGACGAGCACCCGGAGATTGCCAACATCGACATGAATCCCCTGATCGTCTTCGGGGAGGGCCGGGGCTGTGTAGCAGTGGACGCGAAGATAGAGACGGGGTCCTGACATGAAGGCGGGTTCGACGGCCGGGGAGCAGGAATGAGAAGGGGAACCCTCAAAATCCTTTATTTTTATCTGCTTCTGTGCATCTTTCTTGCAAGCTGTGCACCATCAGGGACGCCGCAGCAGGCAGGACCGGGTGACAGCCTTCGCGTCTATCTGGACGCCGTCCTCGAGGGCCGCTTCGAGGACGCCTA
>CAZPIO010000265.1:0-2527 GCA_964586235.1 uncultured Planctomycetales bacterium
GCCGAAGTGCGCCAGCCGTTGCCGGCGCAGCCCGGCCGGACCGCCAAGTACGACAGCGAATACGAACGACGTGGCACGGCGAACTTGTTCATGGCGGTGGAGCCGTTAGTGGGTAGGCGGACGGTGCATGTGACGGATCGGCGGACGAAAATCGACTGGGCTTGGTTCGTCCACTACCTCCTCCTGACCGTCTACCCGAAGGCGGCCATCGTGGTGCTCGTGATGGACAACCTTAACACCCACGGCATCGGCAGCTTGTACGAGGCGTTTGATCCGGCAACCGCACGTGCGTTCGCCTCACGGTTGGAAATCCACCACACGCCAAAACACGGCAGTTGGTTGAATATGGCCGAGACGGAATTGAGCATTCTCTCCCGCCAATGCCTGGACCGGCGCATCGACTGCAAGGAAACCATGAGCCGCGAAGTCGCTGCCTGGGAAGACGACCGCAACGCCCACAAATCGAAAATCGACTGGCAATTCACCACGGCCGACGCCCGCATCAAACTGAAGCGACTGGGACCAGTTCAGCTTATGCGGCGACGGTCGGCGGCGTGGTTCGGCGGACGAATTGCCAGCCTGGGCGGTTTTTGAGGTAGGTGTCGAGGCGCTGGTCTTGGCTGAGGGCAGCGGCGCGGATTTGCAGGATGGACTCCCCTCCTTCGGGGTCATCCCAGAACATCTCCGTCCCTTTCACGCGCAGCCCCACTTGCTTGATGAGCGACTCCATCGGCGCGCTGGTGACCGGTAGACCCAAGCGACGGTAGCGGGGATAGTCCATGCGGTCGCGGTTGTTTCGCAGATACCGGACGGCATCGCCGAGCGCTTTGCGGGGATCGTCATCCGCGACGCTCTCTTCCATGTCCATGCCGCGACTCTCGCAGGCAGTGGTCAACTCCTCGATCACCGCGTCCACGCCTCCTTCCCAGCACCGCGTGACGAGCCGCACGTACGTCGCCCAGGCTTCGGCTGGACCGAAACCCAAGGCCATCGCCGCCTCGAAGACGTAGTGGATCGCATGGATGAAATCGAGGATCGGTACGAACGTGCGAAAGTGCTTTTTCCAGATCGACCAGTTCCAGTTCAAGCCGTCGCCGAGAAACGCTCGCAGGGACGCCTCGTAAAATCGACGCCGCTTGGCTTCCCGCTCCATCCTGGGGCCGAATTCATCGGAACAGACCATGCTGCTTACGGCGGTTCGCAACACCCGTCGCGGCCTTTGGTAGACCACGCGCACGGCCTCATCGTCGTCGGGAGGATCGACGTTCAACACCGGTTTTTCCGTAATTTGTGCCACCTTTGCCGCCGTTCGGAACGAACTGGGCAGGCGGGGGCAAGGATCGCCCTCAGCGGAATGCTCCGGGTGCAAACTCATCCGCTCAAACGAAGCGTTCTTCGTTTCTCGCCACCCTTTCTCACCAGCCAAGACGACGCCCCGACCTTGGCCTGGCTGACGGGTTCGGATACGCCCCCCGTCGCAAGAAACGACCGCCACCTCGGGGACAACCACCTCTTTTTCGCCGCTCCGCTCGTCCTGCTCTGCAAGTTCCGCAAGTTCCCCTCCGACTTGCCGGGCCAAACGCCGGATGGTGCTCCGGGAGATTTTGTGCCCCAGGACTCGCTCGGTCGTGATTTCCGCCCGCTCAAACGAACGCACCTCCGCCACCAGATGGATCACCGCACGCGTCAGTTCCGGAGTGACTTCCCGGCCATCCATCCCCATGGCGACCCGCTGAGGGAAAAAAAGACCGCCGACATTTGTCGCAGTAGGCAACCGTTTCCGTAAGCTCCACAGGCCCGTCGATGCTCGTGACCTGCCGCTTCTCTGTCTGGATCTCGCATGGGGCCCGGCAGGTCGGACAGGCCACCTCCGGGGGGCAGTTCGCGGCCACTTCCCGGGCCGCCCGCTCCTGGGCCTGACGGCTCAACTCACGTCCCAGCGTCACCGCCGCACGTTCGATCACACTGTAATGCGGCGTCCCGAGAAACATGCCCTGTTCGACCTGCTCCTCGATCGACAACTCGGCCAGTTGCCTCAAAAGCTCTTCCTTCTTCCTCGCTCGGGCTTGTTGGGCGGCGTCCATGCCACGGTCTCCTGATGCGAATGTCCTTTCCTTGACCAATGCAGCCGCCGCAGTTTACCAAACAAACTCGACTTTCTCCTATTGACATTTTCAGACCTCGAAACGCAATGCAATAGGTGAACTGGGCCCATTCCTGGCAGTGGCCTACTTTTGCTCTTGAAAACGCGCCTTCCGCGCGTTAGAACCAAGGGGAGAGACTTGTCATGCCCGGCGGCCGTCGCGCCGCCAAAGTTGGCGCGCCCCTTCGGGGCTTCGGATGATTCGCGCAACGGACCGATTCCCCAGGGCTGCGCCCTGGGCTATCGAAGCGCGGCCCTTCGGGCCTGCCCCAGCGCCGGCCCCATCCCCAGCCGTTTCCTACGTCCCACATCCCAAATGCCACGTCCCCGTCCCCAATCCCAAGTCCCAAATCCCCGTCCCCATCCGCGTCCCCAATCCCAAGT